>CAMAUZ010000061.1 GCA_945861535.1 Akkermansia muciniphila | reverse complement strand
CAAGCCCTGAACTCCTCTACTTCCCATGAAATCCTTGCTGTTCCTGCTTGCGACGTGTGGCCTCATCTTCGGCGCGGACCCGTTGGCTAGCGAAACCAACCGCGTCCGTCTGGGCAACGTCACCGTCACGCTGTCCCCGCCCGTGCTCGTCGCGCTCGGAGCCCCGGGAGAGCAACGGTGGGGGCACCATCAATTCCCGGCCTTGTCGCGTCTGCCAGATGGCCGCTTGTGGCTCACCTACAACGCCTCGGATGATCGCGGCGATGCGTATGGCCATCCGGGGCCGGCCTTCGTCTCGACGGATCAAGGCCGCACCTGGGCCAAGGCCCAGCCTGAGGATCCCTTGCTGGCGGTGTCGCATTCGGTGGTGTCGTCCGTGCGCGACGGCGAGTTCATCTGCGTGCCGATGTCGCCCGGACTGGGAATTGTGCGCGAGCGGCTGCAGCTTCCGGAGCCGGTCGCCCGGTTCAACGCTTACGGCGAAGTGCTGCAGTTTCAGTTGGCTGACTGCCCGCCGCGGGTGCGCGAGTTCATCGGTCGCATCCCGGCGCTGCGCTGGCTGCCCAAGGAACGGGCGTGGCGGCGCGAAACGACCGAGTGGGACACCACCGATGCGCTCGTGAGCAGCCCGAAGAATGATTTTGTCTTCTCGCGCCCCTACCTCGACAACGCTGTGGCACGCCTCGGCGACCGGCTCTTCTACGCAAGCTACCACCTCGGGCATCGGCTGCCCGACAGCTCGGTGCCGAAGAACTACTCAGCCTGGTGCATGGTGTCCGATGACAACGGGCACCAGTGGCGGCGCCACGGATTGATCGCGCACGATCCGACGGGCAACACAATGGTGGGCGAACCCAGCCTCGTGGTCACGGGAGCAGGTGAGCTGACCTGCCTGATCCGCACCACGGATCACCGCCAACTACCCTTGTTGATGACGCACTCACGCGACGGTGGCCTGACTTGGGAACCCACCCGCGAGCTTTTCCCCTTCGGCGTCATGCCGCAAACCCTGCGCCTCGGCAACGGGGTCGTGGCCGCCTCGTTTGGGCGTCCGGGCGTTCAACTCGCCTTTGCCCAGGATGCGGCGGCCCGCACTTGGTCGGCGATGCTGCCGCTCATTGCCGGCGCGGCCTCGAACGTGTCAGCCCATTCGTGCGGCTACACGCGGATGGTGCCGCTGGATGAACGCAGCTTGCTGGTCGCGCACTCGGACTTCAAGTGGCCTGACGAACAGGGCCGCCCCCGCAAGGCCATCGTGGTGCGGCGAGTCACCGCGGATCGCGAGCCGGCCGGTTCTGCCGCCGCACCCCGCACCCGCCGCGTCCTCTACAACTTCGATGGTGACTCCTGCCTCACCACCAAGGCCAACAGCAAAGGCCCCGTTGCTGTGAACGTGGACGACGTGAAGCGCCTCATCGAGGAAGTCGCCCACGACGGCAGCCGCGTGGACACCGTGCTGGTCTGCGTCAACGCGCAGGTCATGTATTACCCCACCCAGGTCGGCACGATGCGCGGCACACTCTCCACGCCCGAGGAGCGCGCGAAGTGGCCGGCCTCGGAAAAGCAGCGGTTCGAAAACTTGAAAACCTTCTTCGCCGCCGGGATGGACCCCTACGCCATCATGCTGGCCGAAGCGAAACGCCGCGGGTGCGAAGCCCTGCTGACGTTCCGGATGAACGACGACCACGGCGACGACTTCCTCCGCACCCAGTTTCAGGTGGACCACCCTGAATGGCGGCTCGGCACCCAGCGCTATCGCGGCAAAGGCGCACTGGACTTCGGCCGGGACGAGGTGCGCGACCACATCTTCCGGCTCCTCGAAGAAGCCGTGCGTCGCTACGACAGCGACGGCCTCGAACTCGACTTCAACCGCTTCCCCACCTTTTTCAAAGACGGCACCACCGACGAGCGCGTCGCCAAGATGAACGCCCTCGTCGAACGCGTCCGCGCGATGCTCGACACGGTCGGACGCGAGCGCGGCCGCCGCCTCGTCCTCTCCGTGCGCCCGCCCTCGAACTACGGCCGCACCCCGCCCACGCCCGCCACCGCGCGCCAACTCGGCTGCGACGTGCCCGCGTGGGTGCAACGCGGCTGGGTGGATTTCGTCGCCGTCTCCGAGTTCCTGCACGAGCGCGGCGACCTGCCCATCGCCCAATGGAAACAGGCCATTCCGAGCGTTCCCATCTATGGCGGCATCGAATGCACCAAGACCGGCGCCCAGAAGAATCTGAGCGCCGACGAATACCGCCACGCCGCGACGCAATTGCTCAAGTCCGGTGCGAACGGCATCTACCTCTTCAACTTCTTCACCTCGCGCGAAGGCGGCGCCAACGCCTACGAGCCGCCGTTTGCCGTGCTGCGCGATCTGGGGCAAACCGCAGCCACTCCTGGCCAAAACGAAAAGCCGCGCACACCCTGATCCTTGTCCTGAATCTCCGTCCAAACCGCCACCCACCATGAAACCCCCATCCCTCCTGCTCGCCTGCGCCCTCGCCCTGTTCGCGGTCGGAAACGTCCGCGCGCAAATCCCCCAGCCCACCGATGCGCCGAAGCCGCGCACGCCGGAGCAGAGCGCCGCCGCGTTCAAGGTGCCCGAGGGTTTCCGAATGGAGATCATCGCGAGTGAGCCGTTGCTCGCGTCGCCCTCGGGCATCTGCTGGGACGAGCGCGGGCGGATGTTCGTGAGCGAACTGCACGGCTATAATCTCGCGGGCCAGCTCGACATCGAGGAGCTGAACAAAACCGGCAAGCTCGACACCCAGGTGCGGCGCGTGCAGGCCGACGCGAAGTTCAAGCACGCCGCCGACAAAGGCACCTTCGGCACCGTCAAGGTCCTGCGCGACACCAACGGCGACGGCCGCATGGACACGATGGACGTGTGGGCCACGAACCTCCCGCCCGCCTACGGCCTGGTGCCCGCGCGGGGCGGCGTGATCGTCGCGTGTGCGCCGCACATTATTTTTCTCGCGGACCGCGACGGCGATGGGAAGGCCGAGGTGCGTGAAATTCTCTTCACCGGCTTCGGCACGGGCGAACTCGAGCGCGGCATCAACGCGCCGCAATGGGGCGCGGACGGCTGGATTTATTTCGGGCGCGGCTGGAACGGCGGTCCCATCACCGGCCCGAAACTCGCCAAGCCCGTGACGCTGCCGGGCACCGACTTCCGCATCCGCCCCGACGGCAGCGCCATCGAACCCGTCACCGGCAGCACGCACACGTTTGGCTTCGCGTTCACCGAGAGCGGCGACCGCTTCGTCACGACCACCACGTCGCAGGGCATTTACGTCGCGCCGCTGCCGTGGCGTTATCTCGTCCGCAATCCCGACACCGGCGCGTCGGGCCTCGAAGCCCCCACCGGCGACCGCCGCGCCTACTCGCTCTCGAAGCCGCATCCGTGGCGGCAGAAGCGCGCGGACGACCCGGCCTATTTCAAATATTACGCCAGCCGCTACGGCGCGGCCGAGAGCGAGGCCGACGGCTGGTTCACCTCCGCGTGCGGCCCGCTCGTGTATCAGGACCGCGCGTTGCCGGGCCTGCACGGCCACTACTTCGCCTGCGAACCCTCGGGCAACATCATCCATCGCGCGCTCATCGAGGCCGACGGCTCCGCGCTGAAACTCCGCCGCGCCCCGAACGAGGAGAAATCCGAGTTCGCCGCGACGACCGACCAATGGAGCCATCCCATGCACCTGCTGCACGGCCCGGACGGCGCGATTTGGGTCGTCGATTACTACCGGGAAATCATCGAGGACTACTCGGCCATCCCGCGCCATCTCCAACAGCAATACGGCCTCTACGCCGGCCACGACCGCGGCCGCATCTACCGCCTCACGCACCGCGATGCACCCGCCGCGCCGACGTTCGACCTGGGCAAACTCGACGCGCCCGCGCTCGCCCGCGAATGCGCCAGCCCGCTCCTGTGGCGTCGCCAGACCGCGCAACGCCTGCTTGTCGAACGCGAGACGGAGCGCCGAGCATTGCTCGGCCAGAACCCGCCCGCCGTGCCGAGCAATTCTCGGCGCTCCGAAAGTGAGGCCGCCCCCGCACTGCGCGAATTGCTCGCCACGAAAAACGCCGAACCCACCACGCTCATCACCGCCCTGCGCACGCTCGATCAGCTCGGCGTCGCCACGCCCGCCGACCTGCTCCCGTTCGTCAGCCACGCCGCCGCCAGCGTGCGCGTCCACGCGCTGCAAATCGCCGACCGCTGGTTCGCCACCGACGACGGCCGCGCCCTGCTCGACGCCACGCTCGCCGCCGCGGCCGCCGAGCAGGACCCGCGCGTGCTGATTCAATTCGCCCTCAGCCTCGGCGAAGCCCGCGACCCGCGCGCCTTCGCGATGCTCGCCCGCCTCGCCCGCGAACGCCTCAGCATCCGCTGGATGGATGCCGCCATCCTCTCCTCCCTCTCCGGTCGCGGTGCCGAGATGCTCACCGAACTCCTCCGCGAACCCGGCAACGCCGCGCCACTCCTCGCCTCGCTCGCCCAGTCCGTCGCCGCCCGCCGCGACGAATCCGAACTCGCCCGCACCCTCACGCTCGTCGCCACCGCGAAGCCCGACGCCCAAGCCGCCGTGCTCAACGCCCTCGCCAAAGGTCGCAAGAACGCCCCGCGCAAACCCCTCGCCGACGCCGCCGCGCGCAAGACCCTCGCCACGCTCGCCGCCAGTCCGCTCGCCCCCGTGCGCTCCGCCGCGCGCTCACTCGAGGAGACCTTCGCCGCGAGTCCGCCCGACACCGAGGGTCTTGCGCCCGCCAGTTCGCTGCCGCCCGCGATGGAGGTCAGCGAAGCGACTTTCCGCAAATTTGTCGCCGCGCTCAACGGCCCGCGCGACGCCAAGCGCGGTCACGAAGTCTTCACGCTCGCCTGCGCCACCTGCCATCGCATCGGCGAGGAAGGCCATCATTTCGGCCCGGATTTATTGGGTGAACTCGGGGTCGCCGAGGAGACTCTCGTGCGTCACGTCCTACTGCCAAACGAACGCATCCGCCCCGGTTACGAAACCACGCTCGTCGAAACCCAGGGCGGCGCGCCCGCCGTCGGCCTGCTCAAGGACGACGCCGCGACCAGCCTCACGCTCGCACAACCCAACGGCGTCGAGCAGGTCTTGTTGCGCAAAGACATCACCGGCGTCCACCGCCTCGCCGCCTCGCTCGTGCCCTCCTACGCCGAGAGCCTCACGCCCGCCGACCTCGCGAGCCTGCTCACCTGGCTGCGCAGCAATCTGAAAGCGGACACCGGCCAGCGCACCGTGCTCTTCGATGAGGAGCCGGGTTTCGCCGCGCTGCTCACCGAGGAATCCGGCACCGCCACCATCGAGAGCTCCGGCGCGGCTTTCGGAAAACTCTGCCTCCACATCACGCCCCCGCAGCGCGCCAGCAAACAACTGCCCGGCTGGAACTACCGCATCGTCGAGCGCCCCATCGCGCCGAACGAATTCCGCTACCTGCGCCTCACCTGGCGCGCGAGCGGCGCGGGCGTGATGATCGAACTCGCCCGCGCCGGCCAATGGCCCAAGGCCGACGACGCCACCGGTCGCTACTTCGCCGGCCGCAACACCTCGGGCTGGCAGGCCCGCGAAGTCAGCCCCAAGCCCCCACGCGACTGGGACACCATCACGCTCGATTTGTGGAAGGACAGCGGCAACACCACCCTCACCGGCCTCGCCCCCACCGCCCTCGGCGGCGACGCGTGGTTCGACCGCCTCGAACTCCTGCGCCAGCCGTGAGCTTCGCCAAGCCCGCACTCGTTAACCCAACTCGCCATTGCGCGCTTCCTCCCTGGTCCCGGAGAATTCGGAATTCCTTTCCCCGCTTCTTCCGGCACACTCCGCCGCCATGCCCAATCCGATGATGACCGCAATGGCGCACATATCAGTCTTTGCGAAAGTCCGTGCAGTCCGCACTGGGGCCTCTGGCTCCCTCTCCTCCGTTCGGAACGGAGGAGAGGGGCGGGGAGAGGAGGCGCTCTGCAATATCGGGCCGCTCGCAGTAGTGAAGCACCCCTCTCCCCGGCCCTCTCCCCGTTCGTGCCTCACGGGGCGAGGGAGACGGACGCGCTGCTTGGTACCGCAGTCCCGGCACGAACTTACGCAACGATTGATGGCCTGTGATACGGCGCGCACGAAGCGTGACGCGCCGCACCGGACGCAGCGGGTTCGGAGTTCCGGCTTCAGCCGGTTGGGCGTGGAGAGCACCGGCGTCGGCCAATGGGAGCGGCTCCGATTTGCGACGCCGTGGCCGCCTGAAGGCGGAATTCCAAACTTGGCGGCGTGGCCCGCTGATGCGGAAGAAATGGCGTATGTCTCCGGCTCCCTCTCCTCCGTTCGGAACGGAGGAGAGGGCTGGGGAGAGGAGGCGCTCCGCACTGGTGAGACCGTTTGGATGGGTGGAGCACCCCTCTCCCCGACCCTCTACCCGTTCGTGCCTCACGGGGCGAGGGAGACGGAGGCTCTCCTCGTGGCGGCAGTTTCGGCACGAACTTTCGCAACGACTGGTAGGAGCCAACGTGAGGAGGCTCTGACTTTGCTTTTCCCCAGCACGCGGGGGCCGCTTGTTTTTTCGCCCTTCTCATTAGCACCCGGTTTCAACCGGGTGTTGCGGGGAGGTGAAGTGGGCAGCCGTTTCAACGGCTTTGGCGGGCGGCCCAACCCCGACGACAAGGCCCGAAAACCGCTGAAGCGGTTGCGCCGATTCGCATTCCCCCACACCCGGCTGAAACCGGGCGCTAATGAGATAACAACTCGGCGGCAAGCAACTGCGCTGCGCAAGCAGCTCGCCCCGCGCCGGGAAAAGGTGAGAGCCTCCTAGCGTCGTCTCTTGCCAAAACTGGCCGCACGCGTGACGCCGCCGCCGCAAACCAATCCACCACCCCCACTCATCCTATACCCACCCCGAAGATGAACGCGAAGCAGCGGCAGGCCTATGACACGGCTCAGCAGGAAATCATAAAATGTCGCAATTGGTGGAAGCCCGAGACGAAGTTAAACTTTTCTGGATTGGGGCTTTCCATGCTGCCGCCAGAGATTGGCCAGCTCACGGAACTGAAGCAGCTGGACCTTTCCATGAACCAGCTCACCGTACTACCGCCGCAGATCGGCCAACTCGCGGCGCTGACAGACCTTATACTTTACGACAACCGGCTCACCACCCTGCCGCCGCAGATTGGCCAGCTCACGCAGTTGAGGCAACTGTACCTAGCCCACAACCAACTCACCACGCTGCCATCGGAAATCGCCCAGCTTAAGATGCTGACGGAGCTTCTCCTTGAAAACAACCAACTCACCATGCTGCCGCCGCAGATTGGCCAGCTCACGCAGCTGAGGCAGCTGTACCTAGCCCACAACCAACTCACCACTCTGCCGTCGGAACTGGGACGATTGACGCACTTGAAAACGCTTGTTTTGGAAGACAACGCGTTGCGCGAACTGCCGGAAAGCCTGCGGGAGCTGACGGATCTCACCATGCTGCCGCTGCACAGAAACGCCGCCCTTGGCCTACCCACCGAATTGCTCGGGCCAGACTGGGGCGAAACGAGCGAGAAAAATCCGCCGGAGACCCCGCGGACGATTCTGGACTATTACTTTGCCCGGAAGGAGCAGGGGGCGGCGCCGATGCAGGAGGTGCGAGTGTTGCTAGTGGGGCGGGGCCGGGTGGGGAAGACCTCGCTGTTGAAACGGCTGCAAGGGCAGCCACCGGACGCGCACGAGCCGGAGACCCCGGGCATCACGGTGGAGCCGCTGGCACTGAACTGTCCGCAGGGGCGAGCCAAAGCGCATGTGTGGGACTTCGGCGGGCAGGAATTCCTACATGGGACGCATCAGATTTTTCTCAGCGAGCGGTGCGTGTATGTGCTGGTGCTGGAAGGCCGCGAGGGGAACTGGGAGACGGAGACGGATTACTGGCTGCGTTTCATCCAAAGCTTTGGCGGGGACAGTCCCGTGGTGGTGGCGCTGAACAAATACGACGCTCACAAATTTTCCGTGGACCGGCACCGGTTGCAGGAGCGCTGCCCCCAGATCGCGGGCTTTGTGGCGACGGATGCGATCACGGGCCTGGGGATTGAGGAGTTGCGCGGGCTGCTGGTGGAAACGGTGGACGGGATGAAGGACGTTTGGCTGGGAGTGCCGCGGAAGTGGCATCGGATCAAGGCGGAGCTGGAGAAGTTGCCGGTGAGCTATTTGGAATATCAGGATTACCAGAAGCTGTGCGCGCGGCTCGGGGTGGCGGAGGCGCAGCAGCAGGAGAGCCTGGCGGGGACGCTGCACCGGCTGGGGATCGCGCTGAATTTCCGGGATCATCACCGGCTGCGGCATACGAGCGTGCTGAAACCGCAGTGGGTGACGGAGGCCATCTACGGACTGATCCGGCACACGCAGAAGCAGGATTGCCACGGGGTGCTGCGGAGCGAGTGGCTGGCGGCGGCGCTGCTACCGGCGAAGGATTATCCGGCGGCGCGGCATGGGTTCGTGGTGGATTTGATGGCGAAGTTTGAGGTGGCGTTTCCGCTGGACGAGTCGGGCAAGGCGGGCGGCGCGGCGGGCGAGACGCGTTGGCTGATCCCGGAACTGCTGGGCGAGGAGCAGCCGGCGCCATTCACTCAATTCCGCGGGGCGAACGTGCAGCGGCTACGGTTTACCTATCCCGATGCACTGCCGCCGGGTCTGCTGCCGCGCCTGATCGTGCGGACTCACGAATTGAGCGAGGGACATCCCGCGTGGCGCTGGCGCTCGGGCGTGGTGCTGGAGTGGGCCGGCTGCCAGGCCCTCGTGCGTCTCGACCGGCTCGAACGGCGGACCGAGGTGGCGGTGCTCGGCAAGCCGTTGCCCGATCAGCAGAGCCTCTTCGACATCATCCGCGCGCACCTGATCGTGCTGCACGGCAACGTGCGCGTGGTGGAGGAAACGGAGATCGAAGGGCATCCCGGCGTGTGGGTGCAGGTGCGCAAGCTGCGCCGGAAAGAGCGCGAGGGGGCCACGGAAATTGAGGAGGAAACCGACGCCGGCGAGCCGGCCGTGGTGAACGTGTCCAAGACACTCGATCAGGTGGAAAGCGATGCTGCGACGGAAGCCGCGGGGCCCAATCCCCAACGCCGCGTGCATTTGTTCATCAGCTACGCGCATGTGAACGAGAAGGAGCTGGTGCCGTTCCGCCAGCACCTGACCCTGCTCAGTCAGCAGGGCTACATCCAAATGTGGCACGACCGCGATCTGGTGGCCGGGGAGAAATGGGAGACGGGCATCTTGGAGCAACTGAAGCGGGCGGAGATCGTGCTGCTGTTCTACACCACCGGCGCGCGGGTGTCGGGCTTCATCCAGATGACGGAACTGCCGCTCGCGCTGGACCGCTCGGACAAAGGCGAGTGCGCCGTGGTCTGGGTGCCGCTGGAACGGAATGATCTGCTGGCCGCGCATCCGTTGGAGAAGCGGCTGGCGGCCATCGCGTGCGGCACGCTGGACAAGAAGACGATTTATTCTTTCGAGCCGCCGCAAATCGGCTGGATGCAAGTGGAGGAGTCGATCCGCAAAGCCGTGGAGAAACGGCGCAAGGTGGGGAAGGTGACGTAGCACTCGCATGAAACTGCCATTCGAGGTGGAACCGGCGACTGGCCGGTATCGGCGGGCTACCAACCCGGCGCGCTTCTCGGTAGCAGGTGGCCGCCGAAGACGGGCAGGTAGGCCGATCCACTCCGTTTCCGTAGAAGCGCTGAGGAGAATTCTTCCGCTCCTGCCTTGCCCGTCATTGGCTCCGCCCCGTTCGGCTTCGCCGCCCCCACCGCCCTCGGCGGCGACGCGTGGTTCGACCGCATCGAACTGCTGCGCCAGCCGTAATGCCCCGCCCCAGGCTGTCGAACATGAACACCCTTCGCGTCCTCCTTTTTCTGCTCGTGTCCTTGCTCCTGCCCGCGGCGCACGGGCAGACGCCGAAGACCAATCCCCGCTATCCGCTGCCGTATCCGCCGCGGCTCCCGGACGGCCAAGTCGTCGTCACCGACTCGTCGCCGCTCTTTCTGAAACCCGGCGCGAATCTGCGCGACGGCGTCTCCATCGCCACGACGCCGCCGGTCGTAGATTTCGCTTTTTATCCCGAGCAAAACTATCCGGGAAACCCGTGGTCGCATCGCTCCGACGGCATGGTCGTGGGCGACAAATATTACTCGTCGAGCAACGACCATCTCGCGCCCAAGGGCACCGCGCATCTCTGGGAATACGACGGCCGGCTTAAACAATTCCGGCAGCTCGTGGACACCTCGAAGTTTCTCGAATCGGTCAACGCCTTCCCGCCCGGCATGAATTACCGGCCCGGCGAAATGCAAAGCCGCATCGATCTCGGCGGCGACGGCTGGCTTTACTACGCCACCGACCGCGGCTCGCCGACCGTCACGCACGACCAGAACGGCTATCTCGGCGAATGGATTCTGCGCACGCATCCGCAGACCCGCGAGACCCAGATTGTTGCCACGCATCCCGTGGCCAAACACACGATCCCGTGCAGCGTGCTTGATCCCAAACGCATGATCTTCTACGGCGGCACCGCAGTCGGCCGCGACGCGCCGAATCAGAAAATCCAGTTCTTCGCCCTCGATCTCAAAACCCGGAAACTGCTCCTCGTCGCCGATGACGGCCCCTATCGCGTCCTCATTTTCTCGCCCTCAACCGGCAAGGTCTTCTGGGAAGGCAAATGCTACGATCCGGAGTCGAACACCATCACCGCTTCCAACGTGCCCAACGTCCGCTCGGCCACGCAGGAAACGCCGCAGGGCATTGTTTATGGCACGTCCGGCACAAAGGCGGACCTGTGGGCCTTCGATGTGAAATCGGGCGCGGTGCGGCAGCTCGGCAACTGCGGCGTCGCCAAACAGGAATACATCGCGTCCCTCGAGGCCGACCCGCGCGGAAAATATTTGTACTACGTGCCCGGCGCCCACGGCGGGGCTGCCGCCGATGGCACGCCGATCGTGCAATACGAAGTCCAGACCGGCCGCCGGAAGGTGCTGGCGTTTCTCCACGCGCATTTTTGGGACAAATACGGCTACGCCCTCGACGGCTCGTTCGGCAACGCGCTCGATGAAAAAGGCGAACGCTTCTTCATCTCGTGGGACGGCTGGCGCAAAGGACAGCCGCGCGGCTGGGAATCGGCCGCGATCACCGTGGTCCACATCCCGACGACGGAACGGCCTTAAACCACAACCTGGCTGCGGGCTGGGGCAGGAAGGCAAAAACCACTAACCGGCACTAACCGGCACTAATAGGAATCTAGCCAAGTTGCGGCTGGGAATTGGCAGCAGCCCGTTCCATTAGTGCCAGTGAGTGCCGGTTAGTGGTTTTGTTTTTTTGTCGTTCTGCCGCGGCCCCGCCGCTGCGCCCTTGTCATTGCTGGTCCGCCGGGTACAAACGCGCATCTCTAACCACCTAAAACACCCAGCCCACGTCATGCCACGCACGACCTCCGCTCCCACCTCATCTCCCGTCTTCGCCGCGCCCTCGCTCCGCTGGCCGCAAACCCTCCTCCTGACCGCCGCGCTGCTGCTGGCCGCCGCGCTTCACCCAACCCTCGCCGCGCCGCCAGCCGCGCTCGTCACCCTGCCCATCGAAGCACCCAGCCTGCCCGGCTGGGAAATCACCGGGCTGGCGAGCGGCTACCAGCTCGCGCTGGTCGAGGATGAAATTCTCGGGCGCAAGGTTTTCGAAATCCAAGCCACCGCGACCACCGGCAAGGCCCGCGCGGGCAGCTTCTCCTTCCGCTCGAAAACGTCAGTCTCCGGCGCTTACGTCGCCGAGGCGTGGGTGCGTTTCCCGGACACCGCCGCGCCCGGCGCAAAAGCCGCCGCGACAAACCGCCCCACACCCGGCGCCGCAGCCAGCGTGAAGGCCGTCCTCGCCACCGGCCTCCAGTCCGCTGACGCCAAGGCCGCACCCGCCTACCGCCTCGGTGGCGGCACCGGCGCGCGCGGCTTTGTGTGGGACGGCCAGATCGACGGCCATTCCGTGAAAGGCAGTCTCGCGTTCAATCTCAGCGCGGCCGACGTTTCGCCGTTCTCACCGGAAGCCTTCCGGCTCGAAACCGAGGCCGATCTCGCGGCCATGCCCGAGCCATCCAAAACCTGGATCGCCCTCCGCATCGAGGCCGGTCCCGAGCTGGTGCGCATGTATTGCAACGGCATCCTCGTCCGCGAAAGCGCGCCGGCGACCAACTCCGCCGGTGCCGTGATGCTGACGCTGCCCGGCAACGAAGCCACCCGCGTGGCGCAATTGACCATCCGCCCCGCCGACCCCGTCGCCACGCCACACGTCATGGTGCCGCTCGATTTCCGCTGCAACGCCGCCGGCCCGCTCGACCTCGCCGCGCTGCGCGATCCTTCCGACACCACACGCTTTCACGGCATCCCCTTCCGCCTCCCCAACGGCGGCACCGCCAACGACCACGTGGACATCGGCGCGAGCCTCTTCCGCTATCGCCACGGCACGCGCTACGCGGCCGAGATCGATCCCCGCGTCACGACGCCCGGCCCGGCGCAGTTCGAGCCGGGCCGCATCATGCTCACCGTTCCTCGGCGGGCGTATGCGCGCGCGTGGATTCTGGCCGGCTCCGAGGAACACCCGGCCCGCGCGCCGATCCTGACGCTGCGTTTCTTCAAGCCCGTTTCCAACTGGTCCACCGACGCGGCGGCCACCGTGCCCTCCTTCAACGCGACCACCGGCGGACCGGGCGCGCGAGCGGTCTCGGTGAAAACCAAGGCGGGAAAAATGCTGAACCTCTGGCTGGTCCCGCTGGACCTCGACAGCGCCGAGCTGGCCGCCGACTTCCGCTCGCCCTACCTCAACCTCGAGTTGACCAAGGAAGTGAAGCCCCACCTCGCCTATCCCGACCCGAACAACTATTCCTACCAAGCTGGCGGCCTCCCCAGTGGCGTGCAGCTCTACGGCCTCACGCTCGAGTCCGCACCCGTCTGGGCCGTCGGCGCGAGTGATGTGAAAGGCGGCATCTATACCGCTCCGGAGAAACCGGCGTGGCGGGTTACGCTGCAAAATCAATCCTCCGCTTCCACGCCCGTCAGCGTGCGGCTCGAAGTCACCGATCCCTACGGCAAGGCCGTCGCGCACGAACGCCAGGTCACGCTGAAGCCCGGCGACGAGCAAATCCCCGTGTTCCCGCTCGCGCCGGCCACGTTCGGCCTGCACACCGTGCGCACCATTGTCTCCGCCGGCGCGTGGCAGCAGGGCCGCACCGGCACGTTCCTGTTTCTCCCGGCGTTCGACCGCAAGGCCACGCCGCGCGACAGCGCGTGGGGCGTGTGGGATTGGAGCGGCACGCACGGGACCAATCCGAACAAGGCGGAAAATGCGCGGCTGCTCCGGGCGCTGGGGGCGATCAACCAGTCGGCCCTGTCTTCCGACAACCGCATGGGCAAGTCGGAGAACTTCGACGCCTTCCGCAAGCAGTGGGGACTGGGGCCGACGCACCACCGCCTGGTCCCGCGGCAGGTCCCCGACTGGGGCGCGAAGGACCCCGTCGATCCGGCGGACTACGCGGCCTACCGCGAGGAGATGGGCAAACGGACCAAGGCCATCGTGGACGAGCACCCGGATTTTCAATACGTGAACTGCTTCGCGGAGAACTCCATTTCACTGCGCCTCACGCACGGCATTCCGCCGTGGGCGCTCGGCCAGCCGTGGTTCGCCTGCGAGGACTTTGAGAAGAAACGCATCAGCCAGATGCTGGTCGTCGCCAACGCCGCCGCCGAGGGCGTGAAGAAATACGCGCCCACCGTGAAGTTCCTCTTCGGGCACGGCGCGCCGAATTTTCCCGCGCCGTTCTTCCGTGAAAAAGACTGGCGGCCCGAACTCTTCGCCGGCTTCGGCCTGGACATGCCGCAGTTCGAGCGCATGCCTGAACGCCAGCCGCGCGCGACCGAGCCGAGCCTGCTTTATTTTCTCCAAAAGGAACTGCGCGAACGCGGCCTCGCCGACAAGGAACTCGTCCATCTCGAATCCTATTTTCCCTCGAGCCATCCGCTCGCGCTCGGCCTGCGCGGACAGGCGGACAACATCGTCCGCACCGCGGTCCTGTCGCTGGCGCTAGGCACCACGAAGTTCATGCACACCTGGAGCCTGCAGGATTGCTCCGACCGCTGGGGCAGCCAGCATTACGGCGGCGCGGGCCTCATCGGACGCGAACCCGAGAGCCACCCGAAACCTTCCGCCGCCGCCTTCGCCACGATGACCCGGATGCTCGACACGGCGAAGTTCCGCGACTGGCTCCCGACCGGCAGCCGCAGCGCCTTCTGTCTCCGCTTCCAGGCCGCGGACCATCAAGTGTACGCGGTCTGGACCATTCACGGCACGCGCCCCCTCGCGCTCACGCCCGATTCCGATCAGGCCCAGTTCACGCAGACCGATGAGAACGGAAATGAATCGCCGCTGCGGCTGGCCGATGGGCGCGCCACCGTCACGCTCACGCCCACCGTCCGCTGGGTGGTCGCGCGCCGCGGCGCAGTGAAGGCCGCGCACGCCGGCACGCCCACCTACACGGACGCCCCCGGACCGCATCGCATCGTGCTCGAGGACTTCGAGAAAACCCTCTGGACCGCCGACCCCAAGCCGCATCATCGCTACGCCAGCAACAGTTGGGATCTGGTCCGCGAACCGCGCCCGATGAAATCCGAGCGCGTCAGTTCCTCCGAGCGCAAGTCGACCGCGTGGCGCGTGACCCTGACCGAACGCCCAAAAAACCAGCCCTGCGCCGGCTTCTTCGGCGTGTTCACGCCGCCCAAGCCCATTCTCATTCCCGGCCAGGCCCGCGCGCTGGGCATCCATGCCCGAGGCGCGTCGCAATGGCACCGGGTGGTTTATGAACTCCGCGATGCGAAAGGAGAAACCTGGCTGAGCTGCGGCGAGAAAAACGCCTGGAACTCCGATGACATCCACTCGCGTTCTTACCTCAACCACGACGGCTGGCGCTACCTTGAGTTCCCGCTGCCCGTCACTTCGCCGGGTGACAATTTCCGCGAGCCGGGCTGCTACTCCTGGGGCGGCTCAGATGACGGCATCGTCGATCTCCCGCTCGCTCTCACCCGCGTGATTGTTGAAATGCGCAGCGACATCATCTACGCGAACGAGCTGGTGCCCGTGGACGATCTCTCCGTTGAACTCGACGACCTGACCGCCGTTTACAACTCGCCCGAGGACCAGACCGGCCAGGCCGCGAAAACCCAACTCGCCGCCCGCACCATCGCCCGCCCGAAAATCAAACTCTCGGCGCTCCCCAATCCCATCAAGGCCCTCGCTGACTCCGGCGTTGGCGCGGCGGCCGTGATCGAGAAAATCTACGCACCTGAAGTCATGGCCAGCGGCGATCAGGTCTTCGTGAAAATCAAACCCGTCGCGGGCGCAAAAAAATATACGGTCTATGTCTCCGCCTATCCCGACGGCACCGGTGCGCAGGCCGCTGCCGCCAAGGCCGAAAAAGACCCGTCACTCCTTTTCGTCCGCGGTCTCCAGCCCGCCATCCCGATGTATTTCTTCGTGTCCTACATCGACCCCGAGGGGAAGGAGTCCAAGCCCTCCCCCGCCCGCAAGACGGTGCTCAAGGATGAGTTTCCGTTCAAATAAGACGGCCGGCCCCGCTCACAAATCCCGGTTGCTCGTGTACGAATTCGTCGCGCCAACGCCGACGAAAACACGGACAACCTCCGCGTGCCCATCTGCAAACGTGGCGTTGAAACGGTTGTCGTTCAGTGGCGTATGCCAGTAGCCCTCGGGCGGGGCGTTGCTCGAGAGCGTGGACCAGATGGGAAACCAAATCCCGTGGTCGCCGTTGATGAGCATCCGCACCGGCTCGCGAATTTCACTCATGCGCACGGAATTGAGGAGCACATCCTTGGTGAGATTGTTCAGCGTCGGCACGACCGAGGTGCCGGCATTGGGCGAATACGAAGACCCGGCACGGTTGTAATACGAGTCCACCGCCGCGCCGCCCGCCACGGTCTTGCGGTCCGAGGGGCACTGCGCCAACGGGAACTCATCGGTCGCGGAGATTTTGGCGGCATACGGATTTATGTAGCGACGGTCCCCCGGCATGTTGACGTAAAAACCCAAATTGCCGGTCTTGCCCCACCACCAGAACTGGCTGGTGATGGGCGCGCCGAGCGAGCCGGTTCCGATCGTCGGCGGAAACAATTCGTTGAAGTCATCCGCATACAACCGCGCCACCAGGCCGAACTGCCGGAGATTGCTCAGACACTTGGCCTGATTGGCCTTCTGCTTGGTCCGGCCCAGCGCCGGCAGCAGCAGGCTCGCCAAGATTCCGATGATGGCGATCACCACGAGCAGTTCAATCAGGGTGAAACCGAGGCAATGCCGGTGGGCGAATCGGGAGCGCATAAAATAGCGAGTCGGATGGTTCAAGGGGACGGCGGGCAGACTACCCCGCGCGGGCCTCATCGCAATTGCGAAACCGCATCCGTTCCGGAACGCCGGACTACCGTTCGGCACACCGCCCAAGCCGCAACTTCGTCCGTGATGGAACGGACTCAGTCGTAACAATGCAATGAGGGCGTGAGGAGCGCGGCCTTAAGGCCGCAGAAACGTGCGTCCTGTATGGGGCGAGTAAATTTCCGAACCGTTTGATTGAACTCACCAAATGGTGAGTGGGAGGGCGCGTTTGGAGTAGATGACGCGGTCGCTGCGGGCGGGCGTTTCTGCGGCCTGAAGGCCGCGCTCCTGTTGCCTCACTGAATAGTTACGGCTCAGATGAACCACGGAGACACACCGGACACAGGCGCGCGGATGAGTAGCGGCCTGCAAATCCGGTGGCCCGGGGTTACGGACAACTGGAAATACCTGCGAACTACAACCGCAGGATGCCGCGTTCTCGCAGCGTCGCCACGGTGGCGTGCGGCGTTTCGTGCAGGAGCGCCTGCCAGCCGCGGGCGTGACCGGCGGCGATGTTTTCCGCGCGGTCGTCGAGGTAGAGGAGGTCCGGGCCGCGGTGGCCGGTGAATTCCTCGACCACTTCGTAGAGGCGCGCATCGGGCTTCATCGACTTGTGTTCGTAGGAGAGGACGTGGCGCGTGAAGGTGCGGAAGAAGGGGTAGCGCTCGTGGATGTGGCGCACGGCCAGTTCGTTGGTGTTTGAAAAAATGTACGTCGGCAGGCCCTGCTCCCGCAGGCGTGCGTGCAGTTCGATCATCGCGTCGATGGGCGTGAAAATGTCGGAGAAGCAGTCGCAGAACTCGGCGAAATCGCCCGTGTAACCGGTGGCCTCGCGGACGGCGGTGAAGAACTCGGCGGCGGTCAGCAGGCCGGTCTCGAAGCGGTAGAGCAGGGGGGATTGGTCGATGAGCTGGCGCAGGTCCGCCTCGGAAATGCGGGACTTGGCGTGCAGGCGGCGGATGGTGATGCCGTAGTCGAAGTCCACGAGGACTTTGCCGAGATCGAAGACGATGGCTTGGGGTGTTTTCATTTTAGATTCCGCAGTTGTGCCTCACGCAAAGGGCGCGAAGGCCGCAAAGGAAAAGGGGGTGGGAAGGGGGGATGGAATTTGGCCGACTGGAGTTTGGTGGGCGCGGGGTCACTGACCCGGAAATCTTGTCCCCCTTTGCGTCCTTCGCGCCCTTTGCGTGAGGCATTTGGTTTGACGGTTCACTGCATCTCGCGCCGGCCTTCGAGTGCGCGGCTGAGGGTGAGGTCGTCGGCGTACTCGAGGCCGCTGCCGGCGGGGAGGCCGTGGGCGATGCGCGTGACTTTGATGCCTTCGCTGGTGAGGCGGCGCGCGAGGTAATAGCTCGTGGCGTCGCCCTCGACGTCGGTGCCGAGGGCGAGGATGACTTCCTTGATCGGCTCGATTTTCAGGCGGCGCTCGAGTTCGGCGATGCGCAGGTCCTCGGGGCCGACGCCGTTCAACGGGGAAATCTTGCCGCCGAGGACGTGGTAGCGGCCGCGAAAGGTGCCGGATTTTTCGAGGCTCAGAATGTCCGTGGCGCGCTCGACGATGCTCACGAGCGAGGCGTCGCGGCGCGGGTCGGCGCAGATGGCGCAGGGCTGTTCCTCGGTGAGTCCGCCACAGTTCTGGCAGGACTGGATGCGTTCGCGCGCGGTGACGAGTGCCTCGGCGAGCTGTTTCACAAAGCCCGCGTCGGTCTGGACGATGTGCAGCGCCAGCCGTTCCGCCGAGCGCGGGCCGATGCCGGGGAGCTTGCTCAGGGCGGAGATGAGCGTGGTGACGAGAGGGGGGAGGGCGGGCATTATCGGAACGAGTTCGAGCTGTTTGTGCGGAATGTTTTTTGATTTGGCGAATCTATGGCGCGAGCGGCGCGATCTTGGTTTCTGGACTCCAAAACTCAACCTCTTCTCTTCGCCCATCCGGCAACAACATCAGCACGACTCCCCAAATTCGCGGAAATCGGTTCCACCAGCCGTTCTCCAAAAGCGAGGCGGCAATGGAAGACCTCGCTCCAGCCGTTTCAAACGAACCTCCCACCTGAACTTGAGTGGCGTTCGTGGGAACTGAGTAACGAGCGGTCAGGGTTTTGCCCGGGAGCAAGAAGCCAGAGCTGCCACTTTTCGAGACGTAGCGTTGAGGAAAGTTAGTCCAGCCTTGCGGCGTCTCCGCCCGCACCTGAGCGAACGGTGGCGTGCCGTAAAACACCAGCGGGATGCGGCCGGTGTTGGTGGTCACGATGGAAATGAGCATTTCGCCGGCGGCGTGGGTGTGGCTGGTGACGGAGACGGTGGCGTTGGCAGGGAGCCGCCCGAACAACAGCGCGCTGACAAAGGTGGCTGCCAGAAGGGTGAGTAAGCCGACGAGGCCGATGAGACATTGGCGCTTTCCCTTCATCGTGTCCGCGATCGTAGCGCGGCATGGCGTAGCTGATTTGGCGAAAGTCGTCTCACGAGCGAGCATGGCGGAGATCCAATCGAAAACTTGGCTATGCCTTTTGCTTCCCGCGCCGAGGATTGAGCAGGAGGTAAATCCCAACGCCATCAACGACAACGAAGGCTGCGAGCACCAACACGGCTTGGATTCCAAGGTGGGAGTCGAGAAGCATACGTTCCTTGTCCCAAATCGCTTTTGATTCGGGTGTCTTCGTCCGTCCCCATTCGAGCAAGGCGTTCCGTCGCTCAGCCAATCGGTATGGGTGACTTAGTTTGCTAAGTCGTGGAGACAAAAGCCACCCGACCTGAACAATCAAGATCAGGATAAAAAGTGCTTTTCCGAACCAATTCGGCATGGCGGTTAGCGAGAGTTGGACTTTCGTTCCGGCCTCTCCCACCTGGCGTTGGGAAAACCGTTGAAACGGTTTCCCCTTTTCCTATACCTGCGTCACCCGGCTGAAGCCGGGTGCTAATGAGAGGCGAGCGGACTCGGACGCGGACGATTGCTGCGGCGTGAACGCCGAACTCCGGGCGGCCTCGCCGGTCGCGCTTGCCTCACAGCCCCGGCAGGCTGAAGCCGGAGGTGACTTTGCCCATTTCGGTGTTGGAGATTTCCTTGGCCTGCGCCAGCGCGTTGTTGGCGGCGGTGAGGACGAGGTCTTCGAGGAGTCCCGCGTCGGCGGGGTTCACGGCGGCGGGATCGATCTTGATGGATTTCAGGAGACCGTCGCAACTGGCGACGACCTTGACGGCGCCGCCGCCGCTGGTGGCTTCGACGGTGCGACTGGCGAGTTCGGACTGGGTCTTCTCGATCTGCTGCTGGATGCGGGAAGCCTGCTTCATCAATTTGCCAATGCTGGACATGGTGCGGTGGGGTTGGGGTTGGGTTGCGGTTGGGAGTTTGCCGGAGCGTGGCGCGGCTTACGCGCGCACTTCCACGATCTGGCCTTTGAACACTTCGAGGGCTTTCTGGATTAACGGGTCGTTCTTGAAATCATCTTTGCTGAAGGAGACGGATTCGGTGCGGGGCTTGGCTGGGGCGGCGGGCGGCGGTGGGGCAGCGCCGGGTTTGGCGGGGGCGGTAGCCGTCTCGGCTTTTTTCGTGGCGGGCGGGGCAGGGGACACGGTGGCGAAGGGCGGCGCGGATGTTTCGGGTTCGGCCACGACGGGTCGCTGGAAGCCTTCGGGTCGCTCTGCCTGCACGAACTTCACCTGGACGTGTGGATGGCCGAGTTCGGCGAGTTTGGTCTGGAGCAGTTGGTGGTTCTTGGAGTTGTCCACCATGCCGATCCGGTCGGAGAACTCCGCATCGAAGCCGATGGTCAGCAACTTGGCGGTGAGCGACACCGGATGCGCGGCGATGAGATAGGTGTGTGTGAATTTGCTGGCCCGCTCGACGGCGGCCATCAGCGCGGGCCAGAGCGATGCAAGGTCGGCAGGTGAGGCGGCGGGGGCTTCGGGCCGCGCAGGGGCGGGTGTGGGAGTGTGAGTGGACGGGGCAGGGGGCGCGGGCGGCGGTGCGGCGGAAAGGGAGAATGACGACGCCGGTGTGGGTGCGGGCGCCGTCACAGGTGTAGGTGCGGACGCAGGCGCGGGGACCGGTGCCGGCCGGGCTGCGGGTGCTGGAGCCGACGCCGCGGCGGTGGCTTGGGCGAAGGCGGCGGAGAGTGAGGTTGTGGGAGCGGTGCGCGCGGGGGCCGGTGTCGGCGCGGGCGCGGACGCGGCTGCGGCGGAGGAAACAGCGGCGGCGGGTGCGCTGGCGGTGGCTGGCGCAGCGCCGCCGCGGAGCTGTTGCAGTTGCTTCAGGACCGTCTCGATGGGCACGGCGTTGCGCGCGCGAATGGCTTTGAGCAGGGCAACTTCGACGAGGATTTTTTTTGAGGCGGCGTCACGGAAGCCGCCTTCGCAATCGGTGAGGACTTCGAGGATGCGCGTGAGGGCGTCGAGGTTGACGCCTTTGGCCTGCTCGGCGAGACGCGCGGCTTCGCTCTCGGAGACTTCGAGCATGTTCAGGTCGCCGCTGGAGATGACGAAGACGAGCAGGTTGCGGAAATGCGTGAGCAGGTCGGCGAGGAGGCGGGCGAGGTCTTTGCCGCTGCGGGCGAGGTTGTTCAGTTCGCGCAGGGCCGGCTCGGGCTGGCCGTCGAGGATGGCCTGGGCGATGGCGATGATCTGGGTTTGCGCGGTGAGGCCGAACATCGAGAGGACGTCGGGTTCCTCGATGCGGTCGCCGCAGAAGCTGATGAGCTGGTCGAGCGTGGATTCGGCGTCACGCATGCCGCCGTCCGCGCCGCGGGCCACGGCCTGGAGCGCGGCGTCATCGATCAGCACGTTTTCTTTTTCGGCGATCTGCTTGAGGTGGCTGACGATGAGCGTGGCGGGGATGCGGCGGAGATCGAAGCGCTGGCAGCGGGAGAGAATGGTAGGGAGAACTTTTTGCGGATCGGTGGTGGCGAAGAGGAACTTCACGTGGGCGGGCGGTTCCTCGAGGGTCTTCAGCAGCGCATTGAACGCGGCCGTGGTGAGCATGTGGACTTCGTCGATGATGTAGATTTTGAACTTCGACGTGGCGGGCGAGAACTTGGCGGCCTCGCGGAGGTCGCGCACCTGCTCGACGCCGTTGTTGCTCGCGCCGTCGATTTCGAGGACGTCGAGGGAGCGGCCCTCGGTGATTTCCTGGCAGCGGGGATCGGACTCGTCGATGTCCACCTTGGGGCCGTCGGTGCAGTTCAGGCATTTGGCGAAAATGCGCGCGACGGTGGTTTTGCCCGTGCCGCGCGGGCCGCAGAAAAGGTAGGCGTGGGCGATACGGTGGGCGGCGATGGCGTTGGCGAGGGTCTGGGTGACGTGCTCCTGCCCGACGACGTCGCTGAAACGCTGCGGCCGATATTTTCTGGCAATTACCTGATAGGACACGCCGGCGACGATGGGGGAGGAACCGGGAGGTATGAAGCAGAAAATGCGGCGGGGTCGCGGAACGGGGGCATCATCGTAGCTATCAGCGGGGCAGGGGGCCTGTAGCGCAGGGGGCCGGTCGCGCGGCGCGCGGCGTTCACGCCGCTTCAACGTCCGAACGTCGCACCGCGTTCGCACCCGGCACGAGGCCCCGCGCTGAAGCGGCCTGAAGGCCGCGCCCCTCGCGCCCCCGCGGAGAGGAACACAGCTCCCCTTTTCCCCTCCCTTTCCTCCTTGAACTATTCCCGCAACCTTTGACTCTCCCGGCGTTTTCCAACGTCCGTGAGCGGACATTTTCGTGCAGCACACTTTTTTCATGGCGACCGCCAACCGATTTTTCACCGCGCTCCTGCTGGTTCTACTCCTCCTTTCGCTCGCGCCCGGCACGCCCGCCCACGCGCAGGAAAACAAGCTCGCCCGCGCCTCCGAACTCCTGAAGAACCGCCAGTATCAGGACGCCATCAAGCTGTTGAACGACGCCGTCCGCGGGCAGCCCGACGCGGGCACGGCGGTCGAGCATCTGCTGCTCGGCGAGTGCTATTTCCTCACGCAACAGTACGACCTCGCACGGCCGGCGTTCGTGAAGGCGGCGCAAAATGGGCGCGATGAGAAGACCAAGGCCGCCGCCGAGTATCGCCTCGCGACGGTCGCGTTCCGGCTCAAGGATTTCCCCGGCGCGAGCGCGAAGATCAAGGCCTTCGCCGCCCAGCATCCCGACGATGCCCGCGTCGGCAAACTGCTCGCCTACCAGATGATGATCCTTGCCGCGAAGGGCCGTGAATCCGAGGGCGAGATCGAGCGGCTGCACCGCCAGATTTACGACAACATCCAGAAGTACAATTTTTCCACGGGCATGGAAGCGGATGACATCCTGTGCGATTTCTACCGGCAGACCGGCCAGGCCGAGAAGGCCCAGAGCGCCTACACGCGCATCGTGCAGAACTTCCGCCGCGTCATCACCGATTACGAAAAGGAGAAGCGCCCCATCCCCGCCGCGCTCGAGAAATCCCACGACAACGCCGCGCTCCAGCTCGGCATCCTCGCGCTCGACCGCAAGCAGACCGCCGACGCCGTGAAGTGGCTCGAAAACGTCCGCTACGATCTCGAATCGAAACAGAAGGCCCGCCTCTTCCTCGCCAAGACCGCTTACGAAAAGCAGGACTTCGGCAAGGCCATCGATTACCTGAACAAAGAGGGTTTCATCGACACCGTCCCCGCCAGCCCGCTCAAGTCCGACATGTATCTCCTGCTCGGTCTCGCCGAGCGCAGCCGCGCCAATCCCAATGCCAGCCGCGTCGAGGAATGGCTCAAGCGCGTCGGTCCCGAGGCGAAAGGCTTTGCCCAGGCGCAGTCCGCGCTCGGCGATCTCTACCGCGATAAGGGCCTCACCGACGAGGCGATCAAGGCTTTCAGCCAGGCGCAGGCCGTGCCCGATCACGCGCCGAACGCGCTCTTCAATCTCGGCGCGATCTATTTCGAGCAGGCGGGCAGAACCAGCGACACGGCGAAGGCCGGCGACCTTTTCAAAAAATCCGGCGACCTCCTCGGCCAGCTTCTCACCAAGTATCCCCTCGCCCCGCAGGCCAAGCTCGCGAAGGACATGGCCGCGCAACTCACCGCGCGCGGCATCGCCGTCGGCTCGTCCGCCAGCGGCGACGAACTCGCGAAGGCCTGGGAGAAAGCCGCGCGCGACCAACCCGGCACGAGCGAGGGCGCGCAGGCGCTGCTAAGCCTCATCCGTTTTCACGCGAAGAAAACCCTCGATGAAAAGACCGGCGACTACGTGAAAGCCCCGAACTATGTCGCGTCCGCCGCCGCGTGCGACAAGCTGCTCGACGCGAAAGTATACAGCGGCAAGGGCCTCGCCGAGGCCAACTGGCGCACGTTGAAAGCCGAGGCGCTCTTTCATCGCGGCGACGCCGAACTCGCCAGCGTCGCCCCGAGCCGCGAGGGCAAGGTGCAGCCCGTCTTCCTCAAAACTGCCACCGCCGACCGCGCCATCGAGTTCCTCAAGCAGGCGCGCGAGTTGGTCGATCCGAAGCAACTTGAGATGCTCAAGGGCATCGAACTCGGCCTCGTCGAGGCGATGTTCAAGTCGGACAAGAAGGAGCACCGCGCCGCCGGGGAACAGCGTTTTGGCGAACTGGAAAACGATTACGGCAACGACCCGCGCTTCCAAAAACTCGCGCTCGATCTCGCCGAGTGGTACCGCCAGCAGGGCCGTCTCGCCGAGGCCGGCAAGCAGTACCTGGGCGTCGCGCATCGCGGCAAGGACCTCGCGGAAAAGGAGCTGCTGAAAATCCTCTACACCGCCGGCAGCCTCTTCAGCAAAGCGGGCGCGGAGGCGCAGAAGACGGCGGGCGAGACCGGCTACGGCCTCTACATTTTCCCCAAGGAAGCCATCCAGCTCGGCGACGATCTGCTCAAAACGCACGCGCCTTTCCGCCGCCTCGTCGAGCCGCGCTGGCCACGCGACGGCCAAAACCTAACCGCCGCCGAAGCTCTCGTCGCGCTCTCGCAGGCGTCGGGGATTCCGTTCATCTGGTTCACCTACGAGATGAGCAACAAGGGCCGTTTCACGGGGGTCGGGAACTATCTCAGCAAAACGCGCGTCAACCTCCGCGAGGGCAAGACCACCGTGGACGAGGCGCTGAAACAGATTCTCGATCTCAACCAATTCCGCCTCGCCTTCGACATCGGCATCACCGACGGCAAGCCCACGATCACGCCGCCCGCCAGCGAGGATCCCGACGCCGAGAAGCCGCGCGTGATCGAGATTTACGAGGCGAGTCTCGGCGAGAACCGCTTCCCGCCGCTCGAACGCCGTCTCGATCTCGCGTCGCGCGAAGGCAAGAAATCCCGCGCCGCCGCGCCGATGCTCTTCAACATTCTCCAGCGCCTCGAGGAAGTGACGCAGACCCGCGTCGTCTGGGCCGACGGCATCGACAAACAGGAGAAGCTCGCCGCGGAATTGAAGGCCGGCCTCGCGCCGAACGTGACGTGCGGTGCCGCGCTCACGGCCGCGCTCGAACCGCTGAACCTGCGCTTCCGCGTCATCAAGCGCGACCTCGCCGCCGAGCAATACGAGGCCGCCAAGGACGCCTTCAACCAGGTCCGCCAGATCGATCCCAAGAGCAAATACGGCGAGCGCGCGCTCTTCGCCGTGGCGCTGAATTATTACAACCAGCAGGACCACGAGAAGATGAAGGTCGTCCTGCGTGAATACCTGAAGGTCTTCGACAGCCCGGCGAACGAATTTTACCACCAGGCCAGCTTCTGGATCGGCTGGGCCTTCGAGCGCGAGAAGAAGTATCGCGAGGCCGTCAGCTACTACGCCCGCGGGGCGGAGGAACGGCTTGTCGTCGCCAAGGCCGACACGAAGCCCGACGCCAAGCCCGCGACGCGCGACGCGCTGAAGCAGCAGCTTTCCTACGATTCGCAATTCGCGCTGCTGGAGCCGCTGAACGGCGCGTTCAAGGAAATGAAGTTCGATGATTTCCTCGAGTTCATCCGCCAGAACACGCACGTCGAGGTGCGGCTCGATCCCGCCGTCACGGCGCCCACGAACACCCTGAATCGCGCGGCGTTCAAGGGCGTGCCGGGCTTCACGCTGCTCTGCGACACGCTCGAGCCGCTCGGCCTGACCTTCCGCGTCGAGAACGTGAATGCCGAGACCGCCGAGCGCGCTTACTTCCGCCTCGCCTCGGCTTACAAGAAAGACAACCTGATGGAGCAGGCACTCGAGAATTGCCGCGCGCTCCTCACGCGCTACCCGAGCACCACGCGCCGCCGCGAAACGCAGTCGCTGATGCTTGAGGTTTACAAGGGGCTGAAGGATTACCGCAACGTGATGGCGACGCTCGAGGAGTTGAAACGCACCGCGACCGACGACGCGGAGAAGCGCCGGCTCGACGCCGAGATCGCTTCCATCCTCTTCGACATGGCCGATTACGCGAAGGCCGCGCAGGCGTTCAAGGACTCGCTGCAATCCGCGAAGGAAACGGAGGACCGCCTGAGTCTGCGCGACGGTTACGCCCGGGCGCTCTTCCGCGACGGCAAGTCTGCCGAGGCGCTGGCGCAGTACGAATTGCTCGCGAAGGAGGAGACCAACCCGCTGCGGCAGTTCGTCGCGGGGCTGATGGTTTTCGGCCTGAAGTTTACGCTCGACCAGGCGTTCGAGCGCGAGTTCCCCGAGGCCGCGCTGCGCTACGTGCAACGCTACGAGGCGCTGTCCGAAACCGAGCGCAACCGCCTGACCGCACCGGAATTTGTGAGGGCGACGTGGATTTACTACGTGCAGGCGCTCATTGATTTCAAAAAAGACCGCACCACCGCCGGCCTCGAAAAGCTCAAGGCCGTGGCGACCTCGCCGGATGATTTCCTCGCCGGCGACGCGAACTACCGCATCGGCCTCGCGCATCTCGCCGCGAAGGATTTCGAGAAGGCGCGCGAGTCCTTCGAGTACTTGCTCTTCGCGACCAAGTCGTCCGAGTCCGTCGTGCGCGCGACCTACCAACTCGGCGTGTGCTTGCATGGACTCGGCCGCACGGACGCCGCGCGGCAGCGGTTCCAGCAGATTTTGGATCGCTACCCGCTCTCGCCCTTTGTCGAGTTGGTGAAGAAAAATCCCGTTGCCAGCGGAGCCAGCAAGACCGCAACGTCCCCAGCACGACCGAAAGAATGAAACGCCCCGCCGCATTCTCCCCACACACCTTGCCGCAACTGGTAGGGCGCGTCTGTCCTCAGCGCGCCGCTGCGGCGTTCGAGCGGTCCGGCGGCGCGCTGAGGACAGACGCGCCCTACCTCGCTTGCTTTCCATCGCCACTGGAACAAGCACGGCAATCGACGTTGCGGCCTTCCCTCAAGCGGAGCGCCGAGCATTGCTCGGCTCGAATCACACACGTTCGCTCAGGCCGAGCAATGCTCGGCGCTCCGGGGGCGATCCGCCTCCTCACGTCGGCGGCTACCTTCGCCAGCCGCCTCGCCTTCCTCTTTCTCCTCCTCGCTTTCACCGCCGCCATCCACGCAGCCGAAACCCCCGAGGCCCTCCTCAAACAAGCCCAGCAACTCGAACGCGACGGCGCCGTGCAGCGCGCCGTCACGGTCTATCAGGACTTCCTCAAACAGTTCCCCGATCACACGCAGGCCACCGAGGCCCAGTACCGCCTCGGCAAAGCCTTCGACGCCCTCGGGCAGGTCGAAGAAGCCGTGACCGCGCTCAAGCAGGTCACGGCCAACGGCAAGAAATTCAAGAACCGCCCCGACGCCTTCTATCTCCTCGGCAAGCTCTACGCCTCCGACAAGAAATACGACGAAGCCATCGCCGCCTACGAAAAGATGCTCGGCGAAGGCGCGGGCCTGTTCGAGGACGAGGTGATGAACCTCTGCGCCGGTTGGTACGCGATTCAGCAGAAGTACGATGAGGCCGCGGCCAAGTTCAATCTGCTCCGTCGCAAAGGCGACAACGCCCTCGCCGAACAGGCCGCCTACAAGCTCGCGCTCCTCTGGCTCAAGGCCGGCCGTCTCGAGGCCGCCGTGCCCGCCATTCAAGACCTCGCCGTGCAGTTCCCGAACCACAAGCAAATCCCCGAGTTGCTCCTCAAAGCCGCCGACGGCTACCGCACCGCGCGCAAATTCGACCAGACCGTCGCCATCTGCGAACAGCTCAAGTCGCGCTATCCGAAAAGCATCGAGACTCTCGCGGGCAGCTACCTGCTGGGCCTTTGTTACCGGGATCAAAAGCAGTTCCCGAAAGCCATCACCGCGCTCGAAGCCGTCGGCCGCACGAAGGAATTCCAGGGCCGCGGACTCGTCGCCGAAGCGTTGCTGGCTGCGGCGGACATCTACTTCGGCGACCTCGCCGATCCCGCGAAGGCGATGCCCCGCTACGAGGACGCCGCCAAGCTCGCGCGCGACTCCGACAGCGAGCGCAAGACGCTGATTCTCGAGCAATGCTACTTCCGCCTCGCCGAGTACAATTTCACCCAGAAGAAATACGCCGCCGCGCTCGACTACTACCTCCTGCTGCGCGCCAGCGGCTCGGCACTCAACATCCTCGGGCGCGTCCTCGCGTGCGAGGCGGCGCTGGGAAATCAGAATCCCGCCGAGCGTTTCACCACCGCCGACGCCGAGACGCTCAAGGCCAAGATCGCGCAGAACCCCGGCACCGCGATGGCCGCCGAGGCCGAGATGTTCCTCCTCGACCGGAAACTCTCCGACGCGGTGCGCCTGCGCGAAAGCACCACCCCCGTCGCCGCCGAGTACGAGGCGATGTTCAAAAAGTATTCCAAGGAAGTCCTCGCGCAGGAAAACATGGCCTCCTATCTCTACGGCCAGATCGGCACGGCTTACGGCCACAGCCTGAACCGCGAGGATTTGGTGAAGGCCATCGCGGCCTTCGAGAAAGCCGCGGGCACTGCCCCCGCCGCCGCGAACGATCCCTACCGCATCCCCGCGCTGGAAAACCTCGCGCTCACCGCCGACCGCCTCGGCGACAAGGCCCGCGCCACGCAGGCTTACACCGAATTGTTCGCGCTCTCGAAGCAGAGCCTCGATGCGAAAAAAGACGACCAGATGCTGGAGAAACGCACGCTCGAATACCTGAAAAGCCTCGTCACCCGGTCCGACAATTCCGACTTGATCGACAAGTCCATCGCGCTCACACGCAAGATCATCGAGGAGAAAGGCCCGCTCTCCGAACTCGCCGCCGGCGCGCGTTATTACCTCGCCGAGCTGTTTTATCTGAAGAAGGACTTCTCCGCCGCGGCCAACGCCTACAAGGATTTCATCCGCATTTACGGCCCGAAACAGGATGCCAACGGCGACGTGACCGACGCGCCGTGGCGGCCGGGCAAGCCCGATGAACGCACCGACCAGGTGTTCGAGGCGTCGGTCCGCATCGCGCACAGTTGGTTCATGCAGGGCCACGACCAGAACATGGTCCGCGCCTACGACTGGCTCGCGCGCAATTTTTCCGTCGGCAACAAATACCTCGCCGAGGCGAACTACTGGCTGGCGATGGAACTGGCGAAGGGCAAGCAGGCCGAATCGAAAGAGGCCAAACGCAAGCTCGCCGAGGCGCTCTGGAAAAACGTGGTGAACCCGTCGCTCGACTTCGAGGCGAAGAATTTCAAGAAGGGTTTCCACTTCTGGGTCGGCGACAACGAGCGTTACGGCGACGTCCAGAAATACGTGAAGAGCGCGATGCTCAAGGCCGGCCAGGCCTTCGGCGAGAGCGGCGAGCACGGGCTGGCGGCGGCGGCGTTCGAGACGTTCCTCAGCCTTTATCCCACTGCCGCGGGCGATGGCGATCGCCGCGGCAAGGGCGCCAAACGGGGCAATTATGGAGAGCCGGACGAAATGGCCTGCATCGCCCGCTACGCGCTGGGCCGCGAATACATCGCGCTCGCGAACACGACGCGGCTGGCCGAGACGTTCAAGCCTTACACCACCGGCCATCGCGAGGATCGCTTCCGCGTTTCTGCGTTGAAGCTGCTCGGCTACCACGCGGGCCGCGCGGGGCAGAACGACGTCGCCGCCGAGGCCTACGCAACGCTGCTCGACGAGTACGGCGAGAACTACAAGGACCAGAAGGGCGACCTCGTGCCGGTGCCGCAGAAGGACCGCCTGCGCAGCGGCAACACGCGCTGGGACGGCATCCGCGCCGACGTGCCGAAGGACCTCGATCCCGGCGAGGTCCGCTTCGCCCTCGGCTACCTCTACTGGAAGGCCGAGGACTGGCAGCGTTGCGTGAAGACGCTCACGCCCTTCCTCGACGACGTGAAACTGGCGAAGAACAAATCGCGCGACAAGGCGCTCTACATGGCCGGACAGAGTTCGTACAAGTTCTACGATTACGCGGGCGGCGTGCGCTTCATCCAGGCCGTCGTGCGGCAGCATCCGAAGTTCGATGCCATCGAGGAGGCCTATGTTTTCGCCGCGCGGGGATTGGTCGAGACCAAGGAATGGCGCGACCTAGAATTGATCTCGCGCACGTTCGTCGCCGAGTGGCCGAAGTCCGATAAACGCCCGCGGCTTGATCTTTACGCCGCGCTCGCGCTCGTTGGCCAGGGCAAGTCCGACAAGGGCCTCGCGGGCCTGAAGAGCCTCGCGGACAGCGAGACGTACGAGGATGTGAAGGGCGACGCGGCTTACTACGCGGGCCTGACAGTGCTCCAGGCGAGTCCGCCCGATCATCGCGCCGCGCTCGGGTGGTTCGAGAAGAGCCTGAAGATTTTCCCGCGCGAAACCGCCAGCCTCGAAGCCGCCAAGTGCGCCGTGAAGCTCGAGCAATGGGCCAAGGCTCGCGACCTTGCCGACCGCGCCGCGCGTGAATTTCCCAAAGGCAATCCCGCCGTCATCGACGAGGCCAAACGCCTTCTGCCCACCGTCCTGAAAGAACTCGCCAAACAAAAATGAAAAGCCAAGCCAACCATCTGAGTTTCGCACCGCAGTCCTCCCGGCAGCACGCCGGGGAGCGCACGCCGCTGGCGTGCCGTTTTCGGCGGCCCGCCGAAAACATCGTCCCACTAACTTTTCCTTCCGGCAGAGAAGGCAGACTGGGGAACGACGGTTTGGGCGGGCCGCCCAAACCGGCACGCGGGCCGCGTGCGCTCCCCTTCTTCCGCCTGCTCCTCGCCCTCGCCGCCACGCTCTTCCTCGCCCTCGCGCCCGCGCGCGCTGCCGAGGAGAAGCTCGATCTCGACTCCGTCCTCAACGACAAGGACAAGGTCATGAAGGCCGAGGAGGCCGAGGCCGGTCCCGGCGACGGCAAATTCTTCACGATCAAGACCGACGACAACATCACCTCTCTCGAAGTCGGCGACGTGTATCGCAACGAGCAGAAGACCTTCTTCAAGGTCACCGGCATCGCGTCGAAAGGCTCGCAGGGTGGCGAGTTCAGCGTGCAACGCACCGCGGGCAAGTCCGATCCCGACCGCAAATTCCAGCGCGTCTCCGGCACCGGCCCCGTCACCATCGTCTCCCGCATCACGCTGCTGGACCTGTATCTGGCGGGCGGCATTTTCATGCACCCGATCGCGCTCGCGGGCGTCGCCGTGATTCTGCTCGCGCTCAATTGCGTTTGGATCTACCGCCAGAAAGTCCAAATCCCGCCGCGCTTCGTCGAGGACGCCCGCAAGGCGCTGGATGCCGGCGACGTGGAGAAATTCGAGGACCTCGCGCTCAAGGAACGCGGCCTGTTCCCCGGCATCTGCCGCGCGCTCGCCGACCGCTTCGAGGATTCGACGCCCGAGGAAATCAAGAATCGCGCCGAGATCGCTGCCGGCGGATTGATCAATCGACTGCGCGTGCCCACCAAGGCGCTCAACCTCATCGCCGCCGCCGCACCGCTGCTCGGGTTGCTCGGCACCATCGTCGGCATGGTGATCGTCTTCGAGGCCGTGGCCTCCGCGACCGGCGCGGCCAAGGCGCAGGCGCTGGCGGCGGGCATTCGCGTGAAGCTCTTCTGCACCGCGATGGCGCTCTCCGTGGCGATCCCCGCGCTGTTCCTCTACTTCCTCTTCAATCAGAAACTGTCCGACCTCATCTCGCAGTGCGAATCGCTTAGCGAGAGTTTCCTGCATCAGCTCACGCTGCTGAAACGCAAATCGGCGCGCCCCGGCGGCCGCACCGACGAGGAGGCGACCGACGCCAAGCCGGCCCCCACGGCGGCGAAAAAGAACGCGACCGCGGGCAAGGGCGCGGACCGGAAGGAGGCCGAATGAAATTCGATCGGGAAGCTTGGGAACCGCTGTCCATCGACATGACGCCGTTGGTGGACTGCATTTTTGCCATCATCCTGTTCCTGCTCGTCACCTCGTCGTTCATCGACGCGATGGAGCAGGACCTGTCCATCGAGCTGCCGACGCAGGGCCAGGCCGTGAAAGCGAAGGCCCCGCCCGCCCGCCCGCTGGTCGTGAACGTGCGCTACCTGCCCGGCGGCAAGGCTTACTATCACGTCGAGAACGAGCCGCAGACGCTCCCCTCGCTGACCGTGCAACTCAGCCGTGCGAAGGTCCGCAACCGCGATCAGGAAGTCATCATCCGCGGCGACCGCAACGTGAAATGGGAACACATCGCCGCCGTGATGGGCTGCGCCGCCCAGGCCGGCATCAGCAAAGTCTCGGCGACCGTCGAAATCCGCGAGGGCAAGTGACAAACTGGAAATCATCCCCCACCCCGTGAACACCGAACGCCCAGCCACCTCCCCGCCCGCGCGCGTCAGCTTCCAGAAGCGCGGCGTCGAGAACACCGTTTTCGACAAGCGCGCCATGGGCGTCGGCCTGCTCGTGTGCGCGCTGCTGTTCCTGCTCGCGGTCGTGTGGCGCTTCGCGGCGAAGACCGACTCGCTGAAGAAAGCTGAGGAATTCCAGTTCAGCGTGGCCGAGCACATGGTCGAGGAATTCCAGCTTCGCGACCCCGTGCGCGACATCGTCAAAGAACGCCCGGACAACCTCGCCGAGGCCGTGCTGACCGAGGAGAAGCCCAACATTCAAATCACCACCGCGCCGCGCGAGACGCCCGTGGTGCAGGAGGTCATCCAGAGCCGCAACGTCGAGATCAACACCCCGCGCATCGAGGTCTCCGCCACGAGCGTGGACATCCAGGACGCGCCGCTGGAAATCTCGCTGGTCTCCGACACCGTCACGCACGCGCTCCAGCCGATTGCCGCCGAATCCGCCGCGCCCGCCGACCTTTTCAAATACGCCGAACCCACGCCCCGCGACCGTCCGCAGCTCTACACGATGAACGCCGCGCCGCGCCCGAGCAAAAGCCTCAGCGCGCTGCCCAAGGCCTTCGGCGAACAGGACGCCCCGGCCGTCGGCAAGCTCGGTCCTGCGAACATCAACCTCTTCGGTACCGGAGATTTCTTCCGCACCATGAGCCGCACCGGCGGCGTCCGCGCCCGCACCGCCGTGGACTCCGCGCTGCACTGGCTCGCGATTCATCAGGAAAATGACGGCTCGTGGGACGCGACGAAATTCGAGGGCTCACAGGCCGGCAGCCTCGCCGACACCGCGCTCTCCGTGCTCGCGTTCATGGGCGGCGGCCACACCACGCGCAAGGGCGAATACCGCCGCAACGTCCTCAAAGGTCTCGAACATCTCATGCGCCACCAGCGCGCCGACGGCCACATCGGCCAGGCCGGCAACAACCTCTACACGCACGCCATCTGCGCCATCGCGTTAAGTGAAGCCTACGGCCGCGCGCGCGACGAACGCCTCGGCGCCGCCGCGCAGAAGGCCGTCACATTCTGCGAAAAAGCCGTCAACGCCGACGGCGGCTGGCGCTACACCCCGAAGAGCGACGAAAGCGATTTCAGCGTCACCGCGTGGTTCCTGCAGGCGCTCAAGACCGCGCGGCTGGCGCAGTTGAAATTCGACAGCGCCGTGTTTTCCCAGGGCCTCGCCTACCTCGACAGCGTGACCGACCAGGGCGCGAGCCGCGATTCCACCGGCGCGGTCGGCTACCAGGTTTCCCGCACGGCCGGCGGCGGCGCCAACGGCCACCCCGCCCTCACCGCCGCGGGCATGATGATTCGCCAGTTCAACGGCACCGGCGTGAAGAACCATCTCCTGATCAAAGGCGCGGAACTGACCCAGCGCGACCCGCCCCGCTGGAGCAACAAGGATTTCTACTACTGGTACTACGCCACCTACTCGATGCACAACATGGGCGGCGAACATCGCATCTGGTGGAACCAGCGCATCCGCGACGTCCTCCTCGAAAACCAGAACCACGAAGGCGACCACGCCGGCAGTTGGGACCCCGACCGCGACCGCTGGGGCAAGGCCGGCGGCCGCGTGTACACCACGGCCCTCGGCGCGCTGTGTCTCGAGGTCTATTACCGCTACTCCGAAGCCCTCAACAGCTTCGGCACCGCCCCGGATTTGGATGAGCTGTTCTTCGAGTAAGAAGATGCGAGAGCGCATCGGCGCGCGTCCCCCGGAGCGCGGCTGTGTCGCAGACCAGCCGCAGCGGCGACAAACCACCGACGGGCTAGGATGAACAAGACACCGCCCGGATTTCCAGCGTGCTGCGGCCGGTGCTCCGTACACAGCCGCGCTCCAGACAGTTCGCCGATGCGCCCATTTTCTGCTTCACCCGCTAATTCCCGGTTTCAATTGAATCCTTTCTCCGTAGCCTAAATCCCATGCCCATGTTGCAACGACACCACCTCCGTTTACTCGCCGCCGCGGCCCACGCCATCGCTCTTTTCCTCAGCATCGCTCAACCGTCCGCCGCCGCGTCCGCCGCACCGGCCTCCGCCGCGCCCGTGCCCGACTTTAATCGCGACATCCGCCCCATCCTCTCCAGCAAATGCTGGCATTGCCACGGACCCGACGAGAAGGAACGCAAAGGCCCGAAAGGCGGCCTGCGCCTCGACACCTTCGAGGGCGCCACGCGCGATCTTGGCGGCCACGCCGCCATCGTCCCCGGCAACCCCGCCGCCAGCGACCTCATCAAACGCATCACCACCAGCGATCCCGACGACGTGATGCCGCCGCCGAAAATGAAGAAGAAACTCACCGCGACGGAGATCGACCTCTTCCAACGTTGGATCGCCGGCGGCGCGAAATTCGCCCGCCACTGGGCCTACGAAAAACCCGAGCGCCCGGCTTTCCCGACGACCAAGCTCAAGGATTGGGCGCGCTCCGGTCTCGACCATTTCATCCTCGCGCGCCTTGAACGCGAGGGCCTGCGCCCGCAGGCCGAGGCCGACTGTTACACGCTCGCCCGCCGCGTCGCGCTTGATCTCACCGGCCTGCCGCCCACGCCCGCCGAGGTGGACGCCTTCGTCGCCGACAAATCCTCCACCGCCTACGAAGCCTTCGTGGACCGGCAGTTGAACAAGCCCGCGTTCGGCGAACACTGGGCGCGCATGTGGCTCGACCTCGCGCGCTACGCCGACAGCGCCGGTTACGCCGACGATCCGCCGCGCGTCATCTGGGCCTTCCGCGATTACGTCATCAACGCCTTCAACCGCAACCTCCCCTTCGACCAGTTCACCATCGAGCAGCTCGCCGGCGACCTCCTCGACAACCCGACCGACGAACAGCTCAAGGCCACCGCCTTCCATCGCAACACGATGACCAACAACGAAGGCGGCACCAACGACGAGGAATGGCGCAACGCCGCCATCGTCGATCGCGTGGCCACCACCTCTTCCGTCTGGCTCGGCAGTTCGCTCAACTGCGCCCAATGCCACACGCACAAATACGATCCCTTCTCGCAAAAGGAGTACTACCAATTCTTCGCCTTCCTCAACAACACGGCCGACGCCGACAAGCGGGACGAGTCGCCGCTGTTCGAGTTCTACACCGCCGAACAAAAGGAGCGCAAAGCCAAGCTCGAATCCGAACGCCAGCAGCTCGACGACAAGTTCAAACAGCCGCCGCCCGCGTGGCTCAGCGGCTTTGCGAAATGGGAGCAATCGTTCCCCGTGAAACTCGACTGGCACACGCCCGCTTCCCCCACCGCCAAGTCGAAGGCTGGCACCAAGATCACCGCGCGCGCCGACGGCGCGCTGCTCGCCGCGAAAGGCGAGGCCAAGGACACCTACACCGTCACACTCCCGCTCAAGGCCGGGAAACTCAGCGCCGTCCGCCTCGAAGCCCTCACCGACAAATCCCTCACCGATGGCGGCCCCGGCAACGGTGCGAAAGGAAAGTTCACCCTCACCCAAATCACCGGCACCGTGAAAGCCCCGTCGTCCGGTGCGACCGCGCAGGGCCGCTACGTGCGCATCGAACTGCCCAACCCCGGCAAGCGCCACCTGCAGCTCGCCGAAGTCCAGGTCTTCAGCGGCACCGAAAACATCGCCCTCAAAGGCACCGCCAAACAGAGCACCACCGGCTTCGAGGGCGAGGCCAAACGCGCCATCGACGGCAAGACCGACGGCGATTATTTCAAAGGCAACTCCGTCTCGCACACCGCCGCCGGCGACGCCAATCCGTGGTGGGAAGTTGATCTCCAATCCGTCCGCGCCATCGACCGCATCGTCGTCTGGAGCCGCACCGACGGGCGCTCCGAGGAACTGAACAACTTCCGCGTCCGCGTGCTCGACGAACTGCGCGAGCCGACCTTCGAGCGCACCGTGAAAGACCAGCCCAAGCCCAACGCCGAGGTCGGCCCCGGCGGCAGCGAATCCGTGAAATTCATCACCGCCATCGCGAGCGCGGGCACCGACGCCGAGGCCGTCCTCAGCGGTTCGGACAAGAACAAAGGCTGGTCCCACAGCGGCAGCGCCGCCACGCTCACGCTCATCGCCGAGAAGCCCCTGACCGTCGCTGAGGGCGCGACCCTCACGCTCACGCTCGAACACAGCGCCGGCCCCGCGAACCAGACCCTCGGCGCCTTCCGCCTCAGCATCACCGGCGACAACGGCGCGGCGGAACAAGCCCGCACGCCCGCCAACGTCGTCACCGTCCTCACGACCGCCGCCGACAAACGCACCCCGGCTCAGCAGACCGAACTGCGCGAACACTACGTCCGCAAGCTCGCCCCCGAAGCCAAGACCGAACGCGACCGCGCCGCCGCCGTGACCAAGGAACTCGCCGACCTCAAGCCCGCCACCGTGCCCGTCAATCGCGAACTCGCCGGCGACCAGCGCCGCAAGACCCGCATCCAGAATCGCGGCAACTGGCAGGACCTCGGCGAGGAAGTCACCGAGGCCGTCCCCGTTTCGCTCCATCCCCTGCCCAAGGACGCCCCGCGCAACCGCCTCACGCTCGCCCGCTGGGTCGTGGACGACAACAACCCGCTCACCGCGCGCGTCATCGCCAACCGTTTCTGGGAACACACCTTTGGCTCCGGCATCGTCCGCACGAGCGAGGAATTCGGCTCGCAGGGCGAACTCCCCAGCCATCCCGAAATGCTCGACTGGCTCGCCACCGAAATGCTGCGCCTGCGCTGGGATACCAAGGGTTTTCTCAAACTCCTCGTCACCTCCTCCGCCTACCGCCAAAGCTCGAAGCTCAACGAAGAACTCCTCGAGCGCGATCCCGACAACCGCCTCCTCTCGCGCGGCCCGCGCGTGCGCATGAGCGCCGAGGTCATCCGCGACCACGCCCTCGCCGTCAGCGGCCTGCTCAGTCCGAAAATGCTCGGCCCCAGCGTGCGCCCGCCGCGCCCGGCCCTCGGCCTCAACGCCGCGTTCGGCCGCAACATGGACTGGGAAACCAGCCCCGGCGAAGACCGCTACCGCCGCGCCCTCTACACCGAGGTCCGCCGCACCAGCCCCTACCCCAGCATGGCCACCTTCGACGCCCCGAACCGCGAGGTCTGCACCGTCCGCCGCACCCGCACCAACACACCGCTCCAGGCCCTCGTCACCCTCAACGACCCCGTCTATGTCGAGGCCGCCCAGGCCGTCGCCCGCCGCCTCGTCACCGAAGGCGGCGCGACCACCGCCGACCGCGTCCGCCACGGCGTCCGCCTCTGCCTCAGCCGCCCCGCCACCGAGGCCGAAGTTGCCCGCCTCGTGAAACTCCACGCCACCGCCCATGCCACCTTCAAAGCCGACCCCGAAGCCGCCAAGAAAATGGCCACCGACCCCCTCGGCCCCCTGCCCGCCACCATGGACCCCGCCGACCTCGCCGCCTGGACCACCGTCGCCAACGTCCTGCTGAATCTGGATGAAGTGGTGATGAAACGTTGATCCCGACCAACTCACTTGTAGGAGTCGAGGTAACGAGACAGAGCGCTGAGCGCCCGGGGCCATCCGCCTCTGCACGTCGCTGGCGACGGACCTCGTGACCCTTGCTGCGCGTCCGACCTTGCAGGTGGGAATAGCTCGTTGGCTTTGCTGGTAGGGCGCGTCTGTCCCAGCGCGCCGATGAGGCGTCCACACCGTCCGCAGCGCGCCCGGAGCGCGGCGTTTACGCCGCTTCAGGGTGGGCTAGGAGTTGAACGTCAGAATGCCCCGCTGCAGCCGCACGCGCGCCCGAATGCCGCGCTGGGGATAGACGCGCCCAACCCTCCACCGTCGGTTCTGGGATTCCGGCACGACACTCGGCGGCGGGCAACCCACTTTCTGGGAACCGGGGAGCCTGAGGTGCGACGGAATTCTGGACCACGCCTTTGGCTCTTCCCTTGAGCTTTGAGCTTTATCCTTTGAGCTGCGCCGCCGCCCCTCACGCCGCCTGATTCTTCACAAACCACTCCACAAATCGCGGAATCCCCGCGTCGATTTTCACCGTCGGATTGTACCCGAGCAGCGCTCGCGCCTTGGAAATATCCGCGAATGTGATCGGCACATCGCCCGGTTGCAGCGGCTGCCGGTCGATGATCGCCTGTCGTCCGAGGGATTTTTCCAACAGCTCGATCAACCGGATCAATGTCACCGTCTGCGACTCGCCCAAGTTGAAGATCTCGAAACCAAATCGCTTCCGCGTGCAGGCGAGAATGCCGTCCACTGTGTCGCTCACGAACGTGTAATCCCGGGCTGTCGTGCCATCTCCAAAAACCGGGATCGGCTTTCCCGCAGTGATCAGCGACGCGAACTTATGGATCGCCAGATCCGGCCGTTGCCGCGGCCCGTACACCGTGAAAAAGCGCAGCATCACGATGTCCATCCCATACACATGATGATATGTGTGACCCAGTGCTTCGCCCGCAAGCTTGCTGGCCGCATAAGGCGAAATCGCGGAGAAGATGGGATCGGACTCGCTGAAAGGCACCTTGGCATTCACCCCGTAAACCGACGACGACGACGCGATGGTCACCTTCAGCACGCCCCGGAGCCGCGCCGCCTCGAGCAGATTCACCGTGCCCTCGACATTCACCCGTTGGTAGAGCGCCGGCTCCGCCAGGCTCGGACGCACGCCCGCGCGCGCCGCGAGATGAATGATCTGATCGAATTGCCCGCCCGCCATCGCCTCATCCACCGCCGCCCGGTCCGTGAGATCGCCGTGAACAAACGTGAACGGCTTCGCCAGCGCCTGCAGCGCGCCCAGATTCCGCTGCTTGATCGCGGGCGAATAAAAGTTGTTGAGATCATCGAACGCCGTCACCGCATGCCCCTCCTGCAACAACCGTTCGCACACATGCGAACCAATGAAACCCGCGCCACCAGTGACCAAAAAATTCATCCGCGGACGCTAGCGACCGGCAGACGGCGAATCAACCAGCCGATTTTTTAAGAGCTGCCGGCGGTGGATGTCGTGATCGGTGGGGAAGGGCAAGGCGGGGGCGTCGGGGCGCATGGGGCGCGGCATTTTGCCGCAGCAGCGTGCGTCGCTCCGGGCGGCTGAGAACGCGCTGCGACGTTCGGACGGTGAAGCGGCGTAAACGCCGCGCCCCGGCACTGGCGGTAACAGAACGGCCCCGAGCGTGCTCGTGCGAGTGAAAAACTCCCGCCCGACCGCGCCGGGAAAGCGCCGCGCAGCGGCGGACACTGGTCGTTTTAGCCCCTCGCCTTGCCGCCCTACCCGAGGAAACCGCCGCCATGCTCAAAACCTCCCATGCCACCGCCGCCAAGGAGCGCACTGCCGAGCAGAAGTCCCTGATCGAAACCACCGCTTCCCTGATCCGCGTGGCCGACGAAGAAGTGACCGCCGCGATTGCACCAGTGGAGACCGCAACCGGCCGCAACTGAAATTTTCCCTTTGGCTGTCCCGCCGTCGTCCCACGGTTCCCGGCGGCAGTTTGGAGCTTCCGGTCTGGTCCTTTCCATGAGCTCTGAACTTTGTACTTGGAGCTTTTCGCGCGTTCCGCCCGTGCGTGAATACTCCGTCCCCGTCCGCGGGTCTGAACGCCGACGCACGGGCGCAGGACGGACACTTCGGCTGGGCCGTGGGCAGACATCAGACTCATGAATCGCAAATCGAATCGTTGTGCCGGCCCGTTGTCCCGGCGGAGTTTTCTACAGGCCGGTGCCCTCGCCGCGGGCGGCCTCGGCCTTGACCTCGGTTTCAGTGACCTCCTGCGGATGCGCGCGCTCGCCAAGGAAGCCGGCGCCCGAAATCCCGATACCGCCGTGATTCTCGTCTGGCTCCCCGGTGGCGCGCCGCATCTGGAGACCTACGACATGAAGCCCGACGCGCCGCGCGAATATCGGGGCATCTTTTCTCCCATCAAAACCAACGTCGCCGGCATCGAGGTCTGCGAACTCCTTCCGCTCCACGCGAAGTGCGCGGACAAATTCACCATCATCCGCTCCATCGCCCACGGGTTCGCCGACCATGGCGGCGGGCATAAACGCTTCCTCACCGGCTACAATCCGAAAGAGCCGACCGGCTTCGTCAACGACAACCCCTGCGTCGGCTCCGTCGTCGCCAAAATGCGCGAGCACGTCAAAATCGGATTGCCCAACTACATCGCCGAGGTCGATGGCGGACGACAGGGCGTGGACACCTTCAGCTTTGGCGCGGCGTATCTCGGCTCGGGCACGACGCCGTTCATGGTGGCCGGCGACCCCAGCGCGCCCGATTTCAAGATTCAAAATCTCGGCCTTACCCCCGACATGGCCGGACGCCTCGACGACCGCGCCCACCTCCTCACCGGCCTCGACCGCCTGCGCCGCGATGTGGACCGCAGCGGCCTGATGAACACGATGGATCAGTTCAGCCAGCAGGCTTACGACATCCTCACCTCGCCGCGCGCCCGCGAGGCCTTCGACCTTTCCCGCGAACCCCAGAAACTCCGCGACCGCTACGGCAACCACGCCTACGGCCAGCGCGCCATCATGGCCCGCCGCCTCGTCGAAGCCGGTGCCAGCTTCGTCACCGTGGTGATGGAAAATCCCACGCCCGGCCAGACCCTCCCGACCTACGGCACCTACAACTGGGATTCCCACGCCGTGAACTGCCACATCTTCGACGACGCCCGCTGGCGCTTTCCCTACTACGACCAGGCCGTCACCGCCCTCGTCGAAGACCTTCATGCCCGCGGCCTCGACAAAAAAGTTTTGCTCATCGTCACCGGCGAATTCGGCCGCACCCCGCGTATTTCGACCTCGCCCAGCACCCTCACCAAGCAAATGCAACCCGGCCGCGACCACTGGCCGCAAGCCATGTCCATGCTCGTCGCCGGCGGCGGCATGCGCACCGGCCAGATCGTGGGTGCGACCGACTCCCGCGGCGAACGCCCCAGCGAACGCCGCATGACCCCCAACGACCTCTGGGCCACCGCCTACCGGCACCTCGGCATCGACTGGACCGCCGCCTTCCCCGACCACACTGGTCGCCCCCTCTACATCCTGCCGCACGGCGAACCGATCCCCGAGTTGCTCCCCGCGCAGACGTGACGGAGCGGCGGCAAGGCGGCGGCCGGTGCCCACAACCGGCCGCTGCTCCATGCAAACCCCGCCGGCCTCGTTTGCTGCGAACAAGGCGAACGCGGAAATCCGCCAAACCAATTCTCCACGCTTGAACTCCGTCCGGCCACGCGGTATCAACACACCGACCTGAGATTCAACCTTGGGCGTCGGACGGAGGTGCGGGTGTGGTTCAATGGTAGAATGTGGGCTTCCCAAGCCTGAGACGAGGGTTCGATTCCCTTCACCCGCTCCACTCTTCAAAAACACCAATGAAAACAATGGTTTCTGCGGTTTCCGGGCTGGTAGGAATGAGTAAGTCAGAATAAAAGTAAGAATGGCGGGGGCGTGCTGAACCGCAGGAGGCTGCGAAGGTTCTCTCCATCAACCAGTTCGGAGGGGGGCCGGTTTTCACAACGTAGGAATGCGGTGCAGAAAATCGCATGGTGCGCACTGTTGCGATTTCCGGGCCATTCATAGCACTGTGATTTCGTCGTGCTTCTCCCCAATTTGTCGATACCCCACCCGCCCCGGTCCCGGTCAGCACCTCCCTCCCGTTCCAGTCAGGGAGCCTGACCGTCAAGCGGCCAATCGCACGATCTTCAAGCCCATCTGCTCCAACTGCCGGGGTAATGCGGTGATCGCTTTGCGGTTGGCGTCTCGCACCGAGCTGGACAATTCCGCCCACGGCACCATGTTCGGATTGGCCTTCTGCGCGGCGTCGCGGGGACCAGCGGCAAAGCGCCAGCCCGCCAGCTTCTTTTCCGCGAGCCAGCGCGCGTGTTCCATGCGGGCGAGTCGTTCCACTTCGTCGGCTTGAAACTCGAACACTTTGCCCGCGACATCGCCCGTGAATTCGAGGCGGCAACCAATCTGCCGCAGTTTCAGGGCGACATGGTCGGCCTGCAAACGGTTGGATTCCTTCATCTCCTCGGGCAGGTGCGTCCAGTCCACCAGCGAAGGATTCTGCGCCGCGGATTCGCCCGCCTTTTTCGCCCCCGCCACATAGGCCTCGTGCAACCGCCGCGCGAGCTGATCCTGCGACTCGGACACGATGGCATCGCGCTGGCAGGCGGCGGTCAGGATGCAGAAGGCATGCAGCTTCTGCGTCCGCGCGTAGGCTTCATCCATGTTGGTCAGCATGGTGGCGAGGCCGGCCTCTTCCTTCATGCAAACGATGACTTCCGCGGCCACACCTTGCAGCAACAGCCCCAGGCTCAGACCGCACGACAAACCGGCGCATCGCTTTCCAAGCAGACATACGCCGTGTCCAAGCCTCCAAGCCCGCCGCGGTCCGCCAGAAATTCCCCGGTAACAAATACCGGATCGGTCACGTCCAGCGGGATGAATTCCACGTCGCAGACCTCGGCCAGCCGCGGATGCGATCGCAGAAACAACGGCTCTTTTCGCTTCGTATCGCGATCCCCGACAGTGATTCGCAGCCGCTGGCCCTCCGCCACATTCAGCAGCCGTGCGGCCTGCCCGACGATGCTCTCGCCCGTGTCACCGCAGCCGATGATGACAATGTGCAGCCCCCGTCCCGCCGACTCGGGCCGCAGCAACGGCGGATGCTCACGCAGCAACGCCCGCGTGCCGGTCTCGAAAATGTTGAAGAATCGCAGCTCAAAGCAATCGTCCATCTGGAGAAAGACCCGGCTCTTCTCCACCAGTTCGCGCAACCGCTGGACCGGGGAGGTGGCGGTCAATGCAGCGATTGTTGGATAGCTTTCCAAGGCGACACGTTCTCGAAAAAAGCTTTCGATCCGGGGTGGCAAGCGGTATCCGATACCGATGCAAAGGATACCAAGTGCGCGACGGAAACGTCCGCGGACGTCCGCTTGCTGGTGCTTCGTCCTTCATGAGGCTTAACCTTGCCGCAGTAAATGATACCTCGGCGAAATGAAGCATGCTCTGCCCCTCTGCCAAAAAGGATGGCCGTTCGGCGATTATTTGTTGGCTACTTTGCCCGAAGCCCGGTTCAGTCGCCGCGAACACCCCACGAAGGAATTAAATGACGCCTTGGAAACGCAAGCTCGCCGCCTATCTGCACGACCCGCCCAGCAAGGCGCTCGACATCCGCACCCACGGCGAGCGGTCGGACGCTGCGTTCGCGCAGGCCGGTTTTTCCGATACGGAAATTGGTGCCTACTTCGCCCACGCAGATCATACGGCGGCCGCCATGGACCGCCTCCCGTTTCCCAAATTCAGTGCGGGGCTCCAGTGTGCTTTTGACGGAATTCGGAACGGCTTTCTGCATCCGCTTTCCGGCGGGAAACTTTCCTTCCATGCCGAGTTCAAATCGGCGGAGCAGGTTTTTGCCATCGAATCCTCCGTCCAGCCTGCACTCTCCCCCGAGACGATCACACGGTTGCCGGATGATGACACACGATGGCGCGCCCGGTTCTTTGCGCATTGGCGGCTTTGGCCAAAGCATGCCATGGAGAACGATTACCGGATGGCACTGCTCCCATCGGACACTCGCATCCCGGACCATTCGATCTGGACCCATATGCAGGTCGTATCGGCATTGGATGGATGCGTTGGGGAGAACACGGTTTTCCAACCCGCCTTTCTCAAATTCCAACTGGGCCCGGTGCAGGATTTCATCGCCGCTGCCCGCAGCATCCGAGACCTGTGGAGCGGAAGTTATTTGCTCTCGTGGTTGATGGCCGCTGGCCTGAGGGCCCTGTCCGCCGAAGTCGGTCCCGACGCCGTCATCTTTCCGAATCTGCGCGGGCAACCGCTCTTCGATCTCCACTGGCGCGATGAGCTTTGGAGCAAGGTAAACATCAGCGATCAGAAGTCGGTCTGGGAGTCGCTGGGTTGGGAGAATGACGACCTGCTCACGCCCAACCTGCCCAACGTCTTCCTCGCTGTCGTGCCAGCGGATCGGGCGGCGGACTTGGGGCGCAAGGTCGGAGAGGCTATTCAGGCGGAATGGAAACGAATTGCCGCCGCCGTCTGGAACGAGTGCGAGAAAGCCGGACTCACCGCCGACGAAAGAAACGCGAAGGGCGAAACCATCATGTCGGCGGCAGGCCGCAAGGCCCGCTTCGATTCCCAGATTGCGCGTCTCCTCTCGGTCTCCTGGCAAGTCACGTCGTGGCCCGAAAAGTTGGAGGACGCGTTGAAACTCGCCGACAGCTTCGAAAGGCGTGAGAACGCTGAAAACGAAATGCCCATCCAGAAAGCTCGCAAGCACGTGCAGGCGGTAGTGGACATGGCGGAAAAACACATGCCAAAAGACCAGCGGGATGTCCGCTACTTTGAGTGTGAAACGTTTCCCGAAGGCCACTCCAAAGCTGGATGGAAAGACCGGTCAAAGCTGAAGGATGACGCCAAGTTGGACAACATCGGCCTCGGCTGGTCCGTCATTCTCGCCCTCAACAACTGGCAACTCGACGCGGTCCGGCAAACGCGGAGCTTTGACGCCGCGAACACCGGCGGCTGGCAAACCGGCACCTTCAACAACAAGGACGTCTTGACCGGTCGTGAGGAAGCGGTAGCTGGCGGAACTGTCTGGACCGATAGAACTGCGGCAATGGTCGGTGCGTGGAAGTCCCTCTTCAAACATGGAGATTGGCTGGGCGCCGCCACGTTGGTGAAGCGGGTTTGGCACCTTGCCTACTTGGGCAAAGCGCCTTGGAATCTGGCAACGAATTCCCAGAGCTTCCCGATGCCGAATACCCGTAGTCTGGCGGCGCATGACCCGTTCGGCCGCGATGATGATTCCGATAACGAAAAGGCGGAGGAATCAGACTCGTCCGAGAAACACTTCGCCGTCCTCGCTTTCGACGGCGACGAAATCGGCAAGTGGGTCAGCGGTGAAAAGACCCCGCCATTCGCGAGCCAGTTGGCGGACTACACCGACGGCTCGAACATTCAACGATCCGGCGCCAAAACCTACTTTGAGAAGCCCGAGTTCAAGGGCTTTCTCGAATCTCAACGCCCGCTCTCACCCAGCTACCATCTTCAGTTCAGCGAAGCCTTGAGCAACTTCGCACTGCTCTGCGCCCGGCCCATCGTCGAGGCCTTCCTTGGACGACTCATTTACGCGGGTGGCGACGATGTCGTGGCTCTCCTTCCAGCGGACACAGCACTGGCGTGCGCCGAAGCATTGCGAGCGGCGTTCACCGGAGGGGAAGTCAAAGCACCCGATGGCACCGTCCTGTTCCGCAGCCCTGCACCGGGTTTTCTTTCCTCGGACAAATGGAAGGACGATCACGACCGTGGCCGCCCGATCCCGTTCCTCGTCCCCGGTCCAAAAGCCGACGCCTCGGTCGGCATCGCAATCGCGCATTTCAAGTCCCCGCTCCAGGACGTGGTCCGTGCCGCGCAGAGCGCCGAGAAGCGGGCCAAGAAGCAACTCGACCGCAGCGCCATCGCCGTCACACTTTTCAAACGCTCCGGCGAAACCATCGAGTGGGGCTGCAAATGGGCGGGTGGCGGATTACGGCTTTACCGTGCTCTTGCCGAGGCCCTCGACGCTGGGCAGCTCAGCGGCAAGTTCCCGTATCGTTTTGCGGAGTTGCTCTCTCCTTACCTCACTGAATCCACGCCGCTGGTCGCCGCGGCCGGAACGGCTCAACCCGCCTCTGCCTTTAATGCGGCTGAGGTCATTCAACAGGAATTCAAACACACGCTGGGTCGCCAGCGTGGGCCGGCGTTTCCAACCGAACGGGAGGCTCGCGAACAACTCGAGGACAGTTTGACCGCTGCGTTGGGAGGCTACCTGAGCAATCTCGCGAGCAAATCCTCCGAGGAACAACTCCGAGCAGTCATTGGTCTGTGCCAGACCGTCGCTTTCGCGCACCGCACTCGCTCCGAAAATCAATCCTGAGCGGAAAGGCAACTGAACCATGAACACCATTCTCCTCCAACCCACGGACGTTCTTTTCTTCCGCGATGGCCGGCCCATGGGCGGTGCGTCCGCTGGCCATGGCGCGGCCTGGCCGATGCCCAACGTCATCAACGCCGCCTTCCATGCCGCGCTGCATCGCTCCGGGTTCGCCAAGGACGCCCATTCGCACCGACGCGGCGCCCGCGGCTTTTACGCGGACGACGCGCAGCGCGATCGGAAGTTTGGTTCGCTCGTTACCGCCGGACCTTTTCCAGTGAAGAACGGGGATGCCTGGTTTTTCCCCCGCCCACAAGATCTCCAAGATGCGACGCTCCAGCCGGGACTGCTGCCCACCGCTACTTTCGACTCCGTCCAATCCAGTCTTTCGGATCCGTTGGAATATGCCGTCGCCAATCGGCTGCCACCCTCCAAGGAATCCGGTGCCAAGACGTGGCTTTCACGGGAGGCCTTTGAAGGCTACCTCGGCACGGCAAAGTCTGCGCTTACATCCGCCCAACTGGCAGGACACGCGATCGACGATTCCGAACTCTTTGACCGCGAGCATTCCATCGGCATCGGGATTGACCCCGAGACGGGCAGTCAGGACGGCAAAAGCTTTTACTCGGCCCATTACCTCCGTCTTCGTGAATCCTGGCAGCTTGGTGTTTGCGCCTCAGCGGAAGACAAGGAGTTCAAACACGAGCAACACGGCAAGGACCTCGTCACGGCGCTCCTGAATGGGGGGCGACACCAGATCATCGTCGGCGGCCAGCAACGCGTCTGCACCGCGAACAGCGTTACCGGAACGGCGATTCCACTGCCTCGCGGCAAAACCGACGGGTTCAATGAGCGGAACACCGGGTTCCTCGTGAAGTGGATTCTTCTGAGTCCGTCCGTCTGGCCGGCCATCGCGGCTGACGCCAGCAGGAGCATCAACGCTCATCCGGGCGGATGGCTGCCGAACTGGATCAACCCACACAACGGGGAGGTTCTACTGAAGGCCGGTGATGTTGCCCGGCGCGAGTCCGAAAGCCGCGAGGCATGGCGACAGCGCGCCCGCCAGCAAGGGAATATCTCCGCCAAGCTTGTGTCGGCCATCGTCTCCAAGCCCCTCGTTGTCACAGGGTGGTCCTTGCCTGATGAAGGCGGCGCCAACGATTCTGAACGAAACGGCGGCGCGCAAAGCGCCCACCTCGCTGTGCCGGCCGGGGCCGTTTACTACTTCGAAGCCGCCTCCGCCGAGGAAGCCTGCAAGCTTGCGGCCGCCCTCAACTGGCACGGGAGCGACGCCAAGCCCACCACGATCAAGAACCGGCGCAGCGCGCTCCTGGGTGAAAAGGGCTTTGGCCTTGGCGTGTGTGGCACCTGGGAATTCTTCCCGGACGTCGGTGGACGTTCCACCCAGTGACTTTGAACAACGAACAACGCATAACAGAACCATGAACAAATCGAAAATCCTCTACCTGTTCACCCGCACCCCGCTGCATGTGGGCGCCGGCGCCAGTGTCGGCGCCATCGACCAGCCCGTGCAACGCGAGCGCCACACCGGCTTTCCGATTATTCCTGCAAGCTCCTTGAAGGGCAGCTTTGCCGATGCGTGGAATGATACTTTGCAAGACGGCAAGCGGGGAGATCGCAACGCCGCGTGGCTCTTTGGTTCAGATGACCCCAACGCTGCTGCGGCTGGCTCCGCTCTCTTCGGCGAAGCCCGCTTGCTTGCCTTCCCGATCCGCTCCGCCAAAGGCAGCTTCGCATGGATCACTTGCCCTCTGATGTTGCGACGAGCCTCACGCGATGGCGTCATTCCGGCAGACTTGCTCAAGGATCTCAAAGAGCCGACGGACGAGAAGGCGACTTTCGACGCCGGCACTGCGTCGAAGGTTGCCCTCGGCAGCAAGCTGGTTTTGGAGGAATACACCTTTGAAACATACAGTTGGCTGGGACTGGACAAACTCGGCGGACACTTGGCCGGACTGTTGGCTGACGACCTCGTCTGGCAGGAAGTGGCCACCCGCCTCGTCATTCTCAGCGACGGCATGATGAGTTTCTTTGCCCAGAACGCGTGCGAAGTCGCCCAGCATGTGAAAATCAGCGACGAGACCGGCTCTGCGGAAGCCGGAGCCCTGTTCAATCAGGAGAACGTCCCCAGCGAAACGCTGTTCTACTCAGTCATTCACTTCATGGCGGGACGGGGTGACAAGTTCAAAGGCAAGAAGCCGGAGGATGCTGAGAATGAGTTCTCGGAGAAGCTCGCGGGCCAGGTCTTCCAATTCGGCGGCGATGCTTCCACCGGTCTTGGCTACTGCACGGTGAAACTTAGCTAAAGGACATCGTCATGCAAAACCTCGAACAAATTCGGGCCGCCCACGCGCTTGAGCCTGCCAAGAACCTCGACCGCTCGGCAGTGAACAAACTTCCGGCCATGATTCTGGCCAACGGGCTTCTTGCTGCCGCCGCTTTTTGCGATGCGGAAGGCGGGGGCGGTAACCGCAAGGACATGAAAGCGGCGCTGAACGCTACGGCCGATCACCTTGTAAAACGTGGCCTGATCGCGGCAGGGAAGAACACCGCCAAGGGCATCATCGAGGACTTGAGCGGACGCGATTCCCACCACCTCCACCGCGCCACATCAGAAGCTCTGGCCTTCATTGCCTACCTGAAGCGGTTCGCCAAATAGGACTAACCATGCCGATCACGATGCCAACTGACACTCGCGCGCTTTTGGGTGCAGACGCCGCGGAGTGCAAGAGCAGGTCGCTCTTCATGAGTCGCTTCGCCTATCCCGAGGCAAAAGATTCCGGGGACGACCATCCTCGTCGCGATTGGTTCAACAACCTTTGCGGAAAGCCAACGTGGCCTGTTGCTGCTGGCAGTCGCTTGAATTGGATCGCCCAGACGACTTCCACTGGAAAAGGTCAGACTCTCTTCGCCCAGCTCCAATCCCGTCTCATGGTCAACATGGCGGGCGGGGTGATGGAGAACGCCGGCCTCTGCCTTGACCGCTTCGGCCTGCCTTATATCCCCGGCAGCGCCGTCAAAGGCTGCGCCCGCCGTGCGGCCCTCGCCGCACTGCACGAATGGTGCGAGACCGGGGTCAAACCCACTGGAGACGACAACCTGTTCACAACGGCGTGTTCTCCCTGCAATTCTCCGGCAGAAATGCTCGCCGCCATCGCGCGCGTCTTCGGCTGGGGTGAGGAAGATTGGGACATCTCCAAGCTGACAAAAGCCGGGCAGGTCAAATCAGACTTTGCATGGGCGGTGGGGGAGAACTTGTGGCCCGAGGTGATCATCCAGTGCGCAAGGGCACTTCTCCGCAACGATCTGGAATCCTCCAAAGACTTCGGCCACTTCGCGGGTAGCGTCAGCTTCCTCCCCGCATATCCAATAGACTTGGGCAAATCGGGCAAGGTGGACGGACTGCCTGTCGAAATCCCGGTGCTTGGCAAACTTGAACTCGACATCGTCACCTGCCACCACGGCGACTACTACAGCGAGAAGCAGGATGTTCGTGGGAATATAAAAATGCCAGTCGCCCTGGATGTGGAAGAACCCGTCCCGGTGGTGTTCCCCGCCGTCGCCGCTGGCCACGTCTTCGCCTTCGCCCTTCTGCCGCTGCGCGCATCCGAGGAGGCCCTATTGAATCACGCCCGCGCCTATCTGGCCACCGGCCTCGGAGCCTTCGGCCTCGGAGCCAAGACGGCGGCGGGGCATGGGTGGTTTG
>CAMAUZ010000060.1 GCA_945861535.1 Akkermansia muciniphila | reverse complement strand
GCCGTCGCCGACAAGGCCACGGTGCCGATCTATTACGAGAGCCGCATTTCCAAGCTGAGCCTGAACGCCGCCGAGCTGCCGAAGCTCGACGCGGAGTTTGAGGAAATCACCGAAGGCGAGGAGCTGACGAAGAAGGAAAAGCTCAAGACCAAGTGGGCCGCGCTGGAGGCGCTGGTGGGCGATCCGAAACGCATCGCGCTCGTGGCCGCCGATCTGGTGGCGCATTTCGAGAAGCGCGTGGAGGCGATGGACGGCAAGGCGATGGTCGTCTGCATGAGCCGCCGCATCTGCGTGGACCTCTACAACGCCCTGATCAAGCTGCGGCCCGAGTGGGAGGCGGAGACTCTCAAAGTCGTGATGACCGGCAGCGCCGAAGACGGCCCCGATTGGCAGAAGCACATCGGCAACAAGAAGCAGCGGCGAGATTTGGCGAACCAGTTCAAGGACGCGAAGAACCCCTTCAAGATCGTGATCGTGCGCGACATGTGGCTGACCGGCTTTGACGCGCCCTGCCTGCACACCATGTATGCCGACAAGCCGATGCAGGGCCACGGCCTCATGCAGGCGATCGCCCGCGTGAACCGCGTCTTCCGCGACAAGCCCGGCGGGCTGGTGGTGGATTACCTCGGCCTCGCCGATCAGCTCAAGAAGGCGCTCATCACCTACACCGAGAGCGGCGGCCAGGGCAACCCGACCTTCGACACCGCACAGGCCATCGCCGTGATGCTGGAGAAACACGGCATCGCCTGCGACCTGATGCACGGCTTCAACTGGGACTAGTGGACCATCGGCAAACCCACCGAGCGCCTCGCCCTCCCCGCCGGACAGGAGCACATCCTCGAACAGGAAGACGGTGGTGACGGAACTTTCCCGGGTCTTTTGATGAGCGCCCCCGTCCCTCGCGATAGACGGGGGTGGTGGTGAAGTGGTGGCGTGCTTCGGCAGGGGGCGGCGGGTTCCGGCTTCACCGTTCCCAGCGAAATTTCCTGTCCGCCTCGGTGATCGGTTGGTCGTTGATGCTGGCGTAGCGCTTCGCCATGTAGCCGTGCTCGTCAAACTCCCAGTTCTCGTTGCCGTGGCTGCGCCACCATTGGCCGGCATCGTCGTGCCACTCGTATTCGAAGCGCACGGCGATGCGGTTGCCGGTGAAAGCCCAGAGCGTCTTTTTCAAACGATAGTCGTGCTCCTTCGCCCACTTGCGCTTGAGGAACTCCACGACTTCGGCGCGGCCGTTGAGGAAGGTATCGCGGTTGCGCCACTCCGTGTCGGGCGTGTAGGCGAGCGAGACGCGCTCGGGGTCGCGGCTGTTCCAGGCGTCCTCGGCCATCTGGACTTTTTGCCTGGCGGTTTCTTCGGTGAAGGGCGGAAGCGGTGGGCGGGGGTTCATGATGTGCGGAGTTTGAGTTGGGATTCGAGTTCGGCAATGCGCGTCTTGAGCGGGGCGACGGCGGCTTCGACTTCGGCGGCGGTGAAGCGCGGGGTAATGAACTTGGGGCAGTTCCAGTCGTAGGACAGAACATCGATGACAAAGATGCGCTCGACCTTTGCGGCATGGCCGCCGGGAGGTGCGATCTTCGCGACGAGATCGGGATGCTCGCGGGCGTCCAGCACTTTGGCGTGACCGAGAATTTTCAATCGCTCGCGCGCCGGGTAATCCATGAGGAAGAGGTTCACCCGGTCATTCACTGCGAGGCTGCCGACGCTGATCATCTGCCGGTTGCCACCGTGATCGGCGAACATGAGTTCGTTCGGCCCGGTGACGCGAAGGAAGCCCTGCGCGCCGCCGCGATGCTGGAGGTAAGGCCAGCCATTTTCGGTGATGGTCGCCATGTAAAATGAGTCACGCTGCGCGATGAACTCCGCCTCACCGGCGGTGAAAGCATCGCGCTCCGGCACGGCGTCGAGCGCCGGGTAAGTGCGCCCGTAATAATGACGCTCTGCCGCAAGCACGGCGGGCGTGAGAACAGTGTGCATGAAGCGGTCGGCCATAATCGTGATGGAGTGAAGGCCGGATTTCAGGCGATGCCGCCAAAGCTGACGTAGTCGTCGAGATCGAGGTAATCGAAGGTGCCGCGCAGATCTTCGCGCGCCGGATTGAGGCGCTTGATCTGATCGGTGAACCACTCGCGCATCTCGATGTCGTTGAAGGCAACGGTTTCCGTCCAATCGGACCACTGCTCGATTTCCAGTGTCGTGCGTTTGAGCGGGGCTTGCTCATTCACCCAGAGCAGCATGTCCCAGTCTCCGGCACCCGTTTTCACCTGCGCCAGCAGCGCGTCCGGAGTGATGCCGGTGAAGCGGAAGAAGTGGCCGTCGTTTGGGTTGTTGTATTTGTATTCGCCGGCGGTGCCTGCGATGACGGCGCGCGCTTTGTCGAGCAGACGTGGCAGGATGGTGTAGCCGCCGAGGCGGACGCGCGGGCTGCGGGGCGGACGTTGGGTGAGGTTCGGTGCGTTCATAGGCTGCCATCCTGCGCGATGAGATGCCCGGCGGGTAATGCCGGTTCGACGTTGCGGCTATGCCGGATGCACATACCCTCGGCGTCATGATTGACCGCATCCGCGCCCTGCTCACCGTGATCGATGAAGGCAGCGTCAACCGCGCCGCTGTGCGGCTGCGCATCAGCCAGCCAGCCCTCAGCCGGCAGATGCAGTCTTTGGAAAACGAGATCGGCGGCAAACTGCTGGAGCGCGAGACCAGCGGCGTGAAGCCTACCAGTCTCGGTCACGCGCTCGTGAAATCCATGCGCCCTCTGGTCGCGGATTACGAAGCCTCAATGGCCGAACTGCGCCGTCAGGCACGCGGCGAGCGCGCGGAGCTGCGCGTGGGCTATCTCATCTCCACCGCGCAATCCGTGCTCACGCCCGCGCTCGCACGACTGCGCAAATCTCATCCCGAAGTGAAACTCAAACTGCACGACCTCTCGCCACGCGAGCAGATCGACAGGCTGCGCGCTGGCGAGCTGGATGTCGCGCTCATTGGCCAAGAAGGCGCGCTTGCTGCGCGTGAGTTTTACAGCGCCAAGCTCGGCTCGCTCGGCGTGTGCGTCGCTGTCGCGGACGGCGACAATCTGGCGGCGCAAAAGAATATTGCACTCAAGGAGCTAAGGGGCCGCAGCTTCATCGGCATCGACGAAGAGCAGATGCCTGGGCGCAATCAATGGATGTCGGCGCTATGCAAAACCGCAGGCTTCAAGCCGCGCTTCGCCGTCATCGTTGATGGCATCACCAACGTGCTCTCGCTCGTCGCATCGGAGAATGCCGTGACGCTGCTGCCCGCGTATTTTCAGGAGTTCCAGCATCCTGGCATCGTGTTCGTGCCGATCTCAGACCCGCGTGCGAAGTGGGATTTCATCGTGCTCTGGCAACGCGGCAAAGTGCCCGCCAGCACTCACGCTCTGGTGCAAGAGATCAAAGAATCCGCCGCTCGTTTTGTCTGAGCCACACAACGCTCACTGCAACCCCGCGCCTTTGCCCTATGCGCCGCGAGCGATGAAGCGACGGCGATCCGCGATGACGTTAGTTTTTTCCAAGCCCTGCAAGCCGCGCTGAACAAGCAGAGCAGCACCAACCGGAAGACGCCCGAGCAGATCGACGCCGCCATCCGCCAGCTTGTGAGCAAGGCCATCACCACCGAAGGCCAGGTGATCGACGTCTTCACCGCCGCCGGATTTGAGCGCCAACGGCGCGGCACATGCCAGCCCAGGGCATCGCCCTGGGATTACGACCCGATTGGATCAAGCCCTGAAGGGGCGGCACAACCGTTGTCTCGCCCCTTCAGGGCTTTGAATGTTTTTGACAATCGATCCCAGGGCGTTGCCCTGGGCTGGTATGTTTCGCCCCTTTGGGGCTTGGCGCGCCATCAGCACGATGCAGGTCATCGAAGAGCTGATCAAACTCGCCAAGGACCTCGACGCCGCCACCAAGCGCGGTGAGGACCTCGGCCTCACGGATGATGAAGTCGCTTTCTACGACGCCCTAGCCTCCAACGACAGCGCCGTGCAGGCGATGGGCGACGACAAACTCAAGCTCATCGCGGCTGAATTGATCACCCAAGTGAAAAAGAGCGTGACCATCGACTGGACCCTCCGCGAAAGCGCCCGTGCCAAAATCAAAGTCATGGTGAAACGCATCCTGAACAAGCACGGCTACCCGCCGGACTTGCAGGAGGAGGCGGTGAAGACCGTGCTCGCGCAAGCGGAGTTGTTGTGTGCGGAATGGGTGTGAGTGGCGAAGCCTTGGTCACGGGCTATTAGTGCCTGTCCGGGTTATTCGCCGCCCACCCGCGCTTCGCTTGGCTCCGCGTCCCGTTCATCGAAAAGCTGGCGCGACGAACCCTGCCGGATGCGGGTGCCCGGCGGGCCGTGCGAACGGAACTGTATCAATCCCCGTGGGAAAAAATTCTGGCCGAGGCGCTGCAACAGGCGGGCCTCACGGTGGTCCCGCAATATCCCATTGCAGGCCGCTTCCTTGACCTGGCCATCCTGAGTCCCCGGAAGATGGATGTGGAAGTGGACGGTGAGTCGGTTCACCGGACCGCTGGTGGTGGCCGCAAGGACGACGACTATTGGCGCGACCTGCAACTCAAGAGCCTCGGCTGGCAGGTCTGCCGCTTTTGGGTCTATGAGCTGCGCGAAGACCTCCCACGGTGCGTCGAGCGGGTGGTGCATGCGGTGCGCGGCTGAGCGCGTGGGGCTGCGTGGGCGACCAACTCCGAATGGAAAGCTTGTCCCGCGTGAATCCGATGGCGAAGCAGCGGACATTTCGCCAAAGATGACGCATGGCCGTGGGCGATGACATTTGGGCGCATTGGCTGGAGCGGCTGTACAATCTCCGGCGGGAGAAGCGCGACGGGCATGAGCGTCCGCACAAGCCGGTGTTGTTGTTGAGCATTCTCGATTTGCTGGACCGCAGTCTGATCGTGGCGAATGAGATTCCGTTGAGCGAGGAGCTGGTGGCGACGTTCAAGCGGTATTTTGCCGTGGTGCGCGAGGCCAATGACCAGCCAAGCATTGAAATCCCGTTTTATTTTCTCGGCGGTGACAAGTTCTGGCAGGTAATGCCCGCCGGCGGTGGCGGGCCGCTGTATCGCGAGGGGTTCGCCGCGGGGGCGCCGGGCGTCGGGCAGTTGCGGAAGGACCGGGTGGCGGGGCATTTCGATGTCGGGTTGTGGGCGCTCCTGAGTGATCCTCTGGCGCGGCATCAGGTGCGCGAGGCGCTGATCGCGCGGTATTTTCCCGAACGGCGGGAGCAACTCGCCGCGTTGGTCGCGACGACGTGCCAGGTGCCGGTGGCGGAGGCATTGCGCGAGGAGCCTCCCGAGGCAAAGCGGGACGCGGCATTCCGCCGGACGATTCTGGAGGTCTATGATTATCGCTGCGCAGCGTGCGGCATCCGGGTTTTGCTGGAGCAGGCGATGTCGCTGGTCGAGGCGGCGCATTTGATTCCGTTTGGCATGAGCCGAAATGACAAGCCGACGAACGGCGTGGCGCTGTGCCCGAATCATCACTGGGCCATGGACCGCCATCTGATCGCGCCCTGTCCCGACCGGCAGCGGCGAGCCGGGGTGTGGCGGGTGAACCAGAAACGGCTTGATGACCGCATCGAGGGGCAGCGCGAGTTGGTGGCGCTGGAGGGGCGGGCCGTGATTCCTCCCAGCGAGGAGAATTTTTATCCCGACATCGGCGGGCTGCGCTGGCGCGAGGAACATCTGACGGTGACTTACTGAGACCCTCTGAAATCGACTTATGCCATTGCCTGAAACGCATGATTCAACGCGCAAACCAGTGGTTCTGCCGGTGTTTGGGGTCATCGAGCCGGAGCGGGTGCTGGCGGTGGATGAATGGTTCGCAGTGATTGCGGATAAATTCCCCGTAACGCCGGGTCATGTGCTGATCGTTCCGCGTCGGGCCGCGAGCCGGTTCGGCGAATTGAGCGTGCCTGAGCGGGTGCGATTGCTGGAGTAGGTCGAGTGGGCGCAACAACGTGCGGCGAGGGTGACCTCGCCGAAACCAGACGGTTTCAATCTGGGAGTGAACGACGGCCCCGCCGCCGGCCAGACCATGCCGCAGTTTCACTTTCATGTGATCCCGCGCCGCACCGGAGATGTGGCGGACCCGCGGGGCGGAGTGCGCTGGGTGATTCCCGAGAAGGCGAAATACTGGTGAGAGCCGGTTTGAAAAATCCCTTGAGCCGCGAGGGACTACGTTGGGAGTTCCGCGTTTACGCGGCCCGCTGGTTGCACACCGCATGAACCGCGTAAACGCGGAACGTCAAACCGGAGTTTTCACACCGGCACTAAGAGCGTGTTTGGAAAGTCGTCTCCGGGTAGCATAGGCGACCCGCCCGACGGAACTGGAGAAACGGTTCGAGCCAATAAAGACGGCCTCTTCGTAAATTTGCGCTTCGCAGTTCCGGTCGGCGAGTCGCCGACCGGGGCGGGCGGGTCGGCCGCGCCACCCCTTTAAAACCCGCTCTAAGCTGCGGACAAGCTGATAGAATTGGTATTGTCACTTGAGAGTTGCTGGTCTTACACCGGCCTTGAGTCCCTTCGCCCCCACGGGGCCGGGGGCGTAGGTGCCGATGATGGCCAGGTCGGACTTCGGATCGATCCGGGCTTCCAAACCCATGCACCAATAGCTCGCGTTGGCCAGCATGCGGCGGAAGTCTGCGCTCTGGAAGGCGTCGCCGTGACCCATGGTGGTGGTGAAGATGCGGGCCGGTTGGCCGGATTTGCCGGTGTAAGTCTTCGTCCACGCGATGGGCAGGGGTTTCTTGTCGGGATGCGCTTTGGCGTCGGCCGACCAGCCGACGAGTGGTTGTCCCAGCAGCACCGGCGTGCTGTCACCCGACAAGGATTCGCTGATGCCATAGACATCGTCCGCGAGCCAGAAGCTCGGTCGCACGCCGCGAAAGATGGGATGCTGCGCGGCCGCGGTCACGACGTCGCAGCGGGTGCTTTCGACGAGGTTCTTGCCGTAGTGCGAAACCCACGTCTCACCGAGGACGAGACGCCCCCAGCCTCCGCGCGGGTCCTTGCTGCCGGAATCATACCGTGCGTAGGGACTGCCGGGCCGTTTGACATAGCGGAAGGGATGGGTGGCATTGCGGATGCCGATGATCGGCCGGCCGGATTCGCTGTAGTCGATGATGCGTTTCATCTGGTCGTCGGGCAGTTCCCGCCAGCGGAGAAACGCCACCAACAAGTCGGCGGACTCGAGGGCTTCCAGGCCAGGGATGTTGTCTTTGATCTGCGGATTGATCGTGCCATCCGCCGGGTCGATGGCGAAGAGGACGGTGCATTTGAAGCCCTGGCGGGCAAGGATCCGGGCCATCATCGGCATCGACTCTTCTGACCGATACGACTCCTCGGCCGCGATGAAGACGATGTGCTTCCCCTTCCCCGGACCGTCGCCGCCGGGATACACCACCCACGGGTCCGCGGCGACGCCCGCCGCAGGCTTGGCAACGGCAGGCTGCGGTTTGTCCTGCGCGACACACAAGGTCACGGCGGAGAGAAGGATCAAGGCGATGAAAAGGCGGTGGTTCATAGGCGCGGAGGATAGGGAATGGGAGGAGCGAGGCAATGCCCGATTTGGGCCGGGCGGGGAGTGGAGCAACCACGGATGGACACGGATTAACACGGATGAAGATAGGAACCGCTCACTTCAGTTACTGTGTAACCGCACCGTAGTCGCCGGCTGGCCTCGCTGACCCGTGTGTATCCGGGGTTTAGGTCGGACTCAGCTAGGGATCGCAGTCACACCGATCGGAAAACGGCTTGGTCACTCGATGCTGTGCTTTCCCTATCTCGACAGTGGTCGCGAGTTACAGCAGAGATACGATGGGCACAGAGAGCTGCCAGGGAAGTAGAGTCTCGATACTACTGCTCCGCAGAATCCTTGTTTGCCGCGAAAGTTTGCCGCCGGCCTCGCACCGGGCGACGGCCAAAGAATTGTCGGCAACGCTTGGCTCTTCGTCCCGGAGGGACGCCGCAGGAAATTAGCCGGGGGCAAGTCCGCCCCAGCGGACGCGGCCCCCGGTTGCGCCACCGAACGGGCCATGCCCCAGCGGGGCATCGAAGAAGTTTTTGGTGGCGTCCTCCCCACAGCATTCCCGTTACCCCTCGTCGTCTTGGGTCATTTTCTTCGATGCCCCGTTGGGGCACGGAGTCACGCGGCCCCGTTTCCGGGGGCGGCGTCCGCTGGGGGCGGACTTGCCCCCGGCTAATCTCCTCCGGTGTCCCTCCGGGACGGGAACCAGGTGTGCCAGCGCACAGCGGGCACGCAGTGCTGAGGTCGTCAGAGTATTTCGCCGTTTCCTTCCCTATTCAAGCGCTGCGACTGGGACGGTCGCGCCCCGCTTTGGTTCCGGCTCTTCCGCGCTGTGTTCATCCTATTTCTGTGGGTAATTTACGACTGTGTCTCTTTGTGGTTTCTAAGTTCCAACCGCTTCGAACGGGCTGATTTTTGAGCCAACGGTTTCTGCACCGTGATTCAGTTGAAACCACTAACCGGCACTAACTGGCACTAATAAATTGCTGACCATATATACCTCTCCGAGTTGGGTGCGGGCTGGCTTGGTTTTATAAGTGCCGGTTAGTGCAGGTTAGTGGTTTGGAGTTATTCGTCCCGGCTAATTGGTGGTCATAGGCGGCCTTTTGGTTTCGTCGTCAGCCCACTGCCGGCCTATTTTCATCGATTGCGGAAAAACATGGAAAGGCCGCCGCTGCGCCAGATACTCGCGGGGTGATTCGCACTGATGAGTATTTTCTCGGCATCGCGGGCGGTGGCTCGCGGACCGTGGCGTTGCTGGCCGATGCCACCGGGCGGCTCGTGCGCCGCGTCGAGGCGGGGCCGGGCGATGTCCGGGTGCTGACGGACCGGGCGCTGCTCGTGCGGTTGCGCGAGGTCGCGCGTGATCTGTCGCGGCCCGCCGCGATTGCCATCGGACTGGCCGGCGCGCGGGACCTGGCGCAGTGGCGGCGCATTCGCGCGGCGGCGGCGCAGGTCTGGCCGGGGGTTTCGTGTCACGCCACGAATGAGCTCGAGACGGCGCTGGTGGCGGGCGAACCGACCGGGCGCGGCGGGCGTCGCGCCACGTCGGCGACGGCGCGCGTGCTGGTGCGGAGTGGCACGGGTTCGTGCTGTTACGTCCGGGCGACCGACGGCCGCACGGCGACGTTTGGGGGCTGGGGGCACATTCTCGGTGACAAAGGCAGCGGCTACGAAATCGGTCTGCGCGCGCTCAAGGCGGTGGTCTTTTATTACGACCGCGATGGCACATGGTCGGCGCTGGGGCAGCGGCTGTTGCGCTTGTTGCAGTTGAAGGAACCCAGCGACTTGATCGGCTGGGTGCAGGCGGCGGGCCAGAGGGAAATTGCGGCGCTCGCGCCGGAGGTGTTTGCAGCGTGGCCGGTCCCGGTAGCCCAAAGGGGGAATGAAAGGGCCGCGCGGCAGCGCGGACCTACCAAGGATACGTTGACAGAACGCGACCCGATCGCGCGGGACATTTTGGAGGGCGCAGCCCACAGCCTAGCGAAGGACGCGGTCGGCTGCGCGAAAAAACTCGTGCGGCCGGAAAGGCCGGTGGATTTCGTGCTGGCCGGCGGCGTGCTCCTCCATCAGCCCGCGTTTGCCAGAAAGGTCGCCCGCGGCATTCGGGCGCTCTGGCCGGGCGCGCGCGTCGCGCCGCTCGGGCGCGAGAGTGCGTGGGGCGCGGTGGTGCTGGCGCAGCGGATGGGGAAGGCCGAGCGTGGGTCAGGCATCCTTGCCTGACGGTTCACGGGGCATCCGTGCCCCGTGTTCCCCGCGCCAGAATCGTTCGCAGCGGCCGGTCGAAACGGGCGGCACGGATGCCGCCCGAACTGGCAGGCAAGGGATGCCTGCCCCACGGCGCCGCCGCGCCCGGACGCACAGTTACTTCCAGTCGTCCGTCCGGAACGTCTGCGCGGGGAGGCCGTCTTTGTTGAACAAATTCGCCCACGGATGCTGCGAGGCCCACGCGTAGCGGACGGCCACGGGCTTGGGCACGCTGGCGCTGGACACGACCACGGTGTCCCCCGCGATCACCGCGTCGGCCCAGACGAATTTCTTGTCCTCGCCCGCGATGGCGAACCCCTGGAGTTTTTCGCTGTGCCGCGCGGCGAGGCCCTGGCCGACGTGCGTGAAGCTGATCACGATTTTCCCGCCGTCCACCTTGTGTGCGGCCGGCAGCGGTCCCTGGGTTTCCACTTTTTGCCCATAGACCATCCCGAGCGCGACGCGGCTGGCGCGGGCGCCGTAGCCGGATTTGTTGGTGGGATGAATGCCCGAGCCGAGGTCGCTGGCGATGACGAGGGCGGTGTTGGGATGCTGCTGAATCCTGACGTGCAGTTCGCGATACGCGCCGTCGCCGGGCACCTGCGCGGGCAGCGGGGCGAACTTGCTGGCGTTCTTCGTCACCGCGTTGTCGGTGTCCCACGCGCAACCGCTGCCGCTGGGTTTTTGAATGTAGAGAAACGGGAACTCGCCCTGCGCCCAGTCGTTGCGCCAGCCGCGGATCAACGCGCCCATCAGTGTGTATTGATCCACGCCCGCCATCGCGGTGCCGCTCTCGCCCTGATCCCACAACACGCCGCGAATGCCGTAGCCGACGTAGCCGCGGATGTGCGACTCGAAGAGATGGCCGATCTTGCCGCCGGAGGTTTCACCGGGCTTCGGGGCCAGCGTCGGACGACGCGGGGCGGGCTTGTTCGCGGCCTTCGCGGCGGCGGCGTCCTTCTCCCATTTGGCGAGGTCTTCGGTGAGTTTTTTCTGCGCGGCCTCCGCGGAATAGGTTGGCGCGAGTTTGGCGACGAGTTCCTTGCTCGGCGCATCGGCCTGGAACATTTCCTCGGTCAACCAGTAACCGGACGGCGTACCGCCGACCGCGCCGAGCATGAGGCCGACGGGGACTTTGAGTTCCTCGTGCAAGCGGACGCCGAAGGGAAAAAGGAGTGCGCTGAACGAACCGGAAGTCTGCGGTGTGGTCACCTGCCAGGTGCCGCGCGGGCTGATGTGGCGGACCTGCGGCAGCGTTTTCTTCGCCAGTTCGGCGAGCACGTCATCGCTTTTGGAGTAGCCGCCGACGCGGCCGTCCATGTTCGACTGGCCGGAGCCGACCCACACTTCGCCGACGAGGACATCCTGAATCGTGAGCGTGTTCTTGCCTTTGACCGTGAGCGTGAGGGCGTCGCCGGTCTTGAGCGCATCGAGCTTCACGCGCCATTTGCCCTGGTCGTCGGCTTTCGTGGTTTTTGTCTGGCCGGCAATGGTGACGGTGACTTCTTCGCCCGGCGCGGCGGTGCCCCAGATCGGCGCGGCGATGTCGCGTTGGAGAACCATGTGATCGGAGATTACCGGGGGCAGCTTGACGTCCGCGCGCGCGGCGGGAGCGGCACTGAGCGCGGCGGCGAAGGCCACCGCGAGGGTGAGAGTGGCGAGGGTGGGTGGAGGCGAGAGGCGCATGGGGAGTGGGTGAGGCTGGGTTTATTGATTTGGATTTTTTTGAGCCGCTGAATGACGTGCAGGAGTGGTGCAGACTTCAGGGGCTGGGAGAAATGGTAGCCGCCGACGGGAAAAGGCGGAGGCAACTCACACCCAAGCCGCCCGAGTTCACCTGCCAACGCCCCCTCCATTTCCGGGTGCGATGGCTCCAAGCTGCGCCGTCTGGGCGCTCGGGTGCTCCTCACTGCGGGACTACATGGACCGTCGGTGATGCGTTTTCATCCATGTTTAGGATTCCTCCAGCAGATTCAGGAAGGCCCACAGATTAAAGTCCGCTTCTGTTGGCCTCCCTGAATCTGTGGGAGGTATCCACCGGCTCAGCGGCGGGTAGCATCAGCCAACTCCCTCCCTCAATTTTCGGGTGTGATCGCCCCATGCGGCGACGATTCGGCGCTCGGGTTCGCCTCACGTCGGCGGCACCTCGTGCAATTCCACCGTCAGTGCCTCGGCCAGGCGTGCGTAGTCGGGCAGCGAGTTGTAGAGCTGCGCGGAGATGCGGACGAGCCGGTGCTGCGGAGCGGGCCAGGGAATGATCGGCACCTCGATGCCCCAGCGTTCACGCAACCGGTCCTGCAACGGGTCCGCGTAGAGTGGCGAATGCGGAGCCGCCGTGCTGGTGGCGTCCGGCAACGGCAGCGACGCCAGCGAACCGATCATGGCGGCGGGCGCGGGCAACGGAATGCCGAGCGCGTCGCAGAGGAGCTGGCGGCCGGCGAGGGCAAGCGCGCGATTGCGGCGGCGAATTTCGGGCCAGCCGCCGGGGAGCAGCGTGGCCATGAAATCAATCGCACGCGGCACGCTGAGGCTCGCGGAGACGTCGCTCGTGCCGGTCCAGCCGAACTCGATGAGGAAGCGCGAGCGATCCGTGCGCGGCGAGTTGGCACCGTGACTGATGGCCAGCGGGTGAATCTCTTTTTGCAAATCCGGGCGGACGTGGAGGAAGCCGGCGGTCTTGGGAGCGCACAGCCATTTGTGACAATTGCCGGTGTAAAAGGCCGCGCCGAGTTTCCGCAGATTCACCGGCACCATGCCGGGGGCGTGCGCGCCGTCCACGAGCACCTCGACGCCGCGGGCGGCGAGTTCGCGGACGAGGCGTTCGATGGGCAGCACCAGGCCCGTCTGGCTCGTGACGTGATCGAGCAGGGCCAGGCGCGTGCGCGGCGTCACGCGCGCGAGCACCGCTGCGATCACTTCATCGGCGGAGCGCAGCGGAAATGGGATGGGCACGACCACGACGCGCGCGCCCTGACGCCCGGCGGCGAAATCGAGTGCGTTGCGGCAGGCGTTGTATTCGTGATCGGTGACGAGGAGTTCATCGCCCGTGCGCCAGCGCAGCGAGCGCAACACCGTGTTCACTCCGGCGGTTGCATTCGGGACGAAGACCAGGTCGTCGGGCTGCGCGCCGACGAATGCGGCCAGTCGTGCCCGCGCGGCGTCGAGCAGGCCGTCGAGTTCCTTGACGAAAAATTTCACCGGCTGCCGTTCCATGCGCTCGCGCCAGGTCTGCTGCTCGGCGAGCACCGCGCGGGGACACGCGCCAAAGGAACCGTGATTCAGAAAAATGACGCGCCGGTCGAGATGCCAGAGGCGCGGATCGGCGGCGGGTTTTTGCAGGGTGGCGGCGGCGGCGTTTGGCATGGCAACGTGCGGCGGACCTTTCAAGCGCATCGGGCAAAGCTCAAGCAAAACCGCGTGGAGCGGCGGCGCGCTGAGGGCGGAACGTGGCATGCAGAGGTTGGGCGAGAATGTAGCGGCCAAGGTGACGAGGCAGAGGGCCGGTCGCGGATTGGCGGGGAATTCGCCTCCTCGCGTCGGCGGCTACCGCAGTCCGTCGAACGCGTCTTGGCCCACCTGAATCTGAACCCCAAGCCCGGCAAAGAATTTGGCAAAGGAATGGGGGCAAAGGAATGAAGACAAAAAGTCTCCGCGTCCTCATTCCTCTGCCTCCATTCCTTTGCCACAACTCCCCTGCTCCGCTCCCGTGCATCCATCGGCACCGCGCTGCTCGCTCGCTGCGAACATCCACCCCGCCGCCGATCGAGTACGTCGGACTCGTGCTGCGGCCCTGCGGCGCGCCGGTTCTCCGCATGTCGGCGGCTACGGCGGGTTCGTGCCGGTTCGGAATATCGCACGCTGAAGCGGCATAAATGCCGCGCTCCCGGCCCGCCGTCCGCGCCCGAGTTGCTGCTTGCGCGGTCCTTGGCCGCCCCGGATTTTAGCGCGCGAAATGGGCAACAAATTCTACGTCCCCGGCGAGCAGCGTTCCGGAAAGGTGAACGATTTGTTCGCGGCGATTGCCCCGCGCTACGATCTCATCAATGACCTCCAGAGCTTCGGCGTTCACCGCCTGTGGAAGCGCCGGCTGATCGGGTTGGCCGAGCTGCAACCCGGCGAGCGCCTGCTCGATTTGTGCTGCGGCACGGGCGATGTCGCGCTCGCCGGCGCGCGGCAGGGCGTGCGCGTGTGCGGTCTGGATTTCAGCGGGCCGATGCTCGCCGTGGCGCGGCAGCGCGGGGCGGTCAGCGGTCTGGCGCAGCCGCCGGTGTGGCTGCGCGGCGATGCGCTGCGGCTGCCGTTTGGCGACGCGACCTTCGCGGCGGTGACGATCAGCTACGGCCTGCGCAATCTCGCGGACCTCGACGCCGGCATTCGCGAAATGCTGCGCGTGCTGCGGCCGGGCGGGCGACTGCTGGTGCTCGATTTTGGGAAGCCGCCGAACCGCTTTTTGCGCCGGCTTTATTTCCTCTACCTGCGCTGGTTCGTGCCGGTGTTTGGCCGTTGTTTCTGCGGCGACTCGGAGACGCACTCCTACATTTACGAGTCGCTGCTGCATTATCCGGAAGCCGCGGCGCTGGCGGAAATGATGCGCCGCGCGGGCTGTTCGGCGGTGCGCGTGCTCCCGTTGGTCGGCGGCTGCATGAGCATCCATCTGGCGACGAAACGCTGACGCCGTGGGGCATGGTGCGAGAAAAACGGGGTGGAAATTTGCGCCCGCGGCGGCAGTGAGGTAATTAATGGCACTTGAAAATCGCGCCGCTAAAACGGCGCGGCGACAAGCCAGGGCAACAATTCAACCAAGGAGAGAGCACACGGAGTGAGTGCGGTATTCACAGCCGGGAGGAAGTCTCGATTGTCGGGTGTTCATGGAGTTTCGCGTTGTTCAGTCAGCGGGCGACTCGGTAAGCTGCAGGGCCAAAAAAACAACTCATCGACTATGCCCATTTACGAATTCGCGTGTCCCAAATGCCGGGTGGTTTTCAACTTCCTCTCCAAGCGGGTGAACCCCTCGCATCTGCCCCAATGTCCCAAGTGCGGCAACCAGAAGATGGCCAAGCAGGTGAGCCAGTTCGCCATGCCGCGTGGGGCCAAGGAACCAACCGCAACGCCCGCGGGCGACGAGGCGGGCGACGGCGCTGAAATGCCGATGCCCAACCTCGACGATCCGCGGGTCCGCCGCGCCATGAGCGAGATGGAAGGCGCGATGGATCACCTCGACGAAAACAACCCCAAGCACATGGCCTACATGATGCGCAAAATGAAGGACCTCATGCCGGCAGGCATGGTGCCGAAGGATTTTGATGTGGCCGTGAAGCGCCTCGAGGCCGGGGAAGACCCGGACAAAATCGAGGAGGACATGGGCGACGTTTTCAAAGAGATGATGGGCGGGGAAGGCGACGAGGGCGGGGGCGGAGGCGGCGGCGGTGGATACTCACACGACGCGGGGCTCTACGATTACTGACAGGATAAAATCATGGGCTTGACCATTCATTACGAATTCCAAACGCGAAACCTCAACGTCACGGCCGCCCGTGAACTGTTGGACAACCTGCGCCGCGCCGCGTTGCACCTGCCGTTTCAGTTCGTCGGCAGCAGCCTCGAGGAATTCACCGGGGCCGAGTGCGCCAACGAAGATCCCAACGACGACCTGCGCTGGTTGAAGGTGCAGGCGACCCGCTACCTGGCGCGCGGCGAAAATTATTACGCCATCCAGCCCACGCACATCCTCGCGCTCGTCACCGCGCCGGGAAAAGGCTCCGAGCCGGCGATCTTCGGCCTCTGCCGTTATCCCGAGACCATCACCGTGGAGGGCGTGGCGGTGGCGACCCAACTGCAGGGCTGGTCGTGGGCCGGCGCGTGCAAGACGCAATACGCGAGCAATCCGGCGCTCGGGGGCATCCACAATTTTCTCCGCTGCCATCTCTCGGTCATCAGCCTGCTCGACTCCGCGCACCGGCTCGGGCTGGTGAACAAGATCAGCGACGAAAGCGGCTACTGGGAACGCCGCGACCGCCAGGAACTCACGCGCATGGTGGACAAATGGAATCGCATGATGGCGGGGTTCGCCGGCCGGCTGATCGACGAATGCGGCGTGCGTGTGAAAGCGGCCATCACCGAGTATCCGAACTTCGAGCACCTCGAAGCCATGGCGCAGGTCGAGCGGTGACGGGGGACGATGGCAGAAAAATAGGGACACGGGACAGGGAATGGAGGACGCCAGACGGTAACTGGCGGGCGCAGTCTCTGGTAGCCGATTCCCCATCTCACCAGCACCCGCCCTCGGGGGGCGTGCAAGAAACTGAGACGCGCCCGGGCGTCAGCTCCTCCCGACGTTCCCCTTGTGACAGCTTCAGCGCCGCGCTAAAACTGAACCATGAAAGTCACCATGGAAATGGAGCTGGCCCCCGCCGTCGCCGCCGGCCTGCCCGAGCGGCAGGTTGAACTGGGCAACATCTTCACCCTCGGCCTCCGCCAGTGGCGCAATCCATCCGGGACCTATCCGTGGCTGAAGGAAGTGCTCGGCAAACTGGCCTCCGTGCCCACGCCCGCCGAGGTGCTCGCGTGGAAACTGTCCCGCAAAGCCCGGGCGCGCATCGAGGCGCTGCTGGAGAAAAACCGCACCACCGGACTCACCCCGGAAGAGGAACAGGAGTGGAAGTGCTTCGAGCAGGTCGAACATGTCATCCGCCTGGCCAAGGTGCGCGCAGCCTCCCGCCTTGAGTTTGGAGCATGAGCAAGTCGGGTCCATCTAGTCGCGTTCGCCGGGCGGTACGCGAACGAGCTCAGGGCCGTTGCGAATATTGTTTGGTCCCCGAACGCGACTCCCTGATCCGCCATCAACTCGACCACATCCTCGCTCGCAAACACGAGGGCACGTCCGGCACCGCCAATCTCGCCTACTGCTGCGCCATCTGTAACAAGCGCAAAGGTGCGGACCTCGGGTCGGTGGACGACGTGGACGGAGTGCTCATCCCCTTGTTCCATCCGCGCCGTGATCTCTGGACCGCGCACTTCCGCGTGGCCGGCTTGCGAATCGTCCCGCTCACCAACGTCGGCCGGGTGACCGTGAAATTATTGCAACTCAATCACCCGGACCGCATCGCCGAACGGCGGCTCGCTCGGGAATGCGGATTGAAATGGCCATGAACCCGACGCCCCGCATCCGCTTGCTCCTCTCATTCGCACCCGACTTCACAGACTTTGTGGAAACGTAGCCGCCGACGTAAGGAGGCGGATGGCATGTGCGCGAAATGCGGGGAAATCCGCCTCCTCACGTCGGCGGCTACGGCAAAGCAATGGAGTTTTCACACCGTCTGTTCACCCACCTACGAATGAGAAATGCAAAAAACTGCGACGCGCCCATGACCGGCTGATCCCCTCATTCCCCGTTCCATTTTTCCGCCTCCGGCTGGTTCTCCCCGTTTTCTCGTCGCCGCCCGCGGGCGGGCGTGGAAGCTTGCGGGGGAAGAAACATGAAGATTGTCGCCCTCCTGCTGCTCGCCCTCGCCGTCGTGCTCGGCGTGGTGGCGTTCCGGGAGCGCGGCGGTTCGCCGTCGCCCGCACCGGTGGCGCTCACGGTTGGTTGTGCTGAGGAATTGCAGCCGCCAGTAGCCGCGATCGCCGCCGCGTATCAGCGCGAATCCGGCGTCACGATCCGGTTGCAATACGCTTCCGTCGCCGCGCTGCTCTCCGATCTCCCCGATTCCAAGAAGTTCGATCTCCTCGTCATCAGCGACGACACCGCGCTCAGGGACATCCGGAACAAAGGGACCGTGCGCGAGGTTTTCGCGCTCGCGCACCGTCCGCTGGCCGTCGCCACGAACGCATCTGCGCCCAGCAGCAACCATGTCAGCACCGCCGTCGCCACCGTCCCCGCGTCCTGCCCGCAGCCCGCCGCGGCGCTGCGCTTCGCCCGGTTTCTCGCCGCGCCGGAAAAGGGCGGCCCCGTATTTTCGCAGCACGGCTACCCGCCCGCCGACGGCGACCGCTGGGCCGCCAAGCCGGAACTCATTCTCTACAGCGGCGGCGTGAACCGGCTGGCGATTGAAAAACTGCTGCGGCAGTTCGCCGACCGCGAGGGCGTGAATGTCACCACCGTGTTCAACGGCTGCGGCGTGCTGTGCGCCACGATGAAGGCGATGAACAACACCGCGGGCGCGCGTTTTCCCGACGCCTACTACGCCTGCGACCTGTGCTTCGTGCCGCCCGTGGCCGCGCAGTTTCCCGAGGCCGTGCTGCTCACCGAGACCGACATCGGCATCGTGGTGAAGAAGGGCAATCCGCGCGGCGTGACGACGCTCGCCGACCTCGCGCAGCCGGGTCTCAAGCTCGGCCTCTGCAACGCGGAACAAAGCACCCTCGGCTTCATGACGCGCGGGATGCTCAAGGCCACCGGCCTCGCGGCGGCGGTCGGAAAAAATGTCGCCACCGAGGTGCCCACCGCCGATCTCCTCATCAATCAAATGCGCATCGGTGGCCTTGATGCCGCGATTGTCTATCGCGTGAACGCCATCCCGCAGTCCGACACCCTGGATTTTTTCCCGATCCAGCACGCGGGTGCCAAAGCCATCCAGCCCTTTGCCGTGCGCGAGCGTTCGCCGAACCGCCAGCTCGCGCGACGTCTGCTCGACTGCCTCAAGGCCAACCGCGGCGAGTTCGAAAAAGCCGGCTTCCTCTGGCGCGGCAACGAAGCGCCCCAGAAGAGCAAGGACATCCAGGTGCCCGACTGGCTCAAGCCGTAGGCGGCGCGGGTCGCCGACGAAGCGCGACCGTCCCGGCCGCAGCGTGTTCGCCCGCCAGACAGGGTAGAAAAACTTTCAGCACCTTCGCGCGTTCACCGCCGCTGCGGCGGGAGCGGTGCCACGCCGACAACGGTGAGTTGCTCCCGCTGTCGAATCTCAGCCCTTTCGCACCGGGTAGCCGACCAAGGGCGCGGCAACCCGCCACCGCCCGGCGAACGTTGACACTGCCGCGAGCAACCCCTACATAATCACCGCCAGACCGAACCACGCTGACAAATGATCACAATCCTGACGCGCATCTTCCTCTTGCTGGCCATTCTCGCCGGCGGTGCCGCCCTGTATTTCGTCAACACGAAGATTCCCGAGAACATCGCGCGCAAGGACAAGACGATCACCGACGGCGCGGAGGCGCTGGTCAGGAAAGAATCTGACCGCAAGAAGCTGGCGGATGAGCTCACCGCAACCAAAGACGAGCTGGAAAAATCCAGCGCCGACAACGTGCGGATGAAGGCGGAGGTGGAAGACGCCAAGAAGAAAGAGGCCGAGGCGGCCATCAAGGTGGCCAAGGCCGAGGCCGACGCCGCCAAGGCGCTCGCCGCGGTACAGAAGGCCAAGGACGAAAACAAGGAACTCACGGACATCGGCAAATCGGCCGCGGAAATTCGCAAGGCGTTCGTGGATTTGGCGAAAACGCGCGAGGAGAAAATGGTCGCCGAGTCCGAGCGCAAACTACTCTACGGCCAATATGCGCGACTGACCACCGAACTGGCCAACTCGAAGGGTTTCGATAACAAGGTGCGGCTGCCGCCCGGCCTCAAGGGCGTGGTGACGGTCGTCGATCCGAAGTGGGCGTTCGTGATCGTCAGCGTGGGTGGCAATCAGGGCGTGCTGCCAGGCGGCGAGATGATCGTGCATCGCGACGAACGGATGCTGGGGCGCATCAAGATCACCAAGGTCGAACCCAATTATTCGTTTGGTAATATTTCCCTGGCGTTGAAAAAGGACGAAATCACTGAAGGCGACGCGGTCGCTTCCGCACAATGAAAACCCGAATCAATTCCTCCCTGTACCTGGGCGCGTTGCTACTGCTGAGTGCCGTCGGTTTGTTCCTCACGGGTTGCGCGACGACGGAGCCGGAGAATGCGTCGGCGCGACCGTGGAATTCGCCGCAGGGCTGGGAATATGGCGGCGCGCTGCCGTCGGTCCTGACGGATCCGCGGCGGTAAGCGGGGTGGTGCGGCAGCGGTAGGGCGCGCCTGTCCTCAGCGCGCCGCTGAATCATAGGGGCATCCCAACGGCGCGCTGAGGACAGGCGCGCCCTACCAATCGCAGCCAGTTCGGAGTTTTCCCGCGCAGAATCTTGATTCTCGGACCGCTCTCCCGCCTGCTCGCATCCCGGCACGCCCCCTCGCCGCCACAGCGGTTTTCCGGGTTACTTGGCGTACTCGAGGACGCGGGTTTCGCGGATGACGGTGATGCGAATCTGGCCGGGGTAGGTCATTTCGTTTTCGATGCGGCGGCAGATGGTGCGGGCCAGCGTGGTGGCGTCGGCGTCCGAGATTTTTTCCGGCTTCACGAACACGCGCAGCTCGCGGCCGGCCTGGACGGCGAAACATTTTTCCACGGCGTCGAACGAGGTGCCGATGCGTTCGAGTTCTTCGAGGCGGCGGATGTAGGTGGTCATCGTCTCGGAACGCGCGCCGGGGCGCGAGGCGGAGATGGCGTCGGCGGCGCTGATGAGAATCCCCCAGATGCCGACGTGTGGAACTTCGTCGTGATGCGAGGCGACGCCGTCCACGACCTCCGCGGACTCGCCATGGCGTTTCACAAACTCGGCACCGATGATCGCGTGCGAGCCTTCCATTTCGTGGTTCAGAGCCTTGCCGATGTCGTGGAGCAGGCCGCAGCGTTTGGCGGTCAGGATGTCGGCGCCGAGTTCGGCGGCCATCAGGCCGGCGAGATGGGCGACCTCGATGGAGTGGTGCAGGAGGTTTTGCGAGAAGCTTTGGCGGAACTTGAGGCGGCCGAGAACCTTGATGATCTCGACGTGCAGCGGCGGCAGGCCGACCTGATAGACGGCCTCTTCGCCCGCTTTCAGAATCCGCTCGTCCATCTCCTCGGTGACCTTCCCCACGACTTCCTCAATGCGGGTCGGATGGATGCGGCCGTCGAGGATGAGCCGGTCCATCGCCTCGCGCGCAATCTCGCGGCGGACGGGGTCGAAGCCGGACAGGACCACGGCGTTGGGCGTGTCGTCGATGAGCACGGTGATGCCGGTGGCGGCCTCGAAGGCGCGGATGTTGCGGCCTTCGCGGCCGATGATGCGGCCTTTGATCTCGTCGCCGGTGAGGGCGATCGTGGCCGTCGAGGTTTCGCAGGTGTGTGGTCCGGCGTAGCGTTGGATGGCCAGGGTGATGATGCGGCGGGCCTGGTCTTCGGCCTTGTGTTTGGCCTGTTCGAGAATGTGCCGGGCCAGGTCGTTGGCATCGCGATGGCAATCGCGTTCGACATCCTTCATGAGGAAGGCGCGCGCCTCGGATTCGCTGAGATGCGCGACCTGCTGCAATTCCTCGCGGCGCGACCTGAGCAGGTGGGCCGTCTCGGCGCGCTCGGATTCGAGCTTGGCTTCGCGGAGTTCGAGCGCGGACAACTGTTCGCGGAGTGTTTTCTCCTGTCGCACCAGACCCTCGAGCTGCTGGTTGACGAGGGTCTCGCGGTGGGCGACGCGCTGTTCGAGAGTTTGGATTTCCTGCTGGCGGGCGTGGAAGGATTTGTCGGCCTGCTCGCGCTGGCGGAGCGATTCCTCATTGGCCTGGAGACGGGCCTCGCGCAGCAGCGCCTCGGCTTCGCGCTTGCCGTTGTCGATGGTCTGCTGGGCTTGGGCGGCGAGTACGTTCTGGCGGGAACGGTCGAACCAGCGGAGGAGCAGAAACGCCACGAAGGCGCCGCCGCCGAAGATCGCCGCGGCTTCGAGGTTCGAGATTTCGGCAAGCAAGATCATGTCCATTGGTTCAATCGGCATTCAGAAAACGAGCCAGCGAGTCGGCGTGGCCAGATGATTCATGGGCGCGTCGTGCGGTTCCGTCGGCAGCTCGTCCACCACCTGCCAGTCGAACGCGATGCCGCATTTGCCTGCCGGAGTGTGGGAGAGAAGCTGGTCGTAATAACCTTTCCCGCGCCCGAGGCGTCGCCCAAGAGCGTCGAAGCCTATCGCGGGCACGAGCCGCAAGTCCAGTTGCTTGAGCGGCAGACCCGGACATTCGGGCGCGGGCTCGTGCAAACCGAACCGGGCCGGGACCAAATCGCGCGCCACGTCGCGCACCACGGCCGCTTCGTAGGTGTCGCTCGCGGTCACATGCCGGGGGAACGCGATGAGTTTTCCGCTCGCCAGTCCCGCGGCGATGAGCGGGCGAATGTCCGGCTCGTCCGACCGTGGCGCGAACATCAGCACCGCCGTCGCCGCGCGCCACACCTCCGACTGCGCGACCCGCTCGCACAAGCGCCGCGAGGCCTCACGCCGCTCGTCGGCCCCGTGCCGTTGATCTTCCGCGCGCAACTGCGTCCGCCAGCTTCGCTTGAGTGCTTGAACCGCGGAGCTCATGCGGCTCTTTCGGGAGCGCGGCCTTCAGGCCGCAGAAACGTGCGCCTGCCGGTAACGTTCGATGCGCTGGGTTGCAGCCGTGGCCCCCTGCGGCGTAAACGCCGCGCTCCGCAGGCGTGCGGAGCCGCACAGTGCTTCTCGGTTTCGGAATTCGTGTGGCAAGAAATTTTCACGACGGCGACGCCCCCGGTGGCGTCTTCGCGACCAGCGCCCGCCAGCGGTCGAGACGTTCCTTGATTTTCTTTTCCACGCCCTGCTCGCTCGGTTCGTAGTACCGCTTGAACGCGCCGAGATAATCCTGCACGACGAAATGCCCCGGATGCGCATGGGCGTACTCGTAGCCCTGCCCGTGCCCGAGCCGCTCCGCCCCGGCGTAATGACCGTCCCGCAGATGCGCCGGCACGGGGAGCGTGCGCCCCGACCGCACGTCCGCGAGCGCGGCGTCAATCGCCACATTCGCGCTGTTGCTCTTGTTCGCCGTCGCGATGTAGATCGTCGCCTCCGCGATCGGAATCCGCGCCTCGGGCCAGCCGACAAACTCCGCCGCCTGATGCGCCGCGTGCGCCAGCACCAGCGCCATCGGATCCGCCAACCCCACGTCCTCCGCCGCGCAGATCATGATGCGGCGGGTGATGAAACGCGGGTCTTCGCCGGCGTGGATCATCTTCGCCAGCCAATACAGCGACGCGTCGGGATCGCTGCCGCGCATGGATTTGATGAACGCCGAGATGGTGTCGTAATGCGCGTCCCCGTCGCCATCATAGACAATCGCCTTCTTCTGAATGCACTGCTCCGCCACCGCGAGCGTGATCGGGATGAAACCATCCGCCGCCGGCACCGTGGTCAGGGCGGCGATCTCGAGCGAGTTCAGCGCCTTGCGCGCGTCCCCGTCCGCCACGCGCGCGAGATGCCGCAGCGCGTCGTCATCGGCGCGGAGGCGCATATTCCCCAACCCGCGCTCCTCGTCCCGCAAGGCCCGTCCCAGCAGCGCCAGCAGGTCCGCCTCGCCAATAGGTTGCAACTCGAACACCTGTGAACGCGAGACGAGCGGCGAGTTCACAAAGAAGAACGGATTGTGCGTCGTCGCGCCGATCAACCGCACCACGCCGCTCTCGACATCCGGCAGCAGCACGTCCTGCTGCGATTTGTTGAAGCGGTGGATTTCATCAATAAACAGCAGCGTGGATTGTCCGGTGTTTTCGCGGCGATTGGCCGCCGCCGAGAGCACGCGCCGCATGTCCGCGACGTTGGATTCCACGCCGCTCAACCGCTCGAACCGGCTGCGCGTCTGGTTCGCGATGACCTGCGCCAGCGAGGTCTTCCCCGTGCCCGGCGGCCCGTAAAAAATCACCGACTGAATCCGGTCCGCCTCGATGGCCCGGCGCAGCAACTGACCCGGCCCGAGGATGTGCCCCTGCCCGACGTACTCGCCGAGATTGCGCGGCCGCATCCGCGCGGCCAACGGTGCGGGCGAAGGGGTGTGCTGCGGTTCCGGCGCGGATTCCGCGTTGGTCTTCGAGCCGAACAATTCATCCTGCGCCATATGGTCGCCAAGCTAGGGAGCGCGGCGCGGCGCGGCAAAAACAAAACGTGGAGCGGAAGGAAACCGGGCGCATCCCGAACTCACCCGCGCGCCGGCGCGCCCCGCGCTCGCTGGTGCTTACCTCGATTTTTCACGCCCATTTTGCAGCGCAGGCTTCCCAGCCTGCTGTATCGCTGGTTTCTAAACCAGCGGCTCGTCCGGCGAGGCCGACACCCTGCCGACTTGGAAGTCGGCGACACAGCAGGTTTGGAAACCTGCGCTACAAAGGGCGCACGGCGCGCGACTGCGATAGTGCTGTCAAACATCCGGTCTTCCCGTGGTGCCTCACGGCTCGGTGAAGGGGCGCGACGGCGGCGGGGGCGGGACCGGGGTCCAGGTGAAGGTGGGTTGGTAGGCGATGGCGAGGTGCGGGGTCGCGATGCGCACGCCGCCTTTTTGCCGCGACTCGAACAGCGCGGCGAGGATGCCGGTGGTCAGCAGCGTGCGCTCGACGGGCCAGGCGGGTTTGCCGGTGTGGACCATTTCTTCGATGCCCTGGAGCTGGAAACCGAAGTGCATCATCGGGCGCGCCTCCTGAGTCCAGAACACCGTCGCCGGCGGCACGGGTTTGCCGGCTTCATCCCACGCGACGATCCACTCGTTGTTGGCGTCGTGCTGGTCGTGGATGATGACGGCGCGGAGGCCGTCGCGGTACTCGATGAAGAAGCCCGCCGGCATTCGCACCACGGTCTCGAACGGTCCCCGGAAGCGATTCAGATTCTCGCGGCAGCCCAGCGCGGCATCGAAGACGCGCTGGCTGAAGCGCCCCAGGTCGCGCTGCGCATAAACCTCCGGCCCCTCGATCAGTTGCACGGCCGCGACGCCGGTCTCGCCGCCGCGACGCCGTTCGACAAGGCATTGCAGGCCCTCGAGCGCGTGGTAACCGTAGCCTTCGATCGGACCGTAGGACAAGCCAACCGCCTCGGTGATGCGCGCGTCGCGGGTCGCCTCGACGGCCGGATGCCGCCACGTCACCGGGATGGAAGAGCCGGCCATCATCGGAATCTTCAGCTCGCGCGCGGTGTCGTACATCCACTTCGCGTCGGCCCAGTTCCACGCGAGATGTTTGTCGCTGAACACCGGCACGGAACGGCCGCAACGCCGGAACACCGCCGCCGTTTCCTCAAAAAAACGCCGGCGCGGATACATGATCTGACCGGTGGGCGAGAGGGGATAAATGCCGTGCTCGCCGATGAGCAGCACGCCATCCACCGCGAGGTCTTTGCCGCCGAGCGTGAGGGCGCCGGCGATGGTGTCGAAGTGGCGGAAGCCGTGCTGGCGCGCGAAGACCTGGCTGATGTCGGCCTTGTCGTATTGATCGACGAAAATGCTGACCAATTCCAAGTCCGGGTACGTGCCGGTGCCGTTGAGCATGTGCCCTTGGAAGAGCCGGCTGACGAGCACGTCGGCGTGCGAGTTGGGCGTGTAGTGCGTGACGATCGCGGCGATTTTTTTGCGCGGGCGTTTGCCGGGGGGCGCCGCGACGGCGGGTTGCGGCAGTGCCGTCAGGCTGGAGGCACCGAGGGCGGCGGCGCCGATGCCGCCGAGAAATTCACGTCGCGTCCAGTCGCGGCGCTGCGGTGGGGAGGTGAGAGAAAAATCAGTGGCGGAAGCAGGTGGACGCATGGTGGTGGTAAATTTTAGTGCGGACTTGGACGCAGTCTCGCGCCGCGTCCATGCGATGATTCACCAAAAATTCCACGCGCCGCGGGTGACGACGTAAAGGCCGAGCAGGAGATTGGTCACGGCGTGCGCGGTCATGGCTTCGCCCAGATTTTTCCGCCAGCAGACGAGGCCCTGATAGGCGGCGGCGCAGAGGAGACCGGCGAGCCATTCGTGGTGGGCGAGGCCGAAGGCGGCGGTCGTGGCGAGAAAGGGCAGCCACGCAAATTGTCCCAGCGGCATCGCCTGAAAATCCGCGCGGGCGATGGTGCGATAGAGAAACGAGCGGTAAAAAACTTCCTCGAGGCACGGCACGACGAGCGTGGAACCGAGCACGCGGACCGCGATGAAAAACCACGCCAGCGGCGCGCTCTCGCCGAAGATGCGATGCGGATTCCACGGTTCGCCGCCGGTCGCGAGCTTCGGATAAAACGGGTCGAGGCCGACCCAGACGGCGAAGACCGCCACGCCCGTGAGCACGGCGGCAGGCGTGATTCGCCAGCGGAGTTCCGCGACTGCGGGGAGGGTTGCCCAAAGGAGGGCGACCCCCACGAGGGTTTTGAGGAGATAAATCCAATAGTGCGACGCCGCGCCGAATTGGCCCTGCAACGCGGTGAGCGCCACGAACACCGCGAACGGCACGACACGCGCAGCCGTGGGGGAGTTGAGCAGGCGCGCGCGCAGTGGGTTCATCACAGTCCGGGAGAGGGAACGGAAGCGGCGGGCGGGTGGCAACGGGAATCGTGATGGTGGCGGGGATGGACGAATCCTCGTAGCCGCCGAGGTGACGAGGCGGATTCGTGGCGTCTGCGTGCGGTCGTCCGCCTCCTCACGTCGGCGGCTACGAGGGGGCCGCCTACTTGGCGAGCTGGACGATCTTGGTTTCTTTGCCGAGTTCGAAGGTGACGCTCTGGCGGTCGATTTTCACGAGCATTGCTTCCTCGAGCTGATCGCCGACGGACATCATGCGGCCATTGATGAACGCGGTCGCTTTGGTCGGGCGGTAGATGACGCCTTGCAAGCGGATCGGCGGAAATGCGGGAGGCGCGGGCAGCACCGGGTCCAGCAACGCCGGCGGCGCGGGCGGCGCAGGCGCGACGCTGGCCACAGCGGCCATTACGGCGGGGGGGATCTCGCCCGCGGCTGGCGCGGCCGTCGCCCGGTTTTTTTCGCCGCTGCGTGACGGGTCTGGTTTGTCCGCGGGCCGGCCAGCCGCCGCAGACGGCGGCGTCTCCGCTTGTCGCGCCACGGCGGCGGTGAGGGTGGCGGCGGCGGATTTGGCGGAGCCGGTCAGGGCCACGAGGGCGGATTTGGCGGAGTCTCCGGCGCGGTCGCCGAGGGTGGAGGATGCGGCTGTGGGTTTGTCGTTGGTGGCCGACGAGCTGGCAGTGTTCGTTTTGTCCGCGCCGCGCGGGGGCTTGATGGCAAGGGTGACGCCGGGACGTCCGCCGGTCGGAGTCGTGGCGAACCATTGCCACAAAAACCACGCGGCCAGCAGCGCCGTGACGCCGATGCCCGCGCCGAGCAGCCAGGAAGGGGAGCCGCCGGAACGCTGCCCGCGCACGACGGGTTGGAGCGCGGGGCCGGCGGGGCGCGGCACCTTCACCAGCTTGTCGGCCTGGCTGGCGCGTTTGAGGGCATCGTTGATCAAGCTCATGCGGCAATCCTTCCCTCGAGTTCCCGGATGGAGGTTCCCACCATGCCGAAACTGATTTCGTCCCGGGCATTGACGAAACCGGAGAGCAGGCATTTGTCGCACACGGCGTTGACCAGGCGCGGGATGCCCTTGGTGTAATTGAAAATGCGCCACAGCGCGGGGCGCGTGAAAAAAGGCGCGCCGTTGGCACCAGAGACGTGGAGGCGGTGGTGGATGTACTGCCCGAGTTCGGCGCGGTTCAGGGACTCGAGATGAAAGCGCACGGTGATGCGCTGGCGCAGTTGACGGAGGCTGTAAGCGTTGAGGCGATCGCGCAGCTCGGGCTGTCCCATGAGCACGATTTGCAACAGTTTGCGGTCGTCGGTCTCGAGGTTGGAAAGCAGGCGGACTTGTTCGAGCAGTTCGTTGCTGAGGTTCTGCGCCTCGTCGATGATGAGGACGCAATCGCGGCGTTGCTCGGCTTGGCGGAGGAGAAACTGGTTCAGCTCGGACAGGGTTTCGAGACGGTCCTTGCCGCGCACTTCGAGGCCGAATTCCATCGCGACAGTTTTGACCAACTGCTCGGGCGTGAGAACCGGATTGAGAATCAGCGCGGTGGCGAAATTGTCGCCGAGCTGTTCGAGCATCGCTCGGCAGACAGTGGTCTTGCCGGCGCCGACTTCGCCCGTCAGTTGCACGAACCCCTTCCGCTCCCTGATCCCATAGAGCAGGTGGTTCAGCGCCTCGCGATGCTTGGCGCTGAAGAACAGATAGCGCGGATTGGGCGCTATGGTGAACGGGGGTTCACTCAGTCCGTAAAAGTCGAGATACACAGTTGCCTGATTACCTCTCCTAACGGACGGAATCGGGGGCGGCTTGAGCGGAATGTTGGACGTGCTGGGGCCGGGGTGGGGCGAAGGACGAAGGACGAAGGCCAAAGCTCAAAGTTCAAAGCTCAAGGAAAATTCCCGGTGCCACGCTCCAGCCGCGGCGCGCTGGGGCTTGCGGGGCGGCGCGCGGTGCCGCTTGCCCGCAACGACCGGGGCGAGGTTGACCGGAGTTCAGCCCCGCCGGGACGGGTCAGAGGTAAGGCCGCGGGAGCATTTTCCAACTGCGCACGACGCCATCGACAAAGGTCACTTCCGCCGCCACGAAATCGCGGGGGACCGAGGTACGGTCGAGGAAGGGGACATCGAAAAACCGGCCGCCACGATAGAACAACCGGTAGTTCCAATAGGTCTGCTCGTCCCACCAGGTGCCGCGGTAGATCCAGGTGGTGGTCAGCTTGCCGTCGGTCTCGCCGCGCAGGATTTGCCAGGCCGGTCCCCACGCGATGTACACGGCGTCCTCGGTCATCCCGGATCTGATTTGTCCTTTGTCCACCAGTTGCTGCTGCTCGGGGAGGAGAGCCGTGTAACTGGCGGCGCGCTGGGTGCGGCGTGACTCGATGGTGGCGGACTGGCAGCCGGCGAGCAGGAGCAGGGCGGGCAGGAGCCAGAGCGCAGTTCTTAATCCGGAGAATGGTGGGAGGGTGGGCTTCATTCGATGCGCGCACAGGATTCCCGACAAAGCATTTGAAGTAAAGGGGGGGCCTCCCTAGGCTCCGCCCACTTATGGCTGAAAATACAAATGGTCCGGGAATGACATGGTTGTTTTACGCGCTGCTCACGGTGTTTTCGTGGGGCGTTTACGGGGTGTTTCTCCACACGGGCACGATGGGCATGGGCGACCCGGTGAACGGGCGCATCAAGGCATTCCTCCTGGTCGGCTTCGCCTATTTTCTCACCGCAGTGCTCGCGCCGGTCGCGATCCTCTTGTCCAAAGGCGCGTCGGCGGCGTTCTGGACTTATCCCGCGAAAGGTTTCTGGTGGTCGCTCATCGCGGGGACGGTCGGCGCGATTGGCGCGCTCGGCGTGTTGCTGGCGTTTGGCTCGGCGCCGAAGCCCACGGCGGCCTACGTGCCGGTGGTGATGTCGATCATCTTCGCGGGCGCGCCGATCGTGAACGCGATCGTGGCGTTCTGCATGCACCCGCCCGCGGCCGGCCTGAGCGCGATCAAACCGCAATTCCTGCTCGGCATCGTCTTCGCCGCGGTCGGTGGCTGTCTCGTCACGCTCTACAAACCCGACGCGCCCGCGCCCGCCAAGCCGCCTCCGGCACAGACCGCGCCCGCCAAACCCGCGGGCAATTGACCCCCGGCCATGGCCGCTGAGACGCATCCGACCCGCGCGGCGATGGCGCAGTTTCAGCTCGAACAACTTCGCGCCTTGCTCCGCGCGATTCTCCCCGCGAACCCGTGGCAAACGCGGCGGCTCAGCGATGCGGGCATCACTGCGGACCTCGCGAGCCTCGCGGAATTTTCGCGGCGTTGTCCGTTCACGCTGAAATCCGAACTCGCCGCGGATCAACTCGCGGCACCGCCGTTCGGCACGAATCTCACTTTCCCGCTCGCGCAGTACACGCGCTACTCGCAGACGAGCGGCACGTCGGGTGCGCCGTTGCGCTGGCTCGACACTCCGGCGAGCTGGGAGTGGATGGTGGGAAGCTGGGTGGAGATTTTGCACGTGGCGGGCGTGACGGCGGCGGACCGGGTTTATTTCGCGTTTTCATTCGGACCGTTTCTCGGGTTCTGGCTGGCGTTCGACGCGGCGCAACGGATGGGGTGTTTGTGCCTTCCCGGCGGTGGACTGGGGAGCGCGGCGCGGTTACGGGCGATGCTGGACAGCGGCGCGACGGTGCTGTGTTGCACTCCGACGTATGCGGCGCGACTGGCGGAAGTGGCGGCGGAGGAAAAGCTCGATCTGGCGGCGCGGTCGCAGGTGCGGAAAATCTTGGTCGCGGGCGAGCCGGGCGGGAGCGTGCCGGCGACGCGCGCGCGGTTGCACGCGCTCTGGCCAAGCGCGCGCGTGTGGGATCATCACGGCATGACGGAGGTGGGGCCGGTGACGTACGAATGCCCGGCACGGCCCGGCGTTTTGCACGTGCTGGAGGGCGCGTATTTCGCGGAGATCATCGAGCCGCAGACGGGCGTGGCGGTGGCGGCGGGCGGGACGGGGGAGTTGGTGCTGACGCCGCTGGGGCGCGACGCGTCGCCGCTGCTGCGGTATCGCACGGGCGATCTCGTGAAATCGCCCGCGGATCCGGGGGCTCCGTGCGGGTGTGGGCGTTACGAACTGGCGTTGGAAGGCGGAATTCTCGGGCGCACGGATGACATGGTGATTGTGCGCGGGGTGAATCTGTATCCGTCGGCGGTCGAGGCGGTGGTGCGGAGTAGCGAGGGGGTGGCGGAGTTTCAGGCGGTGATCAGCGAGGTGCGGGCGATGACGGAACTGCGGCTGCGCATCGAGCCGGCAGCGGCGGTCGCGGATGGCGCGGCGTTGGCGCGACAGGTGGAGAAGCGGCTGGAGGAGGCGTTTAATCTGCGGCTGCCGGTCGAGGCGGCAGCAGCGGGGACGCTGCCGAGGTTTGAGATGAAGGCGCGGCGGTGGGTGAGGGACGGGGGGGAGAAGTTCCAAGGCTAAAGCTCAAAGCTCAAGGGAAGGACCAAGGGCCAAGGACCATCGGTCGCACGGCGCGGGTATAACTATTCGGTCGGTGCGCGGACTTCACCGACTGTGTGAAAACGTAGCCGCCGAGGTGACGAGGCGAAGACAACCCACGCAAATGGCGGCGAAATCCGCCTCCTCACGCCGGCGGCTACCACTGCCCGGCCAACGCGTCTTGGGTCACCTGAATCTGAACCCCAATCCCCGCAAGGGATTTGGCAAAGGAATGGAGGCAAAGGAATGAAGACAAAAAGTCTCCGCGTCCCCATTTCTTTGCCTCCATTCCTTTGCCCACAACTCCGCTGTCCCATCCCCGTGCGCTCAGCGATGTCGTGCAGCAGGAGTTTTCACACGGTCTGTAAAGGCCGCGCTCCGGTCTCCCGGACCGAATAGTTACGCGCAGGATGCCGCCCGCCATGGGGCTTGAAGCTTGGAGCTTCCCTTGAGCTTTGAGCTTTTTCCTTTGAGCTTTTTTTCCGCCTGTCCTTGCGTGTGTCTCGATGCTTCCAAACCCATCGACCCGCGCCGTAGTTGCCTCCGTTCCAAAGTTCCGCGGTTCAATTCGCGGCGGCGCATGTCATACTGCGCGGGCGATGTTCAAACTCGGTTCGTTAACTCTGCGGTCCAATCTTTTCCTGTCGCCCCTGGCGGGCTACACGAACTTGCCGTTCCGCCTCGCCATCCGCGAGCTGGGCGGGCTCGACCTCGCGACGACCGACCTCGTCAACGCGCGCTCGCTGCTCGAGAAAAATCGCAAGGCGTTGAAGTTGATCGAGACCTGTCCGGCGGACCGGCCGCTGGCGGTGCAGTTGTTCGGCTCGGTGCCCGAGGAGATGCGCGACGCGGCGGTTTATCTGGAGTCAATCGGGATCGCGTCGGTGGACATCAACATGGGGTGCCCCGTGCGCAAGGTCTGCCGCGTGGGCGGCGGCGCGAGCATGATGACCGAACTGGCGCAGACGGCGGCGCTGGTGAAGGGGATGGTCAATGCGGTGAAAATTCCCGTGACGGCGAAGATGCGGCTCGGCTGGGACGACGAGAATCTCACGGCCCCGGACCTGGCGCGGGCGTTGGAGGATGTCGGTGTGGCGGGGATTTTTGTGCATGGACGAACGCGCGAGCAGGGGTTCAGCGGAACGGTGAAGCTGGCGGGGATTCGCGCGGTGGTGGCGGCGGTGCAGAGCATTCCCGTGATCGGCAATGGCGATGTGACCACGCCCGCGGCGGCGAAGATGATGTTCGAAGAAACCGGCTGCGCGGGCGTGAGCATCGGGCGCGGGGCGTTTTACAATCCGTGGATTTTTCTGCACGCGCGGCAGCTCATGGACACGGGGACGGTGCCGCCGGAGCCGGCGTTTGACGAGCGTGTGCGGGTGATGTGCCGGCACCTGGATTTGATGGTCGAAGTATTTGGTGAGGAACTGGGCTGCCGGATGTTTCGCAAGGTGGCGCCGTGGTACTCGAAGCGGTTCGGGCCGGCAAACGAGTTCAACAAGGCCGTCGTACAGGTTTCCACGCGGGCGGAGTTTCACGAAATTCTCGCGCGCTATCAGGGGTGGCGGCGGCAGTTTCTGGATGACGCGGGGACGTTGCGGCCGCAGTACGCGCCGCCGCCGATGGTGGCGTCATTCATGCAGGAATCGGAGGTGGTACGGCGCGTGGCGATCCCGGTGCCGAAGGGGCCGGTGGAGGTGTGGTGAGGAGCGGAGCGCGGCGTTTACGCCGCAGAAGGCTCCGGCTGGAACGGGATGCTCCGAACTTTCCAAGCAGGCGCACGTTTCAGCGGCCTGAAGAGCGGGTGTGAAAGCTAGCCGCCGTGGTGACGAGGCGGAGGCCATTCACGCAAACCACCCTGGAAATCCGCCTCCTCACGTCGGCGGCTACGGCTCGACCGGCGGGGCCGGGTTACGGCTTCACGGTCACCTTCGACCAGTTGAGATGGTGGCGACCGGCGTAGGCGGAAAGGGCTTTTTCGTGCTCGATCAGCACGGCGCGCACGATGCCGGATTCATCGGCCAGGCCAAACTCAGGCGTGCTGTCGGGGATCAGATCGACCTGCCGGTGGGCGTAGATGAGGGCGAAGGCCGCGCCGGCAACCGCGGTGAGCGGCAAATCCAAGTCGGCACCTTCGGCAAAATCTTCGAGGACGTCGGCGAGGAATTCGAGCTGGTCCACCAGATGCGGATACTTCGGCGCATTGATCTGCGTGAACTCCATCTTCAGCAGCGGCAGCTTTTTGTGAACACCCGCGAGGATGCGGGGCGTGATTTGGGTGGCACCGTGACGGACAAATTTGGCGATCTCTGACATGCGCGAGATGCTGTTGGAGGCAGCCCGATAAGGCAAGCCCATCCGCTGCGACGATTGGGCGGCGGGCGGGAAACAGCCGGTTTCGGCCAAGCGGCGCGGGGCCGGGGGACGCTGCGACGGGAATGGGGGCAAGCTGAATTTCCAGTACTCATTCAGTTTTCAGCGGCCAGAAAAGCAACCCGGCGCAAGGAAGTGTTCGACGCCCGTGGGGAGTCAGCGCCTGCCCGCTGGTTTGCAGCGCGCGCCGATGACGGTGTGGCAACTGGCGAGGCAGGCCCGGCGGGTCAGGCTGGTTGCCGGTGCTGCCCCTTTCCCGTTCGGCTTTATGCCGTGGCTGAGGGCGCGGCGGCGCGCTGTTTCCAGATGTAGCGGAACATCAGCACCCGCAGCGCGGCGGTGAGGGGAATGGCGAGGATGCCGCCGAGGAGGCCGCCGAAAAGCGTCGTGCCGGTCATGACGGCGAGAATGATGGCAAGGGGATGGAGGCCGACGCGGTCACCGAGAATTTTGGGGGAAATGACGAGGCCCTCGAGGGTTTGCACGACGGCGAAGACCCCGAGCACGGCGGCGGGATGCCAGAGGTCGCCATATTGCACAAACGCCAGCAGCAGCGCAGCGACACAGGTGGTGATGGCCCCGAGGAAGGGGATCATGGTGAGCGCGGTGGCCATGAGGCCGAGGAGGAACGCGCCTTGGAGTCCGACGGCGAGGAACCCGATCGTGTAAAGCACGCCGTCGCACAGGGCGACGAGGAGCTGGCCGCGGAAAAACGCGATGAGGTAGCCGTTGATCGAGGTGAGGACGAAGATGAGTTCCTCTTTGAAACTCGAGTCGCGCACCGGGAGGTAGTCGGTCCATTGCGCCGCGATGCCGTGCTTTTCCATCAGCAGGTAGAAGGCATAGACGGGGATCAGCGCGAGGCCGGCGAAGAGGCCGAAGAGCGAGGCGACGCGAGACAATTGGTCCAGCAACCAATAGCCGAGCTTGGGCAGCGATTTGCCGAGCCAGGTGGTGACGGAGGCGAGGGTCTTGTCGTCGAAGTTTGGCCGCCACTGCGTATCGGGCGGCGCGGAAGGCGCGGTCGTGTTGGTGCTCGGAGCGCTGACGGTGCGGGTGTCGCCGGGAGTTCCGAGGCTGGTGGTGTTGGTGCTGGTAGTGGCGGGTGCAGTTGTTTCGGTCGCGGCGGGCGGAAGGAAGCGGCGGAGGAGTTCGGGCGGGTGTTGAATCCAGCCTTCGATGCGGTGCTGCAGGCGCTCGGAATATTCGGGAATTTTGGCGGCGAGCTCGCGCGTCTCGACCACAATCTGCGGGACCAGGCTCGCGAACACGGCGGTGACTAAACCAAACGCGGCGATGCTGACGAGCAGAACGGCCCGTGCGCGGGGCACCTTGCGCGCCTCGATCCAGTCCACCACCGGATCGAGGAGATAGGCCACGACGACGGCAATGGCCAACGGCCAGAGCACGGGGGAGAGAATGCCAAGCGCCTGGCCCAGACCCCAGATGACGGCGACGAGCAACGCGGTGACGGCGGCGACGGCGAGCACGGTGAGGGCGAACCAGATGATGCGCGCCTGCCGCTGGGATGGCGGGGGGAAGTTCATCCCTGACCGAGTTTGCGGGATTTGTCCGCGGCGGCGCGGACGGCGTTCATGAGCGCGGCGCGCACGCCGCCTTTCTCGAGTTCGTGCAGGCCTTCGATAGTTGTGCCGCCGGGGCTGGTGACCATGTCTTTCAACGCGCCGGGATGCTGGCCGGTCTCGATGACCATGCGGGCCGCGCCCAGCAAGGTCTGCGCGGCGAGGCGCGTGGCGGCGTCGCGCGGCAGGCCGGCGGCGACCCCGCCGTCACTGAGGGCTTCGATCATCAGGAAGGCGTAGGCGGGGCCGCTGCCGCTGAGTCCGGTCACGGCGTCGAGGAGGGACTCCTTGAGTTGAAAGGCGAGGCCGACTGCGCCGAAAAGGCGTTGGGCGAGCTGCGCATCGGCGGGCGTGGCGGCCTTGCCGGGCGTGAAGCCGGAGGCCGACGCTCCCACCAGCGCGGGCGTGTTGGGCATCACCCGGATGACGCGCGCACCCTCGGGCAGCGCGGCCTCGAGGCGCGCGAGCGTGATGCCGGCGGCGATGGAAATGAGGAGATGGCGGGGCTGAAAACCGGGGCGGATTTCCGCGAGCACGCCGGCGACCTGGTCGGGTTTGACGGCGAGGAGAAGCACGTCGGACGCGGCGACGACCTCGAGATTCGCGGTGGTGACGCGCGCGCCGGTGTCCTGCGTGAAGTGCGTGCGCGCGCCCTCATAAACATCGCTGGCGCTGAGCTGGTCGGGAGTGAGGAGGCCGCCGTTAAGAAAGCCTTTGGCCAGCGCGTTGGCCATTTTCCCCGCGCCGAGGAAGCCGATGGTGAGAGTGGAATTTGCCACACGCGGGTTGTACCACCGGGCGGGGGACGGGGGAAAGCTCAAAGCTCAAAGATTAAAGCTTCAGGGAATTGCCAAGCACCAGTTCCTGCCGGATCTGATCAAAAGTGGGTGAGCGTGCAGGACGGAGGCCGCGGCTTCCACCAAGGCCAAGGTAGGGCGGGCTGTCCTCAGCCCGCCGCCGGCTGGCCAACCCGCGCGCATCGTTGCAATCCGACGGCGCGCTGAGGACCGACGCGCCCTGCCACCGCACTGGCCTCACCCGCTTTCAATCACACCCGTTCCTGTCGAACACCCAAATTTTCCGAAATGGCAGTTGACACTCGGGAGGGCCTTTGGTGTTATCGCCGTCCCTTTTGGGAAAACAATTTTATGTACGCTGTAGTTGAAACAGGCGGGAAGCAGTACCGGGTATCGGCCGGTGACAAACTCGAGATCGAACGGCTCAAGGTCGAGGCGGGCAAGCCGCACACCTTTGACCGCGTCCTGCTCGTGAACAACGAGGGCAAGGTCACCATCGGCGCGCCGACGGTCGCCGCCGCCAGCGTGGTCGCCGACGTGCTCGAACACAAACGCGGCGTCAAGGTCATCTCGTTCAAGATGAAACGCCGCAAGGGCTATCACAAGACCACCGGCCACCGGCAGGAACTCACCGTGGTCCAGATCAAAGAAATCAAAGGTTAATTTATGGCTCATAAAAAAGGTCAGGGCAGTTGCCGCAACGGCCGCGACAGCGTCAGCAAACGTCTCGGAGTCAAAGCCTACGGCGGCGAAGTCGTCACCGCCGGCAGCATCATCATCCGTCAGCGCGGCACCAAGTGGACGCCGGGCAAGAACGTCGGCGTCGGCCGCGACTGGACGTTGTTCGCGTTGGTCAGCGGGCGCATCCTGTTCGACCGCGAAGGCCGCCGCGTCAATGTGACGCCCGAGCCGGAGCCTGAACTGATCGCCGCCTGATTCGGGCTGATTCCGTTTTCTCCACGGCGAGGTCTCCGGCCTCGCCGTTTTTATTTCGGCCAAACCGTTTCGCGCCAGCAGCGCCTCCGGCCCGGCCACCCGCATGTTTGTTGACGAAATCAAAGTTTATGCCCGCTCCGGGCACGGTGGTAAGGGCGCGGTCGCCTTCACGCGCGAGGCCTACCGTCCCAAGGGCGGCCCGAGCGGCGGCAACGGTGGTCGCGGCGGCAGCGTGATCCTCGAGGCCGACCACGACCTGAACAACCTCATCGGCCAGTTTTACAAGCCCCGCCTGATTGCCGACGATGGCGACCAAGGCGGCGGCAAAGGGATGGACGGCCTCGCCGGCAAAGACCTGATCGTCAAAGTCCCCTGCGGCACGTTGGTTTGGAAACTGCCCGCCCCGCCCGAGACCGAATCCGCCGCCGACACCGATGACTACAACGAAGATGTGCCCGTTGACACGGCGGACACGACGATTCCCAGCGCGATCAAACAGCGCGACTTGATCCGCCATTCCGGCCGGGATCGCGCGGTGGAAGTGGATCTCGAGGCCGAAGAAGTTCCCGAGAAAGAGCCGAAGAAATCCCCCGGCGCGCACGGCGCTCCCGGCGAGGAATTGGTCGCCGACCTGACCACGCACGGGCAGCAATTCCTCCTCTGCCAAGGCGGTCGCGGCGGCCAGGGCAACCGCAATTTCGCCACCGCCGCGCGCCAGACCCCGCGCTTCGCCCAACCCGGCGAGGCCGGCGACGAAGGCTCCTATCGCTTCGAGCTGCGCACCATCGCCGACGTGGGCCTGGTCGGTTATCCCAACGCCGGCAAATCCACGCTGCTCGGTGCCATTTCCCGCGCGCGCCCGAAGGTCGCGCCGTATCCCTTCACCACGCTCACGCCGCAGGTTGGCATCGTTGAGTATCCCGATTTCACACGCCTCACCGTCTGCGACGTGCCCGGCCTGATCGAGGGCGCGCACCAAAACGTCGGCCTCGGCCACGCGTTCCTGCGCCACATCGAGCGCTGCAAAGTGCTCGTCATCCTCGTGGACATGGCCGGCACCGACAACCGCGAGCCGTGGGATGATTACAAAAAAATCCTCAACGAACTCGCGCTCTACGACCCCGATCTCGTCGTGCGCCCGCACTTGGTCGTCGCGAACAAAATGGATGAACCGGCCGCCGCGGAGAATCTCAAGAAGTTCAAACGCCGCATTCCCCGCACGAAGGTGCTGCCCATTGCCGCCGCCTTCGATGAGGGCATCGAGCAATTCCGCAAAGTCATCGACGCCGCCGTCGCCACCGCCACGGCCAAGGCGGAAGCCGCTGCGGCCGCGGCCGCAGCCTCCGCCCCGGTTGTCCCCGCCGCCACGGCGAGGGCCAGGGACAGGCGCAAGACAAAGCCCGCGGCCTGATTCCACCCGCCCAGTTTTCCGGTAACATCGCTCCCTGATTCACGCATCTGCTTATGCTCAAAGCTGGCATCGTCGGTCTGCCCAACGTCGGCAAGTCCACCCTCTTCAACGCCGTCACCCGCACCCGCAAGGCTATGGCGGCCAATTATCCCTTTTGTACGATCGACCCCAACGTCGGCATCGTGACCGTCCCGGACGACCGCCTGTCCGTCCTGCAAAAAATCGCCAAGACCAACGTCGTCATCCCCGCCGCGATTGAATTCGTGGACATCGCCGGCCTCGTCAAAGGCGCGTCGCAAGGCGAGGGCCTCGGCAACAAATTTCTCAGCCACATCCGCGAAGTGGACGCCCTCGTGCAGGTCGTCCGCTGCTTCGAGGACCCCGACATTCACCACGTCACCGGCACCGTGGACCCCGTGCGCGACATCGAGACCATCATCACCGAACTCGGCCTGTCCGACCTCGAGGCCGTGAAGAAAAAGCGCGCCAGCATTGCCAAAGACGTCAAGCGCGGTGAAAAACTCGCCGTCGCCGAAGACGCCGTGCTCGCGAAAATCGAGCCGCACCTCGACTCCGGCAAACCCGCCATCACCCTCACGCTCACGCCCGAGGACAAGGCCATCTCGCGCCTCTTCTGGCTCATGACCGACAAGCCCACCATCTTCGCCTGCAACGTCAAGGAGTCCGACCTCGCCACCGCCGACAGCAATCCCTACGTCCAGAAAGTCCGCGAGTACGTGAAGACCCACCTCGCCTGCGAAGCCGTCGTCATCAGCGCGCAAATCGAGAGTGACCTAGTCGATCTCACGCCCGACGAGGCCACGGAATTTCTGAAAGAACTCGGGGTGCAGGAATCCGGCGTCGGCGGCCTCATTCGCAGCACCTACCATCTCCTCGGCTTGCGCACCTACTTCACCGCCGGCGAAAAGGAAGTCCGCGCCTGGACCATCCACGCTGGCGACACCGCGCCCAAGGCCGCGGGCGTAATCCACAGCGATTTCGAGCGCGGCTTCATCAAGTCCGAAACTGTCGCCTACGCCGACCTCGTCAAATGCGGCAGCGTCGCCGCCGCCCGCGAAAAAGGCCTCTACCGCATGGAAGGCAAAGAGTACGTCGTGGCCGACGGCGACGTGCTGCTGTTCAAGTTCAACGTCTGAACCGCGCGCGGGAACGCCCGCGCGCTCTCCGCTGTAGGCGACGACGTAAGGAGACTCTAACCTCCTTTTCCCCCAGCCCGCCCGCGCGCAGAAAAAGTCAGAGCCTCCTGACTTCGGCTCCTACAAAGACTGACCGCCACGCGCCACCGCGCAGCAGGCGGAAGCTGCTATCCGTCGAGCTGACAACCAATTCCTCGCGCCCGGCTACGGGCGGGTTTCAGTGCGGCGCGGAGAGTTCGTAGTTGAGGACGGAGAGACAGTAGAGGGCGGCGGTTTCGGCGCGGAGGGTGTGGGGGCCGAGGGTGATGGGGAGGACGCCGGAGGTTTGGAGGAGCGAGAGTTCGGCGGGGGTGAAGTCGCCTTCGGGGCCGATCCAAACGGTGAGGGTGGCGGGGGGGCGTCCGTGGGTTTGGGTGAAGTGACTGATAGGGAGGCGCGGATGGGCGGCGTCGGGGGCCAGGCTGGCGACGAGGCGGAGGTCGGAGGGTTCGGCGCGGGCGAGGGAGGCGGCGGGGGTGAGCGGAGGTTCGATTTGGGGGAGCCAGGCGAGGCCGCATTGTTTGGCGGCTTCGATGAGGGGGGCGCGCCATTTTTCCAGTTTGTCGGCGGTGTCGGATTCGGCGGGCTGGGCGACGGTGCGTTCGCAGCGGATGGGGATGATGCGGGCGGCACCGAGTTCGGTGGCTTTTTGCAGGAGGAGATCGAAGGCTTTGCCCTTGAGGAGGGCCGGGCAAAGGGTGATGGACCACGGCGGGCGCGGGTGGGTGCGGCGTTCGCGGACGGTGAGGGTGACGTCGCGCCGGGTGACGGTGGTGACTTCGCAGAGGAGTTCGTGGCCGCAGCCATCGAGGACGAGGACCTGCTCGGCGGGACGGACGCGGAGGACGGAGACGGCGTGATGGGCTTCGCGCTCGGGCAATGCAAAGGCGGCCTGCGTGGCGAGTTCGGGCGGGACAAAGAAGCGGTGCATCGCGTCAGGGTAAGAATTGTTTTTTAACCACGGATGGACACGGATGGACACGGATGGGAACGGGGAGTTTGCATAGCGAACTTAGATTGAGGTAGCTGGCTCCAACCTACTGTCAGGCGATTCGGGTCGACTGGAGTGCATCACATGTGACTTAGGATGAAGATGAAAATGGCGATAGCGATGACAATAGACACGGCGACGACAACGTGAGTCCAGGCGAGTGCCGTAATGCCGACACAGAGCGCCGCCCAAGTCCAACGACGATGCTCGCCTACGAGCCACGAGACACAGCCGAAGGCGGCACCGATGAAGCCACAAATGGATGCAGCCAATCCGAGTTGTTTCGAGACGGGCCACGCAACGGCTACGGGTGGCGGCGGGGCAGTCGGCTGTTTGTGGCGGAACTTGTCGGCGGTCTTCTTGATGGTGTCGGAAAGAACCTCCGAAATTTCCTTGGTCTTTGGGCGTGGAGGTGGTTCGGACTCGATGGCCATCCGATAAGTTGCGATGCCAAGCCCGACGAAGCCGACGAGTAGCCCGACAAGCGCGAAGCGATGGCCGCGACGGAGCTTGGGATGCGTGGAAGTCGTTGTTTCGGCGATTGGCATTGCTTCGATTACTTGACGCGCGAGGAATCGCCTAACGACCCAAGTTAGGCCTGTTTTTCGATTTCACGGAGTTTGAATGTAGCGAGCTTCTGGAACCGCTCGAACTCAGTTGGAGTAAGGCAGGCAAAGAATGCGCTTTGGCCGGAATCAGTGTGATTCGAGTAAATGCGGAATGGCGTCTTGTGGGTTTTGAGGAGGTTGTCGAACTTGATGACGATATACGGGTCGAGCCAGTCGTTATCGACCTTTGCGTCCCAGTGGATTCGGGAGCCAGCTAAGTCGAACTCGACCCAAGCCGTCTCTGCCTCAATATCTACGTGGTCGGTGATGCCGGAGATGGGCAAGCTCTCCTCAGACATCTGCTGAAGGCGAGTAATAACATCGGCATAAGCGCCGTGGTCCTCGACTCGCTCATAATCGCACATCCAGAGCCGATTGCAGATTGGCGCGAACGAATCGCGCTCCATCTCGAAACCGAGGGTCGGAATAAGCTCCTTGTAGGGTGCGGCCTCATGCTCCTCGCGAGAATGGAACATGAAAAAGTCGTCCACAGTGGCTTCGGAGCTCAGTGCGCCACCGCAATCGGCAAGAGCCTTGAGCTGCTGCTCCAGCGGAATCGTCGATGGCTTCTTTCGGAATAGAGAGAACATTGTCAGAGGCCTAACTGGTGCTTACCCGTCCACTGAAACAACCCGCATCGGTCTTCATCCGGGTTTATCTGTGTCAATCCGCGGTCATTCCGAACTCACGCATCACGGATCACGCATCACGGCTCACGCCCTCACCCCCGCGTGAAGAACGCTTTCGCTTTCTCGAAGAACCCCTGGCTGCGCGGGTTGACGGCGGAGTCGCAGAGCTGGGCGAATTCTTCGAGCTTGGCTTTCTGGGCGTGGTTGAGATGGGTGGGGACTTCGACGGCGACGCGGGCGAGGAGGTCGCCGGTGCCGTGGCCTTGGACATTTTTCACGCCGTGGCCTTTGAGGCGGAAGACCGCGCCGTTCTGCGTGCCGGAGGGGAGGTTGATGTGGGCCTTGCCGGTGAGCGTGGGAATCTCGAGTTCCGCACCGAGGGCGGCTTGGACGAAGCTGATGGGGACTTCGCAGATGAGATGGTCGTCTTCGCGCTCGAAGATGTCGTGCGCTTTGACATGAAGGACGACGTAGAGATCGCCGGGGGGACCGCCCTGGGTGCCGGCCTCGCCGTTGCCGGGGGAGCGGAGGCGGGAGCCGACATTCACGCCGGCGGGGATGCGGAGTTTGACCTTGGAGGTGTGTTCGCGGCGGCCCTGTCCACGGCAGGTGCGGCAGGGTTTCTCGATGACGCGGCCCGCGCCTTCGCAACGGGGGCAGGTCTGGGCGATGCTGAAGATGCCGCGGGCCATGACGACCTGACCGCGGCCGCCGCAGTGGGTGCAGGTTTTTTTGCCGGAGCCGGCCTCGGCGCCGGAGCCGTGGCAGGTTTCGCAGGAGTCGAGTTTGGTGATGCTGATTTCGCGTTCGCAGCCGAGGGCGGCTTCCTCGAAACCGAGTTCAAGATCGTAGCGGAGGTCGGAGCCGCGCTGGGGGCCGCCGGGTTCGCCGCCGCCGCTGCCCTGGCCGAAGATTTCGTCGAAGAAGCTGCTGCCACCGCCGGCGCCCGCGTTGCGGAAGGCTTCGCGGAAAATGTCCACGGGATCGTGGAAACCGCCGGCGCGTCCGGCTCCGGCGCGGGCGCGGGCGTCGAAGGCGGCGTGGCCGTATTGGTTGTAGGCGGCGCGTTTCTGCGGGTCGCTGATGGCTTCGTAGGCTTCGCCGAGTTCCTTGAATTTCTCCTCGGCGGCCTTGTCGCCGGGGTTTTTGTCCGGGTGAAATTTTACCGCGAGTTTGCGGTAGGCCTTTTTGATGTCCTCGTCGGAGGCTTCGCGGGCGACGCCGAGCACTTCGTAGTAATCCCTCTTGGCCATAGGTCAGGCGGCGGGCTTCTGGGAAACAATAACGGTCGCGGGGCGGAGGAGACGGTCGCGGAAGCGGTAGCCTTTGCGCAATTGCTGGAGGACGTGGCCCTCGGGGACGGTGTCGGAGGCAACCTGCGAGACGGCCTCGTGGAGGTTGGGATCGAAGGGCTGGCCGGTGGCGTCGATTTCCTCGAGGCCCGCGTCGGCGACGGCGGATTTGAACTGGCTGTGGATCATCGCGACGCCGGTTTTGAGCGCTTCGACGGAGGCGGCCTGCGCGCTGTTGGCGGCGGCGATGGCCATGTCGAAGTTGTCGAGCACGGGAATGAGTTTGCCGAGGAGCGATTCGTTGGCGGATTTGGAAGCTTCCTGGCGTTCGCGGGCGGCGCGTTTTTTGAAGTTGTCGAAGTCGGCGGTCTGGCGGACGTAGCGGTCCCAGTGTTCGTCGGCCTTGGCGGCTTTGGCGCGGAGTTCCTGCAACTGCTCGGGGGTCAGGCTGGGGTCGGCGGCGCCGGGGGAATTGGAGTTGGGGGCCGCGCCGGCACCGGCCGCATCGGCGGCGGGCGCAGGGTTCGGCGTTTCGGTGGATACGTCCGTCTGCTCAGTTTTGTTGCTCATTTTGAACCAGTTCAAGGGACGCGAAACTACACAGGTGGTTTGGCGGGGGCAACTGTGCGTTGCGGGTTTTCCGCAAGGGGGGAGCAAGTTCAAAGCTCAAAGTTCAAAGCTCAAGGGAAGGGCCAAGATTCAAGGGCCAAGGGGCATTTCATTTCCGGTTCGACTGCTGCTTGGTTCTTGGAGGTTCCCTTGAGCTTGGAGCTTTGAACTTTGAGCTTCCGTTCGCGCTTTCGCGCTCGCCCGGCGGGAAATGGTCTGGCACAACCCTGCGCGACCCTCGGCACCGCGGCCTCGCACGACTGCCGGTCCGCGTCGGTTTTAGTCGGCTAAAAACTTTATGACTGCTGTCACCCAACCCACCCGCATCCGCTACGCCATCGTCTTTGTCACGACCGTGGTGGCGTTTCTGATGTACCTCGATCGCGTGTGCATGGCGGAGATCGTGAAGACCGAGTCGTTCAAACTGCAGTTTGGCTTCACGAAAGAGCAGATGGGGCAGGTGCAGAGCGCGTTTTTCTTTGCGTATGCGCTCTCGCAGGTGCCAGCGGGTTGGTTGAGCGACCGCTTTGGCGCGCGGGCGTTGATGGCGCTCTACATTGCGCTGTGGTCGGGGTTCACGGTGCTGACGGGTTTCGCGACGGGGTTGACGAGCCTGTTGTTGTGGCGGCTGGGCTGCGGGATCGCGGAGGCGGGGGCGTATCCGACCAGCGCCGGGTTGCTGAGCCGGTGGATTCCGTTGGCGGTGCGCGGCACCGCGAGCAGCGTGGTGTCGTTCGGCGGGCGGCTCGGCGGAGCGGCGGCGGGGGCGTTGACGCTGGCGGTGATCAGCTATTTCGGCAACTGGCGCTGGGCGGGGTGGATTTTTGGCGTGGCGGGCATCCTGGTGGCGGTGCTGTTCTACGTCGTGTTTCGCGAGCGGCCCACGGAACATCCGTGGTGCAATGCGGCCGAGCGCGAACTGATCAACGCGGGAGTGCCGCCCGCCAACGCCTCGACCCGGGAGGTCCGCGGGCTGCCCATCATGTCACTCGTCCGCAATCGCAGCATGTGGATGAACTGTCTCTTCCAATGGGGGACCAACATTGGTTGGGCGTTTCTCATCACCTGGCTGCCGACTTATTTGAAGGAAGTTCACAAGGTGGATGACCGCACGAATGTGAAGATGGTCGGGATTGTGCTGATTCTTGGGATGGCGGGAATGCTGACCGGCGGCTGGTTTACGGATTACACGACGCGGCGTTTCGGGGTGCGACGCGGACGGTTGATTCCGATGGTGACGACGCGCTTTCTGGCGGCGGGGGCGTACTTGATTTCGTTTGCGTTCTCGGAGCCGTGGCTGGTGGTGGCGGCGTTCGCGTTGGTCTCGTTCACGACGGACATGGGTATCCCGGCGGTCTGGGCGTACAATCAGGACGTGGGCGGGCGGCACGTCGGCACGGTGCTCGGATGGGGCAACATGTGGGGCAATCTGGGAGCAGCCCTGACGGCGGGGCTGCTGCCGTGGGTCAACACGACGTTCGATACCAACGGGGACTGGCACGAAGCGTTGATGGTCTGCGCCGCGAGCTTTGTCCTCTCGGGCATTGCCGCGTTCGGTATCAATGCCGAGGACAAAATTGTGAAGGACGAGCCGCGGGCGGCTTGAGCGAGACTGCTCTGGTTGCTGGCCGTGGGCACCAGCGGCGAGTCAGGGCAGCGAAATGTTTTCCTGGTCTGTGCCGGTGCGCTCTATCGCTCCGGATTTCTATCGTTGGGATTGGATGCCACCAAGCCGGTGCTGAAGACGGTGACGCCGAAATTGGAAAAAGGCCGCGAGTCTTTGTAGGAGACGACGTTAGGAGACTCTAACCTTTTCCTCGGGAGCGGCGCGGTAAGGGAGAAGAAGGTCAGAGTCTCCTTACGTCGTCTTCTACAAGATGGGGATCGCCAATCGCCCTACAAAAAAAGGCGGGCAGTCAGGTGACTGCCCGCCGTGCGACTGAGTGTCAGGCCGGATTACGGCACGATGGCGTAGGTGACGAGTTTGAGCGCCCCAAAGGTCTCGCCCGGGATGAGCGGGGCGGAGCAGGAAGTGTGGATCTGGATGCGTTCCACCAGCACGCCGCAGGAGTAGATGTAGGCGTAGGTGTTGGAACTGAAACTGCCCGTTCTGCACTTGGCGCCGGCGCCGCCAGCGCGGACGACGAAGGTGGCGCCGGGGTTGACGTTGCCAGCGAAGAAGCCGGTGGTTGTCGGCGTGGCGCTGGAGGAGATCACGATGCGCACGGGGCCGGGGGCGATCGCACCGGAATCCGCGCAGTTATACTTCGTGCCGCGGGGCTGGGAATTGACGGCCGTGCTGCAGTTGCCGCCCCGGTATTGGAAGGTGATCTGGTTGGGCTTGCCGCTGGTGATGCAATTGCCGCCCCGGGGCTTCTTGGGCGTCGGGCAGAGGCGCTGGCCGGCGGCATTCTCCATGCGGATGACCTTGAACATGCCGATGACCTGGCCGTTGGTGACCCCGCCATTGCAGCTCAGGTCGAGGCGGGTGTTGACGTTGTTGCCGACGAAGAGCGTGAGGCCGGTCATGGAGCCTTTGGAGCCGCTGCTTTTGCTACCGCTCTTGGCGCCTTTGCTGCCTTTGCTCCCTTTGCTCCCGACCTTGGTGCTCTTGCTACCTTTGCCTGAGACCGTGGTGGTGGGCGCGACGATGGTGAACGTGGTGCACGGCTGGACCGGGGCGCAGAAGAGCGGCGTGGCCGGCGTGGCTGCGGGTTTGGAGCCGGGCTTGGAGCCGGGTTTGGAGCCGGGCTTGGTGGCCGTGCCTTTGGAGCCTTTGGCCTTCGATCCTTTGGACGCGGATTTGCTGCCGTTGGAGGTAGTGGCCCAGGCCCCGATGACTTGTTCGGAGGTGCCGAGGTATTGCAGGACGACCTTGGCGACGCCGGTGGTGCAGGGAACGCAGGCGCATTTCATGTCAATGCACAGCGCGACCCAGCCCAGCCGGGGATCACCGGGCGTGGTGACAATGCTGCAGCGGACGGTGGCGTTGTCCACGATCTCGATGCAACCATCGGGCGCGGTGTATTGGAGGTAGAGGTCTTCATTGCGACCGGCGGCGGTCCAGAGAACAAAGTCACCGTTGGCATCGGTGGTGGTGCTCAGAAGCGAGGTGCAGGTGCGGCTGTCGAAGGCTTCGACTTTCACACCTTGGGTAAGTTTGCCGTCAAGTTTGACACACCCCTGGACGTCGAGAGCCTTGGCCGAGTGAGCCGAGCCGCCTAATGCCAGCGCACCGAACATGAGGCCAAACATGGGGGAGCGGAGTTTTTCCACACAACGAGATAGTTTCATAATTAACATGGTACGATTTGCCGGGGTGATTCCCTGAGTCCTCCTTCAGGACTGGAGCAGGTTAGCACACTTGGTCGGGGGAGCAAATCGCGGGACAGAGTATTTTCACTTTGTCTCATTCTGAGACACTCGGGATAGGCTGCGGGGCGGGGAGCTGGACAAGGCAAGCAACGGTAAATTCCTTACCTTTCGTATTTAGACCTTATCCGTAACTATTTAGCCGAACCAAATTGTTTGACCACCGAGACGCGAGGAACACCGGGCGGCAGAGTCGCAACCCAAGGAGCGCAGTCGTCCCGGCCGCAGCGGCAACGTCGGAGCCGGAGTGCGGAGATTATCTGGCGTCGTCGCAGCTTCGGAGCCGCTGTGGGCGGGGACCGCCCGCGCGCCGAAATCCGCCCGCCCCGCGAGGCTTTTTTCCCGGAGCGCGGCTGTGTGCGCGGAGCACCAGCCGCAGCAGGTTGACCGCAATGGACGCCTCGGATTCCAAAGGGTGGCTGCGAGGTTTCGGGGCCGCTGCGGCTGGTCCTCGGCGGACACAGCCGCGCGCCTTGGTTGCGGCTCCGCAGCTCTGTGTTCCTCGTGTCTCGTGGTTCTCTCATCGGTTCCCAGCGCATGGATACGGCTAATTGCCACCGCAAGGTTTCCGCGCCGCGGATTGCTTTGCATCCCACGCGGCGGTTCGGGTTGGATGGACGGCATGAAATTAATCCGGTTGCTTACTTCATTGATCGCCATGTCCACCGCCTTCCAATCCGTGTCAGTCCCCGCCGCCGATCTCGGCACCTTTACGCCGCTCTGGCCCAAGACCGTGCCGGGCGAAACCGGCGGCCTCGGTGAGGAGAAAGACATGACCTCCGCCAAGGATGGCAAGATCGCCGGCCGGCCGCTGATCCGGCTCGGCAACGTCTCGACCCCGAGCTTCAGCGTGCATCTGCCGCCGAAGGATAAGAACACCGGCGCGGCGGTCGTGGTCTGTCCGGGCGGTGGCTACAACATTCTCGCGCTGGACCTTGAGGGCAGCGAAGTCTGCGAGTGGCTCAATTCCATCGGGGTCACGGGCATCCTGCTGAAATATCGCGTCCCGCGCCGCAAGGGCCTCGAAAAACACACCGCGCCGTTGCAGGACGTCCAGCGCGCCATCAGCGTCGTGCGCCAGCGCGCCGGCGAGTGGGGCATTGATCCGCAACGGATCGGCGTGCTCGGTTTCTCGGCCGGCGGGCATCTTGTCGCCACGGCCTCCACGCAGTTCGGCCAGCGCGCCTACGAACCGCAGGACGACACGGACAAAGTCAGTTGCCGCCCCGATTTCGCCGTGCTGGTTTATCCCGCGTATCTCACGGTGAAGGAGCAGGGCGACAAAATTTCTCCCGAACTGACGATCACCACCAACACCCCGCCGAGCTTCCTGGTGCAAACGCAGGACGACGCCGTGCGGGTGGAATCAAGCCTCTTCTATTATCTCGCGTTGAAGAACGCGAAGGTCCCGGCCGAACTCCACCTGTATCCGAAAGGCGGCCACGGCTACGGCCTGCGCCCGACCGAGCTGCCGGTGACCGCCTGGCCCAAACGCGCCGAGGAATGGATGCGCAGCCAGGGATGGTTGACCGTGAAGAAACCGTAAGGCGGATGCGGGTGGACGCGGGCAGTCCCCGCCCGCCTCTGGGTAGCGCACGCCGCTGGACGCGGGCAGTCCCCGCCCGCCTCTGGGTAGCGCACGCCGCTGGCGTGCAGTTTTCGGCGGCCCGCCGAAAACTTCGTGCCACCAACCTTCTCGCGCGGAAGAAAATGCAGACCGGGACACGATGGTTTGGGCGGGCCGCCCAAACCAGCACGCGGGCCGCGTGCGCTCCTGTTCCTGCCCTCGGCGCGCTCCCGCCGCGCGTCGTCGCTCTGCAATTCGCCTCGCTCACCACCGCGCAACCGGTAGCGTCGCCGCCAATCCACCGCATGAAACTCGCCACTTTCGCCACCTTCGCCACCCCACTTTCACTCACCATCGCCGCGCTGGCATTGTTCATCGCGACCGACACGCGGGCCGCGGACCCAACGCCCCATCCCACCCCGCCGCCCGAATGGACCGCGCTGCCGAGCATTCCTGACCGCGAAGGGTTCGCCGGTTCGCTGGCCGGCACCAGCGGCGGCGCGTTGCTCGTGGGCGGCGGCGCGAATTTTCCCGGAAAGAAGCCGTGGGAAGGCGGGACGAAGATTTGGCACGACTCCGTTTTTGTCCTCGAAAAAACCGACGGCGCGTGGCGGCGAGCGGGCCACCTCCCACGCCCGCTCGGCTACGGCGTGTCGGTGACGTTTCGTGACGGCGTAATCTGCGCGGGCGGCAGCGACGAACGCGGGCATCGCACCGAGGTGTTTCGCATCGAGTGGCGCGAGGGTGCGCTGAAATTCTCTGAGTTGCCCGCGCTGCCACGCCCGCTTGCCAATGCCTGCGGCGTGGTGCTCGGCGACACGCTCTACGTGCTCGGTGGCATCGAGACACCGCTCGCCACCGTCGCGACGCGCACCGTTCTCGCGCTCGAGCTGGCGCGGCCGGACGCGGACTGGACCGAGCTGCCGACATGGCCCGGTCCCGGCCGCATGTTGGCGACGGCCGGCGCGCACGCGGGGTCGCTTTTTCTTTTCAGCGGCACCGCGCTGAAGGCGGGAGCGGACGGCAAACCCGTGCGCGAATTGCTGCGCGACGCCTATCGCTACACGCCGGGCGAAGGTTGGCGTCGTCTTGCCGACCTGCCGCGCGTGGCCGTCGCCGCGCCGTCGCCCGCGCCGGTGGTGGACGGCCAACTTCTCGTGCTCGGCGGCGACGATGGCGCGCAACTGAGCACGCCGCCCACCGAGCACCGAGGTTTTCCCCGCGATGTTCTCGCCTACGATCCCCGGACGGACCGCTGGAAAACATCGGGGACGGTCCCGTTCAGTCTCGTCACCACCGCAATCACCGAATGGCACGGCCGCATCGTGATCCCCGGTGGCGAACAACGCCCCGGCGTGCGCTCGACCAAGGTCTGGAGCGCAAAACCCCGGTAGGGACGCGTTGCGCGCGGCCCTGACCTTTTCCCGTTCGGGCGGGTGGGGAATGCGATGGGCGTCATCCGTCGGCGGGCGCGTCGGTCGGGGGAATGGTTACGGCCGCGCACAACGCGTCCCTACCGAACCGAAGCCATCGTGGTAGGGCCGCGTTGCGCGCGGCCCTGACCCGCTCCGTTCGGGCGCATGGCGATGGTTAGGGTGTGATTAAAAGTGGGTGAGAGTGAGGGGCGAGGACGCTGCTACCCTCACGGCCCTGGTAGGGCGGGGCTGTCCTCAGCCCGCCGCCGCTGGCCATGCCACGGGTGCTCGGACAGCACGACGGCGGGCTGAGGACAGCCGCGCCCTACCTTCGCACCGGCCTCACCCACTTTTGATCAGACCCCGATGGTTTGGGGCGTCGAATGTCGGCGTGTGTTTCGCTTGGGGAAAGGCTAGCGACGCGCGCAGCACGCCCCGGCGGAGCTTGATTCTGAATCTTGCCTGCAACGGGCGAGTCGCTTTCCCCGCCCGCCTGCGGGCGAAAAATGCCCGTTACCAACATCCAGTCTCGCCCCGTGTCACACGCTCCTGAACCTCGGCCCTCCCGCCCCTCCGCGGCCCTTGTTTCAGCGCACGGTTTTCTCGTCGCGTTCGTCGCCGTTCTCTCGCTTGTGGCCTCCCCCGCTCCCGCCGCCGAACCCGCGCCCGCTCCCGTCCTGACTCCTGTCTCCCGACTCCTGTCTTCTCCCTCCCCTGCAGTCCGCCTGCTCGTCCAACCCTCCACCCTCACGCTCGCCGACCCGCGCGAGGAGCACGGCCTCCTCATCACGGCGGTTTACGCCGATGGCCGCGTGCTCGACGTG
>CAMAUZ010000059.1 GCA_945861535.1 Akkermansia muciniphila | reverse complement strand
TGTTTAGCGCCAAAGGCGCGGACTCATACCAGCCTGGGGCAACGCCCCAGGACGCGAGCCATTTACCATTTGAGCGCTGAAAGCGCGGTCCATCGCGGGGAAATATCATCCTTCATAAGAACGATAGAACGGGCTTTCAGCCCTGAATTTATTGGCTGGCATCTGACCTTGGGCGTTGCCCCAGGCTGGTATGAGCCGCGCCTTTGGCGCTAAATACATACAGCACTTCAGTGCTGGGGTAGCGATGGGGAAGAACCAAGTCCCGAACGGGACGGCAGACCCGGCTTATCGCTGACTCGGTCGTCCCTGCGGGCCTTAACCCGGATATTTCATAGTCCCTTCGGAGCCGGAGGCGTCCGCCATTGTAGCGCAGGTTTCCAAACCTGCTGTGTCGCCGACTTCCAAGTCGGCAGGGTGTCGGCCTCGCCGAACGCGCGGCGGGTTTAGAAACCCGGGACACAGCAGGCTTGGAAGCCTGCGCTACAGAATGAGCATGAAATATCCGGGTTAAGGGTTAAATCGCCGCATACCCAGCACTCAAGTGCTGGGCTATTGTCGATCGTCCCTACGGGACTGCGTCAACACGCACTGATCGTTGCAATAAACTGAGATACGCATGGTGGAGCACCCCGCTCCCCGGCCCGCTCTCCGTTGGAGCCTCACGAGCAGAGGGGGAGCGAGATTCAGTCTGGTCGGGCGCGGTGTCCTCACCGCGCCGCCAAGGGTGTGCCTACGCTCCGGCGGCGCGCAGGGGACAGACGCGCCCTACCGTCTTGCTCTCTTCGTTCGTGCGGCACGGAAAGAGCAGAAAAGACGCCGGGTAAAGTACTGCGCGCCGCGCGGCCATGCCGACCATGTGAGGCAAAGTTTTTTACGCGACGGGGCCAGGCAATTGTCTCAGGGTAGGATGGTTTTGCCGGGGACAAGCGGCGATTTTTGCCCGGGGTTCAGGGATCGGGAAGCCGCCCGGCAGTATCCGGCGTGAGCTTTCCGTATTCAGGAAGGCGTTTCCTGATAAGGGAAAATGGTTTCCGTACCCTGAGCAGAGACTTTGCAGTGTCGGGAAGTGGTTTTGGTATCTTTGGAAACAACTTTTTAATATTGGCAAGGGTTTGGCACCGTTTGCCGAGTTCTTGTAGGAAGGGCCAAAACCCCGGACAATATCAGGAAACGCTTTCCCAAGGTACGGAAGCGGCTTCCCAAGGTGCAAAAATAGTTTCTCAAGGTACGAAACTGGCTTTCACAAGTGAGCAAATGCCTCCGTGAACACGGGACGCGGCGGGGTGATATGGGGAAATGCCTGCGGCGACCCCACCCGACGCTGCTGGATACTGGAAGCTTGCTGGCAATAGCGGAAAAGGAGCGTCCGGAATTGGGGCGCGCTCTCCCCCGGGGCGGAAAGCCGCAGGATGAGAATGGGACAGCGCTCGGATAGGTTGGAGTGAGTGGGGAAACTCCCTCGAATGACTAGAAACAGAGTGGGAAGTTTTGCGTTTAAGCGGCCCGCTAATCGCACCCGGCAGGAAGCGCGCATCAATTGTCGCGAAATTTCGTGCTGGGGCTGCGGTAACAAGCAGCGCGTCGGTCTCCCTCTCCCCGTGAGGCACGAGCGGGGAGGGGGGGCGGGGAGAGGGGTGCTTCACAGTTGCAAGCCGCCTGACTCTGCTAAGCGCCTCCTCTCCCCAACCCTCTCCTTCGTTCCGAACGAAGGAGAGGGGGACAAAGGCTGTAGCGCTAATGCCCTTCAGTAATTCCAACGAAAAATTCCAACGGGATTCCGGCCTTCAACCCAAGGTTGCGAGGAACGAGCTACCCTGGGTGACCCGTCCCCGACTTAACAACCCCAACGGGGCTGTGGCCCGACGGTGGGGGCGGTCCGCAACCCCGTTGGGGTTGAAAAACGTTCCGATGCCTACTCAGGGTGGCTCGTTCCTCGCAACCCTGGGCTGGAGGACACAACCTTGTTGGGGTTGCCGAGAATTGCGGAACGCGCGCTTGGCGGCCCTGCGTTCAGCGGAGCGGAATTACCGAAAGGCATTAGGGCTAGTGACCGTGCTTGAAGGCCGCGTGGTCGGGGCTGCCGCCGGCGAGGAGGTAGGCGAGGAGGTCAAGGATTTGTTCCTTGTCCAGTGAGCTCAACAGACCGGCGGGCATGAGCGAGAGCGCGGAGGCTTTGCGCGACTTGATGGCGGTCTTGGCGACCTTCTGCACCTGCGCGGCGGTCGGGCCGGTCTGGATGGTCACGGTATCTTTGTCCTCGGCGAGGATGAGGCCGGAGGGCGAGTTTTCGTCGCCGAGTTCGAGCGTCACGCTGCGATACTTCTCCTCGATGGCTTTCGAGGGTTCGAGGATTTCCTGCAACACGAGCTTGGCGTCGCCTTTATATTTCTTCACCACGTCGCTGAGGCTCGGGCCGAAGGCGACGCCTTCCTTGCTGAGTTGATGGCACTGGGCGCAGGCGAGGGCGGTGAACTGCTGCTGGCCGCGCGTGAAGTTGCGGTGCTGGCCCACACGCTTCAGGTCGTCGGCGAAGTCAGCGAGCTTCCACTCGGTGAGCTTGGTCACCGGCTCGGGGTTCTTCGCGAGGAAGTCCTGAAGATTGTCCGCCACGATGAGGACGCCGCGCATCACGCGCCAGTGGCCGGGGAAGGTGCAGAGGTAGGGGTAGCGGCCCGGTTCGTTGGGTGCGGTGAAGTTCAACTCCGCGCGACCGTTGGGATTCACCAGCGCCGTGGCGTGGAGAATTTTCTTTGAGGCAGGCAGGTATTGCTTGGCCAGCGCGTCGGGCTGGGTGGCCATCTGGTCGGCGAGCAGGCCGATTTCTTCATCCGCTCCGGCGGCGACGAGCACGAAGTTGTGCTGCATCAAGTCGGGGTTTTCAAAAATGATGCGGACCTGCGCACCGGGCTTGGCGTGGAGCTGGCGCGGCGCGAACTGCATGAGGTTCGGCACGGCTTGCACGCGGAGCGAGTTGGCGTCGGCAGCGTGGGCCAGGTCCCACGCAGCGGCGAAAGTCTTCAAACCGGCGGCAGTGGTGGCGAGGCGTGCGCCGCTGAGTGGTTGGCCGAGCAAGTCGTAGAGGAATACCGGCGGCATCGCAGGTTTGGCCCGGCGGAAGGCGATTTCGATGCTGTTGAGCCCGCGCTGCAACTCGACTTGCACTTGCTGCTCGGAGCTCCACTGGCTGTCGGCGGTGAGGAGTTGCACGCCGTTGGCCGAGATGTCGAGGTAGCCGTGCCTGACGCTCAACAGCGCGGTCTGGCTGGTATCGGCTTCGAGGAAGGTGCGGTAGGTCAACGTTTTGAGCGGAGCAGCCTTGCCTTTCTTTTGAGCGGCGGTGCTCGGAGCTGGGCTGGGCTCGGGGGCGCTGCTTTCGCCGAGGGAGAGCCACTGGCTCACTTTCGTTTCGGGGGAAACCTCCAGCACGGGAATTGAGCGGCCCCGGACGGGTTTGGACCCCAGTTTCAAATCGGCGAGCATCTGCTGCACCGGCGGCTCGGCGGGCTTGCGCCGGGCAAGGGCCGATTCCAACTGCGGCTGCCGCTGTCGCAGGTGCGCGACGACGCTGATGACGGCCATGCGCACGCGCGGGTGCGTGTCTTGTGCGGCGGCGGTGAGCCAGTTGAGCGCGTCGGGCAATCGCTCAGATTGAAAGCGGATGAGCTGCACGGCGGCGGCGCGCAGCAGTGGGTCCGTGGCGCGCAGCAGTTCGCCAAGGACGGACGGGCGAACCTCGCCCCGGGCGTGCAGGACCCACAGGGCTTCGAGCGCGGACGGGGCGAACGAGGGCTGGGCACGATTCAGCGCGGCCAGCCAGGCGTCCAGCGCGGGGACGACTTCGCTACCGAGTCCGCGCAAGCGGATGCGCGCGTGATGGCGCACGATGTCTTGCGGATGGGTAAGCAGCGCTAGCAGTTGCGGCACGCTTGCGCCTTCGATGTTCGGCCAGTCCGTGACGACCGGCTTCCCGTTGTAAACCACGCGCCAGATGCGGCCCTTCTCGTGGTTCCATTGCGGGTCGCGCATCGGATGCTGTGCGTGACCGATGATGCGGCTGGAGAAGTCGGAGATGTAGAGCGCCCCATCGAAGCCAAACTCGCAGTCCACCGGCCGGAACGCGGCGTTGGTGGAACTGAGCACATCAAGCCGGTCCGTGCCGACAATGGGCCCGGCGGTGGCGTTGGGCTTCGAGAGCGAGACGAAGTAGTTGCCCAGCAGCGTGGCGGACGCGATGCCTTGCTGATACTCGGCCGGGAAGTTCGGACTCGAAATGACACTGAGCGCGGAGCCTTTCCCGTAGTTCACCACCGTGCCGTGGCCGTAAGGATGATAGGCCCCTAGCGGCGTCCAGGTGAGCGGCAACCCATCGAGCACATGGCCGCCACCGTAGCGTTGGAAAATGTTGCCGTAGCGGTCGAAGGAAACTTTCCACGGGTTGGGCGTCATGCTTTGCCACTCGGCGGTGATGCGACCGGTGCCGGGCTCCAGGCGATACGTGGTGGAATCAACGCCGCGCACCACGCCGAACGGCGTCTCGAATTGTGACCGGTGAAACACGCCATCGCAAAAAATCACATGGCCCAGCGGGTCGCTCGCGACCATGCCGCCGTGATGCGAGTCGGTCACGTCCACGCCGCGCAGGAGCTCGGTCTGGGCATCCGCCCGGCCATCGCCATCGCGGTCCGTGAGCAGCAGCAGCCGCGGCTGCGCGGAGACGATGACGCCGCGCTCGTGGAAGGCGACGCCGTCCAGCGCGTCAAAGCCGTCTGCAAACACCGTGCTCTTGTCCGCCTTCCCGTCGCGGTTGGTGTCTTCGAGAATCAGAATCTTGTCCCGGGGCGGCGCACCGGGGACGGTGTGGGGGAAGGACGGCATCGTCACGACCCACAGGCGACCGCGCGCGTCGAAGGCCATCTGCACCGGGCTTTTCAAATCGGGGAACTCCGCCTCCGACGCGAAGAGGTTGAGCGTGTAGCCATCGGCGACTTTCAAATCCTTCTGCTGCTCCGCCGGGGATTTCACCACGCCGCCACCGAAGCGGTCGGTTTTGCTCTTGCCCTCCGGCATCGGCGGCAGGGAAGGCGCGGGAAAGTCGGCGAAGTGCCCGGACGGCTTGCTAACCAATTCGTGCAAAATCCGCTCTGCCTGCTCGATGAGCTGGTGATAACGCGGCATCTCGGCGGCGTATTCCTCGGGCCGTTTGCGCACGCCGTAATAGACCACGCCGTTTTTCGGCCGCACGAGGTCGGCGACGGCGCGGGCCTTCTGCGCGGCGGCCAAGGCCACATCCTCCACGCGCCAGGTGGGCACGCGAGCCACCGCCGCCTCCCCCAGCAAAGCACGCGCGATGGCGTTGCCCATTTCGCGATTGCCCGCGTCGGTGAGGTGAATGCCCTGGCTCACGAGCGGAACCGGACTCTTGGCGTGCGCCGCCTGACTGGCCGTGAACAGCTCCACGAACAGCGCGCCGCGGGCTTTCGCCAAATCCGCAATCACTGCGGAATAAGCGGCGACTTCGGCATTGCGCGGCCCGTCGTTGGGAACCGCGATGGGCGAGAGCAGCACGAGCTTGGCGTTGGGATGCAGCCGACCGACCTCCCGCAAATGCGCCTCGAACTGCGCCCGAAACGCGGCCAGCCCCGCCGGGCCGCCGAAGGACTCATTCATGCCGTAGCCGAGCACGACGACATTCGCCGGCCACTTCGCCAGCAACGTCTTCAAGTGCTCGACATACCCCTCGGCGCGGAGCCGGTGGCCGACTTCATCGCCGGTCCAAGCGAGGCTGCGCAGGCGGAGATTCTTCTCCGGATGGGCGAGCTGCATCTGCGCCTCCAGATGCCCGGACTCCAGCAACCGCTCCACCATCGAGTTGCCGTAGAAGAGAATCGTGTCGTTCTTGGCGAAAGGGATGGCGGCACAAGCGGGCATGGCGAGCAGCGAGCAACCGAAGCCCACTATCGCGCATTGGATCAAGAGACGGCTTAGCAAGGAGGGCATCATAGGTCGGCAGTTTGGCTGGGGCCTGGCAGGTCAGCGGACTTTCCAAATCTTCACGTCGTCAATCCACACCGTGTTCGGAACGAGGAAACTGAACCATCGTTTCATCGGGTGCGCGAAGCCTTCGGAGCGATGCTTCGCCACGAGTTTGCCATCCAGACTCAAGCGCATCTCGTCGCCTTCGGTCACAAGGATGAGCTCGTGCCATTCGGTGTCGGACTTCCACGGCACGGTGGTGTGTTTCGACTTCAGGAGCGCCTCGAGGTCCGCCGGCAGCTTCTCCTTTCGGGCGACGGCGTCATCGCGGCGCTTGCGGTTCTCCAAGTTCATAATGCCGGTCTTGTGGTCAATCAGCGTGACGCTCGACGGCGAGAGAATGCCGTAGCCGAGATGTCCGGCGTGAACACCTTTGGTCTCGCGGTCCACGAAGCCGAGTTGGAGCGATTCGCCCTTGTTCAAGCCCGGAAACTTGAAGCGCACAACCGCACCGCCGTCCGTAAAACCGGCCTCGTGGTGAATGTGTGCGGCGTGCCCCGCCTCTTTCGACGCACTGTTGATTTTGAGAATGCCGCCATCGAGGTCGGCCATCTTGATGTGCGGCACGCGGTCGGCGGTCGCGCTGTTCCAGCCTTTGCCGATGGCCTTGGCGAGATTGCCATCCTCCTCGCGCTCGAAAGCGTCGTGGAAAATCAGCGTGCCCTTCTCGCGCAGCCAGGCCGCATCGGCAGCGCGCAGAGCGGCGGGGGATGTCGCGAGCAGCAGGGTGAGGATTAACCGGAGCACGGGGGCCTTGGGTGGAAGTCAGTTGAGCAGCAGATGGAATACGCGCAGCGCGGTGCCCGTGCCTTTGGCGTCGTGGCCGGCGGCGATGCGGACCTTCACCGTGTGCGGACCGTCCTTCAGTCCGTCATCGAGGATCACGGCCCACGGCAGATGCAGCCCGGCGCTCCAGTGCGTGAAGGTGTCCGTGGCGCGCCAGGCTCCGCCGTCCACGCTGTGCTCGATGCGGCCAGCGTCCGGCCCGGAGGCGATGAACAGCCCCGCGCCCGTGCCGGTGAAGCTAAACTCAAACTCCGCGCCCGGCTCCGTGCCGACCAGCGCGGGCACCGCGACAAAACCCTCGCGCGTGCCCTTCTTGTCCGTCGGCTTCCACGCGGGCTCCAAGGTGAAGCCCTTCACGATACGCGCCTGCGCGATGTTGCCGAGCCGTCCGCGAACGTAGCTGCGGGCATCCACGAGCGCGGGCAAGGCGTGGGGTTTGGCAGTGGTGGCTGCCGGCTTGGCGAAGGCTGCATTCAACATCCGCGCGATGCTGTTCGCGTAGAGCTGATGACCGAAGGCCGACGGATGCAGGCCCTTGAAATCCTTCTCCCAAGTGAACTCACCCGCGTTGATGCGGTCGGTGACTTCGCGGGCGAGATTCAGCGACGGATTGCCATAAGCGACGGCGACCTTTTCGTGCTGGGCGATGGATGTGGGCACGCGGCCTTGGTTGTAGTCGTCCATGTGCGGCGGCATGACGAAGTGCAGATGAATGATGTCCGTCAGCGGATTCGCCGCGCGCGCGTGGCGCACCACGCCCTCCATGCCGCGGAGCATCTGGTCGGGCTGGTCCGGGATGTTGGAGGTGTCATTCACCGCTGCCTCGACGAAGAGCAGGTCCACCGGCCCCTTCGACAACACATCGCGCTCGAGCCGGAACGAATGCGGCACCGAGCCCATCGAGCTGATGCCCGCCCCGATGAACTCGAACTTCGTCTGCGGGAACTTCGCCTGGAAGTATTTCATCGTGTGATCCCGCCAGCCGCCGCCGGCGGTGATGGAGCCGCCGAGAAAGGCGATGCGCCCCGTCTTCTCGCGCTCGAACTTCAGTTGCGCGTTCGCGATGCCGTCGCGCAGTTCGAAGTATTCGTGGCCCTTGGGCAGGACGTTCGGGTCGTAGGTGGCCGCGAGGATCGAACCGGCGACACTGAACACTGCGGACAGAAGCATGAGCGGGGTGAGGCGCGGTCGTGTCATAATTTCAGGAGAGCGTGAGATGGCGGTTTGCCCGGCTCAAGCCTGCGCGATACTCACCAGTCGGCAGACGGCGGGGCAAACCTGCATAGCGGGGATGATTCACTGGATGAAAAGAAACTGCTTCGTGTTCAGCATCCCGTGGATGAGATCGGTCAGGGCGGTGTTGGCGAGGCGGGTGCGCTCCGCTGTGGTGGGCGCGCGCGAGAGAAGCGCGAGGAAGACAGCGTCCACTTTGTCGGCTGCGCGATCGACGCCGTGCAGCAGGGGCGAGTAGGGCGAGAGGAGGCCGCGCGGGGATAGGAGTTCACCGTTCATCAGCGCCAGCGCCTGCGGGATGCCGGCGTTCGGGTTCGCCTTCTCGACGAAGTCGCGGTCGCTCTGGCCCATGGTGCGCAGGAAATGACCGCGCGGCGCGGGGCTGTCGAGTTCGGAGGCGCGTCGCCATTCGGCGGCGGTTCTCTCGCAGTAGGCAACGAACCCGGTGCAATCCTTCTCGGTATAGCCGAGCCTCAAGGCCAGCGTGACGAGGCGCGCTTTTTCCGCCTGCGCTTCGGCTGCGAGTTGCGCGGCGGTCTTGGGCGCGGGCCCGTAGCCGGGGACGTGCAGGCGCTTCCAGGTCTCGGTCGGCAGCACGCGCGGGTTGGGGTTCATCTTATAGGTTTCGTCCACGGTGACTTTCGCGTCCGGTCCGGCTTTTTTCTGCGCGAGGTTCGTGAGGATGGGCAGGATGAAATCCTTCACGAAGGTCTCGCCGCGCTCGCGGTCGAGGGCGCCTTCCTTGCGGCGCAATTCGAGTTCCTTCTGTTTGTCGCCGGCGCGCTTGGCGACGATGAGGGCTTCCTTCACGGCAGCGTCGCGCTTTTGCAGGTCCAGTTCCGCCTGCAAGCGCGCGTAGGCCATGTCCACGAGCTGGGTGCCGGCGAAGTTCAGGTAGGCGTCGCAGGCCATGTGCGAGACGGCGATGCGGCGGTCGTCGCGGCCCTCGCGGGCGAGGTCGCGGGCGTCGGGTTCGTGGTTCGCCAGTGCAACCATGGAATCCCAAATCTGCTCGGCGGTCATCCGGCGGAGCAGCGGGCCGGTGAAGTGATAGGTCTCCTCGCCGCGGTTGAACTCGCCGGGCGTAACGGCGGACTGGTAGGCGCGCGTGTTCGCCACGACGGCGAGAAACGCTTTCAAATCGTAGCGCTGCTCGATGAGAAGCTTCGTCAGGTGCTGCTCGATGGCGGGCACCATTGCGTTTGCGCCGTCGCGCAGATCATCGAGCGGCTCGGTGAGCGCGACGCCGAAGAGCTTTCGCCAAAGGCGGTTTACGATGACGCGGGTGAAGCGGGGGTTTTCGGGTGATTTCACCCAGCGCGCGAAGGCTGCGGCGGAATCGTCGGCGGACTGCAATTCCGGCACGGTGCCGAAGATGGGCCGGGGCCGCATCACGTCGCCGGGCTTGCCGTCGTCCTGGTGGAAATCGAACGGCAGTTTGAGCACGGCGTCGGCCTTGCGTTCGAGGCCGATGGGGCTGAAGAGCTGGCCGACCGGGCCTTTGATGATGCCGACGACTTTCCGATACTCCATGGCGTCGAGCCGCTCCTGCTTGCGCTTTTCCGCCGCCTTGCCGCCATCGGTGGACGCGGCCTTTTCCTTTTTGAAATCATTGTTGATCGCATCCTGACGGGCGCGAATGGCGTCGCGCGCGCCGCTGAACGCCTCATGCACCAGTTTGTTGCCATAGGTGTAAGCCGCGAGGTGGTAGAACTCCGTCTGCTTCCACTTGTCGAAGGGATGGTCGTGGCACTGCGCGCACTCGATGCGCGTGCCGAGGAAAATGCGCGTGGTGAGCGCCATGTTGTCGAGGGGCATCTCCGGGTCGCGGCCGTAGTAGCCGACCGCGCCGTTGTCCCATGCGTAGCCGCGCGCCGAGAGCAGCTCGCGCACGAACTGGTCGTAGGGCTTGTTGCTGCGGAGGCTCTCCTTGATGAACTTCGCGTAGGCGGCGGGCACGACGTTCGCTGTGTTCACGAAGTGCGACTTCAGCCGCAGGATGTCCGCCCAGAAGTTGTAGAAATGCGACACGTAGCTCTCGCGACCGAGCAGGTCGTAGATCAACGCCGCGCGCTTGTCCGACTGCTTCGAGTAGAGAAAAGCGCGTGCCTCTGCTGCGGTCGGAATGCGCCCCGCGAGGTCCAGATAGATACGGCGCACGAAGGTCTCGTCGCTGATGGACGCGTTGGGCGTGACGCCGGAGGTCTTCCAGTGCGCGGCGAGGAGGGAGTCGATCCCCGTGGCGGCCTTTTGCGTCTGCTCGAGCGTGAGCGCGGCGCGGGCGTGTAAGGGAAAAGCCGCGAGGCAAAGCGAGACGAGAAGAAGACGGAGCATTTTCATGGCGTGCGAATTCGTCGGAGCGTGTGCATGAGACTCAGGCAAACACCGCCGTCACCGGCTTGCCTTTGTCCGCGAGCTTGAAGGGCCGACCGTTGGGCGCGACGACGACTTCCTCCAGCGGCAGGCCCAGCGCGTGGCCGATGGTCGCGTTGAAGTCCGGGATGGTGATCTCCTGGTCGGTCACGATTTCGGCGGAGTGATTCGTCGCGCCATACACGGTCCCGCCCTTCACGCCGCCGCCGAAAAGCGCGGCGGAAAATGCCTTCGGATAATGGTCGCGACCAAGCGACTGGTTGATCTTCGGCGAGCGACCGAATTCGGTGGCCACCACGACCAAGGTGTCGCGCAGCATGCCGCGCCCGTGCAGATCGCTCACGAGCGTGGCGAGGCCGTGGTCGAGCTTGTCGCACAGGTCGGGCGTGGCGGTGAAGTTGTTCGAGTGCGTGTCCCAGCCGTGCAGGCTCACCTCCACGAAACGCACGCCGCGCTCGACCAGCCGCCGCGCGAGCAGGCAGCCCTGCCCGAATGCGTCCCGCCCATAGGCCTCGCGCAACTCCGCCTTCTCCTGCGTGAGATCGAAGGCCGCGATGTCCGCGCTGGCCATCATGCGATACGCGCCATCGTAAGCGCCCGTGTGGGCGGCGACGTTGCGCTGCTTGCCGAAGGCGCGGATGAATTCCGCGTCCAGCTCGCCCGCGAGCTTCATGCGCGCAGCGTGCGAATTCTTTGTCAGGCCCTTTTGTAGTTCGATGTCCTTCAGCCCGTTTTCCGGGTTGTTCACGAAGAGCGGGGAAAGTTCTGGCGAAAAAAATCCCGCGCCCGGATGCCGGCTCGCGTTGCCGACATACACGGAACCCGGAAGCGTCGGATTGCCCGCGCCGCGGAAATGCGCCAGCCACGCGCCCAGCGCCGGGTGGTTGATCGTCCCGCGCAACTGGTAGCTGGTGTGCATGAAGTAATTCCCCTGCTCATGCGCGCCCTGCGTGGAGGTGAGCGAGCGCACGACCGTGCCGTGGTGCATCTGCTGCGCCGTGCGCGGCAGATACTCGCCGAGCAGCACGCCGTCCGCGCTGGTTCTGATGGCCTTGGTCGGCCCCATCACCGCGCCGGCTTTCGGGTCCCAGGTGTCCACGTGGCTCATGCCGCCATCCATGTAGAGGTAGATCACGTTCTTCGCGCGACCTGGCTTCGCCGGGTCAGCCGCCAGCGCGTCGCGGGAAAAGAACTGCGGCAGGAGCCCGACGCCGAGGAGCGAGCGCGCCGCGCGGGCGATGAAGCGCCGGCGCGTGGCTTCATCGGCGCGGTGGCGGAACGAGTTCATGGAATGTCGTGGCAGCGGAACCAAGTTTTGAATTGGGCACGGAGCAATACAGCGCAGCGATGACGAAAATGCCAGAGCCGGATTTGGGATGATGATGCGTCAATGGACGTGCTGGAAAGCCGGGTGGTCGGGGCTGCCACTCGCGAGGAGGTGGGCGGGGGGGAGCGAGGATTTGCTCTTCGTCCAGCGCGCTGAGCAGGCCGGCGTGGGTGTTCTTGTCGCTGAGATTGAACGTCACGTTGCGATATTTTTCCTCGCTGCCGTTGGAAGGTCAGGGGCGAGGGCGACGCATTCCGTGCTGAGTTCGTGACATTGCGTCGCCTTCTGTCGCAGGCCCCATGCACGAGCGGAATAAGCGTGCCTGCCGGCTCCAACGCTCGCTTCAAGCGATGGGGATGGTCGCAACCAGTTCCTCACCGCTCTCCTCCGCAAATGAGAGGTCGGGTTTGGCCTTCAACGCCCGCAAGATGCCGCTGCCCAGTCCGCGATAATTCAGAACGTCGTAAGCAAAGCTCTGGATGACCGGGTTGCGGTCACGGCGGATGCCGCGCAGCATTTCTTCCACCGTGAGGCTGTTGGGCAGGCGGCCGGGACTCCTGATTTCGATACGGTCGTCGAAGATGAAGAGCTTCACGCTGTCAGCGATGAAGTAGTCCCGATGGACGAGCGCGTTGGTGACAAGCTCCTCGAAGACGATGTCGGGAATCTCCGCCTGGGCCGGCGTGTTAAAAGAGCCGCTGGTGGCAACCCGGCCGTTCCACCGACGCAGAAAGGCCATGGACTGCTCGTAGAGCGCGGCAAGGTTGCCTTCGAATCGCCGACTATCCCGGTAGGCGGTGGCGCTGCGGTCGTTGCCCACGAACCACACGGCTTTGACCGTGAATTCAGGCAGCAGCTTTTGCGGCTGGTGGCCGAAGAGCAGCAAGCCCGCGAGGGTGAGCAATGCCTGCCTTGCCAGCCGGGAGGCGTTGAGTTCCCGCAGCAGGGAGGGTTCGTCGCCCGGCGGTTCGCCGCCGTATTTGGTCCGGTAGAAACTGGCGAAGGCGGCCGTGTCGAGGTCGGCGGTGGAACTGCCTGCTCTCGGGCGGGCCTCGGCATAGACCGCGTGCGCCGCCTGAAACATCCGCTGCAGCTCCGAGCGGTTGCTGACGCGCCGCTTGTCGGCTCCGCGCTTCACGTAGAACGAGCCGTCCGCAGTTTGATACGGCTTGTCGGCTCCCTCGGGCACCGTCACGACGATGACCAGCCCGTCGCTGGTCGCGACGTTCTCCGTGAGCACCCCGCTGGGCGGCGTGAGGTTGTGCGTGCAGGCGTTCGCAATCAATTGGGTCTGGGCATCCCGCCTTTCCGCCGGGACGCCGCGGATGCTGCCATCGTCATCAACCCCGACGAAGATGCGCCCGCCGCTGGAGTTGAGGAACGCCACCGCCTCGGCGGCAAAGGCCGCAGCGCTGGGCAGCTCGCGCTTGAATTGACGGGTGCTGTCCTCGCCTTTCAGGAGTTCTTCGCGCAGGGAGAGTTCGTCCATTGCCGGTAGATTTTCTGACGTTGCTGGAAGGCCAGTTCGCCGCCCTCCATGATTTTCACGATGCTGTCCCGCGTGGGCTGGGAATCAATGCTGCCGGAGGCCTGCCGGTAGGTGCCCTTGGCCTCTTCGTGGCAGGCATGCACCAGTTCCGCGTCGCCGAGCACGGGAATGTTCGGGTTGTGCGTCGCAATGATGAACTGGCGGTCCGCTTTCCGCCGGAGGAGCGGGGCGACGACCTGCTTGAAGATGGTTTCGTTGTCCAAGTCGTCCTCGGGCTGGTCAAGGAGGATGATGGGATGGCTCTCGAGCGACATCACGAGCGTGAGCAAGGCGGTCGCCCGTTTGCCGAGGGAAAGCGTCTGAATGGGGGTGCCATCGAACAGGATTTCCTGCCGCGCTGGCACACGGAACGTGAGGAAGTCGGCCAGATGAGCCGCCAACGCTTGCTCGAGCTTCTGCACATCCGCACTGGCCCCAAGCACGGGGGCGATTTTCGCCCGTTGTTCATGCAGGACCAGTCCGTTGCGGAATTCCTCGACCACCCGGTCGTAGGAAGTCTCGCGAAAGCCGGTGCCCTTCAGCTTCGCCTTGAGAAAGTTCTTGAACGCCTCCCGGTCGGCCTCGAATTCGCTGCGGAGCGTCAGCGATTCCGGGATCGTCGGGCGGCGTTCTTCCAGTGAACTCAGTTCGCGGTGGTGCTGCGTGCGCCAGAGCTCATGCAGGCTCCGCGCGGCACTGATGGCCCGGTCGAGCGCTTGCCGCGAGGCGACGGTGCGATTGCTGGCAGCCTGACGGAGCTTGCCGAGCTGCTCGAAGCGCGACCGCTTTTGGCGGTATTGCTGGAGGTCGAGGTCGGGCGCGTTGATTTCCCGCTGCAGGGCGGCGAACTGCTCCTGCAACTCCCGCTCCTTGTCCGCGATGGCCTGCAATTCGCCGTCCAGCTTGCCAAGCAAAGCATCCACCCGTTGCAGCAGGGCGGCGCTGTCGCGCGCCAGAGCACCCAGCTCCGACGAGAGCGCACCCAGGCGTTCGTTGATGACGGTGAAAACTTCGCTCTGGAGACGAGGAAACTCGGCCTGCAAGTCCTGCCAGCCCGGCAGCGGCAGCCCCAATTCTTCCCGGAATGCGCGCAGTCGTTCGGTGAAGTCCGTCAAGCTGCGCTTGTCCGTGTCAAACGAAGTCAGCGCCTGCAAGCGCTGTTCGACCCCCCGTTCGTGATACAGCAACAGCTCGTGCTTCAACCGCTCCTCTTCCAGCGCAAACTCGTCGTCCTTCTCCCGCGCCCGCAGCACGGAGACATGTTCCTGCACGGCCTGCTGCACCAAGGTGCGGCGACGTTCCTCCTCCGCGCGCTCCTCCGGGCTGGCCGGGCCGAAAAGTTTCCCGAAGAATTCCGCATCGCCCTCTTCGCCCCGATGCCCGAGGTCCTTCTGGCCGAAATAGAGCACATCGGGAAAGACATCCTGCGGGCGAAGTTTCGTCTCCTTGCCCTCCAGATACACCTTCGGGTTGAAGCCCAACGGCCGTCGGATGTCCACGGCCTGCCCGTGAATGTTCGTGCCGGTGATGGTCAGCTCTCCGCCATTGGCGAGCATGACCTCCACCAGTTTGTTCTTGTAGCGGTCGTCCTCGCCCACCGGCAGGTCGAGACCGTAGCGGAGGCATTCGATGACGGCCGACTTGCCGCTGCCGCGCGAACCGATGAGCGAGGTCATCTCCGGCGAAAACGAGAACTGCACTCCATGCAATGCGCCCCCCGCAAAGCGGATACTCGCGAGCCGGGGACCGCGACCGGACGGCGGAACTTTGGACCGCACACGTTCCACATGGTCGTGGAGCGCGAAGCGCACCGCATCGAACGACAGCTCGCCAATTTTCAGGAAGCAGGCGGGTTCCCGGGCCACATCCGCCATGCCCATCGGGTCAGAACCCTCCACCAAAGCCGGCAAGGTCACTTCCTTCGGCCAGCGTCGTCTGAGTGCCTCCACATCCTCGACCCGCTGCAACCCAAGCACCCGTTGTGACCAAAGCCTGCCGCATTGCTGGATGGTCTCCGCCAGCGCATTTCCCTCCAACTCACTCATCAGCCCGTTGCTCGACTGAACGTGCGCGAAGACGACAAAATACTCCTTTGCAAACTGCTCGAGCTTGGCCAGACACGGTCCAAGTGCATCTTGGGTCCGGGTTCCAACCTCGGGGACGGCGGGAAATTGCCCGCTCAGAAAGCGCTCAATCGAAGTCCCGCCCTCCTCCTTGCGCGCCCAATCCGGATGAAACACCAGGAGCGTGTGGACCCCGCTCCCGGAAAACACGTTCAACTCCACGCCCGGCAGAACCAGAATGTCCTGCTTGGCTGCCAGCTTCGCGTGGTGCCGATAGTCCTCGGCGTCGAACATGTTGTGATTCGTTACCACAGCGACGCGAACCCCCGCTGCGGCCAGCTTCTCAACCCACGCCTCGGCGCACTCCCGCCGCTGCGTCGCTCCAGGAAACTCCTTTGGAAAAGTCCGGCTCGGGTCTCGCTCCGCGATGGTGTGCAGATGGAAATCCGCACGCACCCACTCCGCGCCCCGTGGGAACGGGACCGAGGGTGTTTCAGTTTCAGCGGACATTGGGCCAAATCGTATAGGACCGTGCCGCCCCGCAACAGCGTTTTTCCATGCCGCACCGGCAAGCGCCACCGGCTTCGCACGGCACAGCGATTTCAGGAACTTCACCAGCGCCGCGCGGTCAGCGGTGGGCATGGTGCGGGAGGCTTCCTGCGCTGGCTCGCCTTTGCCGCCGTGCCAGGGGACGGCCCCTGAAACGGTTCAGTAGCTTTCGGGGCTTGTCCGTGCTGCGGATGACAACGTGCCACGAGGGTTCAAGGAGCACGAGCCGCTGGTGGCAGGCCCGGAGCTTCTGGAAATCGGAGCCTCGATTATTCCGCGTCAGTGGACGTGCTTGAACGCGGCGTGGTCGGGGCTGCCGCCGGCCAGCAAGTAGGCTAGGAGGTCGAGGATTTGCTCCTTATCCAGCGAGTTGACCAGGCCGGCAGGCATCAGCGAGAGCGCGGAGGCTTTGCGTGACTTGATGGCGGACTTGGCGACCTTCTGGATTTGGTTCGCCGCCGGGCCGGTCTGGATGGTCACACTGGCGGCATCTTCGGCAAGGATGAGGCCGCTGAGGGAATTCTCGTCTCCCAGCTCCAGCGTCACGTTGCGATACTTGTCTTCGATGGTCTTCGAGGGTTCGAGGATTTCCTGCAACACGAGCTTGGCGTCGCCTTTGTATTTCTTCACCACGTCGCTGAGGCTCGGGCCGAAGGCGACGCCTTCCTTGCCGAGTTGGTGGCATTGGGCGCAGGCGAGCGCGGTGAACTGCTGCTGGCCGCGCGCGAAGTTTCGGTGCGTGCCGACCCGCTTCAGATCGTCGGCGAAGTCGGCGAGCTTCCACTCGGTCATTTTCGGTGCGGTCTCGGGATTCTTCGCGAGGAACTCGGCCGGGTTGTTCGCTACGATGAGCGTGCCGCGCATGATGAGGTGGTGGCCGGGAAACGTGCAGACGTAGGGATAGGCGCCTTCGGTCTGTGGCGCGGTAAACTCGATGACCTGTTCCTTGCCGTGGTCGAGGAGCTTGCTGGCCCAAAGGATGTCGGGGCTTTCGGGGACGAAGCCGACATCGAAACCTTTCGCGCCGAGGGCCATTGCCTTGAGACCGATTTCGTCAGCCTTGCCGGGTTTCACCAGCAGCATGTTGTGCGGCATGAAGTCGGGGTTGGCAAAGGTCAGCTTGATTTTCTTGCCGGGCTTCACCGCGAGCTGCTTCACGTCATACATCATGCGCTCGGGGATGGTCGCGATGCGGATGGTCGTGAGCGTCGGCGTGTCGGACAGGATGCCGGACTTCTGCGCGGCGACTTCGGCAAGGCCGGCGATGACGCCGCCGCGCGTGGAGGCCTCCACGTTGAACCACAGGTGCTTCACGGTGTTCGCCGCAATGCGAGCGTGCGGCTCGGGGGACTTCAGCACCTGGTCCAGCAACGCGGCGTTCTGCACGTTGTGCTGCTGGTGGAGCCACAGGGCTTCGAGCAAGTGATGCGCGTGCTCGGCCTTCGTCGGGTCGAACTGCTTCAGCCAGCTTTGCGTGGCGGCGATGACTTCCTTGGTGTCGCGCCCGCTCAACTCCACGCGGGTGCGATGGCGCACGCTGTCGGCGGGGTTCTTCAAGTTTTCGAGCAGGGCGGGAATGGGCTGGCCCGCGATGGCCACGGGCTGTTGCAGCGGGCGGCCCTTCGCCGTGACGCGGTAGATGCGGCCGTGTTGGTGGTCACGGTTCGGGTCGCGGACGTTGTGCTGCATGTGGCCGATGATGACGTTGTGCCAGTCGGCGACGTAGAGCGCGCCGTCGGAGCCGAAGATGGCGTCGGACGGACGGAAGTTCTTGTCGCCGCTCATGAGGAAGCCGCGCGACTTGTCCTCGGTCTTGGTGCCGTCGGCGTTTTCCTTCGTCACGGTCAGCTCGTCGCCGGCCGGTTCGCCCCAGACCGCGCCGGTCTCGGGATTGCGCGTGAGGTGGTAGTGCTTGATGCCAAGGAAACCGATGACGTTGCAGATGAGGAAGTCGCCCTGCATCGACTCGGGAAAGTGCGTGCTGGAGACGACTTCGTTCGCGGTCACGGGGCGAACCTCCTTCTTCAGCAACTCAGCCATCTTGAAGCCCTTCGCGTCGGGCCGCACCTGATACGCCCGTCCGCCGGTGCCGTCGGTGGCGAAGTGATAGCCCCAGCCATCGAACGAAATCCCGTGCGGGTTCGGCGAGTTGCCCGCGTGCATGGCGATGGTGAAGCGGCGCGGGTCGAAGCGATACATCGCGCTCGCGCCGGTCTGGAGCGACGGCCCCCACGGATGCTCGTGGTTGTGCACCATGAAGACGCCGCTCTGCCAGTAGATGCCGCCGTCCGGTCCCATGATGAGATTGTTCGCGCCGTGGTGCGTGTCGGAGGAATCGAGGCCTTGCAGCATCACGATGCGGACATCGGCCTTGTCGTCGCCGTCGGTGTCCTTGAGGAAGATGATTTCCGGCGGGCACGTCACGAGCACGCCGCCGCCCCAGAACTCGAAGCCCAGCGGATTTTGAATTTTGGCGAACTCCGTCACGCGGTCGGCTTTGCCGTCGTTGTTGTCATCGTGGAAAATGAGCAGCGCGTCGTTCATCGGCTTGAGCGGCTCCCACATCGGGTAGGTCGGCCACACGGAAGCCCACAACCGGCCCTTCGCGTCCACCTGCATCTGCACGGGGTTGATGAGCTGCGGGAATTGCTTCTCGTCGGCGAAGAGATTCGCCTCAAAACCCTTCGCCACGGCCATGTGCTTGAGGCCCTCCTCGCCGCTGATGTAGCGGAGCGCGCCTTCCTTGCCCGCGTTCGAACTCTTGCTCTTGCCGCCAACGTTGGAGATCACCGGCACCGGCTTGGGCACGTTGCCGTCGTCAATGTTCTTGTCCTTGCCGACCGCGCGCGCCCAGACGCGCTCGTCGCGGTTGGCGGTCAAAACGTCGAACATCGCCAACTCGTGCTGGAGGACCACCGCGTTGTTCTGACCGTCCACAAAGGAAAGCGTCGAGCGGCCGCCGAACACGTCGTTGGCGTCACGGGAGCGGTAGCGGGCGTGCCAGTGGGTGTCCTTGTCGAGCACGGCGGTGCGCAGTGATTCCATCGAGCCGGACGCGCTGACGGACTTGTTGAGCAGCGCCTTGGCGATGACCTCGGCGAGCTGGCGGTTGCCTTCCTCGGTGAGGTGAATGCCGTTGATGGTGAGTGGCGCGGCGGCGGACTTGAACAGCGCAAGCGACGGATGGAACAAGTCCACGAACGCCACGCCTGCTTCCTTCGCGGCGGCTTCGGTGGCCTTCGTGTAAGCCTCGAGCTGGACGTTGTGCGCCTTGCCGTCGGGGACGTTCGGATTGCGGGTGTCCTCGTGCGCGATGGGGCTGAAGAGGACGATGCGCGGGAAGGACTTGCTGTTGGCCTTCGAGCCGCGCGTGCGACGCACGAAGTCCACGAGCTGCTTCTGGTGGTCGTCCGGCTTGTTGTCGAAGGACTCGCTGTAGCCGAAGAACGCGAAGACCACGTCGGCCTTCACGTGCTGCAGGTAAGTCGTGATGGACGGCACGCCGCTGCTGCGCGGGTAGGAATTGGGCCGGTCGCCGCTCGCGCTCAGGTTACGGAAGCGCACCTGCTGCTCGCCGAGCTGGCTCTGGAGCAGCGTCTCGAACCAGCCGTCGTGCTGCATGCGGTCGGGCAGGCCATTGCCGAGGATGGCCACGGTGTCGCCCGCGGTGAACTTGAACGGCAGCGGGTCGCGGTAGTCGGCGGGCACGTCGGCGAGCGTGGGGCCGGCGGGCGCGGCTTTCTTGCCGTCGTTCTTCTTCGCGTCGCCCTTGGCGGCGGCGAGCAGCGTGACACCCTTGCCGACGGGCTGGCCCGGTTTGCCGGCGTAATCCCGATACGCCAGCTTGCCGCCGGCCTTCACATCAATCTCCAGTGTTTCTGGCGCGGCGATGCCCGCAGCGCGGAAGACTTCCTTCCGTTCCGCGTCGAGCAGCGTGAGCGTGAAGCCGTCGAGCCGGTTCTCTAAGCCGCTGCGATTCCACACGGCGACCTTCTCAATGTCCTGCGCCGCGCCAAGGTCGAGTTCCCACCACGGATTGGCAGTGCCTTTGTTATCGGTGTGCGTCTGCCCGCCACTGCCCCAATCGGACGACTTGTTGCCGTCAATGCCGCGTTCGGGCGCGCCGGGGCCTTCGCTCGACTGCCTGGCCTTGCCCGTGCGGGCAACGTTCTTGCCGCCGGCGAAAACCTCGACTTCGGCGAGTGTCAGTACCCGCTTGTCGCCGGGCAACTCGACGCGGACGAAACGCGCGGGCTTGCCCGTCGCCACGGTGCCAGGCGAAGCCACCGCGGCCGCCTTGGTCCCGCAAGTCGGGTCCGCCGCGTCGGACTTGGCGGGCGCGGGCGCGGGCTTGGCGTCGGACGGCTTCTTGTCGGCTTTCTTTGGTTCAGCCTTCTTGCCCTCGCCCTTCTTCGCCGGCGGGTTGGGATTCTTGGTGTTGTCGTTGGCCGGAATTGGGCTCTCGAAACCCGCGTACATCTCCGGCTTGATGCCGCGCGCGTAACCGCCGCCGTTGAAGGTGTTCGGCTTGAAGGGGCCGACAAACGCGATGTTGAGATCAGCCTTGATCGCGTCCTCCAACCCCAGCGCCCAGAAGCAACTGTTCATGATCATGCGGCGATAGCCGTCGTTCGTGATGTCTTCGGAGGTGCCGTAGAGCGTGGTGAAAACGCGCGCGGTTTTGCCGGCGGCGGTTTTGTAACTGCGTGTCCACTCGGAGGGCTGCGGCGGCTTCGTCGCGTCGGCGGGTGAATCGGGAGCCATGCCGTTGAGCGGCTGGGCCAGCGTGAGGATTTCGCCGTCGGTGGGCTTGCCCACGTAGCCGCCGGCCTGCACCCAGATGTCCTTCACGCCGCGCAGGATGGGATGCGACGCCTTCTCCGCCACGATGCTGATGCGCGTGCTCTGCTGGTGGTTGCGGCCGTAGTGCCCGACCCACGTTTGCCCAAGCACCTGATGGCCGAAGCCGAGCTCGTAGCCCGCTTCCTTCGCGTTGTGATTGTATTTGGTGTACGGCTCCTTGTTCCCGCTGAAGGCGTGCGTCGCGGTGCGCAGGCCGATGACCGGGCCGCCGCGCTGGAGGTAGGCATCGAAGTGCTTCATCTGCTCCGCCGGGAAGGCCTGGAAGCGCAGGAACACCACCGCGAGGTCCGCCGTGGCGAGCGCCTCGAGGCCGGGCATGTTCGAGTTGCCCGCGACGATTTCGCCCGTGGCCGGGTCAATGTTGAACAGCACGGTGCACTTGAACCCGTGATGCTTCGCCAGCAACCGCGCGAGCGCGGGCAGCGACTCTTCCGAGCGATACTCGTGATCGCCGGCGAGGAAGACGATGTGTTTGCCGTTGCCGGGACCGTCGGTGCCTTGGAAGACCAGCGGGGCGGCGTGGGTGGACATCGTCGCCAGCGCGACGAACGAGAGGACAGCGAGGAGGGTGTGTTTCATGGGTGGCGTATGAATTGACCGTGTTCTGAAATCAGGTGGCGGGAAAATAGGGTGCCGCCGCGCCGGGTGGCCAGCCTTTCCGGCGGGCGTGGTGGCAACGAGGTGGGGGGGACGGTCTTGGTGGAGCGCATTGGGATGATGAAGAGCGAGCGGCGAAGCCGCCCCCCAAGGAGCGCGGCTGTGTCCGCCGAGGACCAGCCGCAGCGGCCCCGAATCCCCGCAGGCACCCGGTGAAATCAGAGGCGACCAGTGCGGCCAAACTGCTGCGGCTGGTGCCCCGCGCACACAGCCGCGCTCCGTGGGCAGAGCGTGTGCAGTGGGGCGGTGCCGCACGTGCGCAGGGCCGAGTTGGCAGGGGAATTTGGGGCAGGGGAATGGGAAGGGAGGAATTGGCGGTGGTTGCAGTCCCGGAGGGACGCCGGAGGAGATTAGCCGGGGGCAAGTCCGCGGCAGCGGACGCCGCCCCCGGAAGCGAACGCAAAGATCCCGGTGCCCCAGCGGGGCATCGAAGAAAAGCGCCCGAGGCGGCGAGTGTTGGGGGAATTCCTGCGGGGCGGACGCAGCAAAAACTTCTTCGATGCCCCGTTGGGGCATGGCCTGTTCGGCGGCGAAACCGGGCGCCGCGCCCGCTCTCGCGGGCTTGCCCCCGGCTAATTTCCTGCGGCGTCCCTCCGGGACGAGGAGGCTGTTTTTTTGGCGAGAAAAGTTCGGGGATCAAAGCTGTTGCTGCCCCGGGTATTTCACACTCACTTTGTAGCGCAGGCTTCCAAGCCTGCTGTATCGCGGGTTTCAAAACCCGCGGCGCGTCCGGCGAGGCCGGCACCCTGGCGACTTGGAAGTCGGCGACACAGCAGGTTTGGAAACCTGCGCTACAAGGGGGGCGCGTCCCGCGGCTGCGATGGCACTGCGAAGTTTCCAATCCAACACTACTTTGGCGTCGGGTTGAGCCGTTCCTGCTCCAGCGACTTCTTGATGGCTTCGTTGAAATTCTTTTGGAACTCCTCCGGGCGTAGCGCGGCGTCGGGCGCAGTGCGCTGCGCATATTCGCCGCCTTCCCAGCGCAGGTTGCGGATGGCGCGCGGACCACGCCACGGCTGGCCATCGACTTTTATTTTCTGGCCGTCTTTCACCGTCGTGCCGCTGGGGCTGAGGCTGAATTCGGTTACGGTCTGCCAGTTGGCGAGCGGGGCCGTGATTTTGGGATCGGTGGCGAGGAGTTCGTTCAGTTGCACGGAGACGGGCTGCCAGTCGGGGGAGCCTTTCAGCGGTTTGACAGTCGTGTAGTCCACCGCGGGTTTGCCGGGAATCATGGAGCCCCACGCGTTGCTGTTGAAGGTGAGCACGAGCTGGTTGTCGGTTTCACATTTGATTTCAAAGTGCAGCGTCGCGCCGTTGGGGCCGCGCCATTTGGCATCTTTCAGCTTGCGGGTCGTGGCGGTCCACAAGGGCGGATGACCCCAGTTGAGGAGATACCAGTCGTGCCAGCCGCGCGCGCCGTCGTCGATCAGGCGCGTGGGTTGATCGGTGGCTTTCACCTTAGCCGCCTGCAATTGCGCGGGGCCGGCGGAGAGCACCCGGGAGCTGATGGCAAAGGTGTCCGAGTTCTCCCGGCCCGCCGGCTGCGGCCCGGTGCGATAGGGCGCGGGGGTTTCATAAATCACATTGGCGTAGGCAAAGATCGGTTGGGCGAGATTCATGATTGGGCACTGGGCCTGCCAGTGCCCGCCGGTCTTCACGGCCCTTGCATCGCGCCAGAAACGGGTCAGCGCGTGCGGATCGAGCGAGTAGTAGATGTCCACGCGCCGGATGGGCTGCGAGTCGTCCGGCGTGACGGTGAGTTGCGGCACGCCATCGGCGGTCTGGAGCTCGAGTGCGATCCGCGGCGTCTGCGGCATCTTGAAGGGCACGCCCTTCAGGTGCTCCTCGAACCACAGATACTCGGTGAGGGCGTGCTCGGCGGTGTGGCGGTGGTTCAGGTGCGGGGCGATGCTGAAGCGCGTGCGGGCATCGGGCAGGTGACGCCAATTCCAAGCCATGTTGTCGAGGTGCCCGTGGAAGTCGTTGGTCGGCGACAGCCAGAGGATCGGGCAGGTGATGCGCGGGAGATAGGCGTTGTCGGAGATGCTGGCCAGTTCCATGGCGTTGCGCTTGGTTCTGCTCCCGCCGGGCACCACGGCTTCGCTTTCCACCAGGTCGCCCGAGCCGCCGCATGATGGCACGGCGGCTTTGATTCGCGGGTCGATCCCCGCGAGATTGGTCGTGAGCTTGCCGCCCATGGAGTGCCCGTGCGCCCCGATGCGCGTGGCGTCCACTTCCGGCTGCTGTTCCAGAAAGGTGATGGCGCGGCGCGCGGCCATGAGCACGAGAAACCAGTTGCTGTTCCGCGGCGATTCCACGGTGTCGAGCGTGTAGGCGTCCGGCGTGAGCGGGCCGGCGAAGTGGTTCGCTTTGTTCCGCTGCGGCGGATGCGTGGCGTCGAGTTTTCCCCAATCGGTTTGCGGCCCGTCGTACGTCACCGGCGCGCCGCCGAAGTTCAGCTTGTTGCCGCCCCAGTTGAGCGAAATGCCCGCATACCCGCGCTTGGCGTACGTCACCACGCTGTTGAGCGAAGCCGACTGTCCGCCGCCGTGCAGCTCGACGAGGGCCGGGAGTTTCGTGCCGCCTTTCGGAAACGCGTAGAAGGCGGCGACTCGCGAGGGTGCGCCTTTGAAAATGCCGACCTGAAAACGGATGAGCCGACAGACCACGCCCTCCTGCTCCCACGCCTTGAGGACTTCGATGTCCAGTGGCTCCGCGCGCGGATCGAAGCCGGCCCAGAGTTCTGCGAGCGTCTGCGGGACACCGGCGGCGTGGGCGGGAAACTCCGCGAGCGGCAGCGCCAGAGCGGCGCCCGTGGTGCGGAGAAAATGGCGGCGGGTAAGGGTGTTGAAGATCATGGCGGGGAGGCTACGGGGTTGCGGCGGTTAAGCCCATAAAAAGCAGGTGGAACCACGAAAGACACGAAAGGCACGAAAGGAGACGAACTCGCACGAGCGGGGACTGTTATCGACCGGCCGAGTCGCAACCCAAGGGGCGCGGCTGTGTCTGTCGAGGACCAGCCGCAGCGGCCCCGAAACGTCGTGGGCACCCGGTGAAATCGGACGCTTCCCGTGCGGCCAACCCGCTGCGGCTGGTGCTCCGCGCACACAGCCGAGCTCCGGGAGAAATCCTCGGGGCGCGCGAGGATTTTGCAGGGTTGTAGTACAAGGCGACGGAGCCGCAGCCCAAAGAGCGCGACCGGTCCGCGGTCGCAGCGGGGGAAGCGGGAGCAGCGCGCGGAATTTTCGGGCCGCTTTTGTGCGGTGGGCGCAAATGGATACGGATGCGCTGGGGGCCGGCGCGCGCCGCCGTCTTCGGGGGACACAGCCGAGTTTGGCAGGGGAATTTGGGGCAGGGGAATGGGAAGGTGACGAACTGGGACGGGGGGAGCGTGGCATGCAAAATCCTCGCGCGCTGCGAGGATTTTGGCGCGCGGGCGGTCCCCGCCCGCTGCGGCTCCGCACCTGCGACGACGCCAGCAATTCTCAGCGTCCCGGCTCCGCTGGTGCCGCTGCGGCCGGGACGGCCGCGCTCCGGTTTGGTTGCGGCCCCGCCGCTCTGGGTTCCTCGCGTCTCGGTGGTCAGACAATTCGGTTCGACTGAATGTTTGCGGCAGAGGCGGTCCGGGGTCGGCCGCCCGCGCTCCGGCGGCGTGGCTTCGGTTCAAAATACGCTCACAGATTTCAACCGCACCTTGGTCTCGGACACGGGCGCCATGTCGGTAATGAGCAGGGTGCGACGGGGGAGGGTGAGGGCGAGGCCGGTGATGCGCAGGCCGGGGCGCCATTTCTCGGCGAGTTCGAGCCGCAAGAAATGCCAGCCATCGAAGTTGATGGCGAGCTTGCCGGGCCAGTCCCAGTACACGCCGGTGGTCAGCCATTTCTCGCCTTTCGCGTTGGCCACTTCCCACATCACGTCGCCCCAGCCGGAGTTGCCGCGCACCCAGACGCCGACGCTGGTGTGCGTGCCCGAGGCGACGACGGGTTCGCGGAATTTCAGGAACGCGTATTCGTGCAGGAGGTCCCATGACACGGGTTGCGTCGGCTTCAGTTCGATTTCGAGACAGCGGCCTTTCTCGGCGTCCTCGACGGTGCGGAGGGCAAACTCGCCTTGAGTGCGGTGTGGGAGGTTCCAGCCGGCGGTGCGTTCGAGGCGCGGCTCTTTTGCAGGGGAAAGCTCGACGCGCGCGAGGTCGGTGAGTGGCTCGACGACCTGGGTTTTGGCGGGCGGGGGTTCATCGGGAAACGAGGAGCGGCCGGTGGTGATGCGTTCGAGCCTGGCGGGAGCGGTCACGTAGCAGGCGCCTTCGCCGGCTTCGATGGTGATCTCGCGGCCGCGGTGCTGGCGCTCTCGACCGTAGAGGTCGGTGACGGTCGCTTCGGTGTCGGTGGCGAAGGTGAAGGTGGCTTCGCGTTTGCCGCGTGGCGACCAGAGCGCGTAGAGGCGGTCGGCGGGGCGGCGGAATTCCAGCGCGCAAAGCGTGAGCGAGCCGGTGGGCACGACGCGTTCGCAGGTGGCGCCGTCGAGCACGCGCGTGAGCGTGGCGAGCGCGGCGTAGGAGGGTTTCGGATACATGTAGGGATAGCGCGAGCACAGGCCGCCCGAGCCCCAGATGGTGTGGTAGTAGCCCTTGCCCGCGTCGTGGATGAGGCCGAGGGGAATCGTGTGGAAGCCGTAGGCGCGCGCCTGCAACGCGTCGCGCACGAGCCACTCGGCCTGGCCGCCGAGGCCGAGCGCGGCGTCGCGGCGTCCGACCCATTCGTAGCAGGCGGTGATGGCGGCGTTGGTCGCGCCGGTGACGCGCGCGGTCTGGCGCAGCAGCCACGCGGATTGCATTCCGCCGGAGATGGGCCGCTCGGGGATGAAGGTCTGCCCGAGGTCCTCGACGGCGACGTAGTCCACGAGGTCGCGCGGGAAGCCGCGGCGGAAGAGTTCGCCGACCATCGAGCAGCCGTCGCCGGAATTGCCGAACTGCGTTTTCAAGGTCGGGAATTTCTCGCGCACCATGCGGGCGAGACCGGTGAGAATTTCCACGCGCGTCGTCCAGGCCTTCTCGTCGTCGGCCTTCAGCGGCGGCGGTTTCTGGCCCCACAATTCAGAGGGCACCGGCGCGCCGCTGGACGAGGATTCGTGCCAGAACATCACGGTGTTCACGCTCGGATGCGCCTTGAGTGTGTCGCGGATGTAGCCTTCGTAGGCGGCGACTTTCTCGGCGGTGGTGCCGTTGGTGAGCAGGCTGCCTTTCCAATAAACGCACCACGAGTAGAGGTCGTGAACTTTGGTCTGCGCCTCGGTGACGGGCGGCAAATTCGCGTGGCGCATGCCGGCGCGCTGATACAGCGGGCCGACGCGTTCGAGGTCCGGCGCGCCGCCGTGTGCCCAGTGAAACCACCAGGTGCCGTGCGGCGATTCGAAGCCGGCTTTGCGCGTGTCGGGCGGGAGCAGGACGAACGTGGAGCGGTTGTCGGCGAGTTCGCGGCCCGTCGCGTCGAGGAGTCGGAGGCGCACGGCGTACCAGCCGTTGGCGAGCGCGGCGGTGGGCACGGAGAAGACGGCGGTGGGTTCGGCGGCGGTGAGGGTCGCGGATTGTTTTCCCGTGAGCGCGAGCCGGCCGTCCACGTCGGCGAGGTCCCAGGTGACGGAATAATTTCCCGGCGCGCCCGCGACGCTGGCGAGGAGTTCCGGTTTTTCCGCGGCGTAGGCGGCGGCGATTTTTGTGCTGTTGCGCACGGTGAGCGAGGCGGGCGCGGCCTCGAGCGTGAGGCCGCAGATGACCACGGAACTGAGCGGGCCGCTCGGCGTGTAGGTGCGCCCGGTGGGCTTGAGCGAGGGCGGAAAGGCGTCGTTCGCCTCGACGCCGGCGACGGGGTCGAGGATTTCAAAATCGAGGTAACGCTTCGCGGGAAAGGGTCCGCGGAAGCCGTATTTGGTTTCGTCTTCGCGCAGCAAATCCTGGATCAGCCCGGACTTGAGCGGCACGCGCACGAGCCAGAGCGGCACCGTGCGGCGCGTCGCACCGGAGCCGTAAGCGAGGGTGCCGACGGGTTTGCAATCGTCGGTCGCGGGCGCGCCCGCGGCGGGCAGGCGCACGAGCGTGTCGGCCAGGGCGTTGCCGCGGCCGTTCGAGTAACGCGTGAGCCGCAGCGTGAAGGCGGGCGTGCGCTCGCCCTCGGCCTCCGCCGCGCAGAGGACGTGGGCGAAGGCGTAGTCCGCCAGCGGTACGGACACGATGCGCGACTCCGGCAGGCCGTCGAACGCCGTGCGTCGCCAGTAGAAACTCACGAGGTCGTCGGAGGGGCACGCGAGTCGGCCGAGGCCCGCGACGGCGAGTGATTGGCCGGCGGGCGCGATGCGGAGGGGAATGCCGGCGACGTTGGTTTCGCCGGGCGCGAGGGACGGGAGGGCGTTCGTGAAGGCGGGTGTCGAGCGTGCGAATGACTCGACGGACAGCGCCTGGAAAAGGGACGGCGCGTTGGTGGTCCAGCGGATTTCGCGGATGGCCCCGCCGCGTGGAACGCTGAGGGAGAGCTGCGTGATGCTGGTTTGGTTGGTCCACTGGCGGACGAGGCGGCCGTCCGCCCACAGCTCGGTGCCGTCCGGTACGCGGCGCAGTTCCATCGCCAGCAGATGCGTCGAGGCGGCGGGGAAGGATTCCCAGATGGCGCGGGCCTTGGTTTTCTGGTCGTCGCGGTAGAACTCCACGTTGGGCCTTGTGTAGAGCTTCAGCGCCCACGGCAGTTGGAGATACGCATCGGGGAAGGCGTTGGCATCGGACGGCGTGATGTTGATGCGTTCGATGGCGCGGTTGGCCCAGATGATTTCGGCGAAGGAACTGCGTTCGTCGGTGGCCGAGCCGGCGTTGGCGACAGGGCGCTTGCCGAGCGCGGGTTCGGTCGCCTTGAAATCCGGCGTGTTGGGGCGCGACGCGGAAACGGTGCTGGCGCGCCATTGGAAGAAAATGCTCGTGGCTTCGGGCGGGATCGCGAGCTGCACCTTGGCGCGCGCGGTGGCGATGGATTCGCCGTCCTTGTCCTCGAACACGTCGAAGAGCACGTCCTTGTTTTCGGCGATGGTTTTGGCGGTGGGTGGGAGTTTGGCGGCGAGAGGAGATGCGGTTAAGAGCCAGAGCGCGGCGGTCAGGAATGTGGCCACGCGGGCGCGCGACGGGTTCGAGAGGGCGGCGAATACCCGGTGGCGCAGGGCGCGGGTGTGAGCGGCGGACCAGGCTAGGCGCGGGTTGATCACGTTGAAAATGGCAGCGGATGCTTTGGTGAACACGGTGGCAAACCGTCCCGGTGCGCGCGCGGATTTGCAACGACTTTGGAAACCAGCGAGCGCAGGCGCGCGCTGCGCCCGCGTAGCGCAGGTTTCCAAACCTGCTGTATCGCCGATTTCTAAATCGGCTGCGGCCGCGGGGTTTCGGGGGTGTGCGACAAGCCGAGGCCTGGCGGGTAGTTGGATCGCTCGCGGGTTTGGAAACCCGCGACACAGCAGACTTGGAAGTCTGCGCTACAAAGTGGGCGGGAAGTATCCCGGTTAGTTCCCGCTGCGGCCCAGGTCGCGCAGGACGGTGAAGGGCGGTTCGAAGGCGTTGGGGCCTTTTTCGCGCGGGATGAAAAAGTTGAAGAGGTAGATGCCGTCGGCACCGTCGCGCCAGAGGTGTCGGGCGGCGCGTTGGTATTTCTCGGCGGTCATGACGCTGGCCGGGGTGTTCATTTTTCCCGTGGGGTCCACGGCCTCGATGCCGCCATAGACGGGCACGTTGGCGAGGGCGGCTTTCCACGGCTGGAGCGGGAGATCAAAGCGGGTGTGGAAAAATTTGGCAACGGTGACGAAGTCCACCCAGCCGTGGCGGACCCACGCTGCGACGTCGCAGCCGAGCAGTCGGGCGGACGCGGGCGTGGGCGGGGTGCGCCCGTAATTCGAGGGCACGCGGACGACGAGGACGAGCGGGCGTCCGCGCTCGCGGCCGAGGTCATCGAGCACCGTGCGCACGCGGTGGACGAGCGCGGTGAGCTTGGCGATCCGCTCGTCGGTCGAGCCGTCGCGGAAGAAGGTGGGGAAGCGGTTGAAGTCCAGTTCGAGGCCGTCGCAGTCGTAGCGGCGCACGGCTTCCTCGATCAGGCGGACCGTGTAGTCGCGCACCTCGGCGCGGCCGAAATCGAGCGCGCCTTTGCCCAGCCGGCACTCGGGATGATCCTGTCCGAACTGCGTGCGGAGAAAGTCGTTGCCGTGATCGTCGTTCATGCGGAAGGAGAGCAGCGCCTCGCGGCCGCGGCGTTTGGTTTCGGCGAGCAGGAGCGCGTAGGGATCCACGCCGGCGTCGAAGAAGGCCTTCATGTTTGCGAAGCGTTGGGTTTCAGACGGCGGCCATTTTGCGCGTTCCTCGGGCGTGGAGAGCGTGCCGCGCAGGGTGCCGACAGTCGTGGGAAAATAAAGGGCCTGCGCGTTGATGCAGACGAGGACGGTGTCCACCTGGCTGCCGGGAAAGGCGACCTCTTCGAGCAGGCGCAGCACGTCGTTGGTGGTCACGGGCACCGGGCCTTGGGCGTTGGCTTTCGTGGAGAAACAGGAGTCGCCATCGAAGTTGTAGAGTACGCGGCGGGCACGCGGTGGCGCGGGCGCGGGGCGCAGGGCGGCGGTGCCGACGGTGTCCACGTTGCTGGTGTAGCCGGGGCCGCCGGCGGCGACGTAGCCGTGGCTGGCACCGGTGGTGGTGGGGCTGAGCCAGAAGGAGTAGAGGGAGCCGTTGCGGAGGTGGAAGCGGAGGCGCACGGGTTGGGTGGTGAGGGGGGAGAGGTCGAGTGGCGACAAGCTGTCGCCACCCCGGGCAGTGCGCCATTTTACTTCGAGCAAAGTTTTGTCGGCGGTGAGGGGGAGGCAGTTTTCCAAGGTGAAGGGGGCGATGGGTTTGCCGGTGGCGTCGAGGGCTTCGACGCGGAGTTCGCCGTGGGGGGCGGCGAGATTTACGAAAAGGTGGCGGCCGGAAAATTTCAGCGGGCGCGTGGTGAGGGTGCCGCCGGTGGCATCAGCGTCGAGTGAGGCGAAGCCGTCGCGGCGCAGGGTGGCGAGGCCGGTGGCGCCGATGTCGGAAGGGTGCATGGTGCGGCCGGAGCAGTAGAAATACAGTTGGTCGCCGACGATGACGCAGCCGCCGCCGACGGATTGCACGTTGCCGGCGCTCCAGGCTTTCGGATCGTCGCTGACGGCGAGGAAGCGTTCGCGATTGGTGCGGTCCCAGTGGAAGCCGTCGCGCGTGAAGCCGGCGAGGACTTCGTTGCGTTTGTGGATGCCGAGTTTGGCGCAGGTTTCGTTGTCGGGGCCTTGCCAGATGGTGAAGAGACCGACTAGCAGGCTTTCGTAGGGGAAGACGTCGAGGTTGTAGAGCTGCGGCTCGTGGTGGCTGAAGCGCAGGTCGGGATGGCGGGGATCAAGGCGGTCGGCGGCGACCCAGGGCTGGAGGTCGCCGGGGGTGTAGTTGCCGCGGGCGACTTGGTCGGTGTGTTGCGTCCACGCGAGGGCGGCGGCGGCGGTTTTGCCTTCGTGATAATTGCGGAGGCGATGGACGGGGTCGGGGATCATGCGGTCGTGGCCGCGCACGCTGGCGACCCAGACGTGGAGGAAGGGATTCCAAAACACGGTGGTGCGATCCCAGGACGGGCCGGAGACGGCGAGTTCGTCGGACCAGTGGCGGCCGTCGGGCGAGACGCGGAGGGCGAGGTGGAAGGGCGATTTTGCCGTGCGGGCCTCGAAGAGTTTGAAGCGCTCGGCGGGGTTGGTCGCGTCGTGGTCGAGCCAGACCGTGGCGGCGTCGCGGTTGGATTTGTGGACGACGTTGGTGCCGTTGAGATCGAGCGCGGGACGCGTCCAGGTGAGGCCGTCGCGGGAGAGCGCGAGGCAGGTGCGCACGGAGGCGGCGCGGTACCAGAGTTTGAACGTGCGGTCCTGCGGGTCCCACCACACGCCGTCGCTGAAGGGTGCGGCGAAGGCGGAAGTTTTGTTGGTCTCCCAGGATTTCTCCGGTCGGAGGACGGGGGAAAGCGCGTGGTACTCGGGGCGATGAAAGCGGCGGCGGAGGGTGGTGGATTCGATGAGGAAATCGTCCACGAACAACTGGCGGCCGAGGTTCACGGGGATGACGGCGGGTGGGTTCGTGAGGTAGGGGACGGGCATGGGGGCGAGGGATTGCATGTCGGCCGCAGTGCGCTGCGGGGGCCAGGGCGTGGGGAGGGTGATGCCGTTGGGGAGAACTTCGGCGGCGACGGTGGGAGGGGATGGGAGCCACAGGAGGAGGGCGAGGAGCGGGAGAGCGCGAGGGGTTTTCGGGGAGGCGATGGCCGCAAAAAACGCAAAGAGACGCAAAGAGGGGCGGGGTGGGAGATTTTTGGTGGGAGGGAAATTGGGGTGGAAGCTGGGTTTCATTTCTGTTTTGGCGCTGGCGTGTTCTGAGTTCTGACTTCTAACCAAGATATTTCATGCTCATTTTGTAGCGCAGGCTTCCAAGCCTGCTGTATCGCGGGTTTCTAAACCCGCAGCGCGTTCGGCGAGGCCGACACCCTGCCGACTTGGAAGTCGGCGACACAGCAGGTTTGGAAACCTGCGCTACAATGGCGGGCGGCTTGTTCTGACTCCTGATTTCTGACTTCTGTCTCCTGTCTCCTGCCTCCTGTCTCCTGCCGCTCACTCCGGCTCATACGTGATGCGGAGCTGCCACTGGCTGCGGCCGCCGTGGGTGGGGGAGACGAGGAGCGAGGCGCTGTCGAAGGTGAGGAGCCAGCCGCGATTGGGGGCGGCGCCGGTGTGCCAGAGTTCGACGTCTTGGGTGACGTTGACGGTGACTTGCGGGGAGGCGGTGCTGAATTTGCCGGTGCCGGTGGGTTTGGTGGCGCGGTCGATGGATTTGCCGCGCGCGCCGGGGACGGACCACGGGAGGGGCTTGGGATACGCCATGCGAAATTGGTGGCTCACGCCGATGCCCCAGTCGGCGATGACACGCCAGACGGTCACGGTGCCGGCGGCGGCGGCTCCGCCGGGGATGATCCATTCGGCGTGGGTGATGCGCTGGCCCGGCGGAAGTTGAGCGAAGGAGTAGCGGACGATGAAGCTGGTGTTGGGCGCTGCGAGCGGCGGGTTGGAGAGGTAGAGGGAGGCGTCGATGGGTTGCGCGGCCCAGCCGTTGCGCGGGTGGTTTTCGGCGAGGACGGCGAAGGCGTCGAGGGCGTCGGGTTTGAGGGTGATGGTGCGGGCGGGGGCGAGGGTGGCGGCGAGGCAGAGGAGGAGGAATGCGGTGAGGAGCGGGGGGAAATGGAGAGGTGAAGTCAGGTGGGGAGCGCACCCGCCCTCGGGTGCAGTTTTCCGCGCCCTCGCGGAAAACCGGCGTGCAACGGGCGGGTGCGGAAATTCTGCGAGCGGAGTGCGGCCCCCGACGCCGGATGCGAGGGCGCATCCGGCGACACGCGGGGGCGCGTGTGGTCCCCGGGGAGCGCACGCGCCCTCGCGTGCGGTTTTCCGCGCCCTCGCGGCAAACATGGGTGGCACGGGAGCGTGCGGAGATTTTGCGAGCGGTGTGCGGTCCCCGACGCCGGATGCGAGGGCGCATCCGGCGACACGCGAGGGCGCGTGTGGTCCCCGGGTGGTGGGATTCGCGGTGGTTCTCATTCAGTTCGGTTTGTCCACGGCGACGTAGAGGCGGGTGTGTTTTTCCGACCAGGCGAGGCCTTTGACGGCGGTGCTGGGGAGCGCGAGTTGCTCGACGCGGCCGTCGAGGCGGCCGTCGGGTTGGAGGCCGAAGAGGTGGAGGGAGCGCACGCCGCCGACGGCGACGCGCGCGAGTTTGGGGAGGACGACGGGGGTGCCGAGGAAGTGCGCGTTGGTCACGGTGGCGACTTGCGGGAGGAGCGAGACGAAGCCGTCGGCGTGGGCGATTTGGAAGAGGCGCGGCGAGTTTTGCAGCGCGAGGTAGATCGCGGGGAGCTGCGGGTGGCCGGCGATGAAGCAGTTGCCGAGGTGGTCGGGGAGATTGAACCACGACTGGCGCAGGCTGCCTTGATTGAAATCCGCGACCATGCAGCCGGAGTAGCCGCCCATGACCATGGCCTGGCTGCCGGCGAACCAGCCCGCGCCGGAGGGATAGTAGCGGTGGGTGCGTTTGCGCTGGACGGCGGCCAGCGTGCGGGCGGCTTTGGTGATTGGCAGGGGCAGGCGCGCGCTCGTTTTCGGGCGGGCTTGTACGGTGGCTTGGTCGGGGTCTTGTGGAAGGCCTTGGTCGTCGAGCGCGTAGTAGCCGATGCCGGCTTCGTCCCAGGTGCCGCCGAGAGAGTTGGGGACGAAGAGGGTGGTCGCGGTGTGGTCGAGGCCGATGGTGCCGCCGAGGAGGCCGACGTGGAAGCTGGGGCCGTGCGCGGCGGTTTCGATCAGTTCGAGCGCGCCGTTTTTGATCGCGTAGATGAGGAGGTGATCGAACTCGAGGTAGTTGGTGAACGCTGGATTTTTTTCCTGTTTGTCGGCGGGCGGGCCGTTGATGTCCTGCCACACGTAGAGGAGCGGGAGACGCGGATGAAAGAGGAGGCCGAGGGGATAGTTGGCGTTGGTGGCGAGGACGGCGGGTTTCGGGAGGGTGAGCCACGTCGGGTTCGTGCCGGGGCGGCCGGTGGCGTCGAGGCGGAAGACGGCGAGGTGCTGGTTGCTGGTGGATCGGTGGCCGACGACGAGGAGCGAGGCGGTGTCGTTGACGGCGGCGCAGAGGGCGTCGGGGACGTGGATCTGGGTGAGGAACGGGGGCGGGTTGGTGAGGATGGTGGGCGTCACCTCGAACTCACGCGGGAGATCGGCGGCGGGGGCGCGGCAGACGAGGAGGAGCAGAAACAGGAGCGACAGAAAAATCTTAGGCAGAAAAATGGGGACAGAAAAATGGGGAGAGGAGGGGAGGGAAGGAATTTTGAGTGTGCGATGTGGGGCGCGGTGGGCGCGGGTATTGATCGTTGCGTATGCTCGTACCGGGACCGTTCTAACAAGAAGCGCGTCTGCCTCCCTCGCCCCGTGAGGCACGAACGGGGAGAGGGCCGGGGAGAGGGGTGCTTCACCATTGCGAGCGGTCCAGCCTTGCGGAGCGCCTCCTCTCCCCGACCCTCTCCTCCGTTCTGAACGGAGGAGAGGGAGGCGGAGGTCTCGGTGCAGACTGCACGAACTTTGCCGAAGACTGGTAGCGCGGGCGTCCTCGCCTGCGAGTCCGGGCGGCGTCTCGCCGCGCGTTGGTACTCGGGGCGAGACGCCCCGCGAACGCGCCGGCGAGGACGCCTGCGGTACGGGGTGGTAGGGCGCGTCTGTCCGCAGCGCGCCGCGGGACGTGCGGACGCGGAAGCGGCGCGCTGGGGACAGACGCGCCCTACCAGCGGTGGATGGGTCGGGCCGAACGCTTGGAAGCGAGCGTCGGGTGGGGGGACGGTTCGGGGAAAAGTTAGGGACGCGCGGCAACGCGTCCCTACCGGGATGGGAGTCCGCCTCCTCACGTCGGCGGCTACGCGGGCGGATCATGGCGAGGCGAGTTTGCGGAAGTAGTCTTTCACGGCGCGGGTGTAGGCGGGGAGGGGCGGGGTGGCGGGTTCGTCGAGGATGCGGCCGCGGACTTGCTGGTTGCGGGGGAGGCTGGGTTGGAAGCCCATGCCGGCGCGGTGGAAGACGCGGGCTTCGGCGCGGAGACGGTCGAGGAGTTCCTGCTGGGTGCGGAAGGTTTCGGCGTTCGGGGCTTCGCGGAGTCGCTCGAGGTTCTGGTTCAGTTTGGCGATGAGGTCGTCGAGGTGGTCGGTGGGGAGGTAGAGATTTTTCAGTTCTTTGCGCAGGGCGTTGGCGCGTTCGATGAGCTGCTTTTGATCGCCGTCGAGGTCGCGGAGGAGGGCGGCGACTTTGGGATCAAGGGGTTTGCCCTGGCGTTCGACGATGTGATTGATGGCCTGCGGTTTTTGCATCCGGTCGGCGAATTTGTCCTGCCACTCGCCTTTGTTTGCCGTGCTGAATTTGGTGTCGTCGGACTCGACGCGCTTGCCGCCGATGCCGGTGGATTGGTCCTTCTGCATGTCGTCGGTTTTCTTTTCCTTGAGCACGCCTTCCTGATCGGGCGCCTCGAATTGTCCCTCTTGCACCTTGTCGCGACCACGCATGTTGGGCGACTCGCTGCCCGCGACTTTGCCGTAAGAGCGCGCGCCTTGTCGGCCCGTGCCGGACATGCCGCCGACGTTGGCGGTCGGGGGCTTTTTGTTGCCGGTGGTCGAGGTGGCGGCGTTCGAGTTCAGGCGTCCGCCCATCTTGCTGACCTCGCCGGGGTCCACGGCCACCGCGCCGGAGTTGAGTGCGAGGGTGTCGAACTTCTCTTCCATTTCGTCCGCTTCCTCGAGGAGTTTGCCGACGAGGTCCTCGAGTTTGTCGGGCACGAGCGGCGCGGTGATTTGGTTGGGTGTCAGGCCTTCGAGGCCGGGAATCTTCGCCGTTTTCTCCGCGCGGGTGCCGAGGAACATGGTGCTCAAGTCGGGCCGCGCGTCGCTCTCCATGGTTTTGAGTTTGCTGCCGAGATCGGGCGGGATGGCGGGCTGGGTGCCGCGCTCCTTGTCCTTGTCTTTGTCGCCGTTTTTGCCGGCGACGGTTTCGCGCATTTGCACGACGTCGCTGAGGCTCGCGAGGTCCTGGCGGAAGAGGACGGATTTGTCGCCGGAACCGGGCATCATTTTCTCAAGGGCCTTTTGCGCGGCGAGCAGGCTTTCCTTCAACTCGGCGTCTTTCATCGCGCGGGCGATGGCTTCGGCACCGGCTTGTTTGAGGCGCGCGTGAATCGCGGTGAGCGCGGCGGCGGCCTTGGTTTGCGCGGTGGCGGCGGCGGTCCACTGGCTCGCGGCGGTGTGCGTGGCGGCCTGTTGCATCGCGGTTTTTGCGCCGCTGGAATCGAAGGCGACGGCGGCGTCGCTGAAGGCTTTGCTGAGCAGGGCATCGACGGGCGCGGTGCGTTCGGCGACGCCGGCGATGGCGGTCTGCGCGAGGCCGGTGAGGGTGGCGATCTTGGCCTGGCGCAGGCCGGCGGACTTGAGGGCGAGGGGCGTGGCGGGTGGCGAGGCGGGGGCGGCGTGGGCGGTGGATTCGTCGCGCAGGGTGGCCTGGCGGTCGGCGAGCATTTTCACGAAGGGCGTCATGTTCGCGAGTTCCCAGTTTTGGCGGAAGCGCACGTATTGTTCGAGAATCTCGTTGAGGCTGCGAATGGTGCGCTCCTGCGTGACGCGGGCTTCGGCGAGGCCGGCGCGCTTTCCCTGCGGGTCATCTTTGGTGGCGACGCCCTCGAGGATGCGGATGGCGCGGACCATCTCGGTGTCGGCGAGCATGGCGACGGAGAAGCGGAGATTGCCCGCGGCGGAAACGAAGTCGCGCGCGACACCGCCGGCGGACAGGCGCAGTTGCTCCTGCTGCTTCGCCTGGTCGCGCATCGCGGTGGCGAGGGCGGTGAGATTTTTCTGGTCGTCGAGGCGCAGGCCGGACGCGGGATCGAGCTTTTGAATCCAGCGGGCGGTCTCGCGAACGCCGTCCTGCTGGCGCGTGACGAGGCGCACGAGATCGGCCTCGGATTGGAGAATCTGCTCGTAGAGCACTTGAAACACGGTGCCTTCGCCGCCGACGAGCAGCGTGCAGGTGTCGCTCGTGGTCCAGGTCTGGCCCTTGGCGGGATCGGCGTCGCGGGCTCGCAGGGCGAGTTCGATGCGGTCGCCTTCGATCGCGCCGAGCGCGGCGATGCTGAGGGAATGATCGAGCTGCCATTGGCGCTTCAGCTCGGGTTGCGGCCAGTGCGCGACGACCTGCCAGCCGTCGTCGGAGGTTGGGGCGTTGGTGCCGGCTTTCGCGGTGACGCCGAGTTTGCGCGCGAAAAGGCCGGTCTCGACGAGGCCGTAGTCGTCGGTCGCGGCGAGCTTGAGGCGGAGTTCGCCGCCGAGCTGGACTTCGGCCTGTTTGTCGGGGCCGGTGAGCGTGGGTTGCGGCGGTTGATCGGGCAGCGCGCGCAGATTGTATTTCAAACTCGCGCCGGGCGATTGGTTGCCGCGTTGGGCGCGGACTTGGTAGCCGGTGACATTTCTGAAAGTGATCTCGCCGCCGAACTCGGTGGGGCTGAGGCGGCGGAGTTCGATGGGGCGCGGGGCGCTGGCGGCAGACGGGGCGGACGGGGCGGCGGCGGCGGTTTTTGGCGCGGCAGTTTCGGAGGCGGATTTTTCCGGCGCGTTTCGTTCTGGCGCGTTTCTTTCCGCAGAGCCTTCGAGCAGGAGCGTCGCGGTGTCGGCGGGTTGATCGAGGACGAAGGTCACTTCGGCGCGTGTGCCGTGGAGGGCTTCGAGGTCGCCGCCGTGGGTCTCGATTTTTTGCGGCGCGAGGCGCGTGTAGGCGGGGAGGTGGAGGAGGGCGCGGACGAGGTTCACCTGCGGCGGCAGGGGCACGTCGATGTTGTAAACGGGCGTGGTGTAGTCGCCGCCGGTGACGGTGTAGGTGAGGGAGCGTTGGAGGTTGCGGAAGGTGAAGTTCACCGGTCCCGTGCCCGCGGGCACCGGGACGTGCTCGACGCTGCGGGTGTCGCCGGCGAATTGCACGACGGCGAGCTTGGCCGGGCGCTGGCCCTGGATGGCGATGCGAATGGTGACGGCGCGGCCGGGCACGGCCTGGATGTCGCCGGGTTCAACCTGAAGCGTGGTGCGGTAGAGCGGGGCGATTTTCGCAAAGGGTTGGAAGAGGCGCGCGGCGCTGTTGGTGAATTGATCTTGTTTGAAGCAGTAGAAGCCGACGCCGATGGCGATGGCCACGCCGGCGAAGCCAAGCCGGATCGCAGCGGGGCGCAGGTTGGCGGCTTGGCGGAGGTGGAGGCGCTGGAGGGACGCGTGGTTTTCGCGGAGCACAGCCTGGCCGTGGTCGGTCGCCGCGGTGTTGGTTTCGCGGGCGAGCTGGAGGCTGTTGATCAGTTGGTTGGTGGTGCCGGGGGATTGCTGTTCGATGGCGAGGGCGACCTGGTCTTGCGTGAGGCGGACGGCGCGCCAGCGGTGCCAGATCCAGCGGAGCAGTCCGGCGACGACGAGGAGGAACACGGCGCTGGTCGCCACGCGGCCCCAGCGCGGGAGGTGCAGGAGAATGTCGAGCGCGAAGACGATCCACAGATACGCGAGGGGCGCGGCGATGAGGACGGCGAGGAGTTCGAGGACGATGAGGCGTTTCCAGTGGCGGGTGTTGCGCTCGACGAGGCGCTGCAATTCGAGGAGGAGCGCCGAGGGCGGCTGCGCCGGTGGGGCAGGGGAGGGAGCGGGCTGCGGGGCGCGCGGGGTTGGGTCGTTGGGCATGCGGGTCGTGTCGGTTATTTCAGGGTGCGAAAAGCGGGAGCCTGACGGAGTGGGCAAGGGGGGGCTTCATTGCAGGTGGGCGAAGGGGGCGGCGCGGCAGGGGAATTTTTTGGCAGGGGAATTTGGGGCACCGGACAACGCCGCATTGGAACCAACTGAGTCCGCCCGTGCCGATGGGGAGGGGCGCAGCTTGAGAGTTCCCTCAAGCATCGGACGATCTTCGTTTGGAGTTCCGCGTTTACGCGGTCCCAGCCGGTGAATTGAACGAGCCGCGTAAACGCGAACTCCAAACGGGCCAAGACTGCCGTTGCCTCGTGGCGAAACGACGTTAAAATGACGCAAATGAAAACACTGCCGAAAATGGAGATCAGCGAGGACCTCGATACGCAAATCGCTCAAGGCATGGAGATTTCGGATTTGTGCAAATCGGATGTCGTGCGACAGGCGCTGAAGATTGGCTTGCCGCAGTTGGCGGCCCGGTTTCAGCCCGCACCGCTCTGGCTGGAGGAACGCATCCGCGAGGCCCTGGCCGAACCCGCCGAGCCGGTGACCGCGCGGCAATTTGACCGAACCATGAAAGCGATCGCCGATGGCCGCTAGACTGGTTGTCCATCCAGCATTTTATCGGCGGGTGCGCCATTACCGCGACCGCATTGGCGTTCAGGAGGCCCGTCCGCAAACCGCCCTCCGGTTTGTGCATGCCGTGCGCGAGTTGGTGCCCCGGCTCCTGGAGAATCCAGGGCGCGGCCATGCAGCGCGTTTTGAAGCGCATGATCTGGCTGACATCCGCCGGGTTGCAGTGCCGGGTTTTGCCGTGTTCGCCCTGTTCTATCGTTGGGATGGACAAACCCTCGCGGTTATCACGGTGGAGCACACTGCCCAGGATTTACCCGCCCGGCTCGCCGCCGTGCTGTCAGCGTAACTTCGGCCCTGCTGCGCGAACGGCGCGAGGGCTGGATGGGAAGAAACCACCGCCTCGCAGCCAGTGACGATCTGCGGAACGCGATGGCGCAGTGTCACGCAGCACCCGTCAGGGGATGAGTGGCCGCGGCACGCTGCGGAGGTGTTGCAGAATCATCCGGGTTTGGGGCGGCGGATTTCCCCATGATTCTGCCTCTAATGAATCTGTGCATTCGGGGCTTCGCTGTGTGGGGGCAGGACGGAATTTAACAAAATCATTAGAGGCAGAATCATGGGGAAGTGGATTTTGGTGTCGCGGGGCGTGCGGAGAGTGCGTGCTCACCGCCCGCCCGGTGCGCCCCACGCTTCATCGAAGAAGCCGGAGGTGAGGAGGGTTTCGGAAACATTGGGGGCGGGGGCGGTGGGCGGGTTGTCGCCGGTTTTGAAGATGGCCCAGTCGCCGAGGCGCGGGAAGACCATGTAGCTGAAGCGCAGTTCGGAGTCGTGGTAGGTGTGGCCGCTGTTGAGGACGACGTAGCGGCCGGTCGCGCCGGGCAAGGGATTGGGGCAGATGAGTTGCACGCCGTGGTCGGCGGCGGGGTGGCGTTCTTTCCCGAGTTGGAGCGTCTCGCGGGTCCACTGGAGCGGGAGTTGCGGGAGGACTTTGCTGATCCACGGATTGCTGCCGGGGTCGCCGAAGAGGATGAGGTTGCGGTCGCGCACGTCGGCGTCGGTGACGTCGGTGTCGTTCTTGATGGGGAGATAGCCGCGGTAGTGGCGACGCCATTCGTTGGTGAAGCGTTTCAGGTTGGCATCGGCCCACGCGGCGACGGCGGGGTGCCAGGGTTGGCCGGTGCCGCGGACGCAGAGGAAGGGGCGCGCAAAGGCGTCGTCGAGCGGGCCTTGGAGACCGGGGCGTTTGCCGGTGAGTGCGGCGGGGGTGAGCGGGCCTTGGAGTTCCCAGCGGCCGTTTTGTTTTCCGATAATGATGGGGCGGATATCGGTGGCGGCGGGTTGGGCGGGCAGGGTGAGTTTGGTTTCGCCGACGGTAATGGTGGTGGCACTGGCGCGGGAGGAAATGGCCGGCGGGTGGACGGCGAAGCGGGTGATGTTGCGCGGCTCGGCGATGGTGAGCGCGCCGTCGGGGGCGATGCGGGCGTCGATTTCAGCGCGTTGGTAATGTTCGCCGAGACCGAGGATTTCGAGCCAGTGGCAGCGGCTGAACTTGAGGGTCCAGGTCACGAAGCGCAGGTGCTTCGGAGCGGGATCGACGCCCCTGGCGGCGTGTTCGCCGAGGAGGCGGAGTTGTTCCTGATAAACCTTGGCGGTGATGCTGTGGCCCGCGCCGCGATCGACGAGGCCGGTGAAGGGAATGCCTTCCTGCGCGAACGCTTTCTCGATGAGGAGATGCGAGGAGTAGTAGGCGTCTTTGTCGCCCATCGCGGCGACGACGGGGACGAGGCGGGCGTTGGCGGTGTAATCGATGGCGTCCACCAGGTGGAGCATGGTTTTCTGCCACGGCGTGAGGGGATCGAGGCGGACGAAATGTTTCCACGGGGAGTTGGCGAATTCGTAGGTGTCCACCGGGCCGGCGGCGGGTCCGACGGCAGCCCAGCGATCGGGGCGCTTGAGTCCGAGTTGCCACGCACCCACGCCACCAAGCGAACTGCCGCGCAGGACGATGCGCGAGCGGTCGATGCGGTAATCGCGGCAGACGGCTTCGATGGCTTCGTCCACGTCGGTCTCGCCCTCGAAGCGGTAGGCGTTTTCGCCAAGGCGGCCCATCGGGTGGACTTCGAGGAAATTGTTGGTGCCGGCGGCGGCAGCGGGCGCGTCGCCGGTGTCGTGGGTGAAGAGGAAGAGCAATTCGCCAATGCCCGTCGCGGCCCGGCTGCCGTGGAGGACGACATCGAGGCGCGCGGGTTTGGCGGGGTCGTAGCTCGCAGGGACGACGAGGCCGTAGGGTTGCACGGAGTCGTCGATGGCGGAGACGAAGCCGCGGACGGTGCGGCCGCGTTTGTCGGTCCACGGGTGACGGCCGGCGGCGAGGGCGTCGCTGCGTTCGCGCGCGCGGCGCAGGCCTTTCTGCACAAGGTCGCGATTTTTGGCGTCGGTGACGGGGCCGAAGTCGAGCGCCCACGTGACGCCTTTGAGAAAAATCTGAGCATCGGCCCAGCGGTCGGGCGAGACGCCGGGTGCGGTGCGCAGGGCGGTGAGGCGGGTTTGGAGGGGTTGGAATTCCGAGAGAATGGCGGCGCGCTCGGCGTCGGTGAGCGGGCTGGGGGCGGGTGCGGCGGAGGCAATAGCCAATAGGCAATAGGCGATAGGCAAGAGGAGCAGGCGGGCGATGCGGGCGGGGATGGTGAGACGGAGGGACGGAGGGACGGGGTGACGGAGGGACGGGGTGAGGGCGAAGGCGGGCGTGAGCGCGGCGGGAGGGCGGGGATGGGAGTTCATTTTTTTGTTTGGGTGTCGCGAATGATCTCTGCGTTTTTCGGATTTCTGCGGTGCCCGGTGGTAGCGGACTGAGGGCCTGGCGACAATGGGGATTTCGGGGATGGCGAGATGGTGGGGCGTCCGCGCACCGCCCTGTAGCGCAGGTTTCCAAACCTGCTGTGTCGCCGATTTCCAAATCGGCAGGGGCCGCGGAGTTTCTGGCGGGTGCGGCGAGCCGAGGCGTCGCGGGTGGCTGGCCGACCCGCGGGTTTGGAAACCCGCGACACAGCAGACATGGAAGTCTGCGCTACTGGGACGGCCCGCGCGCCGGGGCGGAGCGAATGCTTCCACCGCACCACACCGCCTTTTTTATATGCCCGCTTGCCCAACCGGCCCCGCAAATGCCATAAACGCGCGCAACCAAGAACCGAAGTCGAACCAAAAGCAGGGAACCACCCGCAACCATGAATCCCGTCATCAAACCGTCGCTGGTCGTTGGACTGGTCGGGGCGCTCGCCGCCAGCGCGCTGCTTTCGGGCGTGCTCATTGTGAAGCTGGGGCGTTTCGATGACGCCAGGCTGAAGGCCGACGAGGCGGAATCCCGGACCGCCACGCACACCACCGAACTCGCGAAGCTGAAGACCGAGATCGAATCCCTTACCCGGCAGAAAGACACCCTCCTGCCGCAGATTGCCGACTGGCAGGAGCGCCTCAAGGACAAGGCCGCTGCGGAGGCCGCCCTCGTTGCCGTGGAGGCAAAGCAGCGGCAGGCCGAGACCGACCACACCCGCGCGAACAAACGCCTTGAGGAGGCGAACCGCATCATGCTCGACGCGGAGAAGCAGAAGTCCGACCTCGCCGCGAATGTCAAACGGCTCAAGGCGGAAATTGCTGCCCACAAGTCGCAAAGGTGAGGTTCGCCACAACGGAAAAGCATCACGGAGGGACATATTAAGATGACGCCGAAGGAAGCCAAACAGCACATTGCACAAATCCGCCAAGAAAAGTTTTGGCTCGACGATCCGAACCGCCAGCCAAGCCTCAATCCGCTGCTTGGAATGCTGCGGCGCTCCCTGAATGAAATTGCAACAGGCATTTTCGAGCACGCGCACCATTATATTTTCGAACTGACACAGAACGCCGATGACAACAGCTACCCAGCCAACGCCGAGCATTTCCTGAAGTTTGTCTTGCTTCAGGACGACCCGACGGGCACGCCGGGAAGTCAGGGCTGTCTCTGTGTGCTGAATGACGAAACGGGATTCGAGAAGAGGCATGTCGAGAGCCTGTGCGACATTTGCGACTCCACAAAAAAGGGCAATCGAGAGCGCTACACCGGAGAGAAAGGTCTTGGATTTAAGTCAGTTTTTCTCATCTCTGACCGCCCGCACATCGTGTCCAACGGTTACAGCTTTCACTTTCGGCGGCACGATTGCGACGCCGGCCTTGGTTTCATCGTGCCGCACTGGGACGGAACAGGCCCAGCCATCGCGAAGGGCATTTCGACAGCCATTCTCCTTCCGCTGCGAGGAGGATCCTGTGTGGAGGTCGCCAGGCAACTTGCCGACATTGAGTCCGAGTGCATCTTGTTTTTGCGACGACTCCGCCGAATCGAGTTGGTGGCGGGCAAGTCTGGACTAAATCGTGTAGTGCAATGCAGTAGTGATCGTGGCTTTTTCAATCTTGAGGCTGACGGCAACCGATCAAAATACTTTGTTCATCGGACAGAGCACTCCTGCGCTCACATCCGTGAGGACAAGAGAAAAGGGGTCGGTTCAACCGAGGTCACGGTCGCGCTTCCGCTGACCGCGCCGGAAGCGACGGATGGGCGAGTGTTCGCGTTTCTTCCGACCGAGGCACGGACTGGATTCCCGTTCCTCATCAATGCGGACTTTCTTTTGCCGGCCAGCCGCGAGCGCATTTTGGACAAACCGGAATGGAACAAACAGTTGGTCAAATTTGCTGCGGTAGCTTTTGTCGAGGCGTTCGATAAATTGCGTGGCAATTTGAAGTTTCAGACCGCTGCTTACCGCTATATCCCGACGAAAACCGACTTGCTTCCAGGTGCGAGTCTTTTTGCGCCGCTTGTGGATTTTGTGCAGGCGCAACTTAAAGGCGAAAAGTGCATCCTCACCGAAGGCGACGACTACGTTCTACCCGCAGAGGCCCACTTCGCAGGTCCTTTGTCCCGAAACCTGCTGGCCGAGGGGCCACCAAGGCTTGCCACTTTCCGGCTCGTACATCCCGCTTTGGAGGATTACCGGAAGCGGCTTGAGCCGCTTGGCGTTCAATCCCTTACAATCCACCAGGTGCTCGAAATCTGTGCTGACGCCGATTGGCTCCGTGACCGAAAAGCTGAATGGTGGGAGACACTGTTTGATCTTCTCTCCCGCCATGACATTGGGCCAGAGACGGTCGCTTTGTTTCCTTTGCTCCGGTGTCAGGACGGCGTTTGCCGTTGTCCATCTGAAACGAGGGTTTTCGTTCAAGCCGACATGCGGCAAACGGCACTGTCGCTGCCATCGGATTGGCCATCCGCTCACATTTTCGATCCCAGGCTTCAAAATCATCTGCTACAAAAACCAGCGGCGTGGGCTTGGCTCTCACAAGTTGCCGGCCTGCAACCTTTCTCGGTTCAGGCTTATATCACTGCCAGCCTACTCGATTGGATGCGTGAACAAACTGGCGATCGCGGTGCCGAAAGACTTGTTCAAGCCACCTGTTTCATCGCGGCAAACCTTCCACATCTCGATGAATCGGCCCACAAAACGCTCCGTGAGAAGATGCCGTGGCTACTGGCTAACAAACGAGTGCTGCTCCCTGAGGTCCGTGGCAACAAGGAATTAATTACCCCGGAGTGCATCGAGGGCCATGCCGGTTGGAACTGGGTGTTTATCAGCGACCACGACCGACAGCATTTTTGGGTGCTGAGTGATGCCTACATTGCGAGCCAAACAGCAACCGTAAGGGATTCGATTTCCAAAATGATGAAGAGTTTCGGGGCCATCGACCACCCGGACCCCGCGAAGCGCCAGCATCCGAATGGGCAAATTGATTGGGACTGCCCGCGTTGGCTCCGCGACTTGTGTTTGGCTACCCCGCCCCAAAATCTCGTGCGCAAGGTTGCCGCGCTGGAGCGCTGGATCGGTCGCTTCAGGATCGATTTCGCCAAGTTTTTGATGGCTTCTGAAAATGATGGGGATTGGCCTGGAAATCGGGGAATAGATTTGTCGGAACTCGGCTCCGCACTTCGCAACCGCCCATGGCTCCCCACGACCAAAGGTTTTGTGCCGCCGACTTCAGCATTCGTCGCCAACCCAGAGATTAAGGAATTCATGGGTGACTCCGTTCCCTATGTTGAGGCGAAATTGTCTTCCGAGATTCTTTGTGAACTGGGTGTCCATCTTCGGTTGTCCGCAAGCGCGCTTCTCGACTTGCTTCGCCAGAAGCGAGACAGCGGCGAAGTGGATGAGGGTCTTTTCGTACGGATCTATCGCCGACTGCACACAATGGAATTCGAGGCTGATATATTTCGCACGGAGCCGCTGGTTTTTCTCTCCCAACCAACTATTCGATGGATGGTTACAGAGAAAATATTCTGGAAAGATGCAGGCGATGTCTTTGACGATGAATTCGGATACGCTGAACTAACCTACGGTAAGGAGGAACTCCACGGATTTTTCACCGAGATGCTCGAAATCAATGACGAAGTATCGGAAGAGCAACTGGCCGAAGTCTGGGGCAAAATGTCTGGAGGAGTTTTACCACCGCCTGACATTGTAGAAAAGCGGCTCAATAAGATTTTACCAAAACTTGCGGCAGTGATTGATCCCTCCGAACCACCGGATTGGTGGGTGCGTGTTTGCCGACGAGTCAAGGTCTGGACAACGGCAAGGCTGTTTGGAAACCCGAAGAGCGTTTATGCTCCCGATGACTCATTTGCCGAGGGTCTGTTTGCCAATTCCGCACCGATCGCGTGGGCACCAAAGTCGCACCTCTCGGCGCGCTTAATCCGACTTCTTCGCGATTTGGGATGCCAATCCCTCACCGAAAATCTTCGAAGTCGCGCCAAAATCCCGGCGAACGTGCAGTCGAGCGGTCAATCGCGATTCCTCACAAGAGCGACCAAGGAACTGCTGGTTTGCTGGGTCTGCGCCACCGAGGGCTGGCGAAAAAGACGCCTACATCTTGAGCAATTGATGACGACCGTTGAAACGGCGGTAACCGAACTTCACGTCGAGTACTCTTTGGAAGGGATTGATGTGCTGCCATCGACTTGTGAAGCAGACGCCTATTGGGACAACGAAGACAAACACCTGTACCTGCGGCACGGGGCAACAGAGAAGGCGTGGCAGGCCGCGACCGCAAAATCACTAGCGAAACTCCTTGAATACCCTAGCAAGCAGGACGAGGACACTGTCTATCGACTCTTGGGCCTTGAAGTTGCGGACGCCCGCCGGGAAATGGCCGACCGAAAGTGGGAACTGGCGCCGGAGCAAAAACACTGGTTTTCAAAATTTTTCGACGGCTTTGCGGTTGTAGATGTCTCAGTTGAAGCTTTGGGACCGAAAACCCGCGAGGCGCGTCCTGCCATTACGCAAGATAAGAATGTAGGAAAAGTATTAATGGGGTTGTCAGGCACTGGAGAATCTCAAAAAACGGACGAGGACAACTCACCGGATTCTTCCGAAACCGCGCAGACCCTTGGAGTCGCCCAAACGGATTCCGAAACTTTGGCAACTCCGGCATGGCAAGCTAGCGAAGAGGGAGAAAACCAAGCAGTAGAGAATCAACAGACGAATGTGGAAGACCGCGAAGACCACAGCAACGAGGGCAAACCCGCTCGCGCTCTGAAACCGGCTGATTCGGAGGCTGAGTTTGTTCATGTTGTAGCCCACACAAGGCAACGTCCTACTAGAGATCGTCGCCACACCCAGGCCGGTGAGATCGCTAAACAGGAGGAGCACGCGATGGCTAGCATTTCTCAGGCGACGAAAGCGGAGCTCGAGGAAAGAGCCGTGCAAGTCATCAGGCGGCAATTCGAGCGAGTTGCTGCTCTCCGCGAGTTCAGACTTCTCGATGTGCGAAAGCGCAACCTCGGCTATGATCTTTTTGCAGCCAAAACTGGCCATGCGCTCCGAATAGAAATCAAGTCGCATCTCGGCGAGGCCAAGTCGGTTTTTGTGACACAGAAGGAATGGCACCAGTCGAGGCTGCGGGACGGTCTTTCAAAGGATGACAGATGGGAACTCTGGAACGTAGAGAACCTTGCTGCTGACGCGGGCAAAGTTTGCATTACTCGATACAGGTATTTGCCTGAAGAAGCCCGCACACGCGAGTCAGGCTACTGGGTTGACTTGACGGCTTGTCACTCGGAGTCAGTGCAATGAGTGGCAAAGAGGTTTAAACCCTCAATTCGGGCTACTCGATGAAACTGGGCTAAATGCCGACGGCAGATTTTGTGGTCACCTTTGGATTTGATGTTATCTTGGCGACCAACGGCATCGGCGGCAGGGGCGGATTCGTTGCCGCGAACATGACTAGCGATTTGATTTTGCAGACCGATCTCGGTCAGCCTCGCCGTTGGAGTGAGGAACTGCTGCTCGCCGAAATCGTCGGCGAGATTGATCAGGCGAACCGACGCCGATGCTGTGTGGTTTCCCTTTTGCACTTTTCAGGTATTGGCCGCCAAGTTGGCGACAGTTGGGCAAACAGGGAATACCCCGTGGGTCAAAACGTCACAGACTTTCCGTTCCCTCCAGCATCGCCACTCTTACCGTTCAGGATTCTTGGGAACTAAATTTGGTGGATTTTTCGGACGTGCCAGGTGCGTTTTCCGCATTATATTGCTTTACGAGTTCCGTCGGACTGTGAAGATTTCTAAAAACCTATGACACTCACTGAATTCTATTGTTGCTACATCCCCAAGATGCTTGGCAACGCACGCAAAAAGATCACGTCACCAATCACGTTCAAACCGCTCACGCACGATGAAATGCTGGCCTTGGCTTTGTGGGCGGATTTGGACGTGGTGATTGAGGAGCAAACAACCATTGATCCTAATGGAAACGAGATAAAGGAGTTCGTCCGTGGACTGTTTCCAAGAACATTGGACTTCAGCATCGAGGACGGTCGGTTCACAGTCACGGAGAAAAATCCCAAACACGAGGAGGAGGCGAATGATTACTGAATTCAAGTGCAAAAGGATTCAGGTAGAGCATTTCCGAAAGGTTGCATTGTCGGCTGAATTGACATCGAGGCTTCAGACCCGGGAGGATTCCTGACATTTAATGGCCCTGTCCGACCAGACTATAGGAAACACGCATTGAAAGTGAAACCGGTTGGCTCGGCCTACGGCGGGTCTGGACGGGCGGATGGGCTTGGTATTCCACCAAGGTGAACGCCGGAGCACGGAGTCAAGCCAATCCAGGTTCCGTGGGCCGCGCCGCAGCGCCGCTTTACGCTGATGTTCGAGCGCGGCTGGCCAGCGGGGAGGCCACGAGGCTCGAGGTATCGAAGAACACCTCATGCCAAAGTGTTCGTCCCACTGATTGAGCGAGAATTTCGTCGTTCCGCTCCGTGCCCACGACGCGCAACTGGCCGTTGGGCGCTCTTTCGTCGGCTCTGCCGCTACTACATGGATTGCCTCTTGCAGGACGAGGCTCCGCAGTTGCGCGCCTATGTGGACAACGAGGACGACACTTGGATAGCGGTTCAGCAAATTCCGTGGGCGCGGTTGGCTGCGGGTGGCGACTTCGCTGTTTCCCTGGCCCGAGACCAAGCGCCATTCCACCGCAATCGTGTCCGACGCGGGGAGGACGAATGTGTTTATCTCTGCTACCCGCTGGTGTTCGTGAAGCCGAAGGATGTTTCCGGTTTTGTCGTGCCGCTCTTTGTCCAGCCCATGACGGCGGATTGGCGCGCCGGAGTTTTGCAGCTTGAGCCGGACGGCCCCATCGCTGTGAACGGCGCGTGGCTCGAATACCGTTTCCGCCAGCGCGACGAGCGCGTGGCGTTTCTACGGGCAATGGGTTTTCTGGGCGAAGCCAATGGTGAGGATGATGACGGTGAGCGGACCACTCCCGAGCCGAGAGACTTCGCCCGACTCGCACAGGACGCCGCCCATTACGTGCATGACCCGGACAGGTTCGCTGAACCCATTGAACCGCTGGTTTTGAGCACGATAGCCAATTGGAAGAAAGCCGAGCCGGGACTGCACAACACCGCTGTTCTAACCCTTGGCCCGCGCTTGCGCTACACGCGGAGTTTGCTGCGCGACCTCCGGGACATCACCGAGAAGTTCTCCGACGACGATCTCGACCGGACTGCCTTGGTCGGATTGTTCCCGCACGACGAACCCACTTCCAAGCCGAACGCAACACCCCTGCCGCCCGACAAGGCTCCCGCGCCTTCACCTGTCTTTGCCGCTGACCATCTTGCTCAGATGCGGCTGTTACATCCGAGCCAACGCGGGGCCGTCGTTAATTCATTGGCCGAGCCGGTTTCGGTTGTGACGGGGCCGCCGGGCACGGGAAAATCAGAGGTCGTGGCGGCGATGCTGCTGAACCAGTTGCTACGGGGCCAAACGACGCTGTTCGCCAGCAAGAACCATCAAGCATTGGAAGCGGTGTTGCCACGGCTCAACCGGGCGGAGGACGGGGGCGACCTCATCATCCAAGCGTCCAGCCGCGAACTCGCGCAGCGCCAAAACTATCTTGGCAAGTTACAGAGCCTTCTTGCCCGTCCGCCCCGACCGGACGGCGCACAGGGAGACGAGTATCGGCGGCAGTTCGCCGCACTCTTCGAGCAGCAGCGGCGCGCCTTATCGGACATTTCAATTTCGGAAGCTGCCCGTGCCGAATACGGGGCGTTGAATGGGCAGCTTGAGGAATTGCGGCAGGCTTTGCCCCTTCCTACTCAATCCGATGATGCACTGGCAGGCTGGCCGCGCGAGATAACCCCCGAAAAGGTGGAAGCTTTGGAGGCGGAACTACGGCGGGCGTTAATCCAGCCCGCAGGTGTTTTTCAAAGGCTTTGGCACTGGCTCCGTAGAAGCCAGATGGAAGCGCGACGCAACGCGGCACGCGAGCCGTTGCTTGCGCTCCCGCTGCCGTTTGCCGACCGGAGCTTGCCGTCCGCCGCAGCGTCGATGGCTGCGTGGGACGATTTTTTCAAGACTTGGAAAACTTGGGCCGAGGCTGCGCGCATCGCAGCATTGGTGCGGAGTTGCGAGCAACGCATCGCACAACTAACCGGCGTCGAGGAATGCAATCGGCGGCTGGCCGGTGCGCAACAGGGCATTGAAACCCTGACGGGAGAATGGATGGCATGGGCCGCCGGTGGGCTGCCGAGTTCGCTCGCTCCCACGGATAGGGAAGCCCTGGCAAACCTGCGGGCCGGCATTCAGAATTGGGGTGCCAGCCGCTTCGCCAAGGAACTCAAACTGCATTTCCCGCTGATCCTGCGGGCCTTCCCGCTCTGGTCGGTGTCCAATCTCTCGGCCCGCAGTGCGTTGCCGCTTGTGCCGGGATTGTTTGACCTGGTGATCGTTGACGAGGCCAGCCAATGCGACATCCCTTCGGTGGTGCCACTGCTCGCTCGTGGCAAACGGGTGGTCTTTGCTGGCGATCCGATGCAGCTTCAACATATCAGCACGCTGGACGCTGCCGTTGACCAGTCATTGCTGGAGCAACACGGACTGACGGACGGGCAGGTTCAGCGGTTGACCTATCGCGTCAACAGTGCGTTTAGCCTGGCCGACGCGAATGCAGCCGTGCCTGAGACCGCCCGCACCCGGCTGAACCTGCATTTCCGCTCGCATGACCTGATTGCGGATTACGGCAATGAGGCGTTTTACAACAACACGCTCCACGTTGTCACCGCGACCGAGCGCCTGAACATCCCGCGCGGGATGCAACCGGGCATTCACTGGACGCCGGTGGCCGGAAGATTGGAACCGGGCCAGACCGGGGTGTGGTGCGCGGATGAAATCAAAGTCATCCTGAGTGAGTTGGCCCGCCTCGCCGCTGATGGCTATCGCGGAACCATCGGCGTCGTGACGCCGTTCCGGCAGCAGATGATCCGGCTCAAGGATGCGTTGGAAACCGGGGACGTGGTTCCGGCGGATTTCATGGAACGGGTGCGCTTCCTCGCCGCCACCGCGCATGGGTTCCAAGGCAATGAACGTGACTTGATACTGTTCAGCCTGTGCGGCGGCCCTGACATGCCGGAAGGAGCGACGATTTTTCTGCGTGAGAATCCGAACCTGTTCAACGTCGCCGTCTCCCGTGCCCGTGCCGTGCTGCATATCGTGGGAAATCGGGAGTGGGCGCTGCATAGCCGCGTCCCGTTCATCGAAAAACTGGCGCGGCGAACCCTGCCGGATGCAGGCGCCCGGCGGGCCGTGCGAACGGAACCCTATCAGTCTCCGTGGGAAAAAATCCTGGCCGAGGCGCTGCAACAGGCGGGCCTCACGGTGGTCCCACAGTATCCCATCGCGGGCCGCTATCTTGACCTGGCCATCCTGAGTCCCCGGAAGATTGATGTGGAAGTGGACGGTGAGTCGGTTCACCGGACCGCTGGTGGTGGCCGCAAGGACGACGACTATTGGCGCGACCTGCAACTCAGGAGCCTCGGCTGGCAGGTCTGTCGGTTTTGGGTCTATGAGCTGCGCGAGGATTTGCCGCGGTGTGTCGAGAGGGTGCTCCGTGCGTTGCGGGGTTGAGCGCGTGGGATCACATGGGCAACCGGCTTTGAATGGATAGGCAGGGCGGTTCGCGGCTCCGGTCTAAACCGAATCCATGCCGTCGGAGCGCGGCATTAATGCGGCTTCAGCGTGCGGCGAGACGCGGGAGTTGGAACGGGCGGCGAGACGCCGCCCGAACTCGCAGGCGGGGACGCCTGCGGTACCGGGGAGCCCCCGCGCGCCGGAGCGGGGATGCAGCCACCGCGCCATGTAATTAGTGTCTGGCCGAAAACGCGCGTTTTTGGAACCGGGGCGCGACGACGAGGGGGTGCGCAGGCGGTGCGCGACGGATTTTTCCTCCGGCGACGGATAAATCACCCAAATTCTCCGTTTTTAGGCGCATCGCTCCTGGCGGAGTGGCTTG
>CAMAUZ010000058.1 GCA_945861535.1 Akkermansia muciniphila | reverse complement strand
GTACGCCGTGCCACCATTGATGACCAAGAGGCAGTCTTGGAATGGTTGCTCTCAAAGTTCGGCTTGGTCGCAAATAAGAAGCCATAGCTTCGCATGGTGAAGCACGCGTTGCAGGCGGTGCTGGACGCGCGGGCGGGCTTCCCCCGCCGCGACGCTGGCGGACCTTTACGATCTGCTGGCCATGCCGCCCGTCCACGCCACCGCGCACGCCGCGCTCGATAAGGCGGTGGACAAATGCTATCGCGACACGCCCTTCCCCAGCGACCGCGCCCGCGTGGAATACCTCTTCCAACTCTACGAGCAACTCACCGCCCCGCTCGCGCCGACGGGGAAAGCAAGAAAGCCAGCAGGGGGGAAAAAGACATGAGCTTGAATGACCTTCTGCGAGAGCGATTGCTCCGATGCAACACGCTTGAAGAAGTCGCTGGGCATTTGGAAGGCGTGCTGACGGATTTTCTCGATGCTGAACGCGCCCTTGATGGCAGTTGGCAATTGAAATCGGGCCGTGCCCTGGTGCAAAGGGTAGGCAGGTTGAGCATCCAGATTTTCCCCCATGACCATCTTCCCGAGCACTTTCATGTGGTATTCCGGCGCGAGGTATTCGCCAAGTTCCGCATGGACAATGGCGAATTCATCAGCGGCACAATCGACGGCCCGGATCACCGGAGAGTGCGTTGCTGGTTTGAAGGTCTCGGCGCTCGCCAGAAGCTGGCCGAGGTCTGGGCAAAGATGCACTAACATTGTGTGAAACGACGCCGGCTTCCATTTGCGACCGTTGGCCATGGCGTGCGCGCTGACCGCGCCATGGACAAATGCCATCGCCCGCCGGATGACCGCACCCCTCACCTCGGCCTTCGGCCACGTCAACCGCGACCTGCAAGTCGTGCAACCCACCGTGGCCCCGCTGACGCCGGGAAGCCTGGCCCTCCACAGCGCCCAGATTAACGGCGGCGACTACACGCGCCAGCGGGACAACGAGCCTTATCCCGGCCTGGAGCTTTTCTACCGCTACGACCTGAAGAAGGAGAAGACCTGGTCGTTCAACCTCGAAGGCGGCGCGTCTTACCAGTTCTTCAAATGGCAGGAGGCCGGCCCGGTGAATGCCACGGCGGACTTGATCACGGACACCTACAGCCTCGGTGGCGTGTTCCTGCCCGCGGCCAGCTACAACGGCCCGATCGTCTGGACACCCGGCGACAAGGTGATCGGCAGCACGCCCACGCGAACCTTGGGACCGGCCACACCCGCCGTCGTCACGGGCAGCCGGCGCCTGCAAATGGACACGCTGCACTTCCGTCTGGGACCGACGCTGGACTGGCGGGCGACCGAACGCTGGGACCTGGGCCTGCAAACCGGCCTGTTGCTGGGCGTCGGCTTTTCGCGCCTCGACTACAACGACACGGTGGCCATCCCGGCCGTGCCGGCGTTCACGGAGAGCGGAAGTTCGAGCCAGACTCACGTGTGGTTCGGCTGGTTCAACGCCGTGCGCGCCACCTTCCATATCGACAAGGACTGGGATGCACACGTCGAGGTGCGCCATGTCCTGCAAAACTCGCTCACCCACAACGGCGGCCTCCGCTCCGCCAACATCGGCCTCTCCGACGCCATCGGCATCGTCGGCGGCATCAGCTACCGGTTCTGATGCCCGTGGCGACGCTGCGGAATGAAATGGTGACGACAGCGGCACGTTGATCCCAGGCTTCCGCGCCGCAGTCGCATCCCAGCGCCGCCACCCCACGAGTCGCGGGGCAAATGCTCTGACCAGTCCGCGATGGGTAGGGCGCGTCTGTCCTCAGCGCGCCGCAGGGCATGCGAACACGCAACCGGCGCGCTGAGGACAGACGCGCCCCACCCACCCTCGGCCGCTCCCAAATTTTCCGCAGATCGGCCTCACCAAGTTTCCACCGAGTCTCCACCAAGCCGATCTGATTGCGGCCTGCGGACCACACGCCTAGCCTCGCCGACATGAACCGCCACAGCCTTGCCACGCTGCTTCTCCTGCTCCTCTCCTGTTTTGTCAGCCACGCCGCAGCACCGTCCACCGCCGCGCCGGAGCGGCCCGTGGCGATCGATGCCCGCGAGTTTCATCTCGGCACGCCGGGGTTTCCCGAATGGACCGAGTTCGCGGGCAAGACGCCGCATGGACGGCGGCTGGATCTCACGTTTCCGGCGACGGCCAATGCCACGGCGCACACGCTGTTTCTGCGGCAGCGCGATGTGAAGTTCACCTGGAACGTGCTGCTCAACGGCAAGAAACTCGGCGCGCTCGTGCCGATGGAGACGGCGCTGATCCACGCGCTCGTGGTCCCGCCGAACACGCTCACCAACGGCCAGAACGCGCTCGCGATTGTCCCGCCGACCGCGACCGATGACATCGTGGTCGGCAACTTCATCCTCGATCCGCGCCCGCTCGCCGTGTGCCTCGCCGACGCGGCGGTCGAGGTGCAGGTCACCGAGGCGGGGCGGCGCGTTCCGTGCCGGCTCACGATTACCGATGCCAGCGGCGCGCTCGCGGCGCTGACGCCGCTGCCCTCGCCGGCGATCCCGAATCTCGCGCTGTCGGTCGCGGCGCGGCCCGGTGTCGTTTACACGCGGGACGGGCGGGTGAAGCTCGGATTGCTGCCCGGCGACTACACGATCTATGCGTCGCGCGGCTTCGAGTACAGCGTCGCCACGCAGCGCGTCGCGGTGGTCAGCGGGCGCGTGACGCCGGTGAATCTGGCGATCGAGCGGCAGGTGCCGACGCCCGGACTGATCGCGTGCGACACGCACATCCACACGCTCACCTACAGCAAGCACGGCGATGCCTCGCTGGACGAGCGCATGATCACCATCGCGGGCGAAGGCATCGAACTGGCCGTCGCCACGGATCACAATCATCACGCGGATTACTCGGAGGCCGCGGTGCGCACGCGGTTGCAAAATCATTTCACCTCCGTCATCGGCAACGAAGTCACGACCAAGGCCGGACACTTCAACGCTTTTCCCATCCAGCTCGGCAGCCCCGTGGTGGATCATCGCACCGAGGATTGGCCCACGCTCATGGCCGCGATGCGCCGCACGCCGGGCGTGCAAGTCATCACGCTCAATCATCCGCGCGATCTGCACAGTAACTTCATTCCGCTCGGCCCGACCAATTTCAACGCGGTCCTCGGTGCCAATCTGCGCGGCCCCGAGTTCACCTTCGATGCCCTCGAAGTCATCACCTCCGGCGCGATGCAGAGCGACATCATGCTGCTGTATCACGACTGGTTCGCGCTGCTGAACCACGGCCAGCGCATCACCGCCATCGGGTCGAGCGACACGCACGACGTAAGCCGTTTCATCCTCGGTCAGGGCCGCACCTACGTCGCGTGTCCCGACGCTGATCCGGGCGCGCTCGATGTCGCGGCGGCGTGTCGCAGTTTGCGCGAGGGGCGGGCGCTGGTGAGCCTCGGGCTGCTCACGCAACTCCGGGTGAACGACCGCTTCAGCAGCGGTGATCTCGCGACCAATCTCGCGGAGGAAATCCGGGTGGAAGTGACGGTGCTCGGCCCGTCGTGGACGAGCGCCGACCGCGTCGAGTTGTTCGCCAACGGCAGCAAGATTCGCGAGCAAACGGTGCCCCTCACGACGGCGGTGGAGAAGGCGAAGCTCGTGTGGAATCTCCCGCGTCCCGCGCATGATGTGCATCTCGTCGCCATCGCCACGGGGCCGGGCGTGCGCGCGCCATTCTGGGAGATTCCGCGGCCGTATCAGCCGTCGTCGCCGATGTTCAATCCGCGCGTGGTCGGGTCCAGCGGCGTGGTGTGGGTGGATGCGGATGGCGACGGCAAGTTCACGGCGGCGCGGGCGTATGCGCAGGCGCTGGTGGCGCGGTTCGGCACGACGGCGCAGCGGCTCGTGCCGGAGCTGGCGGACTACGATCGCGCGGTGGCGGCGCAGGCGGCGAGCCTGTGCCACGCGGCGGGTGTGGAGGTGCGGACGCCGGTGTTCGGGGTCGCGCTGAGGTTCGTGCCGGCCGCGGTGGGAGAGGGGTTCGGGGCGTTTCTTGAATCATTGCAGCGCCGGTGAGAGGGAGGGGAAGCTGGCAGAAAAATAGGGGGGCAGAAAAATGGGGCGGGAAAGATGGGGGCGGATGCCTGCGAAGGGCGCGTTCGCGCACTGCCCCCGCGTAGCGCAGACTTCCAAGTCTGCTGTATCGCGGGTTTCCAAACCCGCAGACCGTCCGGCCACCCGCAACGCCTCGCCCTGCCGCACGCGCCCGAAACCCCGTGGCCCCTGCCGATTTGGAAATCGGCGATACAGCAGGTTTGGAAACCTGCGCTACGGGGGCGGTGCGCGGATGCGCCCGTTGGCGAAGTCCGGCTTTCAGAACAGTCGCCGCAAATCGCAAAACACTGCCCGCTCGTTCCTCATTTCTCTGCCCCCTATTTTTCTGCCAGTGCCTTGTTCGCCGCGATAGGGTGGGTCCTTGCAATCGACTGAAGCCAATCATTACACGGTGCTGGGTCTGGACCGGCGTTGCACGGACGCGCAGATCAAGACGGCCTATCGCGTGCTGGCGCGGCAGCATCATCCTGATCTGAACCCAGGGTCATCCGAATCGGTGGCGCGCACGCAGGCGTTGAATGCGGCGTACGAAGTCCTCAGCGATCCGGAGCGCCGGACCGCCTTCGACGCCGAACTCGCCGCCAAGCAATCCGCGCCATCCAAGCGCGGCGGACGCGGCGCGCGCGACGTGGCGCAGGAGGTGAATCTGCGGTTCGAGGATTTTCTGCGCGGCACGACGTTGGAGGTGCGGGTGAAGGATCCCGCGAATCCCGAGGGGCCGGAAACGTATGAGTTGGTGGTGCCGCCGGGCACGGCTCCGGGGGCGCGTTTTCGCCTGCCGCGGACGGGAGTGTTTGCGGGCGGCTGGGTGCGCGTGCGCGTGCGGGCGTTGCCGGGGTTTCGGTTCAAGGCGCGCGGTTCGGACTTGCGGTGCGATCTTACGTTGAAACCGCAGCGCGCGGAGCAGGGCGGAACGGAGATGGTTCCGGGGGTGACTGGGGCAATGGTGCGGGTGGAGATTCCGCGCGGCGTGGGGCGGGGCGAAATTCTGCGCGTGGCGGGCGAGGGTTTGCCGCGGCCGCGCGGGGGGCGGGGCGATCTGCTGGTGCGGATCAAGTATCGGGTGGAGGTGAAGGTGACGAGGCGGGCGGGGCGGTGAGGGCGCGGTCCGAGCGGTCGCGACTCTCGCGAGGAACAGCGCGGCGCTCGCGCAACCCGGGGCGGCTGCCTTGGGAGTGCGCGAACGCTGTGGACGGCGGGACTGGCCCGGCAGATCACCGGCGGCGCTTACAGTCCGTACCCGATGGCAAAGGAATGGCGGCATAGGAATGGGAACCCGGAGTCTCATGCCTTTGCCGCCAGTGCGTTGCCATTCGTCGGCGAACAGTCCGTTGCCAGCGCATCCCCAAAAACGACTCGCGCATTGACGCTTCGCCCACTGATGCCTCACCGTCCGCCCACAAATTTTTCCAATCAAATTGCCCCCTCCATGAAATCAATTTCTCCCTCCTGCCGCCCAGCCACCGCTCACCTGTTTCGCCCCCGCTCAACCCACCACCTGCTCGCTCGGCTCCTGCTCGGCGCCTGTTTCCTGCTGCCTGCTCTTGCGCCCGCGCAGGCCCCACCCGCCCCCAAGCCCGCCACCGAACTCACGCGCTCCCTCGCCGACTTCGGGCCGATCAAAGCCCAGAAGGACGCCCTCGCCACTTATGAGAAGGCTGTGGCGGAACTGGGCAAGACCGGCGGCATCCTCGTGATCCCCGCCGAGTTATCCACTGTTCTGAAAATTGAAAACACCTCGCAGACCATCGCGCGGATTCCGCCTCTGCCCCAGCCGACCAAACGCTGGGAGACCACGCCCGGCATCGTCGTCGTCAACGCCGATCCGAAGCATCTGACCGTGCGTGTGCCGCAGGTCGAAGGCCTTCACATCGCGCGGACCCTCCGCATGAATCCCGGCGAGAGCCTGCCGCACTGGGGCACCCACCCGATGATCATGCTGGAGAACAACCTTGTTTACGGCTCGATCAGCTATCTCGACTGGATTCAGGAACCGGTCACGGCGGGCAAGGATAGGCGCTTCTATCTCGCCACGGTCCGCGGCATTCGGCCCGGTGAGTTCCTGAACCTCCACGGCGGCCCCGGCTACGGCGGCGGCGTCACCCGCGGCTATGTGAAGTCAGTCGGCTACGATACCGCCAAGAAAATGCACTACTTCGTCGCCGACACCGAGATTGACCACAAGGTCGGCGCCATCGTGCATAACAAGAGCAACACCGGCGTGCTCCACATGACCCAGGAAAGTCACAACGACAACCAGACCTATGACGTGAAGCTCATCCGCCGCCAATACGCCCATGGCGACACCTACGGCTTCTATATGGACTTCGATTACATGAGCGATGTCCACTCGGCCGCCGGTGACGAAAATGGCAATTGCTACGCCGCTTTTATCCGTAGTCTGAGCAAAGGGAATTTCCGCGGACGCGTGGCGGAGATGGACTGGACCAAGCAACAACTGACCTTCACCCCCACCTCCCAGAACATAAACACGCTCGGCGATTCCCGGCCGCTGATTAACCTTAACCCCGCCAAACTGATCAAGCAGGGCAAAGTCTGGATCGTGCCCGCGGAATCCTACATGGCCACGACTGACACGGGGAAATATCCGTTCGAGAAAAAGACTTATCCCACCCTGATCCGCCCGGACCCGGTCACCAAAGTCTCTGGCATCAAGATGGGCGGACTTATCCGCGGCGACAAAGACTGTCCGTGGACACCGGAGATAGTCGGTCGTTTCTTTGCCGTGACTGAACCCGGAGAGCTTATTCCTAAAGGCACCCTGCGCCGCTGGTACGAGATCACCGCCTTCAAGCAAAACGCGGATGGCACCAAGGACATTGAGATTCGCCGCTTCTGGTGGGGAGCCAAGAGCGCGGGTAGTCCCACTCTCTATAACAAGGATAATTATTCCTACGACGGCCATCTTAGACCGCTGAGTTATGAGATAGCTCCGGGCACCTACGTCAACGATGTCTCCTACGCGATTCCCGGCGGCGACCGCGGCGGCCAGCGCAAGCTCGGTCTCGCGCCGCACACCGATCAGGGTGCGGCCAAAGACTTCGCCGCGGGCGATGACATCGAGCAGGCCATCGGCCCCGATCCGTTCAAACCGCAGGCCTTTCGCATCTGGATGTGGGAGGATGTTCCCGGCGCTTGGCCGTCGGCGGTGATGGATGTCGCCAACCAAGGCGAAGCTTCCCGCCACGCCTTCCTGAGCCTGCGCGGCGGACCCGCGAAACTCGAGGACCTCGAGAAGCGCGCCGAGAAAAAACCCGCCTGGGACAATGTGATCGTCGTCGGTTCCTCCGTCACCGTGGGCCTGAATTTCGAGGCCGATGTCGCCAACGCCGCCATCCTCTTCCAGCAGCCCAACCACGAACAGCCGATCAAGTGGCACTACGACCAGGTCGAAGGCAAAGCGCCGAAGGAAGCCACGTTGACGGTCTCGAAAGCCACCGGCGAACTGACCTTCCAAGGCGGCGGCGTGCGCGCGGGCGGACCGGTCTCCGGGGTTGCTGGTCTTTCCGGTGACGCGAAGCCGGCGAAGAATCTGCGCGGCAAAAACCTTGTTGTCGCCGTCAACGCCGCGAAGTTGCGCGTGACCTTCCCTACTCCCGAGGCCGACGCGGATTACGCCGTGTTCATCGAGCAATCGTGGCTGGGCCAGCGCGCCATTTCGGAAAAGACCGCCGAAGGTTTCACGGTGAACTTTGACAAGCCCGCGCCGGCAGAAGCGAAGCTGGACTGGATGCTGGTGCGGTGAACCGGCAATTCAGTTTAACGCCGGATTGATTCGATTCTGTGCTGGGGAGGACCGGACATAGGGAACTCAGCCGGCGGCTCAGTCGAGAAACGCAATATTGCTGGGCGAGACATCCACCATGTGAATGTCCAACGCCTCAAGCGCGCTTAGGACATCCTGAACTCTGGGCCAGCGGTGCTCGAACTGCTCGCGTTTTTCGGCCGCCCATTCCGCCCATGTTTCGTCGGAGAACGGGGGCGGCGCGTCTAGCCACGCCCCGGCGAAATCGAGCACAAAAGGCCGGGTGACGATCGTCATTTCGGGGACGCGCAAGCTCGCGTCGGTGCGGATGATCTGGGGCACATGGAAGCCCAGCAGTTCGGTAATCCGCGCCGCCTTCAGCCGCTCGTACGCCGCGCACTCCCGACAGAATGGTTCGGCGTAACGATGCGCTTTGACGGCGGTCTTCCCGGCTTTGAGGTTGTCCTCAGCGACGAGGATGATACCGTGAATACCGAAGCCCAGCCGTTCGGCCAGTTGCAGCCGGTGTTGGGCGGCGTAGGCGCGGGCATTCCGAATTATGGTTTCTTCCATGACAGCGATACTGAGTCAGGGCGGACATTCCGCCCAAGTGAAAATGCGGTTGCTGGTCCACGGACTCACGGTCCCCGTGGTTCAGTTAGGCCCGGATTTTCTACTGGTGGACGTGGCGCGGGATCTGCCTGCGGGCGACGGCAGCGTCGTGATGGAGGTGGACAGCGGGGAGCGGTGCTGGAGCGTCCGCCTGCCGGACGGCCTTTCCGCCGGGTCGCGCCGGGTGGCCATTGTCGCGCGGGAGTAAGCACCCCGAGGAAGGTTGTCAGTTGGAACGGGTCGGGCCGACGCATCGCACCGACAAACAGACATGACCATTGCCCCAGCCTCGGTGGTAACGTGGACCACGCCGACTGCTGCGCGCGAACATACGTGCGCGAGCATACCGTTTGGGAACTGGAGCCGCCGTGTTCGCTTCCCCTAAAAAATGCAACTCCCTGCCCTTCGCCAAGAGCTCCGTCGATTCGCCGGTCCCGAGGCGGCCGCCGGCGCGCTTCGCTTCTTCAAGACCGGCCCCGGCGAGTATGGCGCGGGCGACCAATTCCTCGGTGTCACCGTGCCGCAGACGCGCTCGCTGCTGCCCGCGAGCGATGCTCTGAGCGAGGCGGACGTGCTCACCTTGTTGCGCTCGGAGTGGCACGAGGAGCGCCTGCTCGCGCTCCTCATCTTCGTTCGTCGCTTCACGAGAGCCGCCCATGACGAGCCAACCCGCGCGCACCTCGTGAAGCTCTATCTCGCGAACACGGCGTGGATTAACAACTGGGATCTGGTGGACAGCAGCGCGCCGCAGATTCTTGGCACCTGGCTGCTCGCGCGCGACCGGCAGGTGCTGTACCGCTTGGCCAAATCGAAGAGTCTCTGGGAGCAGCGCATCGCCATCATCGCCACGCAGGCCCTAATTCGCGCGGGCCAGTTCGCCGACACCCTCGCGCTTTGCGAACACTTTCTCCCGCATCCGCACGATCTGATTCACAAGGCCTGCGGCTGGATGCTGCGCGAAGTCGGCAAGCGCGACGGGGCCGTGCTCCGACGCTTTTTGCAGCAGCACGCCGGCCGGATGCCGCGGACCATGCTGCGTTATGCCATCGAGAAATTCTCCCCGACTGAACGGCAGCATTACCTTGCGACCGACTGACTCCCACGGTTTGCTCCACTCACCATGACTACACGCTTCGCCCTTTCCCTGAGTGCCCCGGTGCATCTTATCGCGTTGCTCGCCTCACTCGCCACGCTCCCGGCCGCCGAGCTGCCACTCTTCGCGCCCAAGGCCCGCATTCTCTTCCAAGGTGACTCGATCACCGATGGCAATCGCGGGCGCAGCGCGGACCCGAACCATATTCTCGGTCACGGCTACGCCTTCATCATCGCTGCGAAACACGGCGCGGCGTTCCCCGCGTTGCAGCTCGATTTCATGAATCGCGGCGTCAGCGGCAACACTGTCCTCGACCTCGAAAAGCGCTGGCCGAAGGACACGCTCGAACTGAAGCCCGACGTGCTCAGCATTCTCATCGGTGTGAACGACCAGGGCCGGGGCATCTCCTTGGATCAGTACGAGCAGGTCTATGACAAGCTGCTCACTGAAACGAAGGCCGCGAACCCGAAGCTCAAGCTCGTGCTGTGCGAGCCATTCGGCCTGCCCGTCGGCAAGCGCGCGGAGAACTGGGAGCCGTGGGCCGCTGGCCTGCGCCAGCGTCAGGCCGTCGTCGCGAAGCTGGCGCAGAAACACGGCGCGGCGCTGGTGTTGTTTCAGCGCGCGTTCGACGAAGCCGTGAAGCGTGCGCCCGCCGCGCACTGGATTTGGGACAGCGTCCACCCCACTTACAACGGTCATCAAATCATGGCTGATGAATGGGAGCGCGCGGTGAGTGCGTTCTGGGTGGTGAAGAAACTCTAAACTCAAATCTATGTCTGACTCCCCCTCCCTGACTCGTCGCGACGCCTTGAGATCCGCCGGAGCGGCGGGTGCCGTCGGCGCGCTTGCTCTCACCGGTGTCGGCACGCTGACAGCGGCCGAACCCGCGAAGAAACCCCTGCGCATCGGCGTGATCTCCGCCGCCATTCGCGGCAAGCCGCAGCCGCGCAACGGCCACACCTGGTCCTTCTGCCAGTATCTCCATCCGGAGTTCGATTTCGTCGCGATGAAGAAGCACTGGCCGCAGGCGTACGACAGTTTCCAGAAACATTATCGCAACCCGGCCAATCACTTCGGCGTGCTGCCCTTTCCTGACACGCGCATCACCCATTACTACGATGCTGATCCGAAGGTCGCCGTGCCTTACACCGAAGTGTTCCCCGGCGTGCAGGTCGCGCGCGCTCTCGACGAAATGGTGAAGGAAGTGGACGCCATCTGGATGGGTGACGCGTCGGGTTTTGGCGAAGATCACTTCGACCTCGTCGCGCCGGGCCTGGCGAAAGGCCTGCCGACGTTTTGCGACAAGCCCATCGGCGGCGATGTGGCGGGGACGCGGAAGATTCTGGAATTCGCGCGGAAGCACAAGGCGCCGCTCATGTCGTCGAGTTTGTTCCGGCATCAGTTCGGCATGGAGGCCGCGCTGCGAATGCGCGACTCGGGTGAGTTCGGACCGATCGAGTTCATCACCGCCACCTTGCACAGCCGCTACCGGCTCGACTCATGGATGATTTACGGCCAGCACCCCGTGTGGTCCGTGCTGACGCTCATGGGCGCGGGCGTGGACGCCGTGAGCATGTATGCGCACCAGGACACCTGCCACGCGCTGATCACCTGGCCCGACCGCTTCCCGGCGCATGTGTGGTACGGCGAGCCGTTCGAGAAGTTCGAGTACAACCGCGTGCAGATTCATTTCAAAAAGAAGGTCTATTCCTTCACCCCGTCGATCCAGGGCAGCTTCGACTACGGTCACAACTACGAGATGTTCCGCATGGCTGCGACGTTCCGCGAGATGGCGCTCACGGGGAAGGAACCCGTGCCGCACCAGGAAATTCTGGAAGTCACCGCCGTCGTGCAGGCCGCCGCGAAATCACTCACCGAGAAGAGCCGGTTGGTGAAACTCGCGGAGGTGATGGGGTAACCCGGCTCTCCACCGGCATTGTCAATTCGTCCTTCTCCTCCGAGTCCATTCGCGGCCATCCGAGGCCATTGGAGGTTGAATAACTCCTTTTGAAATGATGAACGCCGCCGACCTCCGCCGTGCCTACACCCTCATGCGCCGCCGCCACGGCCATCTGGGTTGGTGGCCCGGCGACACGCCGTTCGAGATTTGCATCGGGGCGATCCTCACCCAGAACACCGCGTGGACCAACGTCGAGCGCGCCATCGCCAACCTCAAACAGGCGAACGTCCTCGAGCCGCGCAGCCTTCTCGAACTGTCCGAGTCCGAGCTGGCCCAACTCATCCGCCCCGCCGGCTATTTCAACGTCAAGGCCCGCCGCCTCATCCCATTCCTCAAGGTCCTCGTCCGCGAGTTCGACAGCGAGATCGAGCAACTCCTCTGCGGGTCCACCCGGACCGTCCGCCACACCCTCCTCGACATTCACGGCATCGGCCCCGAGACCGCCGACTGCATGTTGCTCTACGCCGGCGGGCATCTCAGCTTTGTCATCGACACCTACACGCGGCGCATTTTCTCCCGCCACGGCTGGTGCCCGCCCGACGCCTCCTACGATGAACTCAAAGCCCTTTGTGAATCCTCACTGAGTCATAAGCCCGGCCGCCAGCTCCTCGATTACTGGCAGGACTACCACGCGCAACTCGTGCAAGTCGGCAAAGACTACTGCCGCCCCAAAAACCCGCGCTGCACCGAATGCCCCCTGCAATGCCTGCTCCCCAAAGACGCCTCCGGCCACCCGCACCCCTCGTGGTAGGGCCGGGTTGCCGCCCGGCCCAAACCTTCCCCCGGAACCAGCGCAGCGCCGTTCCGGCCCCCGCTGCCCGCCGACGAACAAGGCCGCTCGTGAAGACACGGGCGGCGGCACCGGACGACCGATACTGAACCGGGTGTGAGTGCAAGCGAGTGAGGCAAGTGCGGTGGTAGGGCGTGTCTGTCCTCACCACGCCGCTTGCGGGTACACACGGGGCCGCGGCGCGCTGGGGACAGACGCGCCCCACCCACCGGTATCGCCACGCCGCTTAGTTGGGAACAGTTGACCCACTGTCAATCACACCCGGCTAAATCGGCTGTCAGGTGAATGTGTTGCCGAACCACTGCTGAAAGAGGCCGCCCGCCATCGGCATGGGCTTTTGCAGGCCATTGATGGCGGCGATCATGCCCATGATCCAGAGCACAAAGAGACATAGACCCATCACCGGGAAAGCCAGAAGTACGATCAGTTGCCCGAGGATGGGAATGAACGCCAGAACCATCAAAGCCACCCACGTCACCAACGCCGTCACATACCACCCCCAAACACTGACGGAGATGATAGGTGCCCACCGCGGTCTTCTTGCTGCCGTGCATGATGATCGCGACGATGAATCCAATCGGGGTCAGATAGGCGAGGATGGCGACCGTGCGGTCCTCTGCGACCGGCGGCGGGATTTCGGGTGGAGTGTTCATAGCATGGTGGGGATAGGTTGTGAGTTGTCTGTCTGTGGCTACCAATCCGGCCAGCCTGCCGCCGCCGTCCTTCGTCGTCAATGACCCGGCAATGCCTTTCGTTCCAACGAGCGCCGACCGAGCCAGGCCGTGCCGCTACAATGGACGACTTGCTTTGGCGCGGCGGATCAGGCGGGCCTGTCGCGCCTCTGGGGAGGCCTCCATTTGTCGGTGGATGATCTGACGGGACGGCTGGTAGGTTCCCAACGCGGACGGGGCATGTGGAATCTTGCGCAGAGTTACTTTGACAGTTCCGTCGCCAACACCCCGGTCACTCTTGCCATCCGGGCGTTGACTCCCTTCGGCTATGAGCTTCGGCTCGATAGGTTCCGGGGTTTCATTTACCGGCTACCGTCCAACAAGAGTCTGGCCTAACCCTTTGCCGACGATCGGCTGATCTCTGCGCCAGCGGGGGACCCAAGCATGACACTGGTGGATCAGGAATCTACCTCCGCGAAGTTCTTCCGTGTGGTCGTTTCTCGTTAGTCATCCCCGAGACTCTGCTTTCGGCTTGAGGGTTCTTCGCGTCTCTCGCCCTTTCCCGTCCGTTCGTTCCCCCACCCATCTGCACCTCGCGAATTGCCTTCGTCGATGATGCCGCAAGTTTTTCGATTGGTGTCGGCTGCGCCTCGGAGCAAGTGTGCGAGTGAAAGAAAACAGTTCACCCTGTGGTTCACAAAATCACTCACACTTGTACCATGAAAACTCTGCTGACACTTCCGTCTCTCATCGCGGTCCTCGTGACCGGAGTTCCGACCTCATCGCCTGCCAAGGATCCACCACGCCAGAAATTGCAGTTTCTAGTGGATGGCCGGACCACGCGGGCGATGGTCTGGGAAGCCCTTGGGAATCCATCCGCCAGGTACGAACGGGACCGCATTCAGACCTACCGGCTGGCAGGCAAAGAGCAGGATGGATTTATCATCCGCGACCAGCCGTCGGAACACCAATGCCGGGCGCCGCATCTCTCGTGGGGAGGCACCAGTCACAGTTTGGTGCTGGTTTTTGACGCGGCCGGCACGTTGCGCCGACATTCCCTGGTCAAAGTGAATTGAATCAAGGAGCGAGCCATGAAGACCAAAACCCTTGTAATTACGACTCTCCTGATCGCTGCATTGTCTGCGATTCAGGGCTGTGTGGTGATTCCCACGCCGAAAGTGGGGAACTATCCCGACAGCCGGGAGAACGTGGACGAGCATACTCCCGGACGTTTTCGCGTCGGTGTCACCACCCGGGAAGAGGTGCTGCTAACACTCGGCGAGGCCGATTATATATCGCCCGATGAGGAGGTGATTAGTTATGGATGGAACAAGTTGGCGGCGGTGGTTTTCCTGATGCCGGTGGGGTGGACGGGCGGTGGCGGACCGGTTCCGGGAAGGAGCCGGTTCCTGGTCTTCAGCTTCGACAAAGCGGGAGTCTTGCGATCATGCCAGCTTCGCGACGTTTCACCGTTCAGTTCGACACAGGATAGGAACGCGGCGATGGCGGTCGCGCCTCCTGCCGAATACCGGCTCTCGTCGGTTCGCACCGCCAATTTGAAAGTCTCTTACCGGTCAAATGAAGTCGCGGTGGCGAGCGCGCAAACGCTGCGCCGGGAAATGGACGCCGAGCTGCGGGCGGGCGGTCTGGAGTTACGTCCGGGAACCAATGCCTTCACCATTCAGACCACCCTCCTGCGAGTGCGGACCGATTCCGGCTGGACTTCCGTCGAGTACAGTGTGCTCTTTCGCGCCCACGATCAGCAGGTGGTGGCTCGCATGACCGGCCGGGTTCACGGTGCCGTCAGCGAACCGAAGAAGGGGTTGGGGAAAGTCATTGATCGGCTCACCGACCAAATTGTGGAAGGCACCAGGGAGGAACTGCTGCGTGCGCTTGGCCGGCGTGCTGGTGCGGAGATCATGGCTTTCATGCAAAGCGACGGGCAGACACAAGAGGCGGGTAAGAAACGGAAGTAATTGCAGAGTTCGCCCGCCGCGGTTCGCAGATCAGGCTTGCAGCCGGTCGAGATTGTCCGGTTCGGCCAGAACCGCGATGTCGGTGTCGCGGCTAAACTCGGCCGCGCCGTAGAACACGCAGGCCTGTCCGCCCATCAGCAGGGCGTGAACTTGCCGCGCGGCCATCGTGGAAAGGACTTTGGGTATTGGGTTCGGTAGCAAGCGAGCCTCCCATTGCCAGGTAAGTCGCCCAGAGCTTCTGGCTTTCATGCCAGCGCTCCAGCGGTGTGAGTCGATACCAGTCGGCCCACTCGCCCGCGACGATTTCCTCGGGTTGAATCATGGCGCGAAGGCTGCCATGCCCGGCGTCAGCCCGCCAGAATCTTCCGGCAGGCCGTCTCCAGCTTCTTCATCTGCTTGGCCGACTTGGCCTCGATGTAGCAGCGGATGAGCGGCTCGGTGCCGCTGGCGCGGAAGGCGACCCATTCGCGGTTGGGGAGTAGGAATTTGAAACCGTCGGTGGTGATGAACTTTTCGACCTTGATTCCACCTATGTCACTAAGACCGGTCTTGAGCTTGCCGAGCAGGGCGTCCTTGGTCTCGGGGTTGATTTTGACATTGATGCGGGTGGTGTGGAATTCGCCGGTGTGTTTCTCCAGCGTCTTGAGAATCTGACCGAGCGACTTCTTTTCCGTGGCGACGAGTTCGGCCATGAGCAGGCAGGCGAGCACGCCGTCCTTCTCGGGCACATGGCCTTTCACACTCAGGCCGCCGCTCTCTTCGCCGCCGACGATGATAGGTTCGCTCTCCATGAGCGCGCCGATGTGTTTGAAGCCGACGGGTGTCTCATGAAGCTTCACGCCGAGCATTTCGGCCACCGCATCCACTTGATGACTCGTGGGCACAGTGCGGACGACTGCGCCGGTCCAGCCGCGGTTTTTCTTCAAGTGATAGAGTGCGAGCGCGAGCACCTGGTTCGGTGTGAGCCAGGTGCCGTCCTTGTCCACAATGCCGAAGCGGTCGGCGTCGCCGTCGAGACCGAGGCCGAACTGGGCCTTGCCGGATTTTACGAACTGCGAGACTTCGGCCATGCCGGCCGCGTCCGGCTCGGGATGATGGCCGCCGAAGAGGGGGTTCAGTTCGTTGTGAAAGGTGGTGACTTTCGCGCCGCCATCTTCGGTGAGCAGCGTGTCGAGATAGCCGCGGCCGGTGCCATACATCATCTCGACGGCGACCTTGAGCTTCGCCTTCCGAATCGTGGCGAAGTCGATGAGTTTGCGAATCTGCTTAAAGTAGTCTGGCTGCGGGTCAATGGTCTTGCATTGGAACGTACCTACGACGGCGGCCTTGAAGGTCCAGCCCGCAGCCTGACGTTTCGCAATGTTGGCTTCGACTTGCTGGGTGACTTCGGCGGTGGCGGGGGCGCCGTTGTAAGTGGAGAATTTCAAACCCTGATACTCCGCCGGGTTGTGACTGGCGGTCATGTTGATGCCGCCAATGGCTTTCCGCACGCGGATGGTGTGCGCGATGACCGGCGTGGGCGCGTCACGCTGACAGAGCAGACAGGTGAGTCCGTTGGCGGTGAGCACCTCGGCGACGGCGAGGCTGAACTCGCGTCCGAGAAAGCGGGTGTCATGGCCGATGATGACGACCGGCTTGCGGGTGGCGATGGGGGATTGGGGATTGGCGATTTCAGACTTCAGATAGTCCGCGATGCCCTGGGTCGCGAGGCGGACGCCGTCGAAGGTGAAGTCGCGCGCGATGAGTCCACGCCAGCCGGAGGTGCCGAATTTGATGGTCATAAGATGAGGGTTGAAGGGGTGAAGAGTTACAGGGTTGAACGGTTAAAGAGTTGAAGAGTTACAGGGCGAAAAACTGGCGGCACCAAGGCGAAGGTCGGAAAGACGCTTCAATCCTTCAACGATTAACCCCTTCAACCCTGCTTTCCCCGCACATCAGGCTTTCCAGTCGAACGCGCGCTTCTTCAGCGCGTAGAGATAGCCGACAAACAGGATGCCGAGGAAGGAGAGCATCGCGAAGAAGATCATGTTTCGCGTGGCGGGGTCTTGCAGCAGTTCCTTGTACACCACGGCCCACGGGTAGAGGAACACGACTTCGATGTCGAACAGGATGAAGAGCATGGCGACGAGGTAGAATTTGACCGACATGCGCGTGCTGCCGTCGCCGACGGGCAACATGCCGCATTCGTAGGCGGTGTCCTTGATCTTCGAGTTCCGCCCGAGCTTGCCGAGCGCCGCGGACAGGATGAGCACGCTGGCGGCAAAACCGACGGCGAGCGCCCCGAGGATCAACACCGGGGCATATTGGAGCAACTGTGATTCCATGGCGCGGGACGCTAGGAATGGGCTTTGGCTTTGGCAAGGGGAAATGCCGTGCGAATCCACGCACCACCATCGTAGCGCAGGCTTCCGAACCTGCTGTATCTCCGATTCTCCAATCGGCAGCGGGCGCGGGTTTGCGGGCGCGTGCGGCAGGTTGTGGCGTTGCGGGTGGTCCGATCCCCAGTGGGTTTGGAAAGCCGCGATACAGCAGACTTGGAAGCCTGGGCCGAGCGGGTGCGCCCGACGGCCGGAGTGAAAACCCGTTATTCCGCATCGCCGCACCGCCGAATTCCCTACGCTTGGGCCGTGGGTTGACACTCACCTGTTCCGTGGATTTCCCCAAGCCCGGCTTCAAACTTTGCAGAAGCAACACGACCGATTGGCGAGCCCGCCCGTATGCAGCGCCACATAGACGCGCGCCCCGGAAACCAAGGCAGAATCTCGGTCGATCGAATGAAGGCAGCGAGGCAGCCGCTGCGGAACCAGGGCGAAGCTGTGGGAGCCGTTGCAGTCCATGCCGCGCAGGACTTCAGCCCGGATATCGGGGGTCTTGACGATCATCAGCGGCGCGGCAGCGATGGCCGCCCAAACGCGGTGAAGCCATCGCGGAAGCGAAAGTCGGCATAGAGAACATGCCCGCCGAGCCGCAGCACCTGAGCCATCTCGGTGAGGAAACCGGGGAAATCGGAATCGCACTGCGAAGCCTCGCCCTTGATGGCCGCATCAATGGTTCGAGGCCTGCATAAGGCAGCCGCAAAAAGTAGGTCCCGAAAAGGTATTCCCGACCCCAAGGTGCTGCTCTTTGCAAGGACCCGATGCCCGCCAGGCACGACCGTGGCGCCTTTTGATGTTACCCATTTCCTTGACACAACAGGCGACAGCGTTACATCGTGGCTCGATGGCAAATCCCAGTGGGCGAAGATTCAAGGTAGCCTTGTCCTTTCCCGGTGAACGGCGGGAATTCGTGGAGAAAGTTGCAGAAAAACTGGCTGCCGCCCTCGGGCGTGATTCAGTATTCTATGACAAGTATTATGAGGCAGAGTTAGCAAGAGGGAACATTGACGTATATCTAGGAAAGATTTACGGGGTACATGCCGACTTGGTAGCTCCGTTTTTCTGTGCTGAATACGACAAAAAGCAGTGGTGCCAATTGGAGTGGCGTAATATTCGAGTTATTCTATTTGATCTTGAAGACGACCGCGTCATGCCCTTTCGCTTTGATGACACCCAGATCACCGGATTCCTTCGAATCGATGGATTCGTCCCAATTGGAACACGCTCCCCAGAACAGATGGCCGATCTCATATTGCAAAGGTTGTCTGGCATACCGTTATCTGTTTCCGACCTTACATGGGAAAACACCAGCCAAACCAAGGAGTACCACAGTTTTCCATCAACCGGCGGCCTCGTTGTTGGCCGCGACGATGTTCTCGAACAATTAGACGACGCCTGGATTTCTCCAACAACAAACATTTGCACAGTAGTCGCATCTGGCGGTGTTGGAAAAACATCACTTGTTAAGGCTTGGTTAGATCGCTTAACGGAAAATGGCAACCATGGTGCCCGCGCCATCTACGCATATTCCTTTTACCATCAGGGCGCTCTTCAGGGCCGCGAGTCGCAGGAAGCCAAGTCCACGGGGGAAGTTTTCCTGAGCGCTGCATTGGAATGGTTTGGTGATGCGTACCCGGAGCGGGGTTCCTCTATTAACAAAGCTGAGCGTCTTGCTGAGTTAATCCGGGCGAGACCCACCTTACTCATCCTTGATGGTCTTGAGCCGCTACAACATCAAATCGAGGAATTTCGGGGTAGAATTCGGGATCAAGGAATTCAGCGCTTACTGAGTGAGCTTGCCAGAAAAAACTCTGGATTGTGTGTTGTCACAACAAGAGTTCCAGTTACCGATCTCCAAGAGTTCAAATTGGATGATAAAAAGCGTCATGTAGAATTGCTTCTTCCCAACTTGTCAACAAAGGATGGAATAGACCTTCTGCAAAAGGCAGGCGTCATCGGGGAAATCAAACAACTAAAACTTGCTGTCGAGGAGTTCGATGGCCACGCATTGGCGTTGACGTTACTTGGCAAGTATCTTGCAAGCCAGTTCAACGGCGACCTTAGATGTCGAGATCGATTGGGGCCGTTGATTGAAGAGCGAGAGTATGGCGGCCACGCACGGCGAGTCATGCAATCGTATGAAAGGCTGTTCGCTGGTAAGCCGGAATTGAGCTTGCTTTACATTCTCGGCCTCTTTGATCGGCCCGCCAAGGAGGCGGCAGTATTTGCGGTCATAGACCCATCGAGCATTCGATCCTATGGGGCTTCCCGAAGGTTATGGAATGGACTGAGCAGCTTTCCGGATACTACACGCATAAAATCGCTTTGTCTCTGGTTGGCAATGAGTGTTCGCAGCATCTTCCGAAGGTTAGGACGATCTTCATCGGTCGGAGAATTAACCGCACCGTTTCGCAATTTGGCCGATACTGATATTGGCAATGCCCTCCGCACATTGAGGGACTTACGTCTTGTCAACCAGCTGGATCCCCAGATGCCAGGAATTATCGACTGCCACCCATTGGTTAGGCAGCATTTTGGAGAAGCGTTTAAGAAGAGTAACCTGAAGGGGTGGCAAGAAGCTCATAGCCGTCTGTTTGAATATTATTCTTCAGATACGAAAGATGAACAGCCTATTACCCTAGTGGACATGGAGCCTCTTTACGCTGCTGTTGCGCACGGTTGCCAAGCGGGACGCTATACAGAAGCAGGCCTGGTTTACCACTGGCGCATGCTACGTGGCACTGTCTATTCCTGTAATCATTTGGGTGCTCTGCAAAGTGATTTGGCGCTTCTTACCTTTTTCTTCGATAAAACCTGGAGCCGTCCCGCGATTAGCCTAAATAAGCAGGAGAAATTGTTACTGCTATATTGGTCAAGCACTCTGCTGTTTACTCTTGGCCGGATTAAGGAGGGTCTTGAACCGTGTGAAGAGGCAATCAGACTTGCAATCACTGCTAACGCCTGGTGGGTGGCTGCTACCGGCAGTTATTACTTGAGTGTCGCCCGCAAGGCTCTCGGCGATCTGTCAGCAGCGAAAGATATGGCATTGCAAGGCGTCGAATACGCCCTTAACACGCGTGATCCTTATTGGTTGATCGGGACTTACGCAACGCTTGGTCATAGTCTGCATCAGATGGGCTTGTTTCGAGAGGCAAAAGAGGCGTTTCGATCATCTGAAAAAGCCATGTGCCAGGTTGCTCCCGAAATCCACTGGTTGCCTTCCGTTTGGAGTTATTGGTATTGTGAATTGCTCCTCGACCTCGGAGACTTTCAGAATGCGAAGGAAAGGGGTGAATATGCTCTTCGAATGGCTCCAGAACAACCGACGTCTTCGCAGGGTATGTTGCTTGACAAAGCGGTCGCTGAACTAACCATCGCGAGGGCACTCCTGCTGAGTGCGGCCATGAATGGAGCTAAGGACTTTCGTGAATCACAAGAGTATTTTGCAAAAGCATTTGAGAGTCTTCGACTCGTGAATCACCAGTGGCTAATGCCAGAGGCGCTACTCGGAAGGTCAGAGTATTATCATTGGAAGAGAGAATATGGCCGAGCGGCCGATGATCTTAATGAGACCCTGTTGATGGCAAGCAGAGATGGACTTCGACTGCATAATGTTGACTGCCAGATGGGTTTGGCGAGGCTGAGGATTGCGGCGGGCGAGTTTACTGGAGGTCGTGAGCACCTTGAGGCTGCCGAACTGGAAGCTAATCGTTTGGGCTATCATAGACGAGCAGTGCAGATTCGCTTGTTACATGCCAAGCTCGGGTACATGGAGGGTAAGCTCGATGATGCCAGCAAGTCTCTAGCCTCGGCGAAACAGATGGCGACCACAAGCGGATGTCATCAATGGTTGATTGAAAGTGCGGAGAAAGAGCTATTTTGATGAAGAATTGGTTCCCTTAGCTCGCCGGTTGCAGCGTGCGGGTGATCCACGACGCGCCGCCGCCGTGTCCGCAACTCACCTCGAGCACCGCTTTTCCCCTCAGTTCCACCTGCGACGCGACGTGGTGATAGAGTTGGATGCACGCGCGGTTCGGCTCGTCCCCGGGATCGAGCCGCAGTCCGACAGGCGGGTTAGTTTCGAAGGCGTAGTTGAGAAACAGCACCTCTTCGCCTTGCAGCCGCCGAGTCAGAAATGGATACCACAGCCGCCAGACCGCCTTGCGCAGGCTGCCGATGGAAAACAGGTGGTCGAGGACAGACATGCTGATAAGCGCGGCAGCCGTTTCGGGGCGTCTTTGGAAATGTGGGGCAGACATCCTGTCTGCCGGTTCGGGCGGCAGCTTGCCGCCCGAGAGACGGGGCAGGGATGCCCCTTCAACTGCCAGGCTGGAAGCCTGACCCACAGTCCAGCCAAGGCTCAGGCTCCGGCGTCAGGTGCCGGCTCGGTCGGAGCGGCGGCGTTTTCGGCGGCGGGTGAACGGACGGCTTCGAGATTTTGGCGCCGTTTCTCTTCTTTCTTGGCCTTTTTCTCCATTTCCCGGCGGCGCTTCTCGAACTGATAATTGGTTTTTTGCATATTCGTCTCCGCAGCCTGTCAGGTGCATGCGCCCGGTGCGAGGGGCGATTTCAATAGTTCGATCCGCTGTCATCGCCGTGCGATGGAGTCAATCGTGGGAAGACACTGCGGGGTGGGGTTTCGGGGTGGGAACCGGGCCATCTTGCCTGCCCATGCGCGGACCAACTTGTCCGGTGGGCGTAGGTGGAAAACTACGTGCGACCATGTGACTGACGTGGGAAAACTGTTGGTATCAAGCCGTCCGCTCCCTACCATGTCGTCTCACCAACCATGCAAAACGTTTCCAACCTGATTTCACCGGGCTTTTCCCGTCGTTCTTTTCTGAAAACCGCCAGCTCGCTGGCGGCCGTCGGGCCGCTCGCGACGCACCTGCTCGACGCGCCAGCGGCCGACGCGCGGCGGCCGCTCATGGCCTATGTGGGCACGTTCAGTTCACCGCTGCGTGACATGCTCCCAACTCAGGTGGACCTGCCGCCCGGCAATGGTCGCGGCATCCATTTATTTCAGGTGAACCGTGCCACCGGAGCGATGACCCCGAGCGGCGTCTTCGAACTGGGGACCAGCCCGAGTTGCCTGGCGTTGAACTCCGCCGGGACGCGTCTCTATTCCGCCAATGAGACTGACCGCGTGGGCGACGCGAAAGAGGGGACCGTAAGCGCCTTCGCCATCAACCGCGCCGACGGGCAGTTGACGCTGCTCAACACGGTGCGCTCCGGCGGGGCCGGTCCCACCTATGTGAGTGTGCATCCGGCGGGAAAGTTTCTGCTCGTCGCCAATTATTTCGGCGGCTCAGTCGCAGTGCTGCCGATCCTGGCTGACGGCCGCCTCGGGCCGGCGACGGACGTGAAGAACGATGCTGGAAAAATCGGACCTGCCCGGGCGACGAATGCGCCGCCCGGCAGCTTTGCCTTCAGCGGGCATGACCGCACGCACGCCCACATGATCGAGGCTGACCGCTCGGGGCGCTTCGTCCTGCATGTCGATCTGGGTCTGGATCGGATTTTCGTGTGGAAGTTCGATGGCCAGAAAGGCGTGCTGACCGCGAACGATCCGCCCGCCGTCTCGCTGCCGCCGGGCGACGGGCCGCGGCACTTCAGCTTCCATCCCAACGGGCGCTGGTTCTATTCCATCCAGGAGGAAGGCTCGACCGTTGTCCTCTTCGACTACGATGCCGCGCAAGGGCGGCTGACGGCGCGGCAGACTGTCTCGAGCCTGCCGCCGGGATTCGCCGGCAGTAATTTCTGCTCCGAGATACTCGTCTCCGCCGACGGACGCTTTGTCTATGCCGGCAACCGTCTGCACGACAGCATCGGGATTTTCTCCGTCGGTCCCACCGGCGAACTCACTTTTGTCGGTGAAGAATGGACCCGCGGAAACTACCCGCGCAGCTTCAACTTCGAACCCACCGGTCAGTTCCTCTACGTGTGCAACCAGCGCGCCGACAACCTCGCCACCTTCCGCGTGGACCAGCAGACCGGTGGCCTGAAATTCACCGGGCATTACACCCCCGTCGGCAATCCCTCGATCATCGTCTTCCTCGAGCTTGGAAAGGGGGAATAGAGGCGCTTGCTGCTGCCGGCCCCGGAGCGCGGCTGTGTCGCAGCGACCAGCCGCAGCGGCTGCGCACGCCGGACGCGTGGGATGAATTCGAGCTGCCTCTCCGTGCGGAAGTGCTGCGGCTGATCCCGCTCGGCGCGGGACAAAGCCGCGCTCCGGCGGCGTTCGGACGGAGCGCGGCTGTGTCGCGGCGACCAGCCGCAGCGGCTGCGCATCGCCGGACGCGTAGGATGAAATCGAGCCGCCTCTCCGTGGGGACGCGCTGCGGCCGATCCCGCCCGGCGCGGAACACAGCCGCGCTCCGGCGGCGTTCGGACGGGCCGCGGCTGTGTCGCAGCGACCAGCCCCAGCGGCTGCGCATCGCCCGACGCGTAGGATGAAATCGAGCCGCCTCTCGGTGGGGACGCGCTGCGGCTGATCCCGCTCGGCGCGGGACACAGCCGCGCTCCGGCGGCGCTCGGACGGAGCGCGGCTGTGTCGCAGCGACCAGCCGCAGCGGCTGCGCATCGCCGGACGCGTGGGATGAACTCAAGCCGCCTCTCCGTGCGGACGCGCTGCGGCTGATCCCGCGCCGAGCGGGACACAGCCGCGCTCCGCCGCAGTTCAAAACCCCGCGCGCAGCGCCGGCTTGGTGACTTTGCCCATGGCGTTGCGCGGAAGCTCTTTCACCACGAGCAGGCGCTGGGGGATTTTGTAGTAGGAGAGTTTTTCGCGGCACCACTCGCGCAGCGCGGGGAGTTCGAGCGCGGCGCCGTCGGCGAGCACCACGGCGGCGGCGACGGCTTCGCCCCACGTCGCGTCGGGCACGCCGATCACGGCGCATTCGCGGATGTGCGGATGTTCGAGCAGCGCGGCCTCGATCTCGAGCGCGGAGAGCTTGTAGCCACCGCTCTTGATGATGTCCACGGAGAGCCGGCCCATGATGCGATAGTAGCCGCGCTCCAACACCGCCATGTCGCCGGTGCGAAACCAGCCGTCGTCGAAGGATTCGGCGCTGACGTCGGGACGATTCCAGTACGCGTGAAACACGCCGGGGCCGCGCACCTGGATTTCGCCGGGATCGTCCTCGCCGGTGACGATGGCGCCGGTCTCGGCCTTGAGGCGCACATCCACGCCGGGCAGCGCCTGGCCCACTGCGCCGGGGCGCCGCTCGCCGTGATACGGATTGGAAATGGCCATGCCGATCTCGGTCATGCCGTAGCGCTCGAGCAGCTTTTGGCCGGTCAACGCCGTCCACTGCTCATGCACGCTGGCCGGCAGCGCCGCCGAACCGGACACCATCAGTCGCATCCGCGCGAAGCCGCCGACGATGGCCGCGCGATCCTCCGGCGACGCGGCTTCGAGGGCTTGGATGAGCTTCACGTAAATCGTCGGCACCGCCATGAACAGCGTGTACGCATCCGCACGCACGCGGTCGAAAATGGCCGGCAAATCAAAGCGCTCGAAGGCTTCGATCCGCGCGCCGGTCCACAGCGCGCAGCTCATGACATTGATGATGCCGTGGATGTGATGCAGCGGCAGAAAGAGCGGGATGCGATCCAGCGCGCGCCATTCCCAGGCGGTCACGAGGCTCTCGATCTGCGCCTGAATGTTCGCGTGCGTCGTGACCACGCCCTTCGGTTTGCTCGTTGTGCCGCTGGTGTAGAGGATCATCGCGCGACGCTCCGGCGTGACGTTCGGCAACGGCTTTGCGGACGCGGAGGCGGGAGCGGTCGCCACCGAATCGCTCACGAGCACCCGAACCCCGAGCCGACGACACAGCGGACCAATTTTTTCCGCCAACGCCGCTGTCACCACCGCGATGGCCGCGCCCGAGTCTGTGAGTGCATATTCCCACTCGCCTTCCGTGGCCGAGAGGCAAAGGGGCACCGTGATCCCGCCGGCGCGCCAGATGCCCCACTGCGCCGCGGCGTACTCGAACCCCGCCGGCACGAGCAGCGCGATCCGGGCCTCCTCCATATCCGCTCGGTCATCCAGCAACGCCGCCGCGCAGGACGCGGAGCGGTCGAGCAAATCTTGGTACGTGTGCGTCGCCGCCTTTGACGCGAAGGCGATGGCGGAGCCGTGCGCACGGGCACGGTCGATCAGGGGTAATTCAGTCATGATTTCTTAGGGGTAACTATTCAGCCGAGCCGATTTTGACGGACCACTGCGACTCGATGAACACAGAGCGGAGGAGCCGTAACCAAAGCGGAGCGCGACCGTCCCGGTCGCAGCGCGTGGGGCGGCAAGGGAGCGGCGGAATATGCTGACGACCTCGGCACTGCGTACGCGCTGTGGGCGAGGCCGCACGGTTCCCGTCCCGGAGGGACACCGGAGGAAATTAGCCGGGGGCAAGTCCGCCCCAGCGGACGCCGCCCCCGGAAACCGTGCCGCGTGACTCCGTGCCCAACGTGGCATCGAAGAAAATGGCCTGAGACTACCAGAGGTGGCGGCATGGCCGCGGGGAGGACGCCTCCAAAAACTTCTTCGATGCCCCGCTGGGGCATGGCCCGTTCGGCGGCGCAACCGGTGGCCGCGCCCGCTGGGCGGGCTTGCCCCCGGCTAATTTCCTGCGGGGTCCTTCCGGGACGAAGAGCCAAGCGTTGGCGACACTTGTTTGGTCGTCGGCTGGCGGTCAGAGCAGCGGCAAAATTCTCGCGGCGCGCGAGGATTTTGCAGAGTTGTAGTACAGAGAAAGCCAAGGTTTCGCTGGCCGATATTGGTTCGCTGATTGGTGACTTCCCGGAGCAGATGTCGCCCCTTGTTTTCTCTGTGTTCATCGTGTCTCTGTGGTTTCCTCTCACGTCCCAACTGAGTAAAAACGCCTAAGTCAAAGCCCGAACGATGAAATACAACACCGACGGCCCGAGCAAACACCCGAGGCCCGTGTGAAACGTGGCGACCAGCGCCCCATACGGCACCAGCTCGCGATTGGTCGCCGCCAGCCCGGCCGATACACCGCTCACCGTGCCGGCCAGTCCGCCGAAGACCATCGCCGAACGCGGGGTTTTCAGGCGCAGAAATTTCGCGGCCATCGGCGTGGCCACCATCACCAGGATCGCCTTGATCACGCCCGTCGCGATGCTCAGCGCCATCACGTCCGAACTCGCCCCAATCGCCGCGCCCGTCACCGGCCCGACGATGTAGGTGATCGCCCCGGCCCCGATGGTGGTCATGCTCACCGCATCCGAATAACCAAACGCCCGCGCCACGCCCACGCCGACGATGAATGGCACCACCGTGCCCAGCAGCAGCGCAATCGCACCGATCCAGCCCGCGCGCCGCGCCTCCTCGGGCTGCACTTCAAACGCCGTGGCCACGATGGCGAAATCGCGCAGCATGTTGCCGCCCATCAAACCGATGCCGCTGAACAACGCGAGGTCCGCCAGTCCCTTCGTTCCGCCCGACAGCCGGCCGCCGACATACGCGAGCGCCAGCCCGATGAGGATGGCGATGGCCGACCCTTGCACCCGGCCAAACGTCAGTCGGCGTGAGATGACGCCCGACACCAGCACCACGAAGCCCACGATCGCAAACGCGGTGACGAGTCCGTTTTCCCGGGCCGCTTTTTCAAAAATTTCCCCCATGCCGGATTACTCCTCGTTGTCCTTCGCTCCCGCTGCGGTTTCCGGCGGCTGCGGCTCCATCCGATTGATGAACGACACCAACGCGCCGCACAGCACCACGCTGCCGATCGCCGCGAGCAACGCCACCGGCCCGCCGCGCAGGGCCGCCACGACATTCTGTTGCATCGCCATCGCCACCACGACCGGGATGTAAATGGCGCCCCAATAATGCACCCCGCGCTCCGACGTGGCGCACAACCGCCCGCTCTTGTGCAGGTACACGCGCGCCACGATCAACAGCAGCATCGCAATCCCGACCCCGCCCACATTGGTCTTCATCCCCAGCGCCGCGCCGAGCAAATCCCCGAGCACAATGCCCACCAGGTGGCAGACAGCGAGCAGGGCGGTTCCGTAGATGATCATTTAGCGTGCGCCGTCATGGCCTGACGGGAGTTGGAAAAATGAAACGTGCCGGGTTCGGCGGATGCGGGCCGGCATCAGTCCCGTGCGGTCGTGCTGGATCAGTTTCATGATGAATGGCGGGGAGCCTGCCCGCCTCACGCACGCGCGTAAAGCTCGCCGCCGTGTTCTGCCACCGCTCGCCCGGAGCGCGGCTGTGTCGCCGCGACCAGCCGCAGCGGCTGCGCATCGCCGGACATGTGGGATGAATTTGGGCCGCCTCTCCGCGCGGACGTGCGGCGGCTGATCCCGCGCCGAGCGGGACGCAGCCGCGCTCCGCGAGCGCGTGAACGGAGCGCGGCTGTGTCGCCGCGACCAGCCGCAGCGGCTCCGCACCGTCGGACGCGTTGGGCTGAATTCGAGCCGTCTCTCCGTGCGGACGCGCTGCGGCTGATCCCGCTCGGCGCGGGACACAGCCGCGCTCCGGCGGCGCTCTGACGAAGCGCGGCTGTGTCGCCGCGACCAGCCGCAGCGGCTGCGCATCGCCGGACGTGGGGGATGAATTTGGGCCGCCTCTCCGCGCGGACGTGCTGCGGCTGATCCCGCGCCGAGCGGGACGCAGCCGCGCTCCGCGAGCCGCGCTCCGACGGCGCTCGGGCGGGGCAGGCGCTGCGGCAGCGGCCCCAATTCCGCCGCGCCTGAAATTTGCGGGAACCCAGATAAAGAGGTAGGCTGCCGCTCGTTACAGAACGCAAACGGAGAGTTCTATGGACAAAATAACCTACGCGAACCTTGGCTCACTCGGGGACGACTTTCACCGCGAATTTGATGCGGCGCTGAATCAAGCCCGGCACAAATTGGGCGCCACGCACCCGCTGATCGTCGGGGGCAAGGCGAAGAAATCGGCCGCTGGCACCTTCCCCGATACGAATCCCGCGAACACGAGCCAGCTCATCGGCCATTTCCAGCGCGGCGGGCGGGCCGATGCCGTCAGGGCGATTGAGGCGGCACGCCGGGCTTTTCCCGACTGGCGTGACCTCGGCTGGAAACAGCGCGTCTCGTTCCTGCGTTCGGCGGCGGATGAAATCGCGCGGCATCAGTTCAAATACGCGGCGCAACTCACACTCGAAGTGGGAAAGAATCGCTTCGAGGCCATCGCCGAAGTTTCCGAGGCGGTGGACCTGATTCTCTACTACTGCCGGCAGATGGAGCAGCATCAGGGCTTCGTCCAGCCGATGGGCGGCACGGGGGGCGAGCAGACCCGCAGCCTTTTGAAGCCCTACGGCGTGTGGGTGGTCGTCGCGCCGTTCAATTTCCCCTTCGCCCTCGCCGCGGGCATGGCCGCCGGCGCGCTCGTCGCGGGCAACACGGTGGTCTTCAAGCCCGCCAGCGACGCGCCCTACGCGGGGCTGGGGCTGCATGAAGCGTTGCAGCGCTCCGGCCTCCCGGTGGGCATGTTCAATTATCTCACGGGCGACGGCGGCGAGCTGGGCGGGGAATTGCTCACCAACCCCGGCGTGGACGGACTCGTGTTCACCGGTTCGCGCGCGGTGGGCATGGATATTTTACAGCGTTTCAGCGCCGCCCGCCCGCGGCCGTGCCTGGCGGAAATGGGTGGAAAAAATCCCGCCATCATCATGCCGACGGCGAATCTCGAGGACGCGACGGAAGGCGTCCTGCGTTCGGCGTTCGGCATGGGCGGACAGAAGTGTTCGGCGTGTTCGCGGCTCTATTTGCATAAAACTATTTACGCGCCGTTCATGGATCTGCTGGTCGAAAAAACCCGGCGGCTGAAAATCGCCGACCCGGTGCAGCGCGACGCGTTTCTCGGTCCGCTGATCAACGAGGCGGCGGTCGCTCGCTATCGCAAGACCGTGCAGAAAGGAAAGCGCGACGGGCGGTTGGTGTATGGCGGCGCGGTGTTGCGCCAGGGCGATTTTGCGCCGGGGTTGTTTGTCGAGCCGGCGATCATCGACCAGTTACCGCCCAAGTCGCCGTTGTTTCAGGAGGAGTTCTTCGCGCCCATTCTGGCGGTGGCCGAGATCGCGTCGCTGGACGAAGGGATCGTGCGGGCGAACGACAGCGACTACGGATTGACCGCCGGGATTTTCAGTCAGATCGAAGGCGAACAGGAGGAGTTCTTCGCCCGCATCGAGGCGGGGGTGACCTATGCCAATCGCCGTGGGGGCGCGACCACCGGGGCCTGGCCGGGCGTGCAATCCTTTGGCGGATGGAAGTGTTCCGGCTCCAGTGGCAAGGGCGCGCTCGGGCCGTATTACGTCCAGCAATTCCTGCGCGAGCAGAGCCAGACGGTGGTTCGTCCGCCCGCCGCTGCGAAGCGGTAGCGGCGCGTTGGGGGTGCCGAAAACTATTCCGGCAGCGGCGCACTCGGCGGACGGTGAGCGGATGCGCCGCAGTTGCGCGCGCTGCGCCGCTCGGGCATTGCGTGCGTCCGCAAGTTTTGAGAATCTCGGGGATTGGTTTGGATTGTCCGTCGCAGATTCTATGCACCAGTTCCATCATCGTTTGTCCGCCCTGCTCCTCGTGTGGGGATGCCTGCTCGCCGTCGCCCCCGCCGCCCTGGCGCAATCGCGCGTGGCGATCATCGACGTGAAGAAAGTTTTCGACTCCTACTGGAAGACCAAACACGCCGACACGAACCTGAAGGACCGCGCGCGGCAGCTCGACCAGACCCGCCAGCGGATGCTCGACGATTACAAAAAAGCCGGCGCCGACTACAAGGCGCTGCTCGACAGTTCCGCCGACCCCGTCCTGTCCGCCACCGAACGGGAGCGCCGCAAACAAAACGCCGACCGCAAGCTGACCGAACTGCGCGAACTCGAAGCGAGCACCGACCAGTTCGAGACGCAGGTCCGCCGGACGCTGAGCGAACAACAGCGCCTCCTGCGCGACGACATCATCCAGGAAATTCGCAACAAGGTGGCGGTCAAGGCGCGCCAGCGCGGCTACACCATGGTGCTCGACACCGCCGCCGAGACCATCAATCAGACCCCCATGATGCTCTTCACCAACGGCGAGAACGACATCACCAGCGAGATCATCGCCGAGTTGAACGCCGCCTCCCCTCCGCCCGCGCCCGCCGCCGCCGTCCGCTTCCCCGCCACGACTTCCCCATCGCCGTCAGCCCGCCCCGCCACCGCAGCGCCGCCGTTTCAGCCGGGAACCTTCCGGAAGTAACGGCGCCGGCCTCTGCCGCCGTCGGCAGTCGGAGGCGGCTGCGTTTCCAGAAGCTTCCGGCGGGGCGCGCCGTTCCGCAGCGCGCGTGACCCGCGAGCGCACCAAGTCTTCCCAACCGCCCTGCGCGCCCCGCAGCCCGCCGGGGAGCGCACTCGCCCGCGGGTGTATTTTTCCGCGCCCTCGCGGAAAACCGGGGAGCGCACGCGGCCCGCGTGCCGGTTTGGGCGGCCCGCTCAAACCCTCGTTCCCCGGTCTGCCCTCACCGCCGCCGGAAAAAGTTGGTGGCACGAGTTTTCGGCGGGCCGCCGAAAACCGCACGCCAGCGGCGCGCGCTCCCCAGCCGGGGAGCGCACCCGCCCTCGGGTGCGGTTCTCCGCGCCCGGAACTGGCCGCGTCGGCACATCCAGCTCCAGCCGAGGGCGGGTTCCCCCGCCGCCGGATTATGGATCAATCCACCCGCACCCGAACGGACGGCACGACGATGGCCGGCACGATGACCGCTGACGAATTGTGGTGCTTCACCCCGTGTCCGTGCCCTTTTCCGTGCCCGCCACCGCCGCCGGAAACCAGACAACCGGTGGTGCTCAGAAGCGCGAGAGCGCAGGACAAGGCCAAGATTTTTTTCATAGTGAGTTGCTTTTGTTTCCTCGCCGGAAGCTACGCACTGGGCGGGGGCTGCTCCATGGGGTGTAACCCGATGCCCGTGCGGCGGGGCGGCAGCGCCCGGGTCCCCCACTCCGACACCAGCCGATCCGGACGTCACCGTGTCCGTGCGAAAATCCCGCGCCACAACCGCTCCGAACGCGCAACCACGAACAGCAGCGCCGCACGCGCCGACGGCTGGAACAACGCCCGTTGCAGCCACGCCGCCCAGCGCAGGCGCGTGCTGAAAGCGCGGTCGCAATCCCGGGCAATCGCCGCCTGCGCCTGCGCCCACGGCAGTTCGCCGCGGCTGAATTTCGCGAGCGGCCCGATGGCTAGCTCCGCGGATTCAAAGGCCATCGACATGCCATTGCCGGTCACGGGCGGGATCATCGTCAGCGCATCGCCGAGACTGCATTCGTGCCGCTGCGCCGCGCGCTGCGGACGCAGCCCCAGCCCGGCCACCGTGCAGAAGGAGTCATCCACGAAGTGCGCGCCCGCCAGCCGCGCGTGCAGCACGGAATCGGCCGGACCGCCCAGCCAGTCGCGCCAGCGCAGCGCCAGGTCGGGCACCGGCGCGGTGCTGCGAAACAGGCCGCAGATGTTCACTTCGCCGCCGGGCAGCCGGCACAAACCCACATAGCCCGCGGGCACAAAGTGCAGCTCGAGATCGGCGTCCAGCACGACGCCGCGCGCGTGGACCTTCAGGCCGAACAACCGCCAGCCGTCCGCCACCGGCTCCGCGCGCCGACCGCTCGCGCGCACCATGCCGGCACCGAATTCACCGGCCCAGCGCGCGCCGGAACGCAGCTCGCCGCCGAGCCGCTGGAATTCCCGCGCGAGCCAGTCATCCAAAACCAAACGCGAAATGCACAGCGCGGCGGCCGGCAGCGGACGCGCCGCGACCAGCGCCTGCCCGGCGTAGAATGCCGCGCTCGTCGCGGCACCCGCGCCCGCGGCGCGCAGTCCGCCCAACAGGCCGAGCCGCGCGAGCGAGCCTTGCCCGCCGCCGCTGATGAATTCGCCGCAGACGCGGTGACGCGGATAACGGCCCGCCTCCCAGACCGTCACCGGCACGCCGCGTTGCCGCAGCCCGATGCCGAGCGTCAGGCCGGCCAGTCCGCCGCCGACGATGGTGATCGGATGGGGCGAAATCATGCGGTGGAAAAGTGAACGAACGTGGCGCTCGGGATAGCGGCGGCGTTCGGAGCGCGGCGTTCACGCCCCTTCACCGTGCGCTGCGAGGGGGGCGGTCGTGATGACCAGAGCGCTTCCGCCAGCCGCACGCTGAAGCGGCCTGAAGGCCGCGCTCCGGGCGGCACGCGGCGTTCCATTTTTGCCCGGACGCCGAAACCGTAAGGGGAGCGCACGCGGCCCGCGTGCCGGTTTGGGCGGCCCGCCCAAACCGTCGTTCCCCAGTCTGGCTTCTCCGCCGCGAGAGGAAGTTGAGGGAACGAAGTTTTCGGCGGCCCGCCGAAAACAGCACGCCAGCGGCGTGCGCTCCCCAAGGCGTCGGGCTTCGCCCGATTCCGGCTTCGGCGTTTCCATTTACGCATGGCGTTGCGCGACGAAGCAGTGGCTGAAAAGGCCCGCCGCCCGTTCGCTCGTTTCCCACGCGACGTTCGCAGGCCAGAGCGCGGAGAGTTCACGCCCGGCAAAACCGGCGCGCACGCTGACCACGGCATCGTGCCGCGTCACGCGGTTGCAACCCAGCAGCCCGAGCAGGTGCGAACCCACAAGCGCGAGCGGCGACCGGCGCGGTTCGCACGCCAGGAAGAGGTTCGTCCGCGCCGCCGCCAGACGCAGCAATTCGGCCAGCGATGGGTCCGGGAAGTGGTGCAGAAACAGATTGGCGAGCATGACATCCGCATGCGGCGAGGTTTGCTCCAGCCACGCGAACACGTCGGTCGCCACACTCTCGACGGACCACTGGAGCGCCGCGAACGCGCGGCGCGTCGCCACGGCGACCACGTCCTGCCGGTCGAGCAGCGTGACCTCGGCGGTGACGCCCAGCGCCGCCCAGCGCCGCGCCAGTCGCAGCAGCAAGGTGCCGTCCCCCGCGCCCAGTTCGACCAGCCGCAGGGGACGCGCGCGAAAGGCAGCGGTCTCGCAGTGGCGGCGAAATGCGCGGGTCAGAATGCCCTCGTGGCCCATGATGAAATTCAACCGGCGCAAATCCCCGCGCGATCCGACCGCCCGCGGATCGGCGGGCGGCAGGTCATCCAGAATTTCCGGTTCGACTACGCGGCGCATGATTCACTCCACCTGCAAGAGCGCACCGTGACAACTGAAGCCCGCGCCAAACGAGGAGAGCCACCACCAGCCGCCCGGCGCGTTTTCTGCGAGCGCCCGTTCGAGAACGAAGAGCACGAACGGGCTGCTGACATTGCCGAATTCGCGCAACACGGCGGCGCTCCGGCGCAGCTCGGATTCGTCGAGACCGAGCCGTTTTTGCAGGGCGGCCAGCACTTCGCGTCCACCGGCGTGCAGCATCCAGCCGGTCACGTCGGCGCGTTTCAGTCCGTGGCGATGGAGCATTTCGGCGAGCAGATTTTCCACATGCTTGGCGGCGAGCGCGGGGACCTCGCGCGTGAGAAGGTTCCGCAACATCCCGTCGCGCTGCTCGAAGCGCAGGAGATCACGCTCCGCCGGGCTGAGCACCGTTCCCGCCGCTTTCCATTCCACTCGTCGCGCATGAGCGGCGGGTTGGGCCGACAACACCGCCGCGCCCGCGCCATCGCCAAACAAACAGGCGCTGATGAGCACGCCGGGGTCGTTGTCGAGGTAGAAGGCCGCGCTGCAAATCTCGACGCACACGGACAGGACGTGCTGCGCGCGGCCCGCGGCGAGCAGCGCTTCGGCGGTGCGCCAGTTCGGCAGCGCCGCACCGCAGCCCTGCCCGACCAGATCGAGCGCGAGCACGTCGGGGCGCAGTCCGAGCCGCTCGCTCACGTAGCTGGTGAGGCCGGGACACAGGTAGCCGGTGCAGGTGCTGATGAGGACGGCGTCCACCTGCGCGGGCGGGAGGCGGGCGGTGGCGAGGGCGCGTTCGGCGGCCTGCGTGGCCAGTGCGGGCGCGTTGTGCGCGAAGCGGGCGTGCAGCGCGTCGGGCGTGAGCGCGAAGGCTTCCATCAGCTCGGCGACCGCGAGATGGCGGGTGGCGGTGCCATTTTCGCCCGACAACACTTTCCGCAGCACCGCGTGGGCGCGCGCGTTGAGCTGCAAAAACTGCGGGGCGCGTTGCAACGCCGCCCAACATTCCGCCTGCGTGAAGCGCTGGGGCGGAACCGCCGTGGCCAGTCCGGTGATAAACATGAGGCACGGTAGAGCAAGGGGGACCCCGAGGCGAGCGGTTGCCGCGTCCGCCCATCCGCCCGGGTGGTTTGCGACGTGGTCGGATCGGCACCGCCAGAGCTGCCGGACGCGGCGCGTGGCACGCCGCGATCGAGACCGGTGGGGTTCGGCGGGCAGTTCGCGGATGCGCCCGGATGGCGGCCGTGCCGGAGTTTCGACTGTGCAAAGCTCCGGCGCTTTGCGAGCGTGCGCGCATGAAAGATTGGGTCGCCGATTACATCACGAAACAGAAGGCCGCGCTCGACGCCATCCCGGCGGACGCGGTTGTGCGCCTCGTGGACAAGCTCCGGCAGGCGCACCGCGAGGACCGGCAGATTTTTGTCTTCGGCAACGGCGGTAGCGCGGCCAACGCCTCGCACTTCGCCACCGATCTCGGCAAGGGCTCGTCCGACAAGCTCAGCAAGCGTTTCCGCGTGCTCTCGCTCAACGACAACGTGAGCTGGCTGACCGCGCTCGGGAACGACTACGCCTACGCCGACGTCTTCGCCGGCCAGCTTCAGAACTACGGCCGCCCAGGGGACCTCGCGCTCACCCTCAGCGTCAGCGGCAACTCGCCAAACTGCGTGAAAGCCATCGAGTGGGCCAATGCCAACGGCCTGCACACCATCGCCTTGGTCGGGGCCAAACGCGGCCGGCTCGCGGAGATTGCCAAGGACGTCGTCGTCATCCCCGACACGCACTACGGCCGCGTGGAGGACGCGCACATGGGCATCTGCCACCTGCTGTGCTACGCGTTCATGGAGCGGCCCGAGTTGACGCCGACCTGACCCGAAACCAGCTTGGCGCACGGCTCGCACCTGCGCTAACTTATGCCCGATGAAACTCCGTCTCGACCTGCTGGAACACCTGACCACCGAGGACATCCTCGAGGAGGCCCTGGCCACGAATCACCGTTTCAAACCCGAGCCGCTTTTCTCAAAAACTGGGACTGGCAGTCTGTCACCCACATCAATCGAGGAACGTGCGAACGAGGTCGAGCGCAGCACGGCCTTAATTCAGAAACTGCGGCTGCGTGCGAGCGCGAGTGGAACGAAAGCCATCGCACCGTCTTCACCCTCGGAGAAGCGCTCGACTTCCTGAAATCGTTTCATCGCCGGGCACCGTTTCTCTTCTTCAACGGCAACACCTTCGCCGCCATCGGCCGGCAGCTTCTCGGGGTGGTGTTGGCCGACCTGCCAACTGCCCGACATCGCGATATCACGTCGGCTGCGGCCCACTACATCGCGGGGGTGTTGGACCGCGAGACGATGGTGGAAATCATCGAGAGCCTCGCCGAAGTCGCCGCATTCAAGCCCGGCGACCGCGTGAAAACCCTGCGTGGCTCGGTGCGGGGCGTGGTCGTCAGGATCGCGGCGGATGGCCGGGCCGTCTGGCGAATCGACGGCGGCGGCGAGTTGATCGCCCTGCCGGAAGACTTGCTGCCGGAATAGCCATGCCCGCCACCGACCACATCCGCAACAAGCTCTCGCAGATCTCGCACAAGCCCGGGGTGTATCTGATGAAAGACCGCTTCGGCACGGTGATCTACGTCGGCAAGGCGCGCGATCTGCGCAAGCGCGTCACCACCTATTTTCACCCGTCGCGACGCATGGGCTGGGACCTCAAGTTCAACGCGCTGGTCGAGGCGATTCACGATCTGGACACGCACGTCGTGCGCAATGAAGCCGAGGCGCTGCTGCTCGAGAGCAAGCTCATCAAGGAATTCCATCCGCGGTACAACGTCTCCTTCCGCGACGACAAGCGCTTCCTGATGCTCAAGGTGAATCTGAACGACCCGATCCCGCGCTTCACCCTCACGCGCCAGCGGCTCGACGACGCGGCGCGTTACTTCGGTCCCTTCGCCAACGGCGGCGCGCTGCGGCGCACGCTGCACCTCGTGCGCGCCAAGTTCAACCTGCGCGGCTGCCGTCCGCTCACGCCCACGCAGGCCGATTACAAGCACTGCCTCTACGCGCACCTCAAGGTCTGCACCGCGCCTTGCATCGGCAACGTCACGCGCGACCAGTATCTGCTCCAGGTCACGGCCGCCGCGGATTTTCTCGACGGGCATTGTCTGGAAATGGCCGCGGAACTGACCGCCGAAATGAAAAAGGCGGCGGCCGCGCTCGACTTTGAAAAGGCGGCGCAACTGCGCGACCTGCTCAACGACCTGAAGAAAACCACCGAGAAAACCGAGAAGTTCGAGCGCGTTCCCTACAAGCTCCCGGTCTCGCTGAATCCCGAGGCCGACGTGCGCGAACTCGCCCGCGTGCTCGGCCTCGCCAAGGCCCCCGAGCGCATCGAGGGCTTCGACATCTCCAACATCAGCGGCACCTTCGCCGTCGCGTCGCTGGTGAGCTTCTGGCACGGCCGGCCGGACCGCGCGAACTACCGGCGCTTCAAAATGAAAAGCGTCGTCGGGCAGGACGACTTCGCGTGCATGGCCGAAACCGTGCGGCGGCGCTACACGCGCGTGTTGCGCGAACTGCGCGAGGCGACGAGCGACCCGGGGAAAGTCGCCGCCGCGACCGAGCCGACGACGCAGACCGACGACGCAACCGAGGCGTCGGGCGAAGTGGCGGCGCCCGCTTTCACGCTGACGAACGACGAGCTGAACGCCCCGTGGGTGCCCGCCGCGCCGCGTCATGCGGGCCTGCCCGACCTGATCCTGATCGACGGCGGCAAAGGCCAGCTCAACGCCGCGTGCGCGGAACTCGCCAAGCTCGGCCTCAGCCGCATCCCCATCCTCGGCATCGCCAAGGAATTCGAGGAACTCCATCGCCCCGGCGAAGCCGAGCCGCTGCGGCTCTCGCTCGACTCGGGCGCGCTCAAACTCCTCCAGCGTGTGCGCGACGAATCGCACCGGTTCGCGAACACCTTCAACGCGCAGCTTCGCCTCAAAAAAATTTCTGAGAGCGTGCTCGACGAATTCCCCGGCATCGGCGAGGCGCGCAAGCTGGCCTTGCTGAAAAAGTTCGGCTCCGTCCAGCGCTTGCGAACCGTGAGCGTGGAGGAAATCGCCGGAGTCTCCGGCTTCGGTGGAAAAATTGCGGCGGAACTGAAGGCGTTTCTCCTCGCGCGGACGAGCGCGGAAAACTCCCAGCTCCAAGCTGAGCCGTAACTGGTGCCGTGGTCCGAGCGCCGCCTTCCAGCCGGCTTCGGGTGAACCGGGGGCGGAAGCGGTGGGCGAAGGAGCGACTCTCGGCTCACCGTTCGCTGAACATTTTGCGCGGTGCCAAGCCCGCAGTGAGGCCATGCGGGCGATGGGAGCCGGCGAGACGTCCGCGCTGCGGGTGCGTCAGTCTTCCGGGCGTTCGCCAGGCGGGGCCATTTTGACGAGTTTGGGATCGAACTGGCCGATCACTTCAACGAGGTCGGTTTGCGCGGCCATGACGGCGTGGATGTCTTTGTACACCATCGGCATTTCGTCGAGGCCGGCGGAGATGAGGTTCACGCCGCGGTCGTGCAGGAGGTGGCGGGCTTTGTCCCACGAGAGCGATTCGGTGGCGCGTTTGCGGCTCATCACGCGGCCCGCACCGTGCGAGGCGGAGTTGAGGGATTCAGCGTTGCCTTTGCCCCGCACGACGAAACCGGGCGAGGCCATCGAGCCGGGGATGATGCCCAGCACGCCCGCGCCCGCCGGGGTTGCGCCTTTGCGATGAACGATCACGTCGCGCGCGCTGCCGTCGATGACGTGCCGTTCTTTCCACGCGAAATTGTGATGGTTCTCGAGGTCGAACAAAACGGTCGCGCCGAGATTGGCCGCGAGGTGTTGGTGAATGCAGGCGTGGTTGGCGGCGGCGTAGCGGCCCATCAATTCCATGGCGGCCCAGTATTCCTGGCCTTCCGCCGAGTCGAGCGAGAGCCAGGCGAGGCGCTTCAATTCCTTGGGCAGATCGGGAAACTGACTGATGGCGATTTTGCTGTAGTGATCGCACACGGCCGCGCCGGTGCCGCGGCTGCCGCTGTGCGACAGGAGCGCGACGTATTCGCCGGGTGGCAGGGCGTCGAGCGGCTCCTTCACCGTGAACACGCCGAACTCGACGAAGTGATTGCCGCTGCCGCTGCTGCCGAGCTGGGACCAGGCGCGGTCCTTATTTTGTTTCGTGATCGGGCTGACGGACCAGTCGGCATCGAGGACGTCGTGGGTGCGGCGGTCCCGAAAATTCGCGCCGACGCCGAAGCGGGTCTCGGCCTCGATGGCGCGGGTGAGGCGGTCTTGTTTGCGCTCGAGATCGCGCAGCGGGAGGTCGAGCACGGTGAGCTTCATCCGGCACGCGATGTCCACGCCCACGGCGTAGGGAATGACGGCGTTGTCCGTGGCGAGCACGCCGCCGATGGGCAGGCCGTAGCCGACGTGGGCGTCGGGCATGAGCGCGCCGGCGACGGCCACGGGGAGCAGGCAGGCCTTTTCCATTTGCATCACGGCCTCGTGCTCGAGGCCCTCGCCCCATTGGCGATATTTCACGGGCGCGTCGCGGGGCGGCGGCGGCGCGGCGAGGAGGGTCTTGGCAAACGCGCCGCGCAGGGGGTCGGTCACGAAGGCGGCGGGATTGGCGACGATGGCTTTGACCTCGGCTTCGAGCTGCGTTTTGTCGCCGCCGCCGAGGATGAATTTGGAGATGAAATCAATCGCGCGGCGGGTGCTCTCGCCGAGGGGCACGCCGAGGCGGACGAGGTGTTGGGAGTTCATGCGGCGATGATCGGCAGGGGGCGGAAAAGCTCAAAGCTCAAAGTTCAAAGCTCAAGGGAAGGCCCAATTTTCAAGTTCCATGGGAGCGGTGGGGATGGTGGTCTGGCGATTACTTTTCCCAACGGCGACGAGCGGTGCGGGGCGCGACATTTTTTGCGCAGTGTGCGATTCAGCTTGGTGCTTGCTCCTCCTGAGTAACAGGCGAGCGAGTATGTTACACGGGCACGAGTTTCATGTTCAGGGCTTGGGCTTGGTGCTGGAGGTTTTTGAGGCGGCGGGCGGTGGTGCTCGCACTCACCGCAAAGGCCTTGCTTTCATCGTAGGCCTCGCCGCTGACGATCATCGCCCAGATGATCCGCGCCAGCTTGTGGGCCCCGGCCACGATCCCTTCGGCCTTGCCCAGGCGCCCTTTGAAGCGCCGCACGTAGTCGCCCATCGGTCCCTTGGCGCGACTGAGGGAGTTGGCCGCCAGTCGCAGGATGGTGGCGATGCGGTTGGCCACCTTGCGCGTGCGGGCCTTGAGAATCCGGCCGCCGCTGATCCGGTTGTCCGGACACAGCCCCAGCCAGCTGGCGAAGGCTTCGGCGCTCCGGAATTTCTCCCGCAGGTGGACCGCCGTGCCCAGTTCGCTCAGCAGCGTGCAGAGCACGCCGCCGCTGACGCCGGGCACCGCACTCAGATCGACCCCGAACAGGCGGTAGGCCTCGGCATACACGGGCATGGTCTGCGGCATGTTTTTGTGGACCCGGCGCTGGGTCGCCGGGGCCGCCGGCAACGGGGCGTCGGTGACCCCGCTCACGGCGGCGGTCTGCCGGGCGATGACGGCATCGCACTCGGTCAGGCTGCGGCCCAGTTGCTGCCAGCGTTCCTGGCACTGGCGCAGGACGAACAGGTACTCGGGGCGGAAGTCTCCCTTCAGCGCCGCCAGCACCTTGGCCAGCGAGGCGCGGCAGCGCGGATCGCGCAGCGCGGCCAGCTTGGCCGCGTCGCGTTCGCCGCCCAGGATGGCGGTGATGATGCGCTGGGCGCTCTCGCCATCCACATCGCTGAAGACATGGTGGATGTGCAGGTTCATCTCGGTCAGCACCTTTTGCATGAGCAGCACCTGCTCGGCGGCCTGGTGCAGCAGGTCGCCCCGGTGCCGCATCAGATAGCGCAGCGGGAGGATTTCCTTTTCCGGCCGGAAGCTGCCCCGCAGCAGGCCGGCGGCATGGAGCTGCTGCAGCCAGGCGGCGTCACAGACATCGGTCTTTTTGCCGGGCACGCCCTTGATGTGCCGGGCGTTGACCAGGCAGACTTCGATCCCGGCATCCTCCAACAGGAGGCAGGCGCACAGCCAGTAGTTGCCGGTCGATTCCATGGCCACGGTCTTGATGTCACAGGCCACCAGCCAGTCGCGCAACTCGTGGAGCCCGGCAGTGAAGGCGCTGAAGGTGCGGACGTGCGGTCCGGGGCCGCGTCCGGCCGGGACGGCACAGACCAGTTCGGTGGCCCCGACATCAATGCCGGCGGCGTCGGGATGAATGACCGTCTGCAGCGGGCTGTGCGCGGCGGCGGTCCGGGTGGTTTTGCGATGCTGACGTTTACGTTGGCTCATAATACGGATGGGTTGGGGTTGTTGCGCCGTGCGGGGCAGCCGCCGAACCAAATGAGTCAGTCTCCTGAACGGGGTCGGGCGAGCCGTGTGAACCCGCGCCGCCACCACTGGCCGTCTCGCGGGGGCTGCGACCATGCTTCCCTACGGGGTCCGCAGCTTCCGCTGCGCCACCATGGGATCGTCGGTCTTCGTTCCCGCACTGCGCAGGGCGCTTCTACCACGACTGCCGGGTGCCGCAACAGCCAGTTATTCTCCCGCCGTCACAGGTCCGCCGTTCCGCCTGTTCAGGTGCTTCCCTTGAGCTTTGAGCTTTAAGCTTTGAGCTTTTTTTCGTCACTGAATGCGCGTGGTCATCGCGATGCCGCCGAGGCCAAAGAGGAGGTTGGGGAGCCACGCGGCGAGCCAGGGTGCCATGCTACCTTTGGTGCCGAGGGCGAGGCTGTATTTGGCGAGGACGAAGAAGGCGAAGCAGATGAAAATGCTGGCGGCCACGCCGACGAAGACATTGCGCCGGCCCGGCAGCATCCCGAACGGAATGGCGATGAGCACGACGACGAGGCAGGTCCACGGCGTGGCGATGCGGCCGTGGAACTGCGTGTTGATCATCGCATAAACCTCGCCGTCGCGGGCGGGGTGGAGTTTCCGGTAATTGAGGATTTCCTGGAGGCTGAAGTGGAGGCGCTTCACGGCGAGCACGTTGCTGACGCTGCTGACTTTGATTTCGCTGAGGATCTGCTCGGGCGTTTCGGTGAAGGCGGGAAAGGCCAGTTGATTGGTCTGCGTGCGTTCCGGCACCTCGGGATTCGCCGGTCGATAGACAAACAGGAGCACGTTTTGAAAGGTCCACACGCCGCCGAGCCGCCGCCCGTTGTCCGCGAAGAACTGCCGCCGCACGCCGTCGGGGGTGCGCCATTCCACGCTCGGTTTGTGCATGGTGTGCGTGGGGATGTGAAAGGCCTCGATGGTCCAGAAGCGGTCGTCGCGTTCGTTGTGGAAGTTCAGATTGCGCCGCCATTCGCGCTCGGTTTTTTCCTCGGTGCGCAGGTGGCGGTTGAGAATGCGCGTGGCCGCCTCGCTGCCGTCGGGCGCCCAGAATTCGTTCAGTCCGAACAGTGCGAGGCTGGCGAAAATCCCGACGCCCAGATACGGCGCGCACAGGCGCCACAGGCCGACGCCCGCGGCGCGGATGGCGACCAGTTCGTGGTGTCGGGCGTGGTTGGAGAGCGCGTAGAGCAGCGCCAGCAGCAGGGCCACCGGCAGGACCGTGACCATCAGTTCTGGCAGGCGCACGGCGTAATATTCCACCACCTCGCCGGGGCCGAGGTGTTTGGCTTGAAAGGTGTCGAGCGTGGTGAAGAGGTCGAAGGCGATCCAAAAAACGAGGAACCCGCCGAGGCAATAAAGCAGCGGGATCAACAACTCGCGCAGCAGATAACGATCGAGGAGACGCATCCGGGCGCAGCGTACACCGCGCGCGGTGAAGCGCGCAAGCCGCGGCGGCGTACGGGTGTGTGGTCGCGGAATTGTGGACGTGGGGACGCATGTGTCGGTGGGCGACCACGCCGGGGAAGGCGGAAGCAAAGGCCGCCAGTGAAGCTGTGACCCCTCTGCCAAAGCCGGGTGGCAGGTCGTCCCCGACGGAGACGAAGCGGCGTTATGGACATCGGAAAACTCCCGCGTGCGTCCGCTTCAGTAAATCATTCGGAACAGGCCGAACGTGAACCAGCCCAGCAGCGCGCCCGCCGGCAAATCCACAACGTAGTGCTGCTTGGTGAACAGGCAGCTCGCCGCGATCAGCACGGGGAAAGCGAACACCGGCGTTCCGGCGAATGGCAGCAGGTGCAGCGCTGTGAGCGTCGCCACTGACGTGTGCATGCTGGGGAAGCTGTTCGAGCGCGCGTCGAACTTCTGCACGAACTCCAGAAACCTCACCGAGTGGCCGCGACCATTTGGAACCGCGCGCCATTCCGCCGGCGTCGCCACGGGGAAGAAGACGAAGAACGCCATCTGAAATCCCAGCAGCAGCACGAAGCTGGTCGCCACGTAGAGAAAATGGCGCGGCGACTCGACCGCGAGGTTGATCAGCACAATGACCGGATAATAGAGGAAGCTGTAAATCCACACCCAGCGGGGGCGGTAGGGAATGGCGTCGTCGAGCGGCAGCCGCAACTCACGCGGCGCGGTGGCGTGATGGCGCTGGCACCAGAAGTAGAACTGGTAAACGCCGACGATGAGAAAAACGCTGATGACGAGTTGAATGAGGAGGTCGGTGGTGTGCATGGCGGGGGTGGATTTTGAGTTGGTGGTTGGCGGGTGAAAGGCTAGCGGCGGGCGACGGGGAGATGGGTGGTGTTCATGGCGGATTTTCTATTTGAACCAGCGCGGCAGCAGGGTCGTGAGCGCCGGCACGTAGGTGATGAGCAGCACACCGACAAAGAGCACCGCGAGCATCGGCAGCACCGAACGCGTGACTTCGGCCAGCGGTTTGTTGAACCGATACGAGGAGAGAAACAGGTTCATGCCCACGGGCGGCGTGAGGTAGCCCAGTTCGAGGTTCGCCAGGAAAATGATGCCGAGGTGAGCCGGGTCGATGCCGAAGATCGCGCCCATCGGCACCAGAATCGGCACCACCACGATGATGGCGGAGAAAATGTCCATCAGGCAGCCCACGCCGAGCAGGAGCAGGTTCAACGCGAGCAGGAAAACCCACTTGGAGTGAATCGTCGCGCCGACCCACGCGACGGCGCGGTCGGGAATCTGCGCGTCAATGAGGTAGTTCGTGAAGCCCAGCGCCACGCCGAGGATCAGCAGGATGCCGCCGACCAACAGGCCGCACTCGGTCATCACGCGCGGCACGTCGCGAAAGATTTTCAGGTCGCGGTAAACCGCCGTCTCGATGGCGAAGGCGTAGAACGCCGTGAGCGCCGCCGCTTCGACGGGGGTGGCGATGCCGCCAAAGAGCGCGAACACGGCCACGGCGGGCAGCGCCAGTTCCCATTTCGCATCCCAGAGCGCGCGGCGCAGTTCGGTGAAATCGAAGGCGCGGCGTTCGGTTTCAATCTTGGGCGCCTGCCACATTCCCCACGCCGCCGTCAGCGCGATGAGCAGGAGGCCGGGCAGGATTCCGCCGAGAAAAATGTCCTTCATCTCCACCTTGGCGACGACGGCGTAGAGGATGAGCGGCAGGCACGGCGGCAGCAGCAGGCCGAGCGAGCCCGCTCCGGTGAGCAGGCCGAGCGCGTTGCGCTCGGAGTAGCGCGCCGCCAGCAGCACGGGCATGAGCAGGCCGCCGAGCGCGAGGATGGTGACACCCGACGCGCCGGTGAACGAGGTGAAGAACGCGCAGGACAGCGCCGTGGCCACCGCCGGGCCGCCGCGAAACCAACCGGCCAGCGCCTGGAATACACGCACCAGCCTTTTCGATGCGCCGCCTTCCGCGAGGAAATATCCGGCGAGCGTGAACAGCGGGATGGTCGGCAGCGTGGGATTGGTCACGAGGCCGTAGTGTTCGATCGCGACCGCCGCGGCCGGTATTTCGCGACCCCAAAACAGCACCAGCGCCGCGCCGCCGAGCGTCACGAACACCGGCGTACCCGCCAGCGTGGCGGCGGCGAGTGTGAGCAGTGCGGGCAGGACGAGCTTGGCCGGCGCGAGGTGGGTCACGGTGCCGAGCAGCGCCATCCCGATGACAAGCAGCGCGGCGAGGGTGCGCGTTTTCCAGGTTTGCGCCGCGCCCCAGAGCAACCGCAGCGCGATGACGGCGAAGCCGAGCGGAAGAATCGTCTGCACCGTCCAGCGCGGGACGCCGTAGGCGATCAGGTTTCCCGCCGCCTTTTCCTGAAGGACGAACTGTGCGCCCGCCACGCATAGCCAGGCGGCGACGCCCGCGCCCACCGCGCCCCCGAGAAAGATCGCGGCGGCCTGCCACCGGCCTTTTAGAAACGTCGTCGTCGTCGAGAGCGAGAGCAGGCGACCTTCGCGTGCGGCGATGGCTCCGCCGATCATGCCGGCGATGAGTGTGAGGTGCTGCACCCACGCCGCCGAACCGGCGAGTCCGCGATGCAGCGTGAGCCGCAGAAGGACTTCGGCAATCGGCAGCACGATCATTGCCGCCAGCGCGAGCGCGAGCACGAGGTCTTCGCCGCGCGGCCAGCGCCGCCGGGGTGTGGCGGGGGCCGGCGTTGGCAGCACGGCCGGAAGTTCGAGGACGGCTTCGCAGTTCATTGCGCGGGGGTGGTTGCGGAGTTGCGGGATTCGGCGACCAGTCGGCGCACTTCATCAAAAATGTCCGCGGGCACCTGCTTGCCGCGAATCATCGGATAGGCCTTCTCGGCGAGCGCCTGCCAGGCGGCCGCGGTCTCCGGCGTGAGCGGATGGGTTTTCAGCCCGCGCTGCTTCATCGCGGCGACGGCCTTCTCGTCCTCCTGGCGGCTTTGAGCACGGATGTTGGCGCCCGCTTCCGTCGCGGCCTGCTCGATGGCCTTGAGCGACGCGGGCGGGAGCTTCGCCCAGGTTTCCCGCTTTATCACGACGGCGGCGACAATGGGCACCCAGTTCATCTCCAGCATGTGCGGCGTGCTGCGGTCGAACTGCGCGGCCAGGGCGAAGAACGGCGGCGTGAGCACGACGTTGATCATGCCGCTTTGCAGACCGGTATGGATGTCCGTGGTCTCGAGCGGAACGGGTTTGTAGCCGAGCCGCTTCATGATCTGTTCCTGATCGGGGTCGCCCGCCCAGGTGAACATCTTCAGGCGCTTGAATTCGTCGGGATGCACTGCCGGCTCCTTGGAGAAGTAGCGCACCCAGCCGGCGTCGCACCAGCAGAGCACGACGAAGCCCTTGTCGCGCAGCCGCCCCTCGAGCTGCGGCCGGATTTTCTCCCGCACGTAGTCCACCTCCGCCCAGGAGCGGAACATCAGCGGCATCAGTTGCAGGCCGCAGACCGCCGGATCAATTTCGGAGAGGCCCACGACCGAGAGCGCGGCGGCGTTGAGTTGGCCGGCGCGCAGCTTCCGCACCATCGCGGACTCGCCGCCCTGCCGCCCGTCGGGATAGATGGTGAGCTTGACGCCGCCGCTGGTGGTCTTGCGCCAGCGCTCGCCCATTTCCTGCAGGTTGCGGTGATACGAGGTGCCGGTCGGCGCGAGGGTGCCGAGGCGGATTTCCACCGGGCTGTCGGCGGCCAATCCGGCGGTCGGCAGGCTGAGGAAACCGACGCGCCAAACAGCGCGGACGGAGCGAATGAATGCACGGAGTTTCATGGTTTTTGGGGAGTTGTGGGGTTGTTGGAATCGGCGGTTGCGGAATCGGAAGTGAGAATGAGTTCGCCCTGGCGGCCCAGCAGCCAGCGGGCGCGGCGCTGCATGACGAGATTGACGAGGCGTGTCTCCGGCTGCGCGTCGGGGTCGATCTTCAGCGCCCGCTCCAACAGTGACCGGAACTCCGCCGCGTTTTGTTCGGTCACTGAGACCGTTTCGGCCAGCGCCACCAGCGGTCCGGCCTGCTGGCCCCCGGAGAGCGTCATCGCCCGCTCAAAATGGCGGCGCGAGCGGGTGACGGCGTCGCCTTCGCCGCCTTGGCGCGCCTGTTCGTAGCTGATGAAAAAAGCGTGAATCGCGCCGCGGTCGAAGTGTTCGTCGAGTGCCAGCGCCCGGTCCATGAGGGCTTCCATCAGCGGTTGCTCGGCGATCAGCGCCGGGTCCTGCTTGGAGAGCGCGATCGCCGCGCCCCACGCGGCGGCGGTCCAATACAGCACCGGCACTTCCTTCGCCTGGAGGACGCGGACAGCGACGCGCGGGTCGGCGCGCAATTGTTTTTCAAATCCCGGATGCGTCGCCTCCAGCGCGCGCAGGCCGTAGCTACGCGCCCGCAGATACAGGCGGCGCGCCCGGTCGCGCAGCGCCGTGGCCGCCGCGAGGTCCTTTTCCTCCAGTTCGTCGGCCTCCTGCTGGACAAATGCGAAGCCGTATTGCGTGAAGCCGCTGGCAGTGGCGAGCAGGAGTCCCCGGTGGCGCGGGCTTTCGGCGAGCAGGCTTTCCATAAGCTTCAGACTGAACGGCGCCGCCGCGCGGATGATTTCGGGATCATCGTCGGCGGCGAACGTTGTCCCGCCGGATGCGAGCGCGTCACCGAGTCCGTTGATCGCCGCGCGCTTGACGGTCTTGCAACCGGTCATCAGCCCGCCAAGAGCAAGGATCAAAATGACCCGGACCAAAATGTTTCGGACAAGCTGCCAAGCGGAGCAGAGCGCGATTGAATTCACGGCGCACGTTCTAGCGAGCCACGCCGCCGGGGTGTTAATTGATAAAACCCACGATCCATCGCTTAAAACAATTGATGCATTTCCACCCACCGGCGTGGTGCATTTCGTGACGGTGCACGGGGGTTCAGGGCAAAGGGGACAGGGTGAGCAGATCCTCGCGCTCTGCCTTAAGGGCCAGCAATCACTGCGAAATTTCGAACCGAAACCGTCGCAACCGGTAGTGCGTCGTTATCTCTCGCAGGTGAAGCACGACCGGCCTGAGCGCGCAGACTGGAAGCCCAGGTTTCACTCGATGTTTCAAGAGCCACGCCCGGGGAGAAGGAGAAGTTGTTCCTCACCCCGGTAGGGCGACACTCGCCCGGAAATCACGGATCAACACCGACGCAAACGAACATGCCGTTACGTCTGGCTCTGCTCGGCCCTCAGATTGGAGGGGACAAAGATCAGCGATCCCGCTCGAAATAACGTCCGACTGCGAACAGCATGCCTCCCGCGGTGGTGAGGAAAGCGAGGGCCAAGGTCGTGCCGACAGCAATTTCCGGCAGTTTCTCGCGCGCGACATCCTTCAGCCCGTAAGCAAATGCCGCCACCAATCCCACGGTCATCACGAGACTGAGCAGCACCGCCCGCAACATCTTGCCTTTGGTGACCGAGGCTGGCGCGTCACGGCGGGCGGTTTCCAGTGGCAGCAGCTTCCACAGCAACCGGGAAAATCCCGCGCCCGCCAAAAACCAAATCCCCGTCAGCCACGACACTTCAAATCGCAATTTCGGATTCACCTCCCGCACGGAATGAAGAAAGGCCGCCATGCAGCCCAGGCTGAAGGCGGTCGAGAATTTCACCACACGGATAAAGAGTTTCTCTTGTTCGGTTGGCGGCACCGGAGTCATGGCTTTGCGTTTTCGTGGACTGGACCTGCATACGCCGCCGGAGGCAAGCCTCGCGCGCGCTCGCATTACCGCCCCGAGCACTGATTCGGAACAAAAGAACTCCCGCGAAGCGCGGCAAAAACCCGGTTGCACCGGTGCGCTGGTTGGCGGAATGCTCGGCGCATCATGTTAGCCAAAATCTGTTCCGCAGCAGTGCAAGGCATCGAGGCTTATCCAATCGAGGTGGAGGTGAATGCCGGGTGGGGCGACACGAAGATTGTGATCGTGGGGCTGCCGGATGCGGCGGTGCGCGAGTCGCAGGACCGCGTGGTGACGGCGCTGTCGAACTCGGGTTTCAAGATGCCAATGGGCCGCACGACGATCAATCTGGCACCGGCGGATGTGCGCAAGGAGGGGCCGAGTCTCGATCTGCCCATCGCGGTCGGAATGATCGCGGCGAGCGAGCAGATGGAGTCCGATCAACTCGACAATTTTGTGATGCTGGGCGAGCTGGCGCTCACCGGCGCGGTGCGGTCGGTGAAGGGCGTGCTGCCGATGGCGCTGCGCGCGAAAGCCGACGGACGCGCGGGCGTGCTGGTGCCACGCGAGAACGCGGCGGAGGCGGCGGTAGTCGAGGGCTTGCAGGTGATTCCGATTCAGAATCTGCGCGAGGCGGTGAGCTTTCTCGAAGGCGAGCTGGCGATTTCCCCGTTCAAGGTGGACCTCGCGAAAATGTTCGACCAGTTGTTCGACGACGAGGTGGATTTCTCGGAGGTGAAGGGGCAGGAGTCAGTGAAGCGTGCGCTTGAAATCGCCGCAGCAGGCAATCACAACGCGCTCTTGATCGGTCCGCCGGGCACGGGCAAGTCGATGCTCGCCAAGCGCCTGCCGACGATCCTGCCGCCGCTCACGCTCGCCGAGGCGCTCGAGACGACCAAGATTCACAGCATCGCGGGCATCCTGCCGCCGGGGTTGGGACTGGTGACGCGCCGGCCGTTTCGGTCGCCGCATCACACGGCGAGCGACGCGGGGTTGCTCGGTGGGAGCATCAATCCGGCGCCGGGGGAAATTTCGCTGGCGCATCACGGCGTGCTGTTTTTGGATGAGCTGCCGGAGTTCAAACGCAGTGCGCTGGAGACGATGCGGCAGCCGCTGGAGGATGGGCGCGTGACCATTTCGCGCGCGGCCGGTTCGGTGACGTTTCCCGCGCAATTCATGCTGCTGGCCGCGATGAACCCGACGCCGGATGGGAAGATGCCGGGCGAATCGAAAAGTTCGCCGCGCGAGATTCAGAATTATCTCGGGCGCATCTCGGGGCCGCTGCTGGACCGCATCGACATCCATGTCGAGGTGCCGCAGGTGAAGTTTCGCGAACTGGCGGCGGCGCAGCCAGGCGAGCCGTCGGTGAACATCCGCGAGCGGGTGGTGGCGGCGCGGCGCATCCAGCAGGCGCGGTTCGCCGACCGGCCGCGCATCACGAGCAACGCGCGGATGGGTTCGCGCGAGCTGAAGATTTTTTGCGCGCTGGATGAGGCCGGGCAGGAGCTGCTGAAGTTTGCGATGACGGACATGAACCTCAGCGCCCGGGCGCACGACCGGATTCTGAAGGTGGCGCGCACCATCGCCGATTTGGCGGGATCGGAGCGGATCGCGTCTGATCACATTTCCGAGGCGATTCAGTTGCGCTCGCTGGACCGGCAGTTGTGGGGGTGAGGGAGGGGACGAGGGAGGGAGAGATGGGGGGATCGGGAAGTTGCAGGTGAATCTAAAAAGCGCTTTTCAATCACGGATGGACTCGGATGGGCACAGATGGGGACGGTGAAAATGAGCGGGCGGGGTTTATCGGCGGAGGATTGGTTTTCATTCGTTTTGCGATAGCCGGGAATTTGCCCGTGCCGCGGAGACTTGGGAGTGTGGAAGGTCGGAAGTTCCGCAGCGCACGACGCCTCCGGAGTGCGGCCGTCCCCGGCCGCAGCGACGTTCGCCCGCCCGGAGCCTTGGGATCGGCCGGTGTCGTACTGCGCTTCACCCGGCTGCGCTTGGGGAGGGGCGCACTCCGGTCGGGGTTTCGTGGCGCGCGTCTTGACGGGCTGGGTTTTGGGGGCGCAAGCTGCGGCATGTTCAAGATCATGGGCGGCGATGGGCGCGAGTATGGTCCGGTGTCGGGGACCGTCATCCGGCAATGGGTGGCCGAGGGCCGCGCCAACGGTCAGACACGCGTGGCGGCGGAGGGCACGACGGAGTGGAAAAATCTCGCCGACTTCCCGGAGTTCGCCGACCTGTTCGCGCCAAAGCCCGCGCCCGGCACCATCGCCGAAACATCCGTGCCGTCGGCGGCGTCCGCGTCCGCATTGCCGGGTGTTTCCGCCGTGGGGTCCACTTCACCGCCGAGCCGCTTCATGATTGTGGGCGGCGATGGCCGGACTTACGGCCCCGTCACCGCCGACGAGGTGCGCCAGTGGATCGCCGACCGGCGTGCCAACGCGCAAACCCGGGCGCAACGCGACGGCGCAACCGAATGGAAAACGCTCGCTGAATATCCTGAGTTTGCCGCGCAATTCGGCGGCTGGTCTGGCGGTGCCGCCGCCCCGCAACTCCGTCCCGGTGGCCAGCCGGCGAGCCAGCCGCAGGCCGCGCTGGCCTCCGCCTTGGTGAACGGACCCGCGATTTTCCTCATCGTGATCAACGCCGTGGGCATTGTGGTTTCCCTGGCGATGCTCTCGGTGGGATTCCCGCCCGACATGCTGGACAACATCCCCGGGATGGATCCCGCAGCAAAAAGAATGTTCACCCAGGCCCTCGCCTCGCAGGGGCCGTCGAATGTCGTCGGATTGTTGATCGCATCGTTCTGTCTCTTCGGCGCCATCTCGATGATGAATCTCCGCCGCCACACCGTGTGCGTCATCGCCGCCGTGCTGACGCTGCTCCCCTGCTCGGGCTGCTGCTGCGGACTCGGGCTGGCCGCCGGCATCTGGGCCTTGGTCGTCCTCGCGAAACCCGAAGTCCGTGACTCCTTCCACTGAACCGTGCCCGCCCACCGCGCCCCCCAGACTCGCCACGTCGCAGTCCTGGTCGCGGGCGGTCCTGCTCCTGCTCGCGATCGGCGCGGTGAGCGTGATCGTGCTCTTCGCGTTCGATCCGGCGCAAAATTCTTTCTATCCCCGCTGCACGATCAAACTGCTCACGGGCCTTGATTGTCCGGGCTGCGGCGGCTTGCGTGCGACGCATCAACTGTTGCACGGCCACGTGCTCACCGCGTTTCGCCTCAACCCCTTGCTCGTCACGCTCGCCCCGCTGGTTGCGGTGTGGCTGGTGTGGGCGGGCGTGCAACGTTTCCGTCACCGGGCCTTTCCCGAAATCCCGCTCACGCCGCGCCGGGTCTGGCTCTTGGTGGTGGTGACGGTCGGCTTCAGCGTGCTGCGGAATCTGCCGGCTGGCGGGCTGTAGCGGTGGGGATTTTTCCATTCGCGCCGGCCACGAGCGACCTCGATGGGCGCAGTCGAACCGCGGGCGGGACAATATTCGCATGTCAGCTTCACGCCGCATTTCCCGGTCCGCCGCCATCGCGAGCAGCAGCGCGCTCGCGCTGCTGGCCTACGGTGCCGCCGCGACCTTCTGGCACACCCCCAATCCCATCGCGTGGCCGCAGCAATGGCGTGCCAACGACCACGTGCAAACCTGTCGCGCCACCCTGCGGCGCATCGACATCGCGATCCAGGAATGGGCGCTGGAGCACAACGCCGCCAGCACCGCCGCGGTCCCCACGGAAACGATCCGCGCGCGACTCGAAGGCCAGCACGTTCCCGCGTGCCCGGCCGGCGGCAGCTACTCGGTGAGCACTGTCGAGGAGCCGCCGCGTTGCAGTGTGCCGAACCACGGCTTGTGAGAGGAGGGGCCGCGCGACAGGCGCGGTGCGCTGCGGGTGGCACGGCTCAGGCGGCTTTCCAATCCACCCTTGAATCCGGCCCCAATCGTGATTCTCCCGCATGGCGGAAACGCGAGATGCGCCGGATCCCCGCGCCATCATTCCGCCGTATCCCGACCACCCGGAGGCACCCTCGAATCCCGAACCGCTTCACCCTGCTGCACCCGCATCCGCGCTTGCGCGCGCGCCTGGTCGGCTGCCGTCGCAGTTCGACTGGTGCTTCTGGGCGCGCTGACGGGCGATTTGAGGTTCCGGGGCGCGGATTTTCCGACGAGCAGTTCGCCCCGTGAAAACAACGGTTCGCCCCAGAATCGCCGCGTTTGCTCCCTCGAAAACTTCACTCGGCGAGTTCCGTGTTAATTATCCGTCGTCCAAAAAGTTGGACGGGCGGCAGGTCGCGCCGGGTATTTATGCGGTTCACAAAGGAGGTGGAGCGTTTCAGCCGGGACTGGCAGGTCCGGGCAACTTCGGGGCGCTTGCCGAACCGCTCCCGGCGCTGACCTGCTCTGTTTTCCTCAGGGCCAGGGGATCGCCCGCCGCCGCGGGGGCGACCGCCCCGGGATAGCCCGGATATTTCCTGCTCATTCTGTAGCGCAGGCTTCCAAGCCTGCTGTATCGCGGGTTTCTAAACCCGCTGCGCGCTCGGCGAGGCCGACGTCCTGCCGACTTGGAAGTCGGCGACACAGCAGGTTTGGAAACCTGCGCTACAAGGGCGGGCGGACCGCGGCTCCGATGGGACTATAAGCCGTAACCATTCAGTGAGGGCGCAAGGAGCGCGGCCTTCAGGCCGCAGAAGCGTGCGTCCTGTCGAGGGCGAGCGAATTTCCGAACCCTTTATGGAACTCACCCAATGGTGAGTGGGAGGACGCGTCCGTAGCGTGTGACACGGT
>CAMAUZ010000057.1 GCA_945861535.1 Akkermansia muciniphila | reverse complement strand
CAGCAGACCAACGCGCCAGCGGGCCTGAGCAACGTGCTGGCGGTGGCGGCCGGTGATTATCACACCGTGGCCCTGCGCGACAACGGGACCGTGGTGGCGTGGGGTGACAACACCTATGGGCAGCGCGCGGTGCCGGCGGGCCTGAGCGGCGTGGTGGCGGTGGCGGCCGGCTGGAACCACACCGTGGCCTTGAAGAGCGATGGGACCGTGGTGGCCTGGGGCGCGGGGACGACGGTCGGAGCTTCGCCGCACTACGGGCAGTCCATCGTGCCAGCGGGCTTGAACAACGTGGTGGGCGTGTCCGCCGGGGGCTTTCACACCCAGGCGCGCAAGGCGGACGGGACGGTGGTGGCGTGGGGCGCGGGAACGAAGGTGGGGAGCAATCCGCATTACGGGCAGGCGCTGCCGCCGACGGGCTTGACCAACGTGGTCAGCCTGGGCGCTGGAGGGTATCACTCCATGGCGCTGGGGGTGGTTTCGTCCGGCCCCGGGCCGGCATCGTTCGCGGGCGACCGCGGCCTCCCACCGCACTCCGTCCGCCTGCGCGTGGGGGAGCGAGTGGTGCAATCCCCGGGTGTGCCGAATACCGCCGCCGCCCCGGCGGCGGGCTTTCCGTTGATCCTCGGCGTCGAGGTGGGGAAGTCCTACGTGATCCAAAGCTCGGCGGACCTGGTGACGTGGACGACGCTGGCACGCTTCCGGGCCACGGCCCCGACGGCCGAGTTCCGTGACCCGACGGCACCGACTTCCGGCAATCGCTTCTACCGGGTCGTCGTCGACTCCGCCGGTGGCGCAGAGTAGCGAGGGCTGCACTGGGCGCGGAGGCGGCGCATGGGCCGCGCACGTGGCCACGCGGAGGGATGGCTGGCAAAGGACCGGGGGCAAGGGAACCCCTGGTCCTTCCCGCAACCGCAATGCCCTCGCCCTCCGCTTGGTGAAATTCGCCCACGGCCGTGGGTGTGGTCAGCTGACCGGTATCAGCCCCAATGCGAAAAATCCAATGCTACGCCCGTCCCGGGACCGGAAACCACGCCTACCGCACCCGTTTCTCGACCGCATGGTTCCGCGTCAAACCCCCATTCCAGTTTTGATCGCACCGACTTTTCCAGTTTTGGGTGCTACACGACACCCCAGAGGCCAGCCTAAATCAGCCCCCCGCCCTGCTCGCTCCAAACCGAACTCATGCTACCCAGGACTTTGTCACAGTCATGAGCGAGGCGAAAACGGACCTGTAATCACTTGGCTTTGCGGCGGAACCCGGGTATCCAGTCGCACCAGACAGTCACCCACCGCCATGAAACTACTTTTCACCGCCCTTCGCTGCTGCTCGCTCGGGGCCTGGTTCGCCTTGTTTCCCACACCGCTGCTGGCCGATGCCGCCTTCCGCGTCAATTTCGCGCGCTGGGAAACCAACGAATGGCAGGTTGCGCGCGAACCGGAAATGGCGAAGCCGGGCCGCTGGACGCAGGAGCGCGACCACATCCGGGCCGGGGAAAAAACCGACGGCGTCCTCAATCTCCTCTACCGCCCGGTCAACGCCGCCGAGGTGACCGCGGAAACGCAAGTCGCCTTCAGCGGCGAGGGGGTGCCGGCGTTGATGCTGCGGGCGCAGGCGACCGCCGACGGGGTCGGCGACACTTATTTCGCCCTGCTCCATCCGCGGGGCCTCGACCTCTGGCGGCGGGTGAACGGCCGGTTCAGCCGGGTGGCGCAGTCCCTCTTCACTCCCGCTCCGGACAAGCCCCATCGCCTGCGCGCCGCAACGGAGGGTTGGCGCCTGCGCGTGTGGGTGGACGAAACGCTGATGGTGGAGGCCGAGGACGCGACAATCCCGATGATGGGGAGCTTCGGATTGTGGGCCGCAGGCGGCGTTTGCCGCTTCTACGAGTTCACCCTCACCGCCCAGACGCCGCCGGAAACCGGCCGCGAACCGGCCGCGTGGCAGGTCGTGGGCACGAGCAAGGCCGACGAAAGCGGGTGGTCCAACCTCGCCAGCAGACGCGACGGCAAACTGACGTGGGGCGACAACAGCACCGAGAAACGCATTGAATCGCTGGCTGGCGCCATGCGCGTTTCGGCGCGCGCCAACGCCGCCGACGCCAGCCACTACATCGGCATGCTGCTGCCCGTTCCGGTCCGCGATGTCCGCCAGCATCAGGTCCTGCTGGACCTGCGGACTTCCACGCCCGACACCACCGACTCGGTTTACGTGCGCCTCTACAACGCCGCCGGCCAGCGGGTCGCCTCTTGGACCGGCCGGCCGCGGATGCCGTCGTCCGCGGGCCTCACCCTGCGCCTCCCGGTCGGTGCGGGTGACGCGGGCCTCGCGTGGGAGGCAACCGGGCTGAAGGACGAGCCGGGCGCGGTGACCGCGCTCGAGTTGATTGTCGGCACCCAGCAACCCAACGCCGCCTTTGACTTGATCGCCGGCAATCTCCGCACCATCCCCGCCCCGCCCAGCGTGCGACGCATCGACAAAGTGAAGCCGCTGTTTTTTGAGACGGCGCTGGTCGCCGCGGGCAAACCCGCCGCCGCCATCGTCGCCCCGGAACGCCATACCGCGCTGGCGCACGGGCTGCAAACCCGCATCCGCGAACTCACCGGCGTCACCGTACCTGTGCTGGCCGACGAGACGCTCGCCGACCCCCAGGGTCGCTGGAATGCCGCCGGTCTGGCACGCCGGGCTGAGTCGCTGATCGTGCTCGGCAGTCTGGAGGCGAACCGCTTGCTGCCGCTGCTGTACGCGCGCTTCTACACCGCGGTGGATGCCTTGTATCCGGGCGTCGGCGGCCATGCGCTGCACACGGTGCATGACCCCTGGGGCAACGGCCGCAACGTCGTGGTGGTCGGTGGCAGCGATGCCGATGGCGTGCGCGCCGCAGCCAAGGCCTTGCTTACGGAGTTGTCGAAACGGCCCGCCGGCCCGGACCTGTCGTTGCCACGGCTGCTGCAACTCAAGCCCGCGCCCGCACTGTTGAGAGAGATGCCCGAACTGAACCGGAACCCGGATGAAAAAGCCATTGTTCAGGCGGTGGCGGGCGCCCGGGAAGCCTTCGCGCGCGGCCAGCACACCGGCGTCACGCGCGATCTCTTCCAGGCCGGGTTGAACTACGCCCGCTCCGGTCACGAGGGTTACGCCGAACAATTCAAGCGGCTCGCGCGGCTGATGATCGAACTCTATCGCGCGAAGCAGTCGAGCTATGGCGGGCCGTGGGGCATGGACGCGGACTTTAACTCGATGCAGGTCATTGCCGCGTGGGACCTCGTGGAGGAAAGCCCGGTGTTCACTGAACGGGAGCGGCTGGAGATCACGAAGATCATCGCCGAATACGCCGGTTACCTCGGGACCTTCGGCAGCTTCCAAGACACGACCCGCCACCACATTCGCAACAACCACAACACGTTTCCGGCGCTCGGAATGCTCTTCGCCGCGGAGTATTTCGGTAAATACTACCGCGTGGACGAGGCGGCGCGCTGGCTCGCCGCGGCGGATGCGTGTTTTCAGTCGCAGGCGCTCAGCTTCAAGGCCCAGGAGGACGCCAATGGCTACCAGTGGCTGACCGTCGGCCACCTGATGCGGTACGCGCTCGCGCGGCCCGACCACACTTATTTCGCCAACGGCAACGCCCGGCGCACGCTCGATCTGGCCGTGGTCACGATGGACAACCTGGGGTTCCAGTCACCGTTCGGCGATGTCGGCGCGTGGCGTGGGTGGGCGACCGAGGTGGGGTTGTGGGAGATCGGGGCGTGGTACTTCGGCGAGCCGGCCTATCGCTGGGCCGTCGAAACGGAGCGGGCGGTGCAGCCGAAGGCGCTCGCGACCCTTTCCCAGTATGCCACCGCCATCCCGGCGGGAAAACCACCGGAGGCTTTCGCCGGCCTGCGCGTGTCCCCCATCGAGCGGAAATTCTACGACCATTGGGCGCCGCGCGCGACCAACGCCCAGGAACAGCTCTGGGTGGCGCCGCCCGAACTGGCCTACGAGAAGGTCTCGTTCCGCGGCGGCTTCGATCCGCAACAGCCGTACCTGCTGCTCGACGGCATCGGCTGCGGCGACCACCGCCATTACGACGGCAACGCGATCATCCGCTACAGCGACCGCGGTCGCGAGTGGTTTGCCGACGGTGACTACTTGAAGGCGCTGCCGAAATTCCACACCTCCGTGCTCGTCTTCCGCGACGGCAAGTCCACCACGCTGCCGCCCTTCTGCGCGCTCGAAGCGCGGGCCGATCTGCCGAGCGCCGGTTTGGTGAGCAGCACGGTGCGCGGCTATGGGGACGCCGACTGGACCCGCACTCTGGTGTGGCTCAAGGGCGCCTGCTTTGTGGCGATCGACGCGTTGAAAACCCGCGCGGCCGGCGAGTATTCCTTCCGCACCGTCTGGCACACGCTGGGCGAGCCAGCCCTCACGGGCCAACGCCTCACACTGGAGCAGAAGGGGGAGCGGTTCGTGCTCGACAACCTCGACGGCGCGCGACTGAAGCTCACGAACGACGAGGAGCTCGGCAAAAACTGGCTCGGCTACAGCAACGCCGCGCCGGTGGTCCGCATCCTCCAGCAGGTCGCCGGCCGGGAAATGCAGGCGGGCGAAAGCTATCACTTCCTGAACCTCTTCGGCGCCGTCAACCAAGAGCCGGTCGAAGCCGAGCGCGCCTCGGACACCAGCCTGCGCGTCACCGTGAACGGCCAGGCCACACTGGTCGGGGTTACTGACGGCAGCCGCACGACCGTCGCGCCCGGCCTCGCGACCGACGCCGCCATCTACTGGTTGCGCCCGCGCGGGTTCGCGCTCGCAAAGGCGACGACGCTGGTCGCCGACGGCCGGACGCTGTTCCGCTCCGCTGCCCCGGTGAACATCGAATTCGATGCCGCCAGCGGGCGCGCAGTCATCCAGTCGCCAGCGCGCGTGACGATCAACCTGCCGGACCAGAGCATGCATGTCGTGCCACCCGGCGGGCAGGAAGTGGTGATCACCAGGAATCCGAAGGCGGCGTCGCTCTCACTCCTGCCGCACCCCGCCGCGAAAGCAGCCCCGAGATCGAAGGTGGCTGCCACCGTGACGCGCGTGCCTGAGCTTCCCGTGCGTTGGAGCCTCGCCGGAACCTTCACCTGCTTCGCCACGGCGAACCTTGATGGCAATCGCCGGAGCGAGACGGTCGCCGGCGGATCGGACGGCCGCGTCCGCTGCCTCGGCGCGGACGGCAAGGAGCGCTGGGAGTTTGCCGCGAAGAGCGCGGTCAAGGCCGTGTGGGCGGGCGGTCCGGGCATCGCCGTGGGCTGTGCGGACGGCACCGTTCACCTGCTGGATGCCCAGGGCCGGAAGCTCTGGTCGCACGATTTTCCGTACTACAAACGCAAGCCCGTCGTGACGGTCGTGTTCGGTGCCGACTTGGACGGCGACGGCCAGCAGGAGATCATCGTTGGCACCGAAGCGTGGCGCTTCCACGCGCTCGACCGCGACGGGAAGGAACGGTGGCGCTACGAGAGCGTCCACGCCTCCACCTGCGGCACAGCGGTCGATCTGGACGGCGATGGACGGGAGGAGGTGCTGGCCGGCACGGAATACTACCGGTGGCACGCGATCACGCCCACCGGCCAGCAGCGCTGGGCTTACAGCGCGCAAACCGGGCCGCGCGCGAACTGCGTGGCGACTGGCGACCTGACGGGCGCAGGCAAACGCGCGGTCGTCTTTGGCGGTGCGGACGGCAACCTCCATGTCCTCGACGCCGCGGGGAAGCTGCTATGGCAGTTCAACACGGGCGATGAAGTCACGGCCGTCGCGGTGGCTGGCGGCCGAGTCTTCGCCACTTCGATGAACTTCAATCTCTACGCGCTCGACGCGACGGGAAAACCGCTGTGGCGGCGCGAACGCGGCGAGGTGCTGCGCAGTCTGGCGCTGCTGAACACCCGCCGCGCCGCCCGGCTCAAGATCGCAGTGGGCGGTGAGGACGGCCGCGTCGCCATTTATGATTCCAATGGCGTGCTGCAAGGCGAGGCGAAGCTGTCCGGCCCGATCTCGCAGTTGAGCGCCAGCGATCTTGATGGCCATGGCTGGGAAGAACTGGTTGCGCTCGATGGGCGTGGGGGGATTTTCGCGATTGGCAGCGGCAAGGATTGACGGCGAGGGGCGGGCGCAAGCCGCCGCCCACGCCCGCCGCGCCGAACGCCGCGTTCTCGCCCGCGACCGCCTGCTCGTCGGCGGCGACCCCGTCGCGCTGCTCAAAGCCGAACCTAACCTCAGCCGCCTATTACAACTCGCGCAGTCGCTGCCCGACTTCGACCCGGCCGCCTTCGCGAAAGCCTCAGACATCCTGACCTCTGGGGAAAGTCGATGACCTCAAAGTCGTAAAATACCGGCGCAGGGTGGTGCCGGGATAGCAGGTTTCGGTGCTGTTGAGTTCGGTGCAGAGGTGCTCGATGAGCGCGTCGTGCGCGGGGTTGGCCTGGCCGTGCAGTTCGATGCGCAGTTCGGTGCCGGTGGCGTCGGGCCGCAGGTTGATGGGGGTGGCAAAGAGCCCGCGCACCAGGCTGCGGGCGTCGTCGTGACGGCTCATTTTCTCGCGCAGGATGGCCACCAGGGCGCTTTCGGCCCGGTAGGCGATGAGTTTGATGGTGTCGAGGAACTGTTTCCGGCCGGCCCGCAGTTGCGCCACGCGTTGTTCGGGCGGGAGGTCTTTCAATTCGACGTGCCGGGGCTGGCCGTGGCGTTGGGCTTTGAGGTCGGTGAGGCGCGCTTGCTGGGCTTCGATTTGGGCCAGTTCGGCGCCTTTGCGGGCCTCGTGTAGGGCGGCGGCTTCCGGGGTGCTGGCGGCGGGTTCGAGCACGTGTCCGGCGAAGCGGGCGCGCGCCCGGCTCAATTCGGCGGCGGTGCGGCGCACGGCGCTGTCCAGCGCCCGCCACGCGGGGTTGACCAGGCGCGTGGTCTCAGGAAGCGGGCTGATGCCATGTTCGATCAAGCGGTCCAGGCCATAGTGTTGGCGCAGGTATTTGAAGTAATTTTCCTGATACCACCGGGCGAACATGGCCGCCGCCGTCCGGTCCAGGGCGCGGCGGTAGGCGGTGCTCAGGATGCTGGTCTGGTGCCCGTCGGGGTCGCGGCGGCGCAGTTCGCGCACCCACAGGCCGTTGCTGAGGCGGGTGCCGCGTTCGGCCAGCGCGAGGGTGTCGGGGTCGCCGTTTTGCAGGGTGACGACGAAAGGGTCAGAGTCTCGTTACCTCGGCTCCTAAAAGGGGCGGCGCTGTTGCTTCCAGTCGTCGAACCGCTCCCACGCTTCGCTGTCACTGATAGCTCCGATTTTCACCAGCGCCTCGAGGGTCGTGCTCGCGGTGACGCGGGACGGCGTAACTTCGGCCAGTTTCAGCAACCGGGCCACGATCTGGTCGTCCGGGGCCAGATCGCGGGCGCACAAATAGGACTCGATAAACTGGGCCGCCTCGAGCGACTCGATGGAGCGGGGTTTGCGCAGAGCGGCGGTGGCCAGCGGCAGCGCGTCGGGCACTTCCATCACGCGGGCGATGCGGCCCAGCATCCCGAAGGCCGCTCCCCGGCGGCGGCCGCCGAAGGTATCATAGCGACGTTGGAAATGGATGCTCGTCAGCGCGAACTCGGCGAGGGCGCGGAGGACTTGCATGGGTTCGTGCGGGTCGGCCGGCGACTCCAGGGTGGGCGGGGCGTCGGGTGCGGACTTTTTTCGCGCCTCCTGCACCGTGAGGCAGCACTCGTAAGCAAGACCGCTGAGATCCTTCAACAGGCGCTCCTCGGCAATGTGCCGGCCGGGGCCGTTCGCCGCACGGAGCGCGGCCCCGAACTCCAGCACCCGCCGAGTTTTGACGGCGTCGCGGATCAAGCTCGGACGGAAGGCCCCGAGGTCCACGACCGCTCGGTACAGGCAGTTGCCAAGGTCCGGTACGTTGTTCGGGGACAGCAGTTGGTAGGCGTCCCGCAAACACTGTTCGAAATTGAGGCCGTGCTTCATGGGCGAAACGGGCGGAATGGGCGGCGCTTGCGGTCGTAGCGTCCGCTCGCCGGGAGTCGGCGTGGGCCGGCCGTGGTCAGGGCTGGCGGGGCGGGAGATTATCTTCGACGGGCAGGTTGCGGGCTTCGGCCCAGGCGCTGACAAATTTCTTCTTGGCGTCGTCGCGATACTGAATCCACTGCTTGAGCAGGCCGAGTCGTTCGGTGGCGCTCTTGAACTGGCGGCAGGTGCCGCGGCCGTGGATCGCCCGGCCCAGTTGATCGATGGCCGCGGGATCCGTCTGCAACGCGATGAAATGTTCGGCGTGGCGGACCTCGTTGAATATCAGCGGGTCGGGGCCGACCACGTAACGTTTGCCTCCGTCTGCGAAGATCGCCTGGGCGAGTTCCTTCTCGGCGAGTTCCCACTGGGGCAGTCCCGCCAGCTTTTCCTGCTCGCCGGCTTGCATGGCATCGAGAATCCATTTCTCGACCGTGACGAAACGGCCTTCGTGCAAATCCAGCCGGCCGACATCTTCGGGGGAATCGAAATCAAGCGCGGCGAAGAGTTCAGAAAGTTTGATCGGTTTCATACGCTGCTGATTGGCGGGTGCGGGTGCGGCTGTGGCAACACTTTTTTCGGGAGAAGTGGCGCCGGGGATTTTTTTCGCGGGTGACAACGTCGGGACGCGGAGGAGCCGGTGGTTTTGCTCTCGCCCCCTGCCGCGTCGCACCCGCTGCGACCGGGACGGTCGCGCTCCGAAGTTGGCGCGGCGGCCAGGAGCGCGGGCGTCTCGCCCGCAGCGGTCCCGAACGCGCCGAGGGTGCCGGAAAGTTTTCCCAACGCCCCCTTCCCATCCACGCCGCTGCGACCGGGACGGTCGCGCTCCTACCGCCCCAGAAAATCCACGCGCGCGCTCAGTTCGGGAATCAGGAAGCGGTCGGGATTTTGGATCTGCACCTTGATCTGGAGCGTGCCCTTTTGGCGGCTGGCCTCGGGCGCAATTTCGGCCACGACTCCTCGGTACGAATGGTCTGGAAAGGCCTCGGGCGTGACGCGGCAGGTCTGATTCAGCGACACCTTGGCCAGGTCCGCCTCGTTCAAATCAATCTCCACCTGCAGGTCCTTCGGGTCCGCCAGCGCGATGAGCGCGGTGCTGGGGCCGCGCGTGCCCCCGAAACTTTGCGGCACCACAAGTTCATTCGGATCGACCAGTTTCTCGAGGACCACGCCGTTGATCGGCGAGCGGATCACCGTCCAGTCGCGGTAGGTGCGGGCCAGCAGGTTCTGCCCTTCGACCTCGTGCAGCGAAGCGCGCGCGGCGGCGAGACGCAGGCGGGCGTCATCCTGCGCCTGCTTGGTTTCAAAATTGCGCGCCCCCAGTTGTTGCACGCGCTGGTTGTCAATTTCGGCGCGATCTACCGCCACGCGCGCGCCCTCCAGGCGGCCATCGGCTTCCCGCACGCGCGCCACATATTCGGCGTCGTCGAGCAGCACGACGACCTGCCCGTTCGTCACGGCGTCGCCTTTTTTCACGCCGATCCATTTCACCACGCCCATGAAACGCGGGCTGAGTTCGATGCGCTCGCGGTTAATGATGTAGCCGCTGACGGTGAGCACGGCGTTGCTCGGGCTGGCGCCAAGGGCGCGCGCGGCACCGGGGGCATTGGTGCCTTTGGTGATCCCGCTCGCGGCGCTCGTGGCGGACTGCTGGCCGCGGGTGTCCACCACGCGCCGCTCCTGGGAAAGGCGCGGCCAGGCGAAGTAGAGCACGGCGGCGGAGATGAGCAGCACCACCAGCAGAATGATCCACAGCGACGGCCGCCCCGGTTTACGGCCACGATCGTCGATGTGCAGTTCTTTGAGTCGATCCGGATTCATAAAGATTTGAGCGCCGCAATCACCGGCAGCCGCGAGGCGCGCAGGGCCGGAAGCAAACTCCCGACCACGCCGACGATCACGGAAAAAAGCAGGCCCTGCGCCGCCAGCCACGGCGTGATGCGAAACTCGAACACGGTTTCGCTGAACGTCTCGAAGCTGATCGTGCCCGTGGAATACCCGTGCATCGGCAGCGACAACAGGCAGCCCACCGCGCCGCCCAGCAGCGCGAGGAAGCCGCCCTCGATGATGATGCACAACAAAATGGTGCGCCGCCGGAAACCCAGCACCCGCAGTGTGCCGATCTCGCGCGTGCGCGACGCCACGCTCGCATACATCGTGTTCATCGCGGCGAAGACCGCACCGATGGACATCGCGGTGGCGAGCAGGTTGCCGAGAATCTTGATCGGCATCGCGGTCATCGTCTGCGCCGCGTAATACTTCGTTTCCTCGAGGCCGCGCACGGGCAGGCGCTTGTCGCCCTCGATGCGTTCGATCAAGGCCGCGCGCCCCGCGTCATCGGTCGCCCGCACGAGCAGGCTGGAATAAAACTCGCGGTCAAAAATCGAGCGCGCCTCATCGCCATCCATCCACACCTCCGAATCAAACGCGCTGCGCTGGCCATCCATCTGCCCGACCACGGTGAGGGTGCGGCCGCCGGAGGAAAAGCTGTCGCCAATCTCGAAGTTGGCGAAACGCGCCGCCAGCCGCCGACTCACGACGACCTCGCGTTTGCCCGGCGTAAACCACCGGCCGCCGACGAGCGTCACCTGTGGCCGCAGCGGAATGCCCACCGGCGAGATGCCGCGCACCAGCACGTTGGCCTCGCCGTTGTCCTCGCGGCGCGGGAGGTTGATGAGCACCAGCACGTCGGCGGAGAGCAGCGGCCGGCCCGCGTCGTCGCGCGCGATCTCCGGCCAATACTGGATCAGCCGCAACTGCGCGCGCGTGACCTGGCTGCTCGACTCGGCGGTCGCGCCTTTGCGAACGATCATCACGTTGCGCGGGTCGCCGGTGTTGCCGCTGGATTTTTCCAAGCCGACCGCCAGCGACTGCACGAGCACATACACCGCCACCACCAGGGCCACGCCGAGCACCGTCGCCAGCGTCGCCCGCCAGCGCAGGACGACATTGCGGAGGTTGTAGGTGATGGGCAGCGCCATGGGGTCAAACAGTCGTATCAGTCGTTGCGAAAACGGCTGCCGTCCGCACCGGGGCCTCCGTCTCCCTCTCCTCCGTTCGGAACGGAGGAGAGGGTCGGGGAGAGGAGGCGCGTCGTGATGCCAGGCGGTTCGAAAATGTGAAGCACCCCTCTCCCCAGCCCTCTCCCCGTTCGTGCCTCACGGGGCGAGGGAGCCGGACGCGCTTCGTGTTACTGCGGTCTCGGCACGAACTTTCGCAACGATTGAAAAGCAGGGGAAATCGAGAAACCACGGATGGACACGGATGGACACGGATAAGAACCGCACTCCACAGCTCCCGCTGGATGAACTGGGCGCACCGCCGTTTCTGGCGCAAGGTCAGGCAACCGCCCCGCGCTTGTGGGGCAGGCATCCTTGCCTGCCGGTTCACGGGGCATCCCAGCCCCGTGTTCCCGATTCCGCAGTGCCGCACGCCCGCCGGGGGAACGGGCGGCACGGATGCCGCCCGAACCGTCAGGCTGGAAGCCTGACCCACAAGCTGCGCCCGAATGTATTGCGGCCGTGCCATTCTATTTTTCCCATCCGTGTTCATCCGTGGTTAAAGACTTTGCCGTCGGAATCAATCCAGCGTCTTCAGCCCGTCCACCACGCTCATGCGGGCCATCGCGATGGCGGGAGCGAGCGCCGAGACGATGCCCAGCGCCGCCGCGACGGTACCCGCGACGCCCATGATCTGCGGGGTCACCTCGAAGGCGACGAAAATGCCGTCGGTGAGTTTGGAGATCGAGATGTGCGTGAAAAAAGCCCACGCCCCGCCAATGCCGAGCAGCGCGCCGACCGCCGCAAGGCCGAAGCTTTCCGCTAGAATAAAGCCGAAGATTTCGCGGCGTTGAAAGCCGATGGCCTTGAGCACCGCCAGTTCCCGGAAGCGCTCGCGGATGGCCATGCTCATCGTGCTCGCCGACACGAGCAGCAGCGTGAAGACCACCACCGAGCAGATCGAGCGCACGAGGATTTTGATGTTCCCCCACATCGACACCATGCTCATTTGAAACGCCCGCTCCGTCTCCGCGCGCACCTCGGCCGAGGTGTTGGCGAAGGCGCGGTTGATGCGGTCGAGCACGTCGGGCATGTCGTCGATCGACCGCGCCTTCACCCACCACGTCCCGACCTGCCCGAGGTTGCCCATCGCCTCGTCGAAATACTTGTGGTTAAAGAACAGGTTCCGGTCGTCGATCGTGCCCTGGTAGGTGCCCACCATTTTCAACTCGAGATCGCACGGCCACAGCGTGCCGATAAAATTGAGCCGGTCGCCGATTTTCAGCCCGTATTTGTCCGCCGTGATCTTGCCGACAATGCACGCGCGCTGGTCCTTGAGGAAGGCGTCGAGCTGGTCCACCTGCATCTTGGCCTCGACCACGATGCGCATGAACTCCTTCGGATCCACGGCGAACTGCGCGAATTTCGGAAAATCCTCGTCGCGAAATTTCCCGCCGTAAAAGGTGAACGGCGTCACCGCCTCGACGCCCGGAATGCGCTCCAGCACCGCGCGCTGGCGGGCCGGCAGCGGGCTGGCGAGCGACACCTTGTTGCGCACGATGATTCGCGCCGCCGCGCCGACGTCCTCGGGCGGCAACGTGATTTCGCGCAGCGCGACCAGCAGCGACACGAGCAGGAACAGGCTCACCGCGACACTGAGAATGCACAGCAGCGCGCGGCGTTTGTTGCGCAGCGCATTCTTCACGATGAAGCCCGCGATGGTCATGGCCGCCGCTCCTCCGTGGGCAGCAGCTCGCCTTTTTCCAGATGAATCACGCGCGACGCAAACGCCGCCGCCTTGGGGTCGTGCGTGACCATGATGACGGTCTTGGCCGCCGTGCGGCTGAGGGCTTGCAGAATGCCGAGCACCTCCGCCGCGGAGTTCGAGTCGAGGTTGCCGGTCGGTTCGTCGGCGACGATCAGCGTCGGGTCCGTGACGAGCGCGCGGGCGATGGCGACGCGCTGCTCCTGGCCGCCCGAGAGCTGGCGCGGCGTGTGATGCGCGCGGTCGGCCAGGCCGACGAGATCGAGCGCGGTGAGTGCCTGCGTGCGGCGCTCGCGGCGGTTCAGGCGCGTGAGCAGCAGCGGCAGCTCGACATTCTCGAACGCCGTGAGGACGGGGATGAGATTGAAGCTCTGAAAAACGAAGCCGACGTTTTGGTTCCGCCAGTCGGCGAGTTGCGATTCGCTCAACTGCGCCACGTCCTGGCCTTGCACGCGGCACTCGCCTTCAGTCGGGCGGTCCACGCCGGCGATGATGTGGAGCAGCGTGGATTTCCCCGAGCCGGACGGACCCATCAACGCGAGAAACTCGCCGCGCGGAATGTCGAGCGAGATGCCGTTCAACGCGGTCACGTCGATCTCCCCCTGGCGGTAGAGTTTGGTGAGTTGCCGGATGCTGACGATGTTTTCCACAGGCATGACGCGCGGCATTTTTAAAGCAGCGCGGCGGAGGGGAGAAGGGAAAAGGCGGGGCGAATGGCAAATGGCGAATGACGAATGGGTACAGGTCGACACCGCGGGTACCGCAGGCGTCCCCGCCTGCGAGTTCCGGCGGCGTCTCGCCGCCCGGACCGATTGCTGGGGCGAGGACGCCCCGCAACTCGCAGCCGAGGACGGCTGCGGTACCGGAGTGAAGCGCGTCCGCGTCCCGCCCCCGTAGCGCAGGTTTCCAAACCTGCTGTATCGCCGATTTCTAAATCGGCAGGGGCCGCTGAGTTAGGAGCGCGTGCGACAACCCGAAGCGTTGCGGGTGGCGGACGGCCCGCGGGTTTGGAAACCCGCGAATCAGCAGACTTGGAAGTCTGCGCTACACGGGGAACGGACGCGGATGTACCCGCTTCAACCCGCGCACAGTTTTAACTCTTCAACTCGCCCCGCATTTCCCCCACGCTCCGCGCATGGGTAACACGTTTGGACATTTGTTTCGCATCACGACTTGGGGCGAATCCCACGGCGGCGGAGTAGGCGTGGTGGTGGACGGCTGCCCGCCGCGGATCGCGCTGACCGAGGCGGACATCCAGCCGGACCTCGATCGTCGCCGCCCTGGCCAGTCGAGCATCGTCACGCCGCGCAAGGAGACCGACACCGTCCAGATTTTGTCCGGCACCTTCGAGGGCCTCACGCTCGGCACGCCCATTTCGATGTGGGTGAAAAACGAGGACATGCGCCCCGCGGCCTACGAGGAAATGGCCACCAAGTTCCGCCCGTCGCACGCGGATTACACGTATCAGGCCAAGTTCGGCATCCGCAACTGGCAGGGCGGCGGTCGCACCAGCGCGCGCGAAACCATCGGCCGCGTGGCCGCCGGCGCGGTGGCGAAGAAAATTCTCCAGCAACGGTTCGGCGTCGAAATCCTCGCGTACGTCTCGCAGGTGCAGGACATCGCGGCGGAGGTGGATTTTGAAAAAGTCACGCGCGCGGAAATCGAAGCCAACATCGTGCGCTGCCCCGCTCCCGCGGCGGCTGAGAAAATGATCGAGCGCATCGTGGAAGCCCGCGAAGCCGGCGACAGCGTGGGCGGCATCGTGCAGGGCCTCGCGCGCGGCGTGCCGGTCGGCTGGGGCGAACCGGTGTTCGACCGCCTCGAGGCCGACCTGGCCAAGGCGATGCTCAGCCTGCCGGCGACGAAGGGCTTCGACATCGGCTCGGGCTTCGGTGGAATTAACCTCACGGGCCGCCAGCACAACGATCCGTTCCGCGCGGAGAATGGCCGCGTCTTCACCACCAGCAATCGCTCGGGCGGCATTCAGGGCGGCATCTCGAATGGGGAAACGATTTACTTCCGCGTCGCGTTCAAGCCCGTCGCGACGGTCATGCACGAGCAGGACACGGTGGATGTCACGCTGCACAACACGACGCTCAAAGGCCGCGGCCGCCACGATCCGTGCGTCCTCCCGCGCGCCGTCCCGATGGTCGAGGCGATGACCGCGCTGGTGCTCGTGGACCACGCCCTGCGGCATCACGCGCAGTGCGGTTGAGCGGGCGGCGGCGTGTCGCCCCGGAGCGCCGAGCATTGCTCGGCACGAACCGCGTGCATCCGCCCAGGCCGAGCAATGCTCGGCGCTCCGCTTCGAACGGCCCGTCGCCCGCGAGTCCTTGTAGGAGACGACGTGAGGAGACTCTGACCTTTTCTGCGAGAGCAGCGCGCGTGGACAAAGGGAGGTCAGAGTCTCCTCACGTCGTCTCCTACAAAGACTGGCAGCGCAGCGAGGTTTTTTTTGCTGTCGCGAACCGCGGAGCCGGGCGCTTAGGGTCGGTCATGCAACTTCAGCGAGTCGCCCATCTCTTCTGCGCGGTCATGGCCGCGGCGTTTTTCATTCTGCCCAACGCCATGGCGGCGGAAGCCAAGGGGCCGCCGAACATCGTGATGATTATTTCCGATGATCAGGCGTGGACGGATTACTCGTTCATGGGCCATCCGAACATCCAGACGCCGAACCTCGACCGCCTCGCCGCCGAGAGCCGGTTGTTCGCGCGCGGCTACGTGCCGGCGAGCCTGTGCTGCCCGAGCCTGGCCTCGATGATCACGGGGCGTTATCCGCACCAGCACAAGGTCACAAGCAACGATCCGCCCATGCCCGCGGGGATGAAGCCCGCGGAGTTTCACAAGTCCGCGGCGTTTCGCGACGGGCGCGAGACGATGAACCAGTTCATGGAAGCCACGCCCACGCTGCCGCGGCTCCTCACGAAGGCGGGCTATCTCACCTTGCAGACGGGCAAATGGTGGCAGGGACATTTCAGCCACGGCGGCTTCACGCACGGCATGACCAAGGGGGGCCGGCACGGCGACGAGGGCCTGGACATCGGGCGCAAAACCATGCAGCCGATCACCGACTTCATCCAGACCGCGCAGCGCGAGAAGAAGCCGTTCTTCGTCTGGTATGCGCCGATGCTGCCGCACACACCGCACAACCCGCCCGCGCGCCTGTTCGACAAATACAAAACCAAGACCTCGTCGCCGCATGTCGCGCGCTACTGGGCGATGGTCGAGTGGTTCGATGAAACCTGCGGCGAGCTGCTCGACACCCTCGATAAACAGGGCGTCGCCGAAAATACCATCGTCGTGTACGTGACCGACAACGGCTGGATTCAAGACCCGGACGCGCCCAAATACGCGGCGAAATCCAAGCAGTCGCAATACGACGGCGGCCTGCGCACGCCGATCATGGTGCGGTGGCCGGCCAAGGTAAAACCCGCGCGCGCGCCGCAACTGGCCATGTCGCTCGATCTCATGCCCACCCTGCTCAAGGCCGCGGGCGTGCCGGCCCCGGCGGATTTGCCCGGCATCGACCTGCTCGACGACGCGGCGGTGGCGAAGCGCGACACGGTGTTCGGCCAAATTTTCACCCACAACGCCGTCGATCTGCACAAGCCCGCCAGCAGCCTCCGCTGGCGCTGGATAATCGAGGGCGATTGGAAGCTGATCGTCCCCGCCGCGCAAAATGAGCCGAAGGCCGTCGTCGAGTTGTACCGCATCAGCGAGGATTCCGGGGAGGAGAAGAATCTCGCGACGACCGAACCGCAGCGCGTCGAGCAGTTGCGCAAGAAGCTGGATGCGTGGTGGCCGGCGGCGAAGTAGCGAAAAAGCTCCAAGGGCAAAGCTCAAAGCCCAAGGGAAGGGCCAAGAACCAAGCTCCAGACCGGCTGGCCGACATTGGATGGGAGCGGAGCGCCACGGTGGGACCAACCGTTTGAACACATCCTGAGACTGCCAACCCGGAGCGCCGCCCTCCGACCCGGCAGCGTGCGAGCACGAGGGTCGAAGCGCGCAGGATCGGAGATCGGCGCTCCGCTGTGGCGCCGAGTCGGAGCAATGGCGAGAGGCGGCCAAAACACCACAAGGCTCGAAAGTTCACCGGAGAGTATTGGACCTTGCTGTTTGAGCCTTCCCTTGAGCTTTGTGCTTTGAGCTTTGAGCTTCGCGTCGCCCTTCTTTTTCCTTCATTCCCCCCACGCGCACGACTACAACCGTGCGGCGTGGCGGACGAAACTCCATTCACCTACAAAGTCCTGGCGGACGACAACCTGCTTTACGGGCCGGTCGATCTGCCGACGTTGTGCGAATGGGTACGCCAGGGCCTCGTCGTGCGCGAGAGCTGGATTTACCGGGTCGAGGCCGACAACTGGCATCGCGCCTACGACGTGCCGGAAGTCCAGACCGCCGCCGCGCCGGGGACCACGGAGGCGGCGGGTGCCTTCGGTGTTCCCGACCACATCACGCCGGGCATGCTGCGGCGCATCCGCATTCTCGGCACCATGACCGACGACCAGATTCGCGAGCTGGCCACGGCCATGCACTACCGCGAGATCAAGCAGTTCGTGCCGGTCGTGAAGATGGACATGCCGGGCAACTCGATGTTTCTCATCCTCGGCGGCGAGGCGCGCGTGCGGCGGTTTCTGAACGGGCGCGAGAAAATCCTCGCCACGCTCGTCACCGGCGATTTCTTCGGCGAGCTGGCCATGCTCGACCATTCGCCGCGCTCAGCCGAGGTCATCACCAACGTGGACTCCGCCCTGCTGGAGCTCGACGGCGGCGCGCTCAAGCTCATCGCCGAGCGCTCGCCGTGGACGGCGGTGCCGTTTTTGAACGCGATCATCCGCACGATGGCGCGGCGCATCCGCACGGACAACGACCGCTGGAAAGGCGTGCTCGGCTACCTGGAGGTGCTCGAGGTCGATCTCTCCAACTTCTTCGGTTCGCTCTTCAAGGCCGCCCGGCAAAATGTCGAACCGGAGAATGCGTACCTCGCCGTCACCGACGAAGGCGTCGCCTACGGCCCGGTGGATTTGGCGACGCTCAAGTCGTGGGTGCAGGAAGGCCGCGTGGGCGCGCACAACTGGATTTATTCCGTCGCCGCCGATTCGTGGCGGAAGGCGGGCCAAATCGCCGAACTGCTCGACGCCGTACAGACCGCCACCGGCGCCGAGCGCGTCGAGGTTTTCTCCGGCGTTTCGACCGAGGACCTGTGGCGCATGAAAGTGCTCGGCGCGATGACCGCCGAACAGCTCGAACGCGTTGGTGGCATCCTTGGCCTGCGCCGCGCCAAGCCGCTCGAAGTGATCGTGAAACAGGACGCGCCGGGCAATTCGATGTTCCTGATTCTCGAAGGCGAAGTGCGCGTGCGGCAAATGATCAAGGGCACCGAGAAAACGCTCACGGTCCTGCCCGCCGGGGAATTTTTCGGCGAACTTTCCCTGTTCGATCACTCGCCGCGCTCGGCCGATGTCGTCGCCATCAAAGCCTGCACGCTCATCGAGATCACCGGCGAGTCGCTGAAAAAACTCGAGGAAGCCGCGCCCGACGTGACCGCCGCCTTCCTGCTCGCCGTGGGCAAAACGATGGCGCGCCGCATCCGCATGGACAACCACCGCTGGGGCAAGCTCATCGAGTATTTGCAGGGCGTGGGCGTGGATGTCAGCCAGTTGTTCCACTGAGCCGGCGGGCGCCCCGGAACGCGGCCGGCCAGCCCGCGAGGGAGTTTCCCGGAGACGCCGCGTGGTGCGTGGCGACGCCGATCCAGACTGCATGGCCAAAGAGAAATCCCGGCCCGGTTGGTTCCTCCCGGGTCCAAGGCCCGATAAACGACGTCCCAACAAGCCTTCCGTCAGTGGTTGCCCGTTTTTTTCCTGCTGGCAGTGGATTGAAGCCGGGCGCGCTGAGCGGTGCCAATAACGGCGCCGCGCCGCCCCCCGAATCTGGGGGGTTTTACGGATTGTGGCCGGTCGCCCGGCGGCTAGACTTTCGCCACACATGAATGCCTTTGGCCGCATGATTCAGCATCTCAATACGGGCGACGGCCAGGCCGCGGTGCAGCCGCTGGACCTGGTTGCCTTCACGCTGCTTTTGCTGCTCGTCAGCATCGGCGGCGTGGCGTTGTTTTTCATCTGGCTGGCGCGCCGCCACACCGAGGCGCTCCGCGAGGAAATTTCGCGCACCCGGATGGCCAGTCCCGGTTTCGCCGAGCAGCGAGCCACGCCGTCCGCGATCTTCGGCGGCCCCGCCCGGTGGCTGGCGATCCGCAGTTCCAACACGCCGCTGATTCAGGCCGCGCTACGCTTGCGCCACGTGCAGGCCTGCACCTGGGAAGAGGGATTTGCCGCCACCCGCGAGCGCCGCTTGTTCGTCACGCCGCCCGTGGACGGCTGGACGCTGGTGTTCGGCGGGGCTTTGCCCGAGGCGCGCGAGGACATCGACGCCTGTTACCGTTTCCTGCTGGCGCTGAGTCATAAGCTCGGGCACGTGCAGTACTTCACCATTGATCGGGCGCTCAATCACCACGGCTGGGCGAGGGCTGAAGACGGCAAGATCGTGCGGGCGTATGTGTGGGCGGGGGAGACCCTGTGGAATGAAGGACCGGAAACCGCGACGGAGCGCGGGCTGTCGGTCCGCTGTCTGGCTTACGCCGAAGCCGCGCCCCGGTCCGACCTCTCCTTCACCGACCCGGCCGCCGCCACGACCGAACTGGTTCCGCAGCTCGCCGCCGCATGGAGCCTGAACCCGGCGGACCTCCGGGATGCGGGCCGTTCCAGCGTTCCGGGAATTGCCGGCGAGCCGGCGTCGCTCAACCACTTCTGAAGCGGTGCGCCACACCCCCTCGGTCACACCCCCTCGGCCACGCTGGCTGCCAGACGAGCTTCCCACTTCATCCCGCGGGCTCGTTTTTCAGCCGGACCGCACCCGGCGCCAGCCATTCGCCAGCCGCCACTTTCGCGAAGCTTTCCACCGTGCTGTTAAGTCCCAGATGCGCGTCGTCACCGACCTCGGCATCGTGATCGACCACCGCACCGGCGTTGACCAGCACGTTTTCCCCCAGCCTCGCTCCGGCCTGAATCACGGCCCCCGCGAGCACAACCGTCCCCGCCCCGATCTGCGCGTGGGGGGAAACGTAGGCGGCGGGAGAAATCACGGTGATGGCCTGCCGTCCGGCGCGCACGAGTTCCGTGAAAATCCGGCGGCGCGTGGCGTTGTGGCCGATGGCGATGAAACAGAGCGGCGCGTCGCATTGTTGCCACGGGCCGAGGACCGGCACGCCGTCGATCACGGTCCCACGCTTGGCCGGATCGTCGTCCGCAAAGCCGACGATCTGGAATTCTCCGCGCTGATTGATCGCTTCGGCGACGATTCGCCCGTGACGCCCGCATCCGATGATCAAGACATTCCGCATAAGTGTTCGGTTTCCACGCCAGATCCGCCCGGTTCACCCCACATAAACCGTGCGCATGAGCGGCCTGTCGGGCGGGCGAAACGACGAAAACATGGTTGCGGATTGGAGCGCAAGAAATGTTGCAGAATTCTACTGGCCAGCGCGGCTCAAGTTTGTCATCTACACCGCCGCGGTCGGCCCGGCCCGAAAGTCCATTTTGTGCTCCCGGATTTCTGTGCTAGGAAACACAACGTTTGCCTGTGTCGTCGCCCGTGTTGTTGCATCTGTCGTACCTAATTATGAAAAACCAAGGAATTGGTGGTTTCTGCCGTGGCCTGATTCGTGGCAATCGAGTGCCGTCGTGGCTCCTCTCCGTCAGCCTCGGCGTCAGCGTCCTGTTGAGCACGGGCCTGCGCGGCGGGGCGGCGCAAATCATCCTGCCGGCGGGCTTTGTCGAAAGCCGCATCACCGGATTCGCGTCGCCGACCGCCATGGCCGTGGCGCCGGATGGACGCCTCTTCGTCTGTGAACATGCCGGCGCGGTGGCGGTGGTGAAGAACGGCGTGCGCCTGAGCCGGGCCTTTTTGTACGTGTCAGTCCACCAATATGCCGAACGTGGCCTGGTGGGCGTGCAGGTGGATCCCAATTTTGCGCAAAACGGCTACCTCTACATTTACTACCCCGCCAAGACCCCGACGATCCATTTCCGCCTGAGCCGCTTCACCGCCGACGGCGATGTCGCGGTGCCCGGAAGCGAGGTCGCCTTGTTCGACCTCCCGACGCTCGGCGCGTCGGACTGGCACAACGGCGGCGGCATCCAGTTCGGTCTGGACGGCAAGCTGTATCTCTCCGTCGGCGAAAACAATCAGCCCAATCTCTCCCAGTCGTTCAATTCCGTGATGGGCAAAATCCTCCGCCTGAACCTCGACGGGAGCATTCCCCAGGACAACCCCTTCGTCGGCCAGACCACCGGCCAGAACCAGGCCATCTGGGCGCTCGGGTTGCGCAATCCCTTCAGCCTCGCGATCCAAGCCGGCACCGGCCGGATCTTCGCCAACGACGTCGGCTCCGGCGCGTGGGAGGAAATTGATGAAATCGTCCGCGGCGGCAACTATGGCTGGCCCGCGCGCGAAGGCGCGGTCGGGGACAACAGCCCCACCTACAAGGATCCGTTCTTTGCCTACGCGCATCCGCCGACCGCCCCGCGGAGCAGCGCCATCACGGGCGGCGCGTTTTACAATCCCGCGCGCCCCAGTTTCCCGGCCCAATATTTCGGCAAATACTTTTTCGTGGATGGCGGGACCCAGGTGTTCCGGGTGCTGGATCCAAACACCCGCACCGCCACCACGTTTGCGACCATTCCGCTCGAGGATGGCGTCGCCCGGACGCTGCCGCTTTACCTGACCGTGGCCCCCGATGGCGTGTTGCACTACGTCGCGCGCAATCAGAAAGAGGTCCATTCGATCCGCTATGTCGGCGCGCAGGCCCCGCAGATCGGCAACGCGCCCGCCAGCCTCACGGTCTCCGTCGGCGATCCCGCGTCGTTCACAGTCGAGGCCTTTGGCACCGCGCCGCTCACGTTCCAATGGCAGCGCAAAACGCCGCCGGCGCTCGACTTCTCCAACATTTCCGGAGCTACGACGACCACCTTCCAACTGACCGGCGTGACCCTCGCCGATCACAACTCGCAGTTCCGCTGCGTTGTCGCCAACGGCGCGGGGACCGCCACCAGCACCGCCGCGACCCTCACGGTGAGCGGCAACCTGCCGCCCCGCGCCACCATCGTCGATCCGCCCTTCGGCGCGACCTACCGCGCCGGCGACACGGTGGTGTTTTCGGGGACCGGCACCGATCCCGAGGACGGCGTCCTCGCGCCCGACGCGTTCACCTGGTCCGTCGAGTTTCTGCACCTCGAACATTCGCACCCGTACCTCCCGGACACCGGCGGAATCACCAACGGATTCTTCGAAATTCCGCGGACCGGCGAGACCAGCGACGAGGTCGGCTACCGCATCTTCCTCACCGTCACCGACGCGAACGGCGTCGCGCACACCACCTTCCGGGACGTGCTCCCGGTCAAGTCCAGCCTCACGCTACAAACCGATCCGCCGGGCCTGCAGATCACCCTCGATGAACGGCCGCTCACGGCCCCGGCGACGCGTACCACCGTCGTCGGCCTCACCCGGGAGATCGGCGCGGCCGACCAGGTCGTGGGGGGAATCCCGCACCAATTTGTGTCTTGGTCCGACGGCCTGCCCGCCGTTCACACCCTCGACGCACCAGAACTGCCGACGACCTACACGGCCACCTTCGTGCCGGTCTTCACCGTGGGTGACAATGCCGGCTTGGTCTCACAGGTGGTTCCCGATCATCTCCTGCCCGGAGAGACCAACGTGATCACCATCCGCCTGGTGAACATCGGCTCCACCACCTGGACCACGGCGGACAACTATTTCCTCGGTGCCACCAACCCGCCCGACAACCTCACCTGGGGCCTCAATCGCGTCTCCCTGCTCAACGATGTCGCGCCCGGAGCCATCGCCACCTTCACGTTTGAAATCGTCGCCCCGTTGACTCCGGGGACCCACAACCTGCAATGGCGGATGCTCCGCGAAGGCGCGGGCTTCTTCGGACAACCCAGCGCCAACGCGGTCGTGAACGTGCTTCCCCTCGGCACCAAGGGCAACGTCGCCGCCTTTGTTTCGCAAAACGTGCCCACCCTGATGGCCCCCGGTTCGACCGCGCTGGCCACCATCACCCTGCGGAATGTCGGCACCAACGACTGGGCGGAAGCCACCAAACACCGCCTCTGTTCCATCAATCCCCTCGACAACGGCACTTGGAATCTCCGCCGGGTTTATTTGGGCAACGTGGTGCCGCCGGGGGCCTTGTACACCTTCACCTTTGCCATCCGCGCCCCGGCGACGGCGGGCAACTACAATTTCCAATGGATGATGGTGCAGGAAACCATCGAGCGCTTCGGGGGGACACCCAATGTCGTCATCCAGGTCAGCAGCGCCGCGCCCATCGCGCCGACGTTCACGCTGTCGCCCGCAGCCAAGACCGTGACCGTTGGCCAGACCGTCGCCCTGACCGCCGCCGCGTCCGGCGTGCCCACCCCCACGTTGCAATGGCAGAGCAAAACCGCCGGGGCCGCTGAGTTTACCGACCTGCCCGGCGCCACCGCCGGCACCTACACCACGCCGCCGCTCGGCCTGGCCAACACGGGTACCCAGTTCCGCTGCGTCGCCACCAACCCCGCCGGCTCCGCCACCAGCGCCACCGCCACCGTGACGGTAACCGCCGTCGCCCCCAGTTTCACCCTGCAACCGACCAACAAAGTGGTCGGAGTGGGCCTGACCACTTCCGTCACCGCCGCCGCCGCCGGCGTGCCTGCCCCCGCCCTCCAATGGCAGCGCCAGGCACCCGGAACCGTCGGCTTCCTTGACCTCCCGGGCGCGACCACTGGCACCTACCTCACGCCGGTCCTGACCCTCGCCGACACCGCCACGCAGTTCCGCTGCGTCGCCACCAACGTCGCCGGTTCCGTCACCAGCGCGGTCGTCAGCGTGACAGTCACCGCCATCGGTCCCAGTTTCACCCTGCAGCCCGCGTCCAAAACCGTCATTGCGGGGCAAACCGTCAGCCTGACCGTCACGGCCGCCGGGTCTCCCACGCCCGCGCTCCAATGGCAGCGCCAGGCACCCGGAACCGTCGGCTTCCTTGACCTCCCGGACGCGACCACTGGCACCTACCTCACGCCGGTCCTGACCCTCGCCGACACCGCCACGCAGTTTCGCTGCGTGGCAACCAACGTCGCCGGTTCTGTCACCAGCCTGGTGGCCGTGGTCACCGTGAACAACGGCAGCCCGGTCTTCACCCTGCAACCCGGCAACAAAAGCGGATTGGTGGGGCAGACCGCCACCTTCACCGCGACCGCCATCGGCACACCCGCACCGACGCTCCGCTGGCAGCGCCAGGCCCCGGCCACGGTCGGTTTCCTCGACCTCCCCGGTGCCACTGGCGGGACGTACGTCACGCCCGTGCTCGCCCTGCTCGACAACGGCACGCAGTTCCGCTGCGTCGCCACCAACAGCTCGGGCAGCGCCACCAGCGCGGTCGCAACCGTGACCGTGACCACCGCCGCGACCACCGCCCCCACCGTGACCCGCTTCTTCCCGGCCAAAGAATCGCGCAACATCCCGCTGACCACCCTCGTCACCGCGACCTTCTCCCAAGCGATGGATCCGGCGACGCTCACGCCGACGACCTTCACCCTGCGCCGGTCCGACCAGACCACCAACCTGCCCGCCACCGTCACGTACGAACCCGGCACGCTCACCGCCACCCTGCGGCCCACGGCCCAGCTAAAGTCCGACTGGAAATACCTCGTGAACGTCCTCGGCGGAACCGGCGGGGCGAAAAGCCTCGCCGGCATTCCGCTGGTCGCCACCAACTCGGCCTTCTACAGCAAAGACACCCAACCCGCCAAATTCACGTTGGTCACCGCCACCAATGTGACCGCGACCACCGCGACCATCACTTGGGCCACCAATGAAATCGCCGATTCCCAGGTGCGCTATGGCCTCACCACCGCCTACGCCCTGACCTCCGCGCTGTCGCCCGCCAAAGTCCGCCATCACAGCGTCCGCCTCACCGGGCTGGAGCGCGGCAAGATTTACAACTTCCAAGTGCGCGGCACCGACGCCTACGGCAACGTCGGGGCTTCCGGCAATTTCACCTTCACCACCCTGCCCTGATCCGGCCGCCAGCCAAACGGCCCGCGACCGGTCCCCGGTCGCAGCGGCGACTTCAAGGCGGGAGCAGCGGGAGTTTCTTGCGCCTTCGCAACTGCGCGGCCGCTGCGGGCGGGGACCGCCCGCGCTCGAGGTCTTTCCGGCCGCGTGACGATTCCGCGGCCTTGCAGTCGAATGAAAACCAATTTGCGCCGCTTCCCCCACCGCCTGAAACCGGGGCTCGGGAACGCCCCGCCCCCTCCGTATTCCGCGTCCCTCCTTGGTTGAACCTCAAATCTCCCCATCCATGAACTGGCACACCACCGATCTCCCCGAGCTGTTGCGGCAGATTCAGCACGCCCTCCACACCGCGCCCGCCGCCCCCACCAACCCGCTGCGCACCGCCGCGTTCATCACCGCGTCCGACTCGCATCCCGCCGCACGCACCGTCGTCCTCCGCCGCGCCGACGCTGACACCCGGCAGCTCGTTTTTTACACCGACGCCCGCTCCGCGAAACTCCACGAACTCGAACAGCATCCCGCCGTCGCCTGGCTCTTCTATCATCCGGGCGAGCAGGTGCAAATCCGCGCTTCAGGCACCGCTGCACGACAGCCGGCCGACGAACTCGCCCGCGCCGCATGGGCCGCCACGCCGTTGCCCAACCGGCTGAATTACTGCACGCCGCTTCCGCCCGGAACCCCGGTGGACAATCCCGACGCCGGACAGCCCGTCGCCTGGCGTCACCGCGAACCCACGCCCGAAGAAACCGAAACCGGCTGGGCCAATTTCGCCGTCGTCGTCACCACTCTCATGCGCCTCGAATGGCTCCTCCTGCGCCCCCAAGGCGCCCGCCGCGCACGGTTCGACTGGAACGGCACGGCCTGGTCCGCCCAGTGGCTCGTCCCCTGAATCCGGAGGCGAAGGCAATTTGTCGCCAGCCGAATCGCCGCGCCGGGCTGTGGTCGTCCGTGTGCATCCGTGGTTTTCTGATTCCCGGACCGGGATAAAAAAAACGCGCCGGGGGAAACCCGGCGCGCTGGTTTGAGTTGGGTGGCTGACTGGTCGCAGTTACTTCTTCGCGCCGTAGCCGGCGGCGGGCAGGCCGTTGTCGTCGAGCTTGCCACAGGCCCAGAGGAGGCCGCGGGTCACAAGGTCGAGGTAGCGGGCGTCTTCCACGGTGGCGTTGTTGTGGCCGAGGGTGGTGCTGAAGACGCGGGTGTTTTTGCTGCCATATTCGTTGGTCCAGACGACAACGGTCTCGACGTCCTTGGTCGCGCCATCTTTGCCCTTCACGGTCTGCTTGCCTTTGGCGAGCGGCTTGCCGGTGAGAACTTGGATGTTGTTGTACAGCTCCTCTTTGCCGGTGGTCCAGTTTTCAAGGCCCTTGGTGATCGGGGAGGCGCCGGCGAGGAAATTGATCGCGATGGGTTCCTGCGGGCCGTGGCCGGTGGAGTGGAGGCCAAGGTAAGCATACCAGGCACCGTTGGGCGCACCGGCGGGGACGGGCTTGCCGAAGTCGCCGAAGCGATAGCTGTGCATGGCGCAGTGGAGGTTCACGCCGGGGATGCCGTCCTGATGGGGCTTGAGGACGCCGGCGATGACGGCGGGGTCGCCAATGCTGGCGGAGCATTCGTCGTGGAGGACGACGTCGTAGCCCTTGGCGTAATCAGGATTGCCGTAGATGGGGAGCGGGGGCTTGGTGCCTTTGTCATCGCTGTGGATCTGGTCCACGACGACGTTGGCGCGGGCTTCGAGGCCTTTTTTGAGGATGTCCTTTTGCTTGGCGTAATCATGGCAGCAGCCGCCGGTGATGAGCAGCACGCGCAAGGGTTTGGCATCGGCCGCCGAGGCAACGGATGCGCAGAGACTGAGGCCGGCCACGGCGGCGACAAAGTGGCGAAGGGAATTTTTCATAGTTTTTTGTGCGGAGACTAGACAGCGGATGCCGGGGGGATTCAAGGAAACACTGGGCGGGCGAAAGGATGCCGCGGGAGCAGCACGATCCGCAGCGGGTAGCAGAGATTGAGCACTTCCGGTTCCACCAATGTTTGCACGCCAGCGCCGACCGGTGATTCATTCGCCCGCGAGCCACAATCGGGCAAGGCCGGCAGACTGAAACCCACCCTCGGCCGCGGAGAGCGAGACCGTCACTTTGCACTCGCGGCCCTTCGTGGCGACGGCGGTCACGGTGGCGCCGAGCGGTGCGGCGGTGGGCTTGCGGTCCACGCCGGCGGGAGCGACCCGGACGGCCTTGCCGATCTTGAGTTGCCTGGCGATGTCGCCGCCTTCGTTGAAGAGCGTAAGCCGCAGCTCCTTGCCGTTCGCCTCGTTCACGTAGCCGGGCGCGCCTTCCTTGAGGATGCGCGCGGCGTGGACGGCCTTTTGCTCGGTTTGGAATTTCCCGAGGCTCTCGTCGTCGAGGAAGACCTCCCATGCGATGCGGCGCTTGCCCGCCCCGGCACCGTGGGTCTTGGTGCGCAGCTTGTCGCCGGGCTTCAGGTCCGAGAACTGCGCCGGGGCGCCGGCCTTCCAGAAGCGCGTCTCGCCATCCGTCTCGATGACCACGTTGGTCTGGCGGATGAAGCTCTTGTCGAAGTTCGCCCACGTGCATTCGACCGCGCGCTTCGCGGCGTCGATCCGGTCCACATAGAAATACTCCTTGTGCCCGTTCATCATGTTCATCTCGTCCTGGATGTACGTAAGCCAGACCCACTCGCCCTTGTCGTTCTCGTGGAGCCGGAAGATGGCGCGCTCGCCGACGCGGAAGTCCTGCAAGTCGCCGCTGGCCGCGTGGTGAAGCAGTTCGGCGTAAGGCATCACGGTGAAGCTCATCACCGCATCGTCGCTCTCGTTGCGGAATTTTCCCGTGCGCGTCGCAAGGTCGAGGCTGATGAGCTCGCCCCATGGCCGTCGCATTTCACCATTGCCCGTCGGGATGATGACCTGACCGGGGATAATCTTGAACTTGGGTTTGGTGGGCTGCCACTGCCACGAGGTCAACTCGTGCGTGCCGTCGAGCTTGCGCCAGACGACGGCTTCGGCCACGCGGTTTGTGCCGTGGTCCTCCAGCTTGAGCGTGAGGCGGTAATTCGTCCCCGCCACCACCTGCTGCTGCACCTTCTCGACCCCCAGCAGCTTGAGGTGCGGGTCGCGCGTGGCCGCCGCGAACTTGGCGGCCGCCAGCACCTGCGGGTCGCTCGTCGGAGCGGCAGAGAAGCCGCCGGGAACCTGGGCCCAACCTTGTTCTGACAGCACGAATCCGAGGACGGCCAGCGTCAGCCAGAGCGTTTTTCGTAGCGAGATTTTCATAGGCAAATCATTCAAATTTCAGCGCCGCGGCCGGCACGGCGGGGTCCACGAGTTTCAGACTCTGGCCGTCGGCAGTCTTCTCCACCTTGCCTCGCGCGCCTTCGACGGTGCGGAGGACGGCTTCGACATGCGGGTCAAGGGCGCGGGCGGTGCCGACGCCGAGCACGAGGGCAATGAACAGTGGGAGCGTTTTTTTCATGAGTACAGCGGACTGGACTGAATCGAGCATCACTGGCGACCGAAGAACTGCTCTTCACGCGGCAGGGCGATCACCTTCCAAGTGGGCGGATAGAAGCGGACGACACGCTTGGGCCGATAGCCCTCCAGCATGAGGTCCATCTTGAGCTTGAGCTGCACGCCGGCGCTGCCGGGTTCGACGGGAATCTTCTTCACCTCCAGGACGCCGCCGGATTTGCGGTCGTTGACGGGGTCGTAGGTCATGAGCGAATCGCGGGCGACGGCGAGGGCGCCGCGCGGCTCGGCGGGTGGCGGCGAACCATCTCTGGGCGGCGGGGCGTTCAAATCCTTGATCGTCAGTTCGTCGAAGAGCTGGGGATCCACGCCGCCAAAGAACGTGACGGTGACGAACTGGGGTTCATCCTTGACCGCCGTGACCCAACCGGCGAGGCCACGCACGCGAGTGTGATTGCGGTGACGTTCGAGCTGCTGCGCGGTGGCGAGGGCGCGCGCGGGCTCGTCAACCCAGATGTCGGTCATGCGGCCGGGACCGTAGAGCGTAACCCAGGTGAGGTTGAAGAGGACGGTCTGTCCGGGTTGCAACGCCTTCAGGTCGGTGATGCGGTCGCCTTGGAACACGCGCGTGCTGGTGAGCAGGTCGAAGGTCTTCGCCTTGCCGTCGCCCACCGGCTTCCCGCCTTCGAGCAGCGTGGCCGCGAGCTTCCTCGTGGCGAGGTCCACGCTGTCAATCCGCCAGAGCTGTTGCTGCCGTGCGTGAAAGGTAAACTCGTCCTCGAGGCGGAAGCAGCGGCGGAACTCCCACTCCGGCGTCTTGCGGCGATACGCGTTGTCGGGCAGCGGCGTCTTGTCGTCGGGCGCCGCCAGATAGAACAGGCCGCGCAAGTGGGTGCCGAGCGGAAGGTCCTGTAACGCCGCCGGAGCGCCCTGCTGCCAGATGGAGCCGTAAGGCAGCAGCGTGGCGTCCAGCGGCAAATCCCAGACGCCTCGCTCCTGGCTGTCGTTGCGGTCCACGCGAATCTGGAACCGCCGCTCCAGATGATCCGCGAACATCAGTTCTCCGGACACCGCGTGGGCGGACCCTTCCGGCGGGAATTCGCCCGGCACGAGCTGATACCAGTCCGGCTTGTCCGCGGGCTTGCGGCTCTTCGGATTCGACCGCTTGTCGTCCGCCGTCACCGGCCCGTCGGCATCCGTGCGGAATTTCGGGCGCTCGGCGGCGAGGACGAGCGAGGCGGCGAGGCAAAGGAGGATAAAGGGGCGCATGCGGAGCGAGGGTGATGGGAGTGGAGGAGTCATGGAGCGATGGAGTGAGGGAGTGGCGGGCCACCGGCCCTATGCCATCACCCCGTCACTCCGGCCGCCCCGTCACGCCACAATCTGCGAGAGCGGCGCGGTGCTGTCTTGGAACTTGTCGCCCTTGACGCCCGCGCGCTGGAGCATGGTGAGGAGCAGGTTGCTCAGGCGGGCGTTGTCGTCCACGGGACGGGAGCAGATCTTGTAGTGAGCGTTGGCGTCGGCCACGTCGTATTTGGCAATCTTTGGGAGGTTGAAGTCCACATGCGTGCCGTGCCGGTAGCCGAGCGCCTTGCCGCCGCAGAGGATCGTCGGAAGGTTGGCGTTGCCGTGGCTGTGGCCGTAAGCCATGCCGCTGCCCCAGAGCACCTGCGTGGTGTCGAGCAAGGGGCGGCCGTCCTCCGGCAGCGCCTTGAGCTGGTCGAGGAAGTAACTGAGCTGCTCGACGAGAAAGGTGTCCGTGGCGGTCAGGCGGCGGAGTTGCTCCGGGTCGCCGTTGTGGTGCGAAAGCCCGTGGCGGGTCTGGAGAATGCCGATCTCCGGGATGCCGCTGGTGTTGCCTTCACTGCCGATGCCGCAGGTGATGACGCGCGTGGAATCGGTGCGCAGGGCCAGGGCCATGAGGTCGTAGAACAGCCGGTAATACTCGCCGGCCTCGGCCATGCTGAGCTTGCGCGTGAGGCGCGCCACGTCGTCGGCGGGCACCGACGGCTTGGCGATGTTCAGCCACTCGTCGGCGCGCTTCGTGCGCTCCTCGACCTGGCGGACGGCGGTGAGGTATTCGTCGAGCTTGCTACGGTCCTCGGTGCCGAGGCCGCGGTTCACCCGCCGGGCGTCATCCGCGACGAGGTCGAGGATGCTGCTGCGCCGGCTCAGGCGGCGACGGATGGTTTCCTTGCTCTCCTTTTCCACCCCGAAGAGCTGGTTGAAAATCTGCTGCGTGTTCCGCTCGGCGGGGATCTGAATGCCGTCCTTGGACCACGAGAGCGACGTGCCCTCGATGGCCATCTCGAACGACGCGAAGCGCGTGGAGGCGCCTTGCACGTCGGCCATGAGCTGGTCAGCGGAGACGCTGTTCCGGAAGGCGCCGCCATCGCCGGGCACGTTCGCGCCGGTGAGCCACACCTTCTCGCAGTTGTGGTGCTTGCCGATGACCATCGGGTGGTGCAGTCCGCTAATGGGCGTGATGTCCGCGCGGTGCTTCTCGAGCGACTTCAGCGGCGTGGTGAACTCGTAGTCCGCGCCGGCCTTCTGAATCTGCCACGTGAGCGTGTTCACACCGTTGGGGATGTAAAGGAACACGCTGCGGCGGGGCCTGGCGGCGGCGGGCAATTCGCCCATCGCGTTGAGGAGCGGAAGCGCGATGGTGGCGCCGATGCCGCGCAAGGCGGCGCGGCGGCTGATTTCCCAGCGGCGGAGGTTCAAATGGCTCATAGGTTATTTTGGGGCGCTTTTGATTTAGCGCTTCTGGAAAAGGTCTGAACAGACAAATGCCTCGACGAGGTCGCGCAGGCGGTGGTCCTTGGCCTTGCTGGCGGTGGCCAGCGACTGCAAGTCCGCGCGGTCACCAAAGTCCATCGCGCGGCGCAGGCCGTAGGTGGCGAGCTTCTCGAGGAACGCGGCGGCAAACGTGTCCACCTCAGCCAGCAGCAACTTCTTGAAATCCTCGGCCGTCGCATAGCTCCGCCCGTCCGCCAACTGGCCGGCGGGATTGACCTTCGGATTCGCGCCCTTGCCGTCGGTGACTTCCTCGGTGCGCCAACGGCCGATGGCGTCGTAGTTCTCGAAGGCCAGGCCCAGCGGGTCAATCCGGCTGTGGCACGCGGCGCAGTTCGGATCCTTGATGTGCGCCTCCAGCTTCATGCGAAGCGTCGCCTTGGGGGAATCCACGGGCGTCGTCGGAATCGGGTCCACGTTCGGCGGCGGTGGCGGTGGCGTTTTGCCGAAAATAACCTCGGACAGCCACACGCCGCGATGCACCAGCCGGTGCCGCGTGCCATCCGATGTGAGCGAGAGAATGGCCGCCTGCGTGAGCAAGCCACCGCGCCGGCTCTCGGCGGTCAGCGAAACCCGCTGGAACGCGTCCCGTGGCAGCCCCGCGTCCGGGATCCCGTAGAAGCCCGCGAGCCGGGCGTTCAACATGGTCCAGTCCGAGTGGAAAAATTCGCGCAGGGAGAGGTTCTGCCGGAGCACCTCCTGGAAGAACGCCTTTGACTCGCCAATCATGCCGGCTTCGAGCGCCTTGTCGTAGTCCGGGTAAAGCTTCTTGTCCGGCGGGAACATGCCGACCTTCCGCAGCCGCAGCCATTGCGTGGCGAATGCGTCCGCGAACTGCGCGGCGCGCGGGTCTTTGAGCATCCGCGCGACCTGCCGGGAAAGCTCGGCCTTGTCGCGCAGCCGGCCCTGCTCGGCAAGCTGGAAGAGCGGGTCGTCCGGCATGGAATTCCAGAGCAGATACGAGAGGCGCGCGGCGATTTCCCAATCGTTCAAGGTCGCGCGCGGGGCGCCCGCGTCGCCCTCGGTGATGAAAAGAAAGCTCTTGGAGCAAAGGATGGCGAGCATTCCGGCCTTCACGGCGTTGGGGAATTTCTCCTTCGCCGCCAGCTCGCTCTTCACGATGCCGGTGAAATGATCCACCTCCGCGGCGGTGGGCGGGCGACGGAACGCGCGCCGCGCCAGCCGGCCGAGCCCTTCTCGCACTTGCGCGAGGTCGCCCTCGCTCGCCGGGAAATACTCCGCGCGCCGCTGCTTCTCCGCGTCCGTCACGATCGGCCCGCGCCAGGAGATGGAATCGAGGATGAGAAAGGGATAGCGCGGCTTGCCCGCCTCGTCCGTCAGCTTCAACTGCCACGGGATGCGGCCCAGCTTCGTGCTGACAAACGGCGTGTCCCCATGGCGTCCCGAACGCGGCAGATTCGAGGGTCCCGGGACCGCGTTATACACGTCGATGCTGGGCCGGCCCTTCGGCAGGTGCGCGCGAAACGTCACCGTGACGGGCTTGTCCTCCGGCGCGACAATGTCCTGCTCAAACAACACGCGATCGAGCTTGGCCTCGTAAACCTTCAAGCGCGGCGCCAGGCCCTTCTCCGGCTTCAGGCCGCTAAGCGTGTAGCTGATTTCATACACCCCGGCCTCCGGCAGCGGCTCCTTCAACTCCGAGTAGCGGAAGATGTCGCCCGGCCACATGTCGTACCGCACCTTGTCCAGCAGGCCCAGCTCTTGCAGGCGCTCCCGGTGCCGCTCCGGGATTTGGTGCTCCTCAATCGCGCGCTTCGTGCCGCCGAACGGCTCCCCGGGCTTGGCTCCTTTCTTGGGCGGAAGAACTTCGGGGTACGCTTCCGCCAGGATCTTCTCCCCCGCCCCGAGATACTTCTCGATGTTCGACGGCGACAACGTCAGCACCGACCCGATGCGCTCGAAGCCGTGCCACTCCGGGTCTTCGAGGAAGTTGCCCGGATCCTTCGCGTCGAACTCCACGCCCAGCAGGTCGCGGATGGTGTTCACATATTCGTCCCGCGTGAGGCGGTTGTAGGACACCGGCCCGCGCGCCGCCATGCGCGCCGACTCGCCCTCCTTGAGCCGCGCCGCCAGCCACGCGACCACCCGCGCACGCTCGGCCGCGCCAGGCTGCTTCTCCTTCTTGGGCGGCATCTCGCCGGAGTTGATGCGCTCCATGATTTCCACCCACTGCGGCGTGTTCTCGAGGCCGATCTTCCGGGACAACGTGTCCATGCGGAAATCCGATTTGGCCACCTTGGCGTCGTGGCAACGGAGGCAGTGTTCAGCGAAAAACGGCGCGACAGCCTGGTCGAAGTCAGCCGGTCCGGCGGCCGACGCAGCGGCGAGTGGCAAGACCGCGGCCATGGCCAGCAGGCTGGCCAAGCCGATTCGCGCGAGCAGGGCATGGCTCTGCGCCTGCGTGTCCTGCGTGGAAGTTTTCCAAGTCACGCGCCCACAGACGCCGAAGCACTGGCCAAGGTTTCATCCAAATCAATCCACGAAGGCAGATTCGTTCCCTGCGCCAGCCCGCCCACAGCCGACCACCGCGGAGAATTCAAACTAAGCCGTAACGATTCAGTTGAACCGAATCTTTTGGACCACAGAGACACGATGAACACAGAGAAAAACCAAGGACTCGCTGGTCGTTCGTCCTTCACTGATTGGTGACTTCCTGGAGCCGATGCCGTCCCTCTTTCTTCTCTGTGTTCATCGTGTCTCTGTGGTCGAAGAAAATCGGCCCGACTGAATCGTTACGGCTAAGGCCGAGGCCACCACCCCGACCGCTACGAGACGGCCGCCAGGACCGGTGTTCGCTCCGTCTTCATCCCTCGGTAAACGGCCCGGCTCCGACGGCCTTCAGCGCCTCGCGGACTGTCACGCCGCCAATCTCCTGCGGGTTCTTCTTCGCGGCGACGGCCAGCGCGGCGGCGGTCCCGGCCGCTTCACCCATGGCCATCGCGGTCACGGTCACGCGCGTCGAGGCGTGCGCGCCGCGCGTGGCGGAATGGCAGCGGCCGGCAACGAGGAGGTTCTCAATCTTCTGCGGGAGCAGCGAGCGGTAGGGAATGTCGTAAGGCTCGGGCTGAACTTTCTTCGGATCGAAGTCGTTGGCGCTGCCGACGACCGTCTTGTTCGGGTGCAAATCCAGATACCAGCAGCCGGTGGCGATGGCGTCGTCGAAGCGGCGCGATTTCATCAAGTCGTCCTCGCTCAGCACATGCTGGCCGACGAGCCGCCGCGACTCACGCACGCCAATCCACGGATACGCCTCGATGAAGTAGCTCTGCTCGAAGCCCGGCACCTCGCGCTTCCATGCCTGGAACATCGCCCACGCATCCGCCCGGCCCTGCATCTCGGCGCGCGAGAGGTCGGCGGCATCGGTCGGGTTCGCGGGCACGCGGATGCCGTGGATGTAAACCTCGCTGTCGTGGTAGAGGAACATCACGCCAGGACCGTAGTAAAAGGGCAGCTCGCCGGCGGCCTGCGCCTTCGCGAACGCGGCGCGGCAGTTCTGGCTGAGGTTGCCCACGCGCTTCACGTTGCCGATGCGAAAATGCAGCGTCAGCGGCTGCACCTCGGCGTTCTGCTCGAACGGTGCGCCCGCCCACGCCGCCACATCCGCGTCGCCCGTGCAGTCAATCACCGTGTTCGCCGCGATGTTCACGAGGCCGTCCTTGTTGGCGATTTGCACGGACTGAATGCGCCCGCCGCTGGCGTTCACGCCGCAGACGAAGGAGTTGAACAGCACGCTGAGGCGTTCCTTCTGCTCCCGGAGCAGGCGGTCGAGCAGCAGCTTGAACGCGAAGGAATTGCCGATGGTCGGGTTGTGCTTGGCCGTGTGCGTGGCGTCGGGTTTGCAGACGCCGGACTTGGACAACAGCTCCAGCGCGATGCCGCGCACGACGATGCGGTTGTCTTTGATGTTCGCGATGCCGTCGAAGTACGGCAGCCCCACACAGGTGATGATGCCGCCGGCGAACGGGGCCTTCTCCACGAGCAGCACCTTCGCCCCGCGGCGCGCTGCCGCGAGCGCCGCCGCCGTGCCCGCGCAGCCGCCGCCGCAGACGAGCACGTCTGTGTGAAGCGTTTTGGTGCCGGGAGATTTGCCGGCGGGTTGCGCGGCGAGAGCGGGGCTGGCCAGGGAAGCGAACGCGGTGGCCGTGGCGGTGGTTTGAACGAACTGGCGGCGGGTCGAAGTGCTGGCGCGCTCAGTGATGCGGTCGGGTCTTGGCTTCATGGTTTTGGTGACGATGGCGGCGCGGAGGCGGGCCGCAACAGCTTTCCCAAGGCCGTGATGCGTTCCGTGTTCGGCTGGCCATCGGGCCGCAGCGTGGGCTGAAGCCAGCCGCCTTCGTCATGCTCGTTCCACGCGTAGATGAGAAGCGCGTTGGCGGGATTGAGGTCACGGTTGGCGCGCGTCCACTCGATAGCCTCGCGAAGGTGCGCGGCGAGTTCGTCGGGCGTGGCGGTGACCGCGTCCACGAGCGGCTTCTGCTGCGCGGGCGGCGTCGCATCGGGGGTCGCCGTGACTTCCTTCATCCAGGCAGGTGGGCGCTCGTTGCGTGGCCGGGTATCCCAGCCGGCGCTGGCGAACGTGATGCACGGCAGCCGCAGGGCACGCCACTTTTCCCACCGGTCTCGACGGATGAGCGCGCACTGCTCGGCGAAACTCGGCTGCTGCATGCTGTAGCTCCCACCCCGGGCGTAGGCAGAAACAGCATCGAATCCCAGCTCCACCATGTCCTTCGCGTCCTGCTCGGGATGCCAGCCCATCAGCACGAGATAGGGCGGCTTCAAGCCAGCCGCGACGCTCTGTCGCTTCAACTCGTTCCAATCGGCCTTGCCGAGTTTTGTCGGCTTCACGAACACAAACAGCAGCGGCCGACCGGCCAGCACCGTTTGGTAGTCGGCGTTGCGGAACTGCTCCACCAATCGCGGCCAGCCCGCCGTGCCGACCTTGTCGAGCCGCGCGCCCTCCTCGACGAGGCAGTAGCGGACGCCCTGCTTGTCCTTGGCGGCGAGGTAGCGGTTCAGCCCGATGCTCAAGTCCTGAGAATCGTTCCAGTAGTCCACAAACGCCCAGTAGTTCAGCCCCGCTTGGCTGGCGTAGGTAATCTCCTGCTCGATGACGGCCTGCGAATCGCCGTTGATGCGAACGGTGCCGCCCTCCTTCACACGGGCGAACCAAGGCAGTCGGAAACGATATTTTGGCTGCCCGAGTGAGTGTTCAACTGCACGCACCACCGCCCCTTCGCCATACCAACCATCCCAGCGAATGGCCCCGACAATCGGCTGCGACCTCCCATCATCAGCACGCACCAGACAAGCCGTCAGGAGCAGGGCCAGCAACCACCCAAGCAGGTGCGGTTTCATGCGAGAATTTCCCGGATGACATGGCCATGCACATCGGTCAGCCGACGCGGCACGCCGTTGTGATAGAAGCTCAGGCGCTCGTGGTCCACGCCGAGCAGGTGGAGCGCGGTGGCGTGAAGGTCGTAGCTGTAGGCGGGATGCGCCTCGGCCTTGGAACCCAGCTCGTCCGTCGTGCCGTAGCTGGTGCCGTCCTTGATGCCGCCGCCGGCGAGCCACGCGGTGAACGCGCCGGCGTTGTGGTCGCGACCCTTTCCTTGCGCGCCCGGCTGGCGGCCAAACTCGGAGGTGCAGATGACCAGCGTGGAGTCGAGCAGACCGCACGCCTTGAGGTCGTGCAGCAATGCCGCGGCGCCGGTGTCGAGCACGCGGCCCCAGTAGCCGTGGTCGCGGACGAGGTCTTCGTGGCTGTCCCAGTTCGGACGGATTTTCTTCGCGCCCGTGTTCTCCGCGCCGCAAAAAATCTGCACGAAGCGCACGCCGCGCTCGACCAACCGCCGCGCCAGCAGGCACTGGCGTCCGAAGGGCCCGATGTCCTCGTCGGCGAGCGTGTAGAGCTGCTTCGTCGCCGCGCTCTCGCCGCGCAGATCGGTGACTTCGGGCGCGCTGAGTTGCATGCGCGCGGCCAGTTCGTAGGCGGCGATGCGGGCGTCGAGTTCCGTGTTGCCCACGCGCGCGGCGGCGTGCTGGCGGTTCAGGGTTTGGAGGAAGTTGCGTCCGCTCGCCTCGCCCGCCGGCGTGATGCCCGCGAAGTTCTTCGGCGGAAACAGGTCCGCGATGGGCGGCAGTTCCAGGTCGGTGTTGAGCGGCGTGCCTTGATGCACGGCGGGCAGGAAGCCCGCGCCCCAGTTGATGACGCCGCCGGGCGGCAGGCCCCGCGGATCGGGGAGCACGACGAACGCGGGGAGGTTCTCGCTCTCGCTGCCAAGGCCGTAGGTAACCCACGCACCCATGCTCGGGAAGCCGGGCAGGATGAAGCCGCTGTTGGCCATGAACATCGCCGGGCCGTGCAACGCGGACCGGCTCTGCATCGAGTGGATGAACGCGACGTCGTCCACGCACGCGGCAAACTTCGGAAACAAATCGCTGATCCAGCGACCGCACTGCCCGTGCTGCCGGAACGGCCAGTAGCTGCCCTGGCAGTTGCCCGGCTTCGAGGCAAAGAATTGCACCGTGCCCGTGGTGTCGAACGGTTTTCCAGTCCGCGCCGCCAGCTCGGGTTTCCAATCCCACGAGTCCACATGGCTGAGGCCGCCGGGGCAGAAGATTTGGATCACCGCTCTGGCTTTCGCGGGATGATGCCCTGCCTTGGGCGCGAGCGGACTCGTCGCAGCCTGCGCTTCATTCACCAGGGCCGCGAGTGCAACACCACCGAGACCGCCGCCGAGTTCCCAGAGGAAATCGCGACGCGTGACGAAGCGCTTCTGCTGACCGCAGGGAAAGGATGCGTTCATGGTTTCAGTCGAGGTAAACAAACTCGTTCGCATTGATGAGCATCCGGCACAGCGCGAAGAGGCCCTGCTCGGCGACGAGGGGCGTGGCGGCTTGCAGTTCGGCGGCGGTGGCATCGCGCTGGAAGGTGAGGGCGAAGGCGCGGCGGATGGCGGCCTCGCGGGAGTCGGTTTCGTTTTCGATGCGCGTGGCGAGATGCTGCGCCTGCTGGAGGATGAACTCGTTGTTCGAGAGCGCGAGGGCCTGCAGCGCGGTCGTCGTGGCGGTGCGCGCCGGCGTGAGGTTGGCTGGGTTCGGACAATCCAGCGTCGTCAGGAACGTGTGCGGCGTGGTGCGCACCACAAAACGATAGATGCTGCGCCGCCACTGATCGGGCGTTTCGGCAGTGACGTAGTTGTAAATGGGCGCGTAAGCCTCGGTGTATTTGAAGTCGCGGTAGCCGGGGCCGCCCGCCGCGAGGTTCAGCTTGCCGCTGACGGCGAGCACGGCGTCGCGCGTGGACTCAGCGTCGAGGCGGCGGGGGTGCTGACGCCAGAGGAGGCGGTTGGCGGAATCGCGGTAGCTCGACATTCCAATGTCGAGTCCCGGTGTCGCCCGGACATCTCGACTTTGGAAAGTCGAGCTACGTTGCCGATACACCGCGCTCGTGCAAATCAGTCGGTGCATCGCCTTCACCGACCAGCCGCGCGCCAGAAACTCCTCCGCCAGCCAGTCCAGCAACTCCGGGTGCGAAGGCATGCCGCCGCCTTTGCCGAAGTCGCTGGGCGTGTCCACGAGGCCGACGCCGAAATGGTGGTGCCAGAGGCGGTTTACCAAGACGCGGCGCGTCAGCGGATTGGCGGGGTGCGTAATCCACTCGGCCAAGGCGAGGCGGCGTTCGCCCTCGGTCTTGGCGCGGGTGAAGTCGGCGGGCGCGTGCTTCACGCACGCGAGCACGGCGGGCGCGACTTCCTCCTGGGCGTCCTCGGGATTGCCGCGCCGGAGCAGCCTGACCACGGGCGGTTCGGAGCTGGTGACCGCATAAACTTTCTCGCCCTCCGCCTTCGCGGCGAGCGCGGTGGCCAGTTGCTTCTCCTCCGCCCGCAACGTCTCGATGCGAGCGCGGTCGGCGGCCGCGAGGGGCTGCGCTTCCACAGTAAGCGAGAGCCTTGCGTCGCCGAGGAAAAGCAGGTCGCTGCCGATGCCGTCGCCGCCGTCGGTGGCGACCAGCGTGAGCGTTGCGGCGGCGTCCGGCAGCGCCACGTCCACGCGGACGGACTCGTCTTTGCGCAGCTTGAGCTTTTGGAAAAGCAGCTCCCTGCCAGCAAAGACGCTGAAATCCGCGCGACTCGAAGCCGCGCTGGCCGCCGCACCAAAGCCGAGCACGGCCGTGAACCGCAGCTTCGCGAAGCCGCTCGCTTTCCGAATCTCGGCGAGGTTGAACGTGATGCCCGCATTTGCGTGCAAGCCGAGAACCGAGTGCCCGTTCGTGGCGAAATCCACGCCGTCGAGCCGGGTGGAAACCTGCGCGTTCAGCGCGCCGTTGCGAATCGCGTCCCATGCGTGGCCGGAGGTGGGCGGAAGGTTGGTGACGGTGGTTTGCGACGCGACGGGCACGGGGGCCTTGCCATCCGGCACGAAAAGCCACTGCACGAACTTCGGCGCGTTCGCGTCCGGCCACTCCGGTTCTTGCAGACGGTTAAGCTGGATGTCGCGGTGGTAGCCGAGTTTGTCCTTCACCACGTTGCCGGTGCGGAGATCGAGGCCGGCGCCCTTCGTGCCCGTGCCGCGTCCGTTGCCGCCACCAACCATGTCCGCGAGGTCGAGCCCTTCCCCGGTGAGGCGTGCGAGTTCGCTCGTGACCTCGCGGAGACGCGTCTGGAGCTGCTTCCGCTCGGTCTCGCGACGCGCGGCGGCAGCAGGGTCCAGCTCGCGGTCGCCGCGTTTCACGCCGGCGAAGACCGCCCAGAGGCCGTAGTATTCGCGCTGCGAAATGGGGTCGAGCTTGTGGTCGTGGCAGCGGGCGCAGTTGATGGTCACGCCCATCGAAGCGGTGAGGACCTGGGTGACCATGTCGTCGAGGTCGTCCGCGCGGGCGGCGCGTTTGAGCACATCACTCTTCGTTTCGATTTGGCCGACGAAGTCCCACGGGCCGGCGGCGAGAAAGCCGGTCGCCGCGATGAGTTTCGAGCTTTGGGTCTCGGGTTTCGAGTTCAGCGCGAGGATGTCGCCGGCGATTTGCTCGCGGAGGAACTGGTCGTAGGGCTGGTCAGCGTTGAGCGAGGCGATGACGTAATCCCGGTAGCGCCAGGCGTTGGGGCGAAGTTGGTCGCGCTCGAAGCCGTGCGTGTCGGCGTAGTGCGCGATGTCCAACCAGTGGCGCGCCCAGCGTTCCCCGTAGCGCGGGCTGGCGAGGAGCCGGTCCACGAGATTGCCGACGGCCGATGGCCGGTTGCCGACCGGAGAACACGCGCGCTCGAACGCAGCGACTTCCTCCGGTGACGGCGGGAGGCCGAGCAAGTCGAAGTAAAGGCGGCGAATCAGCGTGCGCGGATCGGCCTCGGGACTGGGCACAAGCCCCTTGGCTTCGAGTTTCGCGAGGATGAAGCGGTCGAGTTCATTGCGTGGCCAGGTGGATTGCCTGACCGTCGGCAACGCGGGGCGCACGACCGGCTGATAAGCCCAATGGCGCTGCGGCTCCGCGGCTTTGACAGCCGCATGGACAACCGCCGAGAACATGACCAGCAGGAGTCCGATGCTACACGATTTCCAGTTCATTGTTTGAGCCGAGTGCCGAGCCGGGCCAGGAAGCGCCAGAGGCTGTCGGTTTGGGTCGCTTTCGCAATCATTGCCGCAGTCAAAAATTCCAACGCCTCGGCTTGCCTTCAGGTTTGAGTTCGACCCAATCCACCTCCACCGGCTGCTTCTGCGCCGGAAGGTAGAGGCGCAGAATGCCAAGCGGGCCGGTGGCAGGAATGCTCACGGTGACTTCCTGCCAGTCGCCCGGCGCGATCGTGAAGGGCACGGACTTCGCATCGGCAATGGCGGTGGCGGCGGGGAGCCACTCGATTTTGCCGGAGCCACCGGCGGCGGAGCGGGCGCGGAATTTCACCGTCGCCGGGCCGCTCACGCCCGCGCCCACGCCGAGGAAGGGCGCGCTCCCCTGCCCCGTCACCGTCACCACGCCATCCTTCACCACGGCGTCGCAACCGCGCGCCTTCCAGCCTTGCAACAGGTCGGCGCTCTCAGTCTTGGCGGCCGGCGCGGGCACTGGCGCGGGCGCGGGTGCGGGGGCTTTCGCGGCAGCTTTCTTCGCGGCCTTTGCGCCCTTGACCTTCCGTTCCGCCTGGCCTTCCAGTTCGGGCTGATACTTCGCCGGATCGAACTTGGGATTGGGAATTGGCACGACGGCTTTCGTGTCGGCGAGGAACTTCCCGATGAGCGCGTCGAGTTGCTGCACGCGGGCGGGCTCGCGCGCGGCGAGGTTGTTCCGTTCGCCGAGGTCGTCGCGCAGGTTGAAGAGCAGGTGGCGATGCGCGCCCTTTTCGCCGCCGTGGAAGATGCGGATGAGCTTCCAATCGCCGCTGTGCGCGACGACGGCGGGCGGCAGCCAGTCCGGCACGCCGGGTTCGTGCGGGAAGTAAGCAAACGTCGCCTCGCGCGCCAGCGGCTGGCCGCGCAACGCGGGCAGAATGCTGACGCCGTCGAAGCGCTGGCCAGCGGCGGGTTTCAGCGCGAGGGCTGCGAGCAACGTGGGGTAATAATCCTCGCTCTGGATGATGGCCTCGCTGCGGCTGCCGGGCGCGGTGACACCGGGCAGCACCACCACGCCGGGCACGCGCGTGCCGCCCTCAAACACCGTCGCCTTGCCGCCGCGCAACGGCCGGTTGCTCGTCGGCACCGTGCCATCCACCTCGCTATACATGTTCCCGCCGTTGTCGGAGGTGAACACGATGATCGTGCGCTCGGCGAGCTGCAGCCGGTCGAGCGTGTCGAGCAGCGTGCCGATCGCGTCGTCCATGCTCTCGACCATCGCGGCGTAGGTGGGGCAATGCTGCGCGTCGGCGGGATTGGCGCGCGCGCGATATTTTTCGATCAGTGCCGGCTTCGCATCGAACGGCGCGTGGACGCTGAACATCCAGTAGTTCAGGTAAAACGGCCGCGCCCGGTGCTTCTCCATGAAGGCGACCGCCTCCTTCGCCATGCGGTCCTCGATGTGCTGGCTCGGCACCGCGGGGTCGTGATCGAAGTCCTTGAACCGCCACGGCGCGACGTAGCTGCCCGCCGGCCCCGGCCCCGGCCAGTGCGGCACGTCCACGTCGAAACCCTGTTGCAGCGGCGAATACGGCTCCGGGCCGAGATGCCATTTGCCAAAATGGCCGGTCGCGTACCCCGCCGCCTTGAGCGACTTCGCGAGCGTGGGGTAGTCCGTCTTCAACCGCGTCGGCGGCTGGGGCATGATGGCGTGCTTGTTCGGCGGAGCGGCCGTGCCCGGCGTGGCCTCGAGCACGACCTGCGGGACGTGGCCGTTCGGCGAGGTGATGCCCGTGCGCGCGGGGCTGAGGCCGGTGAGAATCGCCGAGCGCGTGGGCGAACACAGCGGGCTCGCCGAATACGCGCGCGTGAACAGCATGCCGCGCTGGGCGAGCCGTTCGAGGTTCGGGGTCTGGTAAAACTTTGTGTGCCCGTAAAGCGTCGTGTCCGCCCAGCCGAGGTCGTCCGCGAGAATGAAGAGGACGTTCGGTCCCAGCGGCGGCTCGGCGGCGGCGACGGGCGCGGCACGAAGTCCACAGAACGAGAGGAGCGCGAGGAGCAGGAGCGTGGGTTTCACAGTGGTGGTGATTGGTTTTGCGGCGTGATGGACGGGGCGTGGATTCAACGCTTCAACCGGGCGGCTGGCTCGGGGAGTTTGGGTGACTCGGCGGCGGGAGATGTGAGCGGGTGGGCATGCTCTCTTCCTTGTTCGGATTTTTTCCCAAGCCGAGTTCGAGATAGACCACGCCGACGCGCCCGCGTCACGGCAGCCACTCCGGGTCGGCGGTGAAGCTGCGGCGGGCCAGGGAGGGGCGGAGGGCGTCCGTGCCGTCAGCCTGGTCAAGTATCCAGCCGACCTTGGCGCCCACGTCAGACATGGCCCGTTCGAGCACGCGGGCGGCGTGGATTTTGTCGCCGCGGCCGGCTTTGATTTCCACCGCGACGCGCTGCGAGCCGCGTTCCATGACGAGGTCAATCTCCGCGCCGTCCGCCGTGCGCCAGAAAAAGAACTGCGTGTGCGGATGCCGCACCGTCTCGCGGCGGATGAGGTCCTCCAGCACGAAGGTCTCCCAACTCGCACCATGCACGGGATGATTCCGCACCTCGTCGAGGGTGCTGAGATTCAACAGGTGATGCAGCAGGCCGGAGTCGCGCAGATAGACCTTGGGCGCTTTGACGAGCCGCTTGCCGACGTTGCGGAAATACGGCGGCAGGCGGCGGATAAGGAAGGTCTGCTCCAGGATGTCGAGATGCCGCGCGATGGTGTGATGCGACACGCCCAGCGACGCGCCGAACGAGGAAGCGTTCAGCACCCCGCCCTGCGCGTGCGCGAGCATGGTGAGCAGCCGGCGCAGGAACAGCGGGTCGGCCTGCACGCCGAGCTGCGGCAGGTCGCGTTCGAGGTAGGTGCGGAGATAGGCCTCCCACCAGTCGCGGAAATTCCAGCGCAACGCGTCGGGGAATCCGCCGCGCAGCCACACATCGGTCCACTTTTTCCGCGGCGTGCCCGGCGCGACCTCGGCGACGGTGAGCGGGTCGAGTTCGAGAATGCCCACGCGGCCGGCGAGCGATTCGGACACCTGCCGGATGAGCGTCGGTTGCGCGGAGCCGAGCAGGATGAAACGCCCGCGGCGGCGACGGTCGCGGTCAATAAGTCCGCGCAACGCCGCGAAGACCTCCGGCACACACTGCACTTCATCGAGCACCAGCGCGCCGCTCCGTCCGGGCAGACGGCTCTCGATTTGAAACAACGGGTCAGCGGTGAACAACTGCCGCGTGCCCGGCTGCTCGAGGTCGAGGTAGGGGGCTTGGGGAAAGGCCGCGCGGGCCAGCGTGGTCTTGCCCACCTGGCGCGGCCCGAGGATGAGCACGGCCGGAAACTGCCGGGCCAGCGCCGTGATCCGGGGGGTGTGAACGCGATTCCACATACCCCGCAGATTGGAAGTTGCGCTTCCAGAATCAAGGCCATTGTTTCAGCCCCGGAAGAAAGCCCGGCCTTACCAGGTCGTTGCGAAAGTTCGTGCTGGAGCCGCCGCACCGGGTAGCGCGGCCGGCTCCCTCTCCCTGCTGGGCAGGAGCGGGGAGAGTCCGGCGTTCAGCGGAGGGGAATTACCGAAAGGCATTCGGTTTGGCCAGACGGGGAACCTCGGGGAGTCTGGGTGGCTCGGCGGCCTGAGCCTTCAGCGGGTAGGTGTGCTTCTTCCCCTGGTCTGATTTTTTGCCGCGGCCGAGTTCGAGATAGACCACGCCGTCGCGCTCGAAGAAGCGGGCGTTCTCCGGGTCCTTCACGCTGACCTCCGCCGCGGTGCAGGCGTGCCAGCGCCGACCGTCGTGGACCCACGCGGGTCCGTAGCCGGTGCTGCGGGGGATTTGCATGTCCTTCGTGCCCGCGTGTTCGAGGAAGCCGCCCGCGTGGCCGAGGAAGTGCGTGCCCGCCTTGCGCGTGCGGCCCGCGAGCAGCCACTCGTGCTTCTCCGCCGCGCCAAACCACGCGCTGAAAACGGTCTGCCCCTTCTCATGCCGCACATGGACATAGACCTGGTAGCGCGTACCGACCTTCCACGGATAAGCCAGCCGCCCAGCCCAGCCGGTGCCTTCGTGGGTGAACTGCCGTGTCTTGATCGTACCGTGCGTTTTGTCCGCCGGCTCGGCCTCCGCCGCGTCCTGGCCCCAGATCGAGAAGTTGATCGTGTCGCCGCCGGTGCCGTCCTTGTTTCCCGCGAGGCCAACATAACCCCCTTTGAACGCAACCGTGGTGTAGCTGCCCGGCGGCGCGGCCACGGGAATAATCTCACGATAGATCGCCGTCACCTGCTCGAGCTTCGCGTCCGGCCGGGCGCCGCAGAACGCCGCCAGCAAATGGCCGCGGGCGATGTGGGGGGGAACCTCCGCGGCGTTGGCGCTGGCGAAAAGGCCGAGGGCGAACCACAGCGTGAACCGTGTTTTCATGAACCTATTTCTGCTTCCCCGTCGCCGCTGCTTTCGCCCCCGGCTTCGCATTCGGGTTGAACCCCGGATTCGGCGTCGGCATCAGCGCGCCGACTTCCTTGCGCCACGCCACCAGCTTCGCGCGCAGCGCCTGCGCCCGCTCGGGCTGCTGCGCGGCGAGGTTGGTCTTTTCGCTGAGGTCCTGCGGGAGTTGGTACAACTCGAGCGCGCCGTCTTCGTACCACTCGATGAGCTTCCAGTCGCCGTCGCGGATGGCCCCGTGCGGAGCGCCGCCCTGATTGGCGTAATGCGGATAGTGCCAGAACAGCGGCTGACCGCGCGACACCGCCTCGCCTTTGAGCAGCGGCACGAAGCTCACGCCATCGAGATGCTGCTCGGGCTTCAACGGCAGGCCCGCGAGCTGGAGCAACGTGGGATAGAAATCGGTGCTGATGACGGGCGAATCGCACGTCGCGCCGGGTTTCGCCACGCCGGGCGCGACGACGATCATCGGCTCGCGCACGCCGCCCTCGTAAGGCCAGCCCTTGCCCGCGCGCAACGGGAGATTCGAGGTGGGATGCCCCTCGCTCGTCGAGAGCCCGCCATTGTCGGACATGAAGACAACGATGGTTTTCTCGGTGAGCCTGTTCTCCTCCAGCGCCGCGAGCACACGGCCGATGCCGGTGTCGAGCTGTTCCAGCATCGCGGCATACGCGGGGTTGTTCTGCACGAGGCGCACCTTGTTCGCGCGCTCCTGCCCCCAGTCATCCGCCGGCGCGCCCGCGGCTTTCTTCTGATATTTCGCCACGAGGTCCGCGCGCGCGCCAACCGGCGTGTGAACCGCGAGGAACGGCAGGTAGGCGTAGAACGGCTGCTCCTTGTGCGCGCCGATGAACTTCACCGCCTCATTCACGATGCGGTCCGTGGTCTTGGGATCGTCCCGGTAATCCGGCACGGGCAAGGCGGACTGCGGATACCAGAACTGCGCGTTGCCCTTGTCCCCTTTGCCATTATCCAGCTCCTTCGGAAAACCCTGCGCGCCCGGATAAAACTCGCCGCCGCCGAGATGCCACTTGCCCGCGAAAAACGTCGCGTAACCCGCGTCGCGCAACGCCTCCGCAATCGTGGTTTCTGCCAGCGGCAGATGCCCGGCGTTCGGCGCGGGCAGGAGTTTTCCCGCACGTCCGCCCGGGATGAAATTGGTGATGCCAAAGCGCGGCGGATACTTCCCGGTCATGATGCTCCCGCGCGTGGGCGAGCACACGCAGCACGCGGCGTAGCCCTGCGTGAACTTCATCCCGCGCCGCGCCAGCGCATTGATGTTTGGCGTCTCGTAAAAGGTCTTTGGGTTAAACGCCCCGATGTCCATCTGCCCGAGATCATCGGCGAGGATGAAGACGATGTTCGGCCGCGGCGGCCCGGCCGCACGCCCGGCGGGCAACGAAGGAAGCAGCCACAAGGCGAACACGAGCGCGACGCGACAACAGGATTTCATTCCGCGATCAAGCCCGACCGCCGCGAAAAATGCCCGCCCATTTTTCCGCCCCGTCCACCCGGTAGGGCCGCCGTGCCCCGCGGCCCCATCGCCCCGGAGCGCCGCGCATCGCTCGGCACGACGACCCTCAGCCGTGTCTATGCACTGGAAACCGATGAAACGACCACCGAGACACGATGAACACAGAGAAAGACAAGGGGTGGCGTCGGTCCGGGAAAGCCACCAATCAGTGACTGAATGCCAGGCAACGAATTCTTTGTCTTCTCTGTGTTCATCGCGTCTCGGTGGTCAAAAGATTCGGTCCGACTGAATGGTTACGGCTCAGGCCGAGCAATGCTCGGCGCTCCGCCCCTTCGGTTCTACCGACCCCGTCTGCGGCGTCGGCATCGGCGGCTTCACATTCGCGCCGCCCCGCAACCTGGCTGATCGTCCATAGACCCCGCCGTTTTTCCGCATGGACTATCGGTCATGCCGAAACGTGATCCCGTCCTGGCGGCCCTCGGGCGCAATGTTCGCCGTCAGCGCGACGCCAAGTCGCTCACCCAGGAGAAGCTCGCTGAAAAGGCCGGCCTCGACCCCACCTACATCAGCGGCATCGAGCGCGGGCTGCGCAATCCCGGCATCAAAAACGTCGCCCGGCTCGCCCGGGCGCTGCGCCTCACCACCGCCGAACTGTGCCAGGGGGTGGACGCGTGAACGGGAAATCCCAGGAGCGCCGGCCTCCGGCCCGGCGGGCTGCCGTTCGCGGCGCGGAACATGCCGGGGCGGAGACCGGCGCTCCGCCGCTGCGCGAAGACACCGCGCCCAGCCGCTTCGGATCGCCCATTTCCAAATCGGCCGGTGCCCGTCAGGAAACCAGTGCTCCGCAGTTGCACGAAGACCCCGTCCCCTACCGCACCGGAGCGCCGAGCATCGCTCGGCACGACGACCCTCAGGCCGAGCAATGCTCGGCGCTCCCTCCCCTCCGCTTCATCGACCTCTTCTGCGGCATCGGCGGGTTCCGGCTCGCCTTCGAGCGGGCGGGTGCGCGGTGCGTCTTCTCCAGCGACTGGGACAAGTACAGCCGCCAGACCTACGCCGCCAACTTTGGCGAGACCCCGCACGGCGACATCCATTCCGTGGCCGTGGCCGACATCCCGAAGTTCGACATCCTCGGCGGCGGCTTTCCCTGCCAGCCCTTCAGCCTCGCGGGTGTCTCCAAGAAAAACAGCCTCGGTCGCAAGCACGGTTTCGAGGACGTGAAACAGGGCAACCTCTTCTTCTCCATCGCCGACATTCTCGAATACCACCAACCGCCCGCCTTCGTGCTGGAGAACGTGAAGCACCTCGTTCGGCACGATCAGGGCCGCACCTTCGAAATCATCTACGACACCCTCACCAACGCGCTCGGCCAGCAACCAGAACTACTGGAATGAAAAGCTGGCTCGCAATCGGGCAAGGGATTTGAAAGTCTGCCGGGTGTTACGTAATAATCGCTGGCGCGTGCTGCGTCTCTGGGAGCACGATTTGATCAGTGAAGGCTTGGTGGTGTTGCGATTGCGCGCCGCACTTGCGATGACGAAGAAATAATGAAACTCACAGCAGCAGAATTTTGTGCCGGTGGCGGAGGCCAAGCCTTGGGCTTGGAGATGGCTGGTTTTGACTGCGCAGTCGCAGTGGAAATTGACCGCGACTGCTGCGCCACGCTCCGCATGAATCGCCCGCGCTGGGATGTCCGCAACGACGACATGCGGCTAGTGGACGGCAAACGATGGCGCGGAGTGGACTTGTTCGCCGCTGGCGTGCCATGTCCACCCTTCTCGATTGCTGGAAAACAACTCGGCGACCGCGACGAGCGTGACATGTTCCCCACGGCGCTGAAACTCATCGAAGAGATTGGATCTCCTGCGGTGTTGCTTGAAAATGTTTCCGGCTTTGCGTCGGCCAAGTTTGAGGGCTATCGCCGCAACTTGAATCGCAAATGCTAAACGGGCACCGACTTGCTTAATGCTTCGAAAACCTCGTCCACTGCTTTGCGTATTCGAAGTGTGGCAAACTCCTGACACTCACGATAAACCGTATCCAATGTCTGTTGGAGGGCCGGTTTGGTTTTGCGGCTCCATCCTAACGCTTCAGGATAGGATTTTCGGAACTCGTGAATTCGATTCCGTGTCGCCTTAAGGCTGTCAACGCGCTGAACGTCATCAGGCAAAAGCGCCTTCCAGTAGGCGCATGTTTTGCACTGCGCAGGGCAACGGGTGAAATCGTGCGACAGGAACGACTCCCATCCGCTCTCAGCAAGCGTCAGCTCACGCTGTTGGTCGTCGCGGCGCTTTTCTCCATTGCAGCGTTTACATGCCACAATCACGTTCCCCTGAATATGAAGCCCCACACGGAAGCGATTCATTCCTTCGAGGTGTTCGACGGCCGCTCGGTCGTGCTCCAATGACCGGTTGCAATAGCAGCAGCTATTTCCAAACGCAGCTGTAACAGCAGCCGCGTATGCAATATCCGTCACGTTCGCGCCGAGTAATGCGTTCACTTTCCGGCGGAGGTCGTGAAGGAACATGCTCACCATTTTGTTGGCGACGTCCGACTTTGCGCGCGAGGTCGCCTTGCGAAGATATGTCGCTGTCTGAAAACTCATGCCTTCCCCTTGGCAGCCCGATTCGATTTCCGGATCGCAGTGCCGCTTGATTCGCTGCCGAGAAGCCAATTCGCATCTACTTTCAGCACCGATGCCAGCGCCCTGACTTCAAAATCAAAGGCACAGCGGATGCCGGTTTCAATCTTGGCAATGGCCACCCTGTCTAGCTGAACGCCCTCATTTGCCAGCCTGCCGGAGAGTTGGTCTTGAGTCAGTGGCGGAACAAAACGAAGCCGTGCATCTCTTACGCGGTCAGCGATGATGTTTCTTGGCCGCCGCTTCTGAGAGGTTGTTGCCATCGGCAATCATCTACCAGAACGCGGCGTGAACCGTGTTCCTTAAAAGAACAACATGAGGTGGGAGTAAAGCTCTCTGCCAAAGGCAATCTCACGGGACGTTTTGCGGGATCTTGCTGGCGCTCCGAAAAGAGGGCGAGCGATGAGTCCGTCACGCCTGCGTAGAAACCAACGTGTAGCGGGTCAAGTCCGCGTCTTTTCGGTCTGAACCGCGGAGAGCGACGATATTCCATCCATCTGAGCGGAGGGAACGAACACAACGCGCCCAGTCGTCACAACCTGAAACCGCTTTGAGCCAGCAAGAAGGAATTGCGCGACCACGTCTCGCCTTTAAGAGCGCGGCAACTCGCGCTCTTGCAGTTGGCAGGAGGAAGAAGTTTCGCCGTGGTTTAGCAGCGCCCGTCTTGTTGTGAGGTTTGAGCTTGGATACGCAGTCCTCACATAGCGCCCACAGGTTCTCCTCGTCGTTCGAGCCTCCCCACTCAACAGGAATCTTGTGGTCCACGACCAGCACCACTCCATGCTTCACCACGGTTCGCCCGCACATCTGGCAACGGCCATGCGCCCTACCAAGCACTGCTGCCCTCACTCGGATATTTACACTTCGGTCGAGTATCGCTGCTTCGCGCTCGCCCTTCAGGATGTAGAGCAGTTCTTTCCCAACTCGCCGCTTCTCAAGAACAAACCATTTTCTGAGGTCGCGCTTGCGCCGGTCGAGATGCGCTTGCTCATCTGCCGGAAGGTCAAGTTTCGCCCTGATTTGACCTGAAGTCAGCCCGTTGGGGTGTTTTCTCAACAACTCAATAATCTTCCGATGGATGGCTCCGGGTCGGCTTGGCATGGTTCAATCCTTCCTCCCTCTGCTGCTCCGTTGAGTTTGGGCTTCTTCGATGAGCATTGGGAGGCTGACCTTAAGTGCTTTCGCAAGGCGTGCGGCCACGTCCAACGTGGGGTTACGAACTCCGCGCTCAACCATCCCGACATAGGTTGGATGCAATCCAGCAAGTTCCGCGAGCCTCTCCTGGGAAAGCCCCGCTCCAATCCGCCTGGCGCGGACGGCAAGTCCGAATCGTTTAGAAAGGGCGGGCGTGACCATCGGCCCGTATTTGGCCAGCAGTGCCCGAAGTCTTCCACAGACTATGGTATGTCCATGACCGTCAGGCGGCTCCTACAAGGAGCAGATTCTCGAGGCGTTCATCCGAAGTGCGGGCGGCATCTTCGCATCGCGCTCACTGACCCGCTCGAACGAATTCTGAAACTGACCTTCGTCCGCGCACGGTGTGCGATTGCCTATCTCCACCCCGGCCTGCATCCCGACGGCTACGAAGCCGCTGACAGCGGCTTGCCGCGCGGGCTGCGGCGTTTCGCGGCCGAGGCGAGGCGTCGGACGGAACCGGCTGGTAGCCTGTATCTGTTTAGCGCCAAAGGCGCGGACTAATACCAGCCTGGGGCAACGCCCCAGGAAACGAGCCATTTACTTTTGAGCGCTGAAGGCGCGGTCCATCGCGGGGACGGATCACCTTTCATCCGGAAGATGAAGCGGGCTTTCAGCCCTGAATTCATTGGCTGGCATCGGACCTGGGGCGCTGCCCCAGGCTGGTATGAGCCGCGCCTTTGGCGCTAAACACCTACGGAAGCCTGTGCCACCTGTGTCGGCGCTGATGCCTGTGAAACATGCCTGTCAGTGGCGCTGGAGACGGGGAAGATTTCGCAACGAGTTTTGCAGCGCGTCCGCAGCGGAGGGATCAAGGAAGTCGAGGGCACCGCTCCGGCCGGCGGCGGTCAGCGGAGGAGGAACCTCCGGATGTTCGTCGGAGTTGTCGAAGACCCAAAAGGCCGACGCGCGCGCGGCGAACCACGGGAGGTTCGCCAGCGACCGGTGCCAGCGCGCGCGGATTTTGTCCGGCGGCACGTCGTGCCCGCCGGTGTGGACGCACCGCGCGCCCCGCGCGCCGGCGAGTTCCGGGGACGCGACCGCGATGCAGATCAATCCGACGTAGCCGCCCTGCCCGCACGAATTCAACGAGCGTCCGGAATTTCCCGCTGCTGAGGACGGTCTCGACGCCGACGGCTTCGCCGCGACGGAGCGCGGCTTGGAGTTCGGGTTCGACCGCGTTGGCGGCGTCGAGAAAGGCCAGTTGCAGGGCGGGTGCGGGCGCAGCCGCAAAACCGCGCTGGCCGCGCTGGATCAGCAACCCGCGGGCGTGGTCATCGGGATTCAGGAACCGGACCCGGGGGAGCAGGTCGCGGATGGGTTGAGCCTGGACCAGCGTGGTTTTGCCCGCTCCGTTGGGACCGGTGACGATCCAGAATTCAAGGCGGGCCACGGCACGCGGAGGTCAGGGTTGGCCCAAAGCAGCCCGTTTGACGCGGTGAAAGTGCTCGCTGAGTCGGGCCGTGAATTCCGGGGAGCAGTAGTCTTGGTCCTCAGGCGCGGGCCGCTCGACGCCGGGGCCGGCGAGAACGGACTCCAACCGCGCCACCAGTTCCTGTTTTTGGCGGGGCGCGAGCCGTTGGACGGCTTCGAGAATTTCAACAACCGTGCTCATGGGGGAAAGCGTGCCGCGCCGCCGTGCGGGGCCCAAACCGAACTGCGACCGAACTGGCGGCGCCCAGCCTGGTGGCGACGGACCGGCCTGCCTCGCGACAGTTACGAAGCCGCTGCGGGCGGGGACCGCCCGCGCCCCGGAATAGATCCTCGCGCCACGCGGGGATTTTGCACAGTCGCAGCACAGCGCGGTGGAGCCGCAGCCCAAGCGGAGCGCGGCGTTTACGCCGCTTCACCGTTCGAACGTCGTCGCGGGTCCGACCCTGCCCGCACCTCGCACGCTGAAGCGGCATAAATGCCGCGCGCCGAATTCCTCGCGGCGCGCGAGGATTCCGGAGCGCGGGCGTCCCGCCCGCAGCAGCTACGCACCCGCGAGCGCGCCACATATTTCCAAAGCCCCCGCTCCGGTGTTGGCGCTGCGGCCGGGACGGCCGCGCTCCGTCGGCTGCGGCTCCGCCGCTCTGTGTCTATCGTGTCTCTGTGCTCCAAAAGATTCGGTTCGACTGCATAGTTAGTGACGGGCCGACATGGATTCATCGGCCTGTAAACATTGGTCTCGGCGGCTCTCTGCGGGTGCGAATGTGGAATCATTTCGCGCGACTTTCCTGGTGTTTGCGCAGAATCCCCCCCAACATTCGCCCCGCCATCACCCTATGC
>CAMAUZ010000056.1 GCA_945861535.1 Akkermansia muciniphila | reverse complement strand
TGACAGCATTCTGGCAAGCAAAAACTGAAAGCAAAGACGCAGAAAAACTGGCGAAAAGTTCAAATCGCTCACACCCTGATGTCAACGCACTCCGCTGCGGACCAATGCGTTACGACAGGCACCTATCACAACATCCGGATGCTACTGATCCGCTATGAACTGCCTTATACTTCCACCGAACTGTTGAAGCTCGGCTCCACCTGGAATTACAACGAGCGATTCATTCTCAGTCCGTCGCTGAATCTCAACGGCCCGCAGGCCGGCTTTGTCAGCAGCCCCGGCACCGACGGTTTCGGGCAGCGGACGCCGGGCTTTGTTGTCGTCAATCTCTACGCCGAAGTGCGCAGCCGGAATCAGAACCTGAGCGCCTTCGTGCGCGTGGACAACTTGCTCGATGCCCGCTACTACAACGCCAGCCAGGGCGGCGGCTACAATTTCTTCCGCACGCCGCAGGACAGCCGGTCGGTCATGGTAGGGATCCGGGCGCAATTTTGAGGTGCGACTTTCCGGTGGGGACTTACTCAAGAACCACAGAGATAGAATGGAGACAGGGGAAAAGGGTGCGGTTGTTTCAAACCGTCGTCCTTCAGTGAAGCCCCGGCGGACGGTGAGTTCTTGGTTTTCGCTGTGGGCTTCATCTCTCGTCGGGCCATTTGGTTCGTCCTCAGTTCACAGCTACCCCCTGGCCGTAACGACTCACTCAAACGGAAACAATTTGACCACAGAGACACGATGAACACAGAGAAGACCAGGAATTCGCCGGGCGGGATTGGTTCACCGATGGGTGACTCTCTGGCGAGGCCGTCCTTTGTTCTCCTCTGTACTACAACTCTTCAGAAACCTCGCCCGTCGCGAGGATTTTGCGGTCGCACGGCTGGCCAGTTCAGCCCGCCCCCAGTTCGCCCCGTCCCATTGCCTTGCCCCAAATTCCCCGGCCACCGGGGCCGCACTCACGAACCGCTGCTTCCCGCCCTCCACGCTGGGCGACTGCTGTGCGAGTGTGGGGCCTTTCCATCCGCTCCTTCCGGCTCTGCGTTGCTTCCGATCTTTGCGGTGTTTCACTCCGCGCCCCGACGATCGGAGCGTTCCCTGAATACACCGCAGAGATCGGAAGGAACGCAGAGAGGGCAAAGGCGGAAGCGCGCGCATCGCGTACTCACTGCGGAGGCGGTCAGAGTTTTGCACCGCACCTGTGCCGCCCCATGCACTGCGAGGATTTCTCGCGGAGCGCGGCGGTGTGCGCCGAGCACCAGCCGCAGCGGGTTGGCCGCAAGGGACGCCTCTGATTTCAGCAGGTGCCGGCGAGGATTCGGGGCTGCTGCGGCTGGTCCTCGGCGGACACAGCCGCGCTCCGTGGGTTGCGGCTGCACCGCCCTGTGTTCATCGTATCTCGGTGGTCCTCTGGGCGTTCGCGACTGTAGAGACTCGGCCGAGCCGTATCTATGCAGTGAGGGCGACAGGAGCGCGGCCTTCAGGCCGCAGAAACGCCCGCCCGCAGCGACCTTTGCAAAAAACCCGGAACGGAACCCGGAATCACTGTCTGGTGAGTTAGTAAATTGTCTTGAAATTCGCCCGCCCTATACCGGATGCACGCTTCTGCGGCCTGAAGGCCGCGCTCCGATGGAATAGTTACGGCCAAGCCGCACTCACCATGAGACTGTCACTCCTATCCTTCCTACTCCCAGCTATATCCAGTTCGGCCTGCGCGTGTGCCTACATGAGACCGTCACTCCTATCCTTCCTACTCCTTTCCGCCCTCCTGCTGGCCGCCTGTCACACGCCTGCAGATCGCACGTCGGCCAGCGTGGTGGCGGCTACCGGTACCAACGTGGCCAACACGCCGATGCCGGACGAACTCTACGAGTTAAACCGCCTCTTCCTCAGCAGCTATAAGGCCCGCCGCGCCGTCGTGAAGAGCAGCGTCGAGCCGCTGATCGTCGCGAGCTTCGACACGCTGACCTTCACGTGGCGAGGCGTGACTGAGACCAACGATGTCATCCCGGAGATCTATCATTCGCTCAAAGCCGTGGCGCACGTCCCCATCGGTCTCTACTTCAAGCTCCAGCCGGTGGCGCGCCCCGGCGGCGGCGATGTTCCGCCGGCGCTTGCCACCGAGTTACAGGCCTACCGCGACCACATTGCGGCCACCGCTCCGGCGCTGGCCAAGGCCGGTTTCCACGCGGCGCAGCGCGCCCGGCAGGAAGAGATTTTTCGGTGCTCGCTGGCGTTGTGCGATGACGTGAAGCGCACGGGGAAATTGGCTTCGGTGCAACTGGACACGTTCGCGCGCGCGCTGGGGCCGGCCCTCCTCGCCAACGCCGCGGATGCCGCCATCGTGCAGCTCACCGCCACGCACGCCGTTGTCATGCAGTGGCGGCAGCGCGTCCCGGCGGAACGGTGGCGCGAACTGACCGTGGTGGTGCGCGGGCCGCAGACCCCGCGGCGGCTGAACATTTTCACCCAATACTTCGCCCGCATCCTCAACGAACCCGGCCATCACCTTGGCTATCCGCTGGAGAGCCGCCACCTCATCTACGTCGAAACTCTGCTCCCAGGTCGCGATCATCTCGATCTGATGGCGACGACCTTCATGGATGGCGACGTGAGCGAAGCCTTCTTTGGGGATCGCTGGCTGATGAGCCGTGATCTGCTGGGCGACGCAGTGAAAAGCGAATTGCGCCGGCTCAAGTTTTAGTCCGCCGCTTGGAATTTTCCCAATTATGAGCGCCACCCACTCTCCCGCCACCGCCATCGTGCGGAGGTTTGTCCATTCCACCTGGCGGTCGCTGCATGCGCACCGCACCGCGGCGGTGCTGGTGCTGGTGTGCTGTCTGGTGGAAGTGAGTTTCACCACGGGTTTGCCGATGTGTTTTGCGTATTTGGTGGACCGGGTGCTCGTGGGCGGGGAAGTCAGACTGCTGGTGCCGGTGCTCGGCGGCATCGGCGGCGGCATGGTGCTGGCGACGGCGGTGGGATTTGGTCGCACCTACCTGGTGGCGAAGACCGTGGTGGCCCTCATGGCGGAGATTCGCGAGCGGCTCTTCGATCATCTGCAACGGCTGCCCCTGGGATTTTTTCAACGCACGCCGCCGGGGGAGATCGCGGCCCGTTTTTCGGGCAACTTGAAGGATGTGGAGTACACGCTGGTGGTGTCGCCCGGCTGGGTGCTGATTCCCGCGCTGGAAACGCTGGTGACCGTCACGCTCTTGTTCCTGCTGGATGTGCGGCTGGCGCTGCTGGCGATGCTGGTGTTTCCCGTGGCGGTGCTGGGGCCGCGGTTCTTCTCGTCGCGCGTGGCCGAAGCGAGTGCGGCGTGCAAGCAGGCCGAAGGCTCGGTGGTCAATGTGGTGCAGGAAAACCTTGGCGCTCAGCCGGTGGTCAAGGGGTTCAGTCTCGAACGCGAGGCGCGCGAACGGTTCGCGGCGCGCAGCTTCGACCAGCGCACGACGGGGATGCGGTTCGCCTTCACCGCCGCGATGCTCGAGCGTTCGGCTGGCGCGGGCACCTATGTTTTGCAAGTCGTCGTCCTCGGCGTTGGCGTTTGGTTTGCGCATCAAAAGCAGATCAGCGTCGGCCAGCTCGCTGCCTTCCAAACGCTTTTCCTCGGGCTGTGTTCGTCGTTGGGGACGTTCATCCAATTCGTCCCGCGCCTCGTCGATGCGGGCACGGCCTTCGAGAACGTGAACCGGCTGTTGCAGGAGCCGTTGAAAGTCGCCGACGTGCCCGCCGCACCGTCGCTGCCGCGTTTCACCCGCGCGCTGGATTTTCGCGACGTCTCGTTCAGCTACACCGGCGAGGTGCTCAATCTGCGGCACGTCTCGGTGTCCATCCCCGCGGGGGCGTCCGTGGCGTTTGTCGGCACCAGCGGCTCGGGCAAGAGCACGATGCTGAACCTGGCCATGCGCTTCTACGACGCCAGCGTTGGCGCGGTGTGCTACGACGACGTGGACGTGAAGACCGCGCAGCTCAAGTCCTTGCGCGACCAGTGCGGCATCGTGTTTCAGGAGAGCTTTCTCTTCAACGAGTCGGTCCGCCAAAACATCCGCTACGGCCGGCTCGACGCGACGGACGAGGAAATTGTCGCCGCCGCGCGGGCGGCGGAGATTCACGACATAATTCTCAAGCTGCCGCAGGGCTACGACACGCTGGTGGGCGAACGCGGCGGGCGGCTCTCGGGTGGGCAGCGCCAGCGCATTGCCATTGCACGGGCCTTGTTGCGCAACCCCGGCATTCTCGTGCTCGACGAAGCGACCTCCGCGCTGGATCCGGGCACCGAGGCCGCTCTGAACGAAACGCTCGGGCGGGCCGCGCGCGGCCGCACCGTGCTCTCTGTCACGCACCGGCTGGACGCGGTGGTGAACTACGATCTGATCCTCGTCTTCGACCAGGGCGTGCTCGTCGAGCAGGGGCGGCACGCGGACCTCGTCGCGCGGAAGGGTCTGTACGCCCGGCTCGTGCAGAAACAGCAGGGCCTGCACATCAGCGCCGACGGCACCGCCGCCATCGCGCCGGCGAAATTACGCGAGCTGCCGCTGCTCCAGAATGTCCCCGACGACCTCCTCGCCGAGACGGCGGCGCTCTTCACCACGCACACGCTGGAGGCCGGGCGGGAGTTGTTCCGCGAGGGCGATCCGGCGGACAGTTTCTACCTCATCGTCCGCGGGCGCGTGGGCGCCTACCAGACGCGCGACGGGAACGAGCGCTGCCTGCGCGTGATGGAGGCCGGCGATGTCTTCGGGGAAATCGCGTTGCTCCGTGACACGCCGCGCACCGCCACGATCCGCGGACTCGCCCTGGCCACGCTGCTCGTACTGAGCCGCGAGCATTTTCAACGGCTCGTCGCCCGCTCCCCCGAACTTCGTCGGGCGCTGGGCGAACTGGCGGACGCGCGGATGAAGACCCAGCCGGCGGCCGAAGCCAGCCAGACTGGCAACCGGTGAACCGCCGGAGGGGCGACGAACCAACTGGCGGCACCGCCCGCCGCCTGCCCACACCAATTACCAATGACTCCGCCCTTTTCCCCGTTTTCCCGAGCAAACGTTTGACATTGAAAACGGTTCTAGGACTATCCGCGCAACGATTACCAAAACGCCCGCCCTGCTCGCCTGGCACATCCCGGCGAATCCGCTGCAAGGGGACCGCGAAAGGTGATGGTTTCCACGCATGGCTGACCGCGAATTCGACGCTCCATTCCCCCGCCGGGGTGCGCTTTTCTACTTGGCGATCGCCGGCCTCATCGGGGTCGGGTTGGCGGTGCTCCTCCTCGGCTGGATCATTCCCGCCAACGTCAAGTCCATCGATCCGCTGCTGCTCAAGAAGGCCGCGCAAAACTCGCGCACGATCATCGATGAAGGCTTGCGGCTCGTTGGCAGCGATCGGGTCGGACCGGCCCAGCTCGTCCTCGCTGCCGCCACCGGAATGGGCCACACCAACACCGCCCTGCTCGCCAACGCCATTGCCGATTATCAGCGCCGGCGGCCCGAACTTGCGCCGTGGGGCGGCTACGATCCCCAGCTAGAGCAGGTCTTCAACCTCCGCGAATCCGCCCTCACCGCCACCAACCAGCCGATCATCCCCATCCTCATTCCCGAGAAAAATCGCGCCACGGTGGCGCGGTATCTCGTCAGTTCCAAATCCGGCACTGTGGCCTCCATCTTCGAGACCCGGGCCATCACCAACTTCGCCCAGTTCGCCCCGGCGCTCGGACCCGGCGGCCAGCCCTTGGATGCCACGATCCTGATGACTGCGCTCCTGTCCCAGAGCGATCATCTCGCGGGCACCCTGGCGGCGGAAATTAAGAAGCTGGCCGAAGCCGCCGCCAAGCAACCGGCCCAGCGGCAGGCGCTCGAAATTTTCTATCTCGATTTGCTGTCGCTCGGAAAGCGCCTGAACTGGCTGCAAATCGCCGAACTTTCCAAAATCTGTCCCGATACCCGGACGATCCATTTCTTCGCCGAACAGGCCAAAACCTCGCCGGAATCCTTCGCCGTCGTGTACACGGCGGCCATTGTTTCCTCCGTGACCGACTCGGGGGCTGATACCGCGCCCCGCCCCAAACAGGTCGCAGCCCTCGTCACCCGCTTCGGCCGCACCTCCGTCGGCGATCTCTCCTTCGCCTTGAACACCGGCATCGACGCCCTCGCCGAACTGCTCCGCCGCCAGGTCCCCATCCGCGCCGCCAAATCGGGCACCTTCGAGCCGCTCGTCTCCCTCAGCCTCAACCTCCCCAAGACCGCCGTGTTCCTGAAGCTCGTCTGCTTCCTCATCGGTGTGTCCCTCATGGTTCACGGCATCAGCCTGCTCTTCCCGCCGCCCCTCGGCGTCGTCGCAGCCGCGCCCGCCATGCCGCTCATCCGCACCGGCACGCTCGCGCTGGGCATCTGCATCCTCCTCGTGCTCGCCAGCGAGCCTTTTCTCTTTACCAAAGGTCCGCGCCCCGAGTATCAGTTTGAAATCGCCGTCCCCGGAAGTCCGCCAACACCAGTCTCATCCCCCGTCAAACCAACCCCCACCAAACCTGTCATGGATATCACCACCATCTTCTCCATCGTCCTGTTCCTCCTCATCCAAATCTTCATCTACATCGTCTGCCTGACGAAAATCAGCGAGATCGACGGGCAAGGCGTTTCGCCATTGCTCAAGCTCAAGCACGGGCAAGGCGTTTCGCCATTGCTCAAGCTCAAGCTCGTCGAGAATGAGGAAAACCTCTTCGACACCGGCCTCTACGTCGGCATTGGCGGCACCGCCGCCGCCCTCGTCCTCCAGGTCATGAACGTCATCGATGCCAATTTGCTGGCCGCCTATTCCTCCAACCTCCTCGGCATCGTGGGGGTCGCCCTCGTGAAAATCCGCCACGTCCGGCCCTTCAAACGCAAACTCATCATGGAAGCCGCCGGCGAAACCACCCCCGTAACCACCCCCGAAACCGCCGCCCGCGCCGTGGGCATCAACGCCCAATAACCGGGGCCTTCCGCCCCCAGGCACCCACCGCCGGCAGCGCCCCCCGCCATGAACAAAACGCTGATCCTGATCATTTGCGACTTCCTCCTCCTGAACCTGCTGGCCGTCACCCAGTGGCGGAAGGAAGCCCCCCGCCCGCTCGGCTCCACCGTCGCGCGGCAATCCGTCGGCTCCGTCGCCGTCCAGAATCAGGACCTCGTCGAGCTGATGCGCATCTCCCTCCAGGACGAACGCGCCTCCCGCGAGCAGCTCGCCGCCCGCCTGCGCTTCGTGCAGTCCGACCTCAACATCGTCGAGGACAGCCTCGCCCAGTCGCAGACCCAGAAGGGCAAGATGGAACGCGACCTCACCGAAGCCCAGGGCCGCGTGCAGGAAATGACCCAGAAATTCGCCGCCAGCACCGAACTCGAACGCAAGACCTCCGAGCGCCTCACCAAGATCGCCAGCGACCTCGAAGCCAAGAAAATCGAGGCCGAACGCCAGCAGAAGAACCTCACCGAACTCGAGAAACAGCAGGTCGCCGCCCGCCAGCAGATGGAGAACCTCAACGCCGCCGTCAAGATTGCGCAGGCTGAGAAGCAGCTCATCAAGGAAACCCTCACCGAACAATACCAGCGCGAACTCGAGGCCAAAAAAGCCGAGGCCGCCCGCCAGCAGGCCCTCCTCGCCGAATTGGACAAACAACGCACCACCGCCCTCCAATCCGCCCAAGCTCTCAACGCCAGCGTCGCCGTCGCCGAGGCCGAGAAGAAAGTCCTCCGCGAAAACCTCACCGACCTCCGCACCGAGGTGAAAAATGTCCGCCAGGAAAAAGACCGCATCCAAGACCACGCCACCAAGCTCGCCTCCGGCGTCGGCCAGCTCGCTGCCAAGTCCACCGAACTCACCCAGGAAATCCGCGACAACCGCCCCCTCAACGCCAACCAGATTCTCACCGACTACCTCTCCAACCGCATCGAAACCGTCATCGAAGGCACCCGCCCCGGCATCTTCTCCCAAGTCACCCGCTCCCGCGAAGTCAGCACCGTCCTCGTCAATGACAACGGCCGCATCTACGCCCTCCTCCACGTCCTAGACACCCCGCTGCGCTTCGAGGATCTCCCCGTGGACTGGGACATCCTCAGCGGCGTCGTCGCCCATCCGCCCAAGCTCTTCTCCATTCCCGCCCTCTCCTTCCTCGCCGTCGATCCCCGCGTCGTCGTCATCTCCGTCGGGGCCGAACAGGCCGCCCAGCTTGGCGTCCGCGCCTATCCCACCTCCCGGATGCCCAACCGCTTTCCCGAAGCCATCCTCGTCGGCAAAGGCGGCCGCTACTACGGCGAAGTCGAGTTCCGCCTCGACCCCGCGCTCCCGCAATACGTGCGCATGAAAACCAAGATCATGAGCCGCATCTTCGGCGAATTCTCCCCCGCCACCGGCGACCTCGTCTTCGCCAAAACCGGCGAACTCCTCGGCATCATGGTCAACCGCGAATACTGCGTCGTCCTCAACAACTTCACCACCGCCCGCGACATCCGCCTCGGCGTCAAAAACACCGACGACAAAACCGGTGTCAAACTCCGCGAGATGAAGCAGCGCCTCAACCGCCTCCCCCTCGCCCTGCAGTAAGCTGGCCCACTGCGGAGTGCGCCCGTCCCCGGGCGCAGCAAGCTGGAGCGGAGTGAGACGTCGATAATTCCCCACGGTCTTTGCGCGGGCGGACGTCGCTGCGGCCGGGGACGGCCGCACTCCGGGTACCGCAGGCGTCTCGCCTGCGAGTTCTCGGGGCGTCTCGCCCCGAGTCGGTCCGGGCGACGAGACACCGCCCAAACTCGCCGGCGCGGACGCCTGCGGTACCGGGGCAGCGGTGAGCCGGCCCGCCCGTGCAGGACGCGTCCGCGCACGGCCCCGGGAGCGCGGCTGTGTGCGCGGAGCACCAGCCGCAGCACGCAGGAAAACCCGATGGCCTCTCGTTCATCGGGAGTTTGAACATTCCCCTTCGGCCCCTTCCGGCCCGCCCGTCCTCGCTTCCGCATCGTGCCGGAGGCACGCAAGAAATTAGCCGGTGGTGAAGCGCAGCGGAACCACCGGACCATCCACCTCCACGGAACGCTGCGCCCGCCCCGCCGCTGGGCGCTCGAAACCTTCAACCTTCGCCCCTCCATCTCACCCCCTCACAGCGCCACGCCCGACTGCACCAGGCTGAAGGTCACCCCCTGGCTGTTCTCGGCTTTCGTGCGGAACTCCACCGTGACACCCGCCGCCGCGCCCGTCGCCACCGTCTGCCCCTCGAGCACCACCAATGTTTCGTGGCTGAATTCCAGGTCCACCCCGACGACTTTCCATTGCAGCTTGAGCACCGACGCGTGCGCCCCGCCGCCCGCCACATAGGTCACGGCGAAATTTCCACCCACTGCAGGCGTGACCGGGTTGAGTTCCAGCGCCGACGGCGAGGGCGTGCTCGGGCCGGTGTCAATCTGGCTCAAGGCGTTGTTCTCCGGGGAGCCAACGGCGAACTCCCCCTCCCACGCGGCGAACCACCGCTTGTTGTTCTCGTCCACCAGGTCGCTCGCGATTTTGAGGGCCGAGCGCGCCTTGCTCAGGTCCGAGCGCCGGTCCTCCACCGCCTGTTCCAGCCCCGGGTGGCTGGTGATCATCGCGTTGAACTGCGCCACCGTCTTGCCCCGCACCGTGAAGGCCGGCAGCGGCGGGACCATCGCGGCGCGCGCCGTGTTGTAACGCGTCCACACGTTGACCACCCGCCGGCCCCGCGCCATGGCATTGGCGTCCGTGTTCGGCTCGATGTCGCGGCAGTCCGCGATCTCCTTGTGAAAATCGTCCTTCTTGGTGATCTGCCCCTCGATGGCCCGGGGCACGGCGACGCACAGCTCCTTCATGAGTTTGCCATTCACATCGCGCGCCGTGCGGGCGTCGTCCAGCGCGTCCTGCGCCAGGTCGCGCGCGGTCACCTTCGTGATGATGTCCGCGACATCCGCCGCGTGCTGGACTTGGGTGAGCGCGCCGACGGTGAGGGCGGGCGAAAAGGTTTTCCAGACAGCATTGGTCTGCTGGCCGCGGGTGTGAACTACTTCATGTTCTTCCGGCATAAAATACTCCTGGTTGCGTGGGTTGACTCGGTTGTTGGGTGAGAAAACAACAAATCCCGCCGCGTTCGCCAAGGAAAATCTGACGGTGATCCAAAGAACGGGCGCATCTCAGTTTCTTGCACCTGGGTTGGCAAACTGGAGCCGTTCTCCCTCACCCTCTCCCGCTGGGAGAGAATCTGTTTAGCCCCAACGGGGCGTTGCCATTCCAGCCCAGGGCATCGCCCTGGGTTTTGCCGTTGATCCGACGCGAAGCCCTGAAGGGGCGGCCCATCGGCGATGCCGCGCCGGGGGAATGGATCGCCCCTTCAGGGCTGTGATGCTTCGCCAACGCCCACCCAGGGCGATGCCCTGGGCTGGAATGGCAAAGCCCCGTTGGGGCTTGGGAGACGACGTGGCCAGCTTGGAGCCAACGGGCACGCCATTGGAACAAGTAACGCGCTGGTTGGAAGACTTCCCGGCCAGATTGGGACGCAACTTGCCAGCATTCGGACCAAGGACGGCTTGGTTCGAGCACCGGATGGCATGGTTCGAGCACCGGATGGCGGGATTGGGACGAAGCTCGTTGAGATTGTCCAGCAGTCTGGGCTGGTTGGGACGAAACCCCGCCACATTGGGAGGCAACTTGCCCGCATTAGAGCGCCGGACGGCAAGATTGGGACGCAGCGCGTGAAGATTTGCCCGCAGGCTGGGCGGGTTGGGACGAAACCCCGCCACATTGGGACGAAACCCGGCGACGTTCAGAGGAAAGCTACCAAGATTGGAAGGAAACCTACCCGCATTCGACCGTCGAATGTGCCCGTGGGGTGTCCCAATGTGTCCGGCTTGCGGCCAAATACGACCGGGGTTCGTCCCAAGGTGCCCAAGGTGCGCTCCAATCCGGCCGGGTAGCGTCCGAATCCGGCCGGGTTTTGTTCCAAGTCGGCGGGAAAGCGTCCCACGGTGGCCGGGTTTTGTCCGAAGCCAGACACGACTTGTGTCTGGCAGGGCGCGCCTGAGGGGTTCATGCGTCGGCGTTGGGGCCGCACCCCTCATCCGGCCTGCGGCCACCTTCTCCCCTCCTCCGATGAAGGGAGAAGGCGAGCGCCGCGGCCCTTGAGGCCACCCATCACTCTCGCCGGAAGTTAGAAACACTCCGCGCTTCCGGGCGGGTTGGTGCGGTAGGGTGGCGGCTCTTCGTTCACGGAGTAGAAGTGGGCGGCGTCCATCTCGGCTTGGAGGGAGTTGGGTGCTTGGGCGGTGGCGGTGGCGGCTTTTTTGCGCGGGGTGCGCCTAGTCTTGGCGGCGGCGGGGATGAGCGGGGCGGTGAGCTGCTCGTAGAGGGCGAAGAGATGCTCCACCCGTGCGCGGTCGCTGGGGAACGGCTCCTTGCGGTAGCAGCGGTCCACGGCACGGTCGAGCGCGGCGTGCGCTTTGGTGAGGACGGGCGGCGTGTTGAGCGGATTGTAGAGCGTGGCGAGGGTCGAACCGGGGAAACTCTTGCGCGCAGCCAACACCGCTTCGGCAGCGGCTTCCACACCGGCTCGGTCCCTGTCCGACACGTTCACCGGCCAAGGGAAATTGTTGTAAACGATGTTGTTGGAATACTGGTAGTCGCTCTTCATCCGCCCGGCCACGCAGCGCATCCAGGCGTTGTGCATGGCGGAGGAAAGAATTCCAAAGTGGAAGCGAGTTGCTCCGGGGACGATGAGCGCGCTCCCGCTGGCAATGTGCTCGGGTTTCAAGAAGCCAATCGGAAGATAGCGCCGTGTGTGGGCGGACACCTTGGGCAGGAGGAGATAGGGTCGGTCCGGCTGCCGAATCTCGCCGAAGAGCGTCGGCATCAGCGCCAGCGCCTTGGTTTGGGGCCGACTGCTACTCTCGCGGAACGCCTTCACGCCCTGTATGCGCGCCTTCAAGAGTGGCGATTGATCGAGCAATTCCGGCGGGGCATTCACCAGCCAGAGGCACCATCGCTCGGTGTTGTTCAGGAACTCATCGCCGCCATACAGGCGGCGAATGAAGGGGGCCAGTGGGGGACACTCGGCCAGCAGTGCGTCACGGTGGGACCGCGAGAGGATGAGTCCCGCCTCCTCGCCGTGCTGACGGTCCTTGTCAATCATCATGCTCCCGTAGGAGATGGCGGGCGCGCCGTTGATGGGCTTGGTGCAGGTGCGGACGGTCGTGTCGGAGCCTTCGAGGAGATACGGATTGATGTTCGTGACCGTGGCAACCGTTGTCGCCGCGTCCGGTCGGTCGTATTCATAGATGCGCTTGGGCGACCAGTCGAACGCGCCGAACCCAATGATGACGACATGGACGTGTGCCTTGCCGCGCGCCTCGCTCATCCAACTGAAAGTGCGATGCGCGAAGTGAATCTTGAGGTGCCAGCGATTGAAAAGTTCGCCCCAGAGGACGCCCACTTGCTCGCCTTGGCTGATGCTGTTCGTGGAGACGAAGGCGCAGCGGATGCGCGTGGCCTCGATGTATTCCGCCGCCTTGCGATACCAGCAGGTGACGAAATCGAGGATACCGGTTCCCTTCACGTTGCCCCAGATGACCTCCATGTCGGCCTTTTGTCCGGAGTCCTGCTCCTTCTTCCCCACGAACGGCGGGTTGCCCAGCACGTAGCTGCATTCCGCCGGTGAGAGGAACACTTTCCAGTCCAAGCGCAGGGCGTTGTCGCAGCGGATGCGGGGAGATTTCTTGAGCGGCAGGCGCACCAGCCGCTCGCCGAAGGTCTCGCTGACCAGCAGGTTCATCTGGTGGTCCAGCAACCACATGGCCACCTCGGCGATCAGGCTGGGCCACTCGGAGATTTCGAGGCCGTAGAACTGGTCCACGTCCACCCGGCAGAAGGCCTTGAGGTCCAGCTTGAGCGTCTTGTCGCCGCCGTAGCGCTCCTTGAGCACCTCCAGCTCCAGCAGGCGCAGCTCGCGGTAGGTGAGGACGAGGAAGTTGCCGCAGCCGCACGCGGGGTCGAGAAACTTGAGGCGCGCGAGGCGCTCGTGAAAGTCGTCGAGGTTCGCCCGGCGGCGGGAGGAACGGTCGCCTTTGATTTTGGTGAACTCGGCGCGGAGCTCGTCGAGGAAGAGGGAGCGGACGACCTTCATGATGTCGCGCTCGCTGGTGTAGTGCGCGCCCTGCTGGCGGCGCGCGCGGTCCTCCATCACGCCTTGGAAGAGCGAGCCGAAGACGGCGGGGGAAATTTTCGCCCATTGGAAGCGGCAGCAGCCGAGCAGGGTGTTCCTCATGTCTGTGTTGAAGTCGGGGAAGCCCAGGCGCTCCTCGAACAGCCGGCCATTGACGTAGGGGAAGGCGGCGAGGTCTTCGTCGAGGCGCGGGGAGCGGCGGTCCTCGGGCGTGTTGAGCACCTCGAAGAGATGATTGAGCTGCGCACCGAGGTCGGAGCCGTCGGGATTGGTGCGGTGTTCGAGGAAGGAGAGGAAGGCGTTCGGCTCGAAGATGGCGGTATCCTCGGCGAAGAGGCAGAAGAGGACGCGGACAAGGAAGCGCTCCAGCTCGTGCCCGGTCAGGCCACCGTGCGCGACGGCATCGTGCAGCTCGGCCATGATTTGGTAGGCCTTCTCGTTGGCCGGGTCCTGCGGGTCGAGGCGGATGGCCTGCTCGCCCTTGATGAAGGCAAACTCGCGGACGTGCTGGTGCAGCTCGTGCAGCGGAAACTCGACGCGGTTGAAGCGGACGCGGTCGAAGAGCGGCAGGTCGCGCTGGTCCTCCGGCTCCAGGTCAAAGAGGGCGATGCGCGCGAAGTCGGAGAGGATGAGGTAGCGAGGCAGTTCATCGGCGCGGCCTTCGTTGAGCAGGCCCTGCATGTAGTCGAAGGCCTGGGCTTGCGCGCGGTCGAGGTCCTGGCCTTTGGATTTGTGCTCGATGAGGACCACGCCGCGCCAGAAGGCGTCAATCCGGTCGAAGTTTCCGCCGAGGTTACGGACCGGCTCCTCGAAACTCACGAATGCGCGGCGGGAGAGGCCGAAGACGCTGAAGAACTCGTTCCAGAAGGTCTGGCGCTCCGCCCGCTCGCTGCCCTCGCCCTTCCAGTCGCGCGCAAAGCGAATGGCGCGGTCACGGACTTCATTCCAGGAAAGGCTCATGAGAGAGGTGAATCAGGGAAAGCTAAAGCGCGTGACCCGAGTGGGGGTTCGGACTTTGACTGAGGCGTGGAAGTTGTCCTGCCGTTTGCCGGAGGTTTCGCCCGGCATCAAGCCCTTGAGCTTGGTGGAGTTCACGATGTCCGTGAACATGAAGGTGACGAGACCGGACGGGAGCGGCCCGGTCGGGAGCGCAAGGAGTGGTGGTGCGTCAGCCATGCGGGCAGATTAGGAAACCGGGAGGGGGGGAAACAAGCGTCAACTGAGGCTTGGGCCGGAGCGGGGCGCAGTTTAGTTTCTTGCCAGGCGAACGGGTGGCTGCGGAGCGAGCGTGGCCGTACTGTGGTAATGGACGCGTTCTCCCTCACCCCATCCCTCTCCCGCTGGGAGAGGGAGCCGGAAGGGCCGCTCGCCGGTCAAGTGGGGCGTGCGGATTGGCGGCGTGGCGGCGAAGGGTGTCCCCTCTCCCTCGGAGGGAGAGGGTTAGGGTGAGGGTGGGGACGTACGACGGTCGAGGCGGTTCGCTTGCCACTGCAGCTCGGGCCGTTCTCCCTCATCCCATCCCTCTCCCGCTGGGAGAGGGAGAACCATCGGCCGCGCTCGGCCGCGAGGGAGTGTTCGGGTTGGCGCAGAGCGGGCGAACCGGCTCCCTCTCCCAGCGGGAGAGGGTTGGGGTGAGGGAGAACGGCTCCAATTTGCCAACCCGGGCGCAAAAAACTGAGCTGCGCTTTCCCGCTCGCTCCCACCGAAAATGCTGTTGCACCCCCGGCCCGCCCGCGATTCACTCGCCGCCGCAATCCAACCTCCAAACCCGCAAGCAAACGCCCATGCTCACACGACTCCTCCTCACCACCTTCGTCGCCGGTTCCCTCACCATGCTCACCGCGCTGGCCGCGGACAAAGCGCCCTCGCCCGATGACCAATACAAAAAGCTCACGCCCGATTCCGAGGAGCAGCCCGGCGTGCCCAAGGGCGTCATCACCGAGTACGAATGGAACAGCAGCAAGGTCTTCCCCAACACCGTCCGCAAGTATTCGGTCTATGTCCCCAAGCAATACGATCCCGCCAAGCCCGCGTGCGTGTACGTGAGCCAGGACGGCATCCTCTACAAGGCGCCGACGGTCTTCGACAACCTCATCCATAAAAAGGAAATGCCCGTCACCATCGGCATCTTCATCCGGCCCGGCACCAAGCCGCTGCCGCCCGGCGAAACGCCCGCCAAGCGCGCGGATGGACGCCCCGCGCCCGCCTCCAATCGCAGCGTGGAATACGACAGCCTCGGCGATGCCTACGCGCGCTTCCTGGTTGAGGAAATCCTCCCCGAGGTTGCCAAGAAGTACAAACTCACCGCCGACCCCGCCGGGCGGTGCATCGCGGGCAGCAGCTCGGGCGGCATCTGCGCGTTCACGGTGTGCTGGGAGCGGCCCGACCAGTTTCGCAAATGCTTCACCACCGTCGGCAGCTTCACCAACATCCGCGGCGGCAACAAATATCCCGACCTCGTCCGCGCCGCGGCGATGAAGCCCATCCGCATCTTCCAGCAGGGGGGCGCCAACGACATCGTGAACCAATACGGAAGCTGGCCCGAGGCGAACAAGGCGATGGCCGCCGCGCTGAAGGAAAAAGGCTACGATCACAAATTCGTCTTCGGCGAAGGCGTCCACAGCGGCAACCACGGCACGCAGCTTTTCCCCGACGCGATGCGGTGGATGTGGCGTGATTACGCGAAGTAGGCGCGGGGCGCGGAGTCACGATTCGGCGTTTGGGTTTATGAAATCAGAACCGAAGCCGGGAAAGGCCGTGGCGGAGCCGCTGTGGGTGATCGCGGTGGCGCTGTTCGTGATTGCCGGGGCGGTGGGCTATTACGGCTATCGCGATTTGCAGCGGCGGCCGGAGTCGACCGTCGCGGTGGTCCATGCGCCGGTGCCCGTCGGCGTGGGGGTTGCGGGACGGAAGCGGACGGCGGCCGCGGCGACCACGAACGCGCCCGGCGTTGCGAGCAGTGCAGCCAAGCCGACGGATGGCGTGGCGGCTTCCGCGATGGTTCCGCCGCCGACGGGGAATGTGGCGCGAGCGGTTGCGCCCACCAACACGCGACCGGCGGAGCCATTGGGACCGGAGGCAGAGATCAAGTATGGGCACCTCGTTTTCGAAGCGGCTGGAGAACTCGCCATCATCCCGTTGAAGACCATAACCGGCGTGGTGCGCCTGCGCGGCACGCCGCCAACGGAGAAGCCGTTGCCGATGGACCCGCTTTGTTCGGCCGTGCGGGACCGGCAGATTCCAAAGACCCGCTTTTACCTCGTAGGAACGAATGGCGGGCTGGCGGACGTGCTCGTTTACATTTTGAGTGGTTTGAAGCTCACCAACTGGGCGCTGTCGGTCCCGCCGCTGTTCATCAGCCAACAGAGCTGCGAATATCAGCCGTATGTGGCCGCAACGCAGACCGGTCAGAAGATATGGGTCCGTAACTCCGATCTTATTCTGCACAATGTGCATCCGACACCGACGGTCGCGGGGAATCGCGAATACAACCGGGCGCACCTGCCCAAAAGCCCGGACCTCGAATTTTCCTGGTCGAAGCCCGAGCTTTTCCTGCGCTTCAAATGCGACGTGCATCCGTGGATGTTCGCCTATGTCAGCGTGGTCGAGCATCCGTTTTTCGGCGTCACGGATGCGGACGGCCTTTTGCGAATGCCCGCGCCGCCGCCGGGCCGTTACGAAATCGCAGCCGTCCATCGCAAGGCCGGCACCAGCGTGCAAACCATCGTCATCGAGCCAGGGAAGGATTTGGCGGTGGAGTTCACGCTGGATGTGCCGCCGTGATGGTGGAGCGGGCGAGGCGAAGTAAGCCACGATCGGACCGTGCGCGCCCCAGCAGATTGACAGTTTGCCCTGTTGCCGCCGCACTGCTGTCGCTACGCTTTTTTTATGCGTCACCCATTGTTCGCCGTCCTCCTCGCGCTTTCCGCCATTCTCGCAACTCCGCTCCGCGCTGCCGAATCCGCCTTCGCTACTCTCGCTGCTGGCGTCGCCGAAATCGACGCACCGGGCACTCCCGGCCAGCTCGCGGTCTTCGGCACGGACGCCTTCGTCGTTGTCGCCGGGAAGGATGGCAAGACGCTCGCTCCCGTCGTGGCAGCGGCGCAGGCGGGCAAGGGGCGCATCGTCGTCTTCGGTCACACCGGCTATCTCGAGGCCGGAATTCTCGGCAAGGCCGACACCGGAAAATTTCTCGACAACGCCATCGCCTGGGCCGGCGGCTCCGCGCGCCCCGCCATCGTCGTTCCCAAGTCCCGCCCGCTCGCCGATGCGCTTGCCAAACGCGGCTTCCCCGTCGCCACCGCCGCGCTCGCGCAGTTGCAGCCCGGCCAGGTGCTGCTGCTCTCCGCCCATGCGATCACCGATGCGGACGTGCCGGTGTTGCGCAAGTTTCTCGAAAGCGGCGGCGGCCTCATCACCTGTGCCACCGGCTGGGGCTGGGCGCAGGGTGGTAAAAATCTGGCGAATGAATTCGCCGCCAACCAGCTCCTCGCGCCGTTCGGCCTCGTCGTCTCCGGCGGCACCGTGAGCAAAACTTCCGCGAACGGATTCGCCGTCACGCCGCAGCTCCCGCCCTATCTCCACGCGGGCAAGGCCCTCGCCGCCGCGCGCTCCGGGGCCAAATTGTCCAAGGACGAAATCGCGCAGGCCAGCGCCTCGCTCACCGACGCGGCGCAGAGCCTGCCTTCCGGCGACACCCATTTTCTCCCGCAACTCCACGCGCTCCGCACGCAGCCCGGCATCAACACCACGCCCACCGCCAAGACGCCCGTGAAAGCCGAGCAACTTGCCGCCCGCGTCCTCGTGGCGCTCGAGGGCCGCGAACTCAGCCGCCAGACGCCCGCGGGGATGAAGGCGCACCCGAGCGCCGCCGCCTTCCCCGGTGCCGTTCCCGCCGACTCCGCGCGCGAGAGCGTCTCCGTCACCATCGATCCCCGCGTGCCCAACTGGCATTCCACCGGTTGCTACGCCGCGCCTGGCGAAGTCGTCACCGTGCGCGTCCCCGCCGCGCTCGCGAGCGCCGGTTGGCGCGTCCGCATCGGCGCGCACACCGACCGCCTTTGGCACCTCGACTCGTGGAAACGCTTTCCCGAAATCTCCCGCAGCTTTCCCCTCACCGCCGCCGAGACGACCGCCGCCAATCCCTTCGGCGGCCTGATTTATCTCGAAGTTCCCAAAGCCGGTGCGGCCGATGCCAGCCCGGTGAAAGTGGAAATCGCCGGTGCCGTCCGCGCGCCGCATTACATCCACGGCCGCACCAGCGCCACCGAATGGCAGCAGCTCCGCAACGCCCCCGCGCCGTGGGGCGAACTCGAAACCAAGAAGATCATCCTCACCCTTCCCACCAGCGTTCTGCGTGATCTCGCTGATCCGGTTGCGCTGATGAAAACCTGGGACGAAGCTCTCGACCACGTCGCCGATCTCGCCACCATTCCCCGCGACCGCACGCGCCCCGAACGCGTCGTGCCCGACCAGCAAATCTCCGCCGGTTACATGCACAGCGGCTACCCGATCATGACGTGGATGGATGTCCCGCGCGCCTTCGCCACCGACGCTCACATGCGCAAGGGCGACTGGGGCATCTTCCACGAACTCGGCCACAACCATCAGGTCGGCGATTGGACCTTCGAGGGCACCACGGAGGTCACCTGCAATCTCTTCACGATGTATGTCTTCGACAAACTCTGCGGCGTGAAACCCGCGCAAGGCCGCGTCGGACTGCCCGTCGTCGCCGAGAAATTTGCGAAATACACCGCGGGCGGAAAACCCGATTTCGACAAATGGAAAAGCGACCCCTTCCTCGCGCTCGCCATGTACGTGCAGCTCCAGCACGCCTTCGGCTGGGAACCCTTTCAGAAAATCTTCGCCGAATACCGCGCCCTGCCCGCCGGCGAACGCCCCAAGTCCAACAGCGACCGCATGGACCAGTGGCTGACCCGTTTCAGCAAGACCGTGAACCGCAACCTCGGCCCGTTCTTCCAGGCCTGGGGCTTCCCCGTCACCGCGCCGGCGGTCGCGAGCATCACGAATCTGCCTGCGTGGCCGAAAGAGGAATGGCCGGGGACGAATGGGAAATTTTGAGTAGGGCTGTCTCTTCGACTCAACTCATTTTGGCCTTGCCACCACAAGTAGTACGAACGGCTGCAATAATGTCGATGCGTCGCTGTCGGTTGCGGCACGGACATGGTCCTGAAAGACATCAGAACTTTCTCAGCTTTTACCCCTCATTTTTTACCATCACCTCGGGTCGGGCGCTGGATTAGCTTTCTTGCCTGCGCCGCACACTCGTAGCGCCAGTCCAGCAGTCCGGTGATTTTGAAAAGTTCAGCCGATGACAGCTTCCCAGCCGATCACTCTGCGAATGCTAGGCAGGAACTCGTGCGGGTGCTCTCGGAGGAATTTTTGGTAAAAGATGGGCGGTAAAAGATAAAGACATTGGGGTCGCCCCTTCGACTCAACTCACTTTGAACTTGCCACCACAAACAGCACGGGAGGCTGCAAGAATGTCGATGCGTCGCTGTCGGTTGAGTCCCCTGAAGCTGAGTTCCAATGGGCGAAGAATTACCGCACTTCGACGAGCCGCTCCCCGCTCTGGAGGTCGCTCACCATCGTCGGCAAAATCCGCGTGAACCACGCGAGCAATGCGCGGCGCGACGTGTTCCCGACACGCAACCAGACCACGGACGGGCCAGGACGTCCGCGTCGCACCCATTCCGCAAAGTCCTCATCCTTGGTGATGATGACCGCACGGTCCGCGATCGCGCGTTTCCAGATGGGGTTGTCGTTTCCCTGGGCCAGACCGAGTTCGAGCACATGCTCCGCTTCGTGTCCCTGTTCGCGGAGCAGGTTGGCCAGCGCCGCGGGCAACTGGTTGTCCACCAGGAAACGCACGGCTCAGGCGGTCACCAGCACCGGATGATTGACCTCATTCGCGGCGTATTGCAGGCACGCCTGGATGTCCTCCGGCTCCAGAAACGAATAGTCTTCGAGAATCTCCGCCTCGGGCACGCGCGCGGCGAGTAGGTCCAGCACATCCTTCACGCGCAGGCGATAATGACGGATGCACGGACGCCCCCCGCACTGCTCCGGGTTGAAGGTGATGCGATCCAGATAATTCATGGCGGCAGGCTAGTCGGAAAGACCGCAGGGACAAGCGGGAAGGCGGCGGCGCGTACGGTGCATCCCGAGGTTGTTAGAGGATTTGATTCCGGCTTGGCACCGGGAGGCCGCAATCGACGGCAAGCCATCGGAGTGCGCCCGTCCCCGAGGTGCAGCGGGCTGGAAGGCGGTGGGGGTCGGCTCCATTCCTACACGCTCGCCCAGACGGACGTCGCTGCGGCCGCGGACGGTCGCACTCCGGGACCGCAGCGTGGGCCAAACTGAGAAGTCCACCTCCGCCCGCAGGATTCCTCTGTTGTAGCCACTCTCCGCCGCCCGTAGAACCAGCCCCATGAAACCACTCGCCTGCTGCTGGTTTGGCACTGCATTCGTCGCGGCGTTCATCGCCGTGTTTCCCGCCGCCGCGCAAACCGCCGCGCCCGTCCGCGCCGTGAAACCCAACATCGTGATCATCCTTGCGGACGATCTGGGTTGGATGGATACGCACTTCCAAGGGAACCCGCTGCTCGACACACCGAACCTCGACCGCCTCGCGAGCCAGGGAATGCGCTTCACCGATGCCTACTCCGCCGCGCCGGTCTGCACGCCGACGCGCGCCGCGATGATGACCGGCAAATCTCCCGCGCGCCTGACGATCACCAATCACGCGCCGGGTCACAAACCGGGCTTCGTGCCGAAGGACGGGAAGCTGGCCGAAGCCGAGAACCTCACCTACCTGCCGCTGGCGGAAGTCACCCTCGCGGAACGCCTCAAGGGAGCCGGCTACGCGACCGGATTCATCGGCAAATGGCATCTCTCCGACCGTCCCGGACGTGATGAGAAAGGACCGTTTGAATTGCAGCTTCGTCCCGAGCACCAGGGCTTTGATCTCAACCTCGGCGGTTGCAGCCTTGGTGGACCGCCCAGTTTTTTCGATCCGTACAAAATTCCCAACCTCCCGTCGCGCCGCGTCGGCGAATACCTGCCGGAGCGCCTCGCCGACGAGTGCATTTCGTTTATCCGCACCAACCAGACCAAGCCCTTCTTCCTCTGCTGGTGGGACTACGCCGTGCATTACCCGATCCAGGCGCCGGCGAATTTGATCGAGAAATATCGGCAGCGCGCCGGTATTAAAAACCCCGCCTACGCCGCGATGATCGAAGGCTTCGACCTCGCCATTGGTCGCGTGCTGCGGGAACTCGACGCCCTGGCGCTCGCCGACAAGACGCTGATCCTCTTCACCTCGGATAACGGCTCGCTCTTCGACAACCAGCCGCTGCGCGCCAACAAGGGTTTTCTTTATGAAGGCGGCATCCGCGTGCCGTGGGTCGTCCGCTGGCCGGGCGTCGTAAAAGCCGGCTCCACCTGCTCGGTCCCGGTGATTGCCACCGACGCGTTTCCCACCGTGCTCGCCGCCGCCGGACTCCAACCCACGCCGGAAATCCCCGCCGATGGCGAGAGCCTTCTGCCGCTGCTACGACAAACCGGCCCGCTTCAACGCCAGGCCATTCATTTCCACTATCCCAACTACGCCTTCCACCAGCGCAACCGCCTCGGCGGCGCGATGCGCGCAGGCGATTTCAAACTGATCCGCAACTACGACGACAATTCCCTCGAGCTCTACAATCTCGCCATCGACCTCGGCGAAACCCGCAACCTCGCCGCCACTCAGCCCGACCTGAGCCGCCGCATGAATACCGCGCTGGACGCATGGCTGAAATCCTCCGGCGCACGAATGCCCGCATCCGTCTCCCCAAAACCGTGAACCGAAAAGGCGCAGGCTAGCCACGGATCGACGCGGAGGGCGGCTGGGGACAGGCATTTGCAGAGTCGTCGGTTCACAGTGGGTAGCGGGCGCCCGTCCCCGGCGCGCCGCCGCCGGATCGTAGCCGCCGACGTGAGGAGGCGGATTTCCGCGCCGTTCGCGTGAGTCGCCTCCGCCTCGTCACCTCGGCGGCTACAATTCACAATCACACACCGCACCAAGTCCGCATCCGCTGGAACGCCCCGCGCTTAAGCGGCACGAATGCCGCGCGCCGGCAGCACAGCTCCGGCTAACCACCCTCGCGCTTCGGGCCATAGCCCATCGCATAGTAAGGATGGTCGATCCAGTTGCCGTCCGCGTCGATGATGTCGGCGCGGATGAGCGACTCGTGGGCTTCCTCGGGAGTCAGGGGCTGCTTGGCGCGCTCGCGGATGCGGGCGAAGTCCTCCTCGGTCAGCCAGGGCGTGGTCCGAATCGGACGGTCGGTGTTGGTCTTGCTCATGGGTGGTTCATCGGACAAAGCCTGGCGGAGGTCAACGGGGCGAAAATAACCGATCAGGGAATCGGGGTGACGAACTGCCACTTGGATGTGCGACTGCTTGCGTATGCCAGAACCCGGGAATACCGGCACCCCCTCAATGAAGGCGCAGCGCACCGGCTGAGAAGTCCGCGCCCCGGCCCGCCCATGACGGCATGGCTTCGGCGCGGACCGGGTTGAAAAATCCAAGCGACCCGCAGCGGGAGGCCCGGTGCCTGCACCGGGCGGGTTTTCAAACACGCACTCCGGCGGTGGTGCTTTTTGCGGGGCGGCCAGTCGTCAATCAGCCCGGCCAACCCGCCGGGGAAGCCAGCGCGAAACCACCATATCTCCGCACCGCCGGAGCAGTCCTTCGCCTGGACTGAAAATCCAAACGAGGCAGAACAACGCGGCACCCATCACCACCATCGCCCCGGCGATCGAGCAGTCGAGCCAGGTGGCCAGATGCCCGCCGAGCACGGCGCTTAACGCGGCATGAGCCAGGGTCAGCCCCAGCACCACCGGCAGGCGCTGCGAGAGGAGTGCGGCGGTGGCGCCGGGCAAAATCAGCATGGCGACGACCAGGATGGCGCCCACCGACTCGAACGCGCTGACCACCACGACCGAGAGCCAGGACATGAGCGCGTAGTGGACGAAGATCGCGTTGATGCCGAGCGAAATGGCCAGTGCCGGATCGAACGAACTGACGAGCAACTCCTTGTAGAAGCAGGCCACCAACAGTCCGGTCAACAGCGTCACGACGGCCATGCGCAGCACGGTGGGCGGGCCGAGCGTCAGGCCCGCGAATCGCACCGGAGCTTCGAGCGGGATGAAGGCGATCTCGCCGTAGAGCACGCATTCCTGATCCAGGTCCACCTTGGAGGCGTAGAGGCTGATGATGATGACGCCGAGCGCGAACAGGCTGGTGAACGCGATGCCGATCGCGGCGTCCTGCTTCACGCGCGACTGCTTGTGAATGGTCTCGATGATGACCGTGGTCACGATCCCCGCCGCCAGCGCCCCGAGAAACATCGGCAGCGAACCCCGGCTGCCGGACAGCAGGAAAGCGACGGCAATGCCGGGCAGCACGCTGTGGCTGATGGCGTCGCCGACCAGCGCCATGCGGCGGAGGATGAGATAATTACCCACCAACCCGCAGGCGGCGGCGACGAGAAAACCCATCAGCGCCGTCCAGCCGAAGGTGGAGATGTTTTCCGTCCACGGCGCGACGAAGACATGCTGAAAATTGAAGGGCGGGATGAGGTTGTTCATGCGCGGTGCGGGCTGGTGGTTGGAAGGCCGGGGAGAGCGGGTAAAAGATTGAGAAAAGCGGGTGGGGTTGGGGGGCGGCGAAAGTGGTGGGTCGCTGTCATCTGGCCTCTCTTCGCTATCCTCTATTCTCTATTCTCTATTCTCTATTTTCTATTTTCTACCTTCGCTCGCCTCGCTCGCCTCAGCTCCCCCTGCCATAACCGACGACCGGGTCGCGGTGTTCCGTGCCGGCGCCGCGCCGCAGGTCGGCCAGACCGGGGATGGCGCGGCCGTGGGGGTCGCGCGTGGCGTATTTCAGGCGGCGCTCCAACTCCCGCACGGTTTCCTCGCCGAGGACATGTTCGATCTTCTCGGCGTCCTCGTGAACGTGGTCGGCGGCGATCTGGGCCTCGTGGGTCAGGTAGAGTTCCCACAGGCGGTGGTTGCGGACGATGGCGCAGGCGCGCTGCCAGCCGTCGGGGGTGAGGACGATCAAGTTGCCATCCTCGGCGAGCGTGGCTTGCGCGTGGTGGCGCAGCGAGTCGGCTTCGCGCGCGGCTTCCTCGACGGTCTCGCGCCGGCGCTCGGCCAGTTCGCGCAGGGAGACGCCTTCGCCCTTGAACTCACGGCCTTCGAGGACGTGATAGACGGCCTTGAGCGTGTTCTCGCGCTGCGTCCGCTGCGTCACCGAGCGTTGTCGCCACCACTTGGCCACCACGCCGTGGCGCGGGCCGAAGAGGAACGCCAGCCCAAACACCGCCGTGGCGCCCAGAACCATGAACGGGCCGGTGGGCAGGTTGTTGCCGAGGAAGGAAAGGAAGGCGCCCACCGCGCCGGCCACCATGCCGAACAGCGCCGCCAGCCACAGCATCCGGCTCATCCGGTCGGTCAGCAGATAGGCCGCCGCCGCGGGCGTGATGAGCATGGCCGAGACCAGCACCACGCCGACGGCCTGGAGCGCGATGACGACTGCGAACGCCAGCAGCAGCATGAGCGTGTAATGAATCACCTGCACCGGAAAGCCCACGGCGCGCGCGAACACGGCGTCGAAGCTGGTCACGAGAAATTCCTTGTAGCCCAGGACGATGGTGGCGATGGCGAGCACGGTGACTACGGCCATGAGTCGTACGTCACCCTCGCTGATCGCGGCGGCCTGGCCGAAGAGGAACTTGTCGATGCCGCTCTTGTTGCCGGTGGGCAGCCGCTGAATCATCGTGACCAGACAGATGCCGACGGCGAAGAACGATGCGAGGACCAGGCCGAGCGCGGTGTCTTCCTTGAGCCGGGTGGTCTGTTTGATGAGGCTCACCACCGCCGTGCCGAGCAGCCCGGCCACGGTTGCGCCGATGAAGATGGCGACCGGGTCCTTGCTCATGTTCCAGAGGAAACCGAGCGCCACGCCCGGCAGCACCGCGTGCGACAACGCGTCCCCGACCAGTGCCATCTTGCGCACGACGATGAAGCTGCCGAGCAGGCCGCAGGTGACCCCCAGCAGCATCGAGCCGGCGAGCGCATACCGCACGGCGGGATCCTGGAAGGTGAAGAAGCGGAGGGCCTGCTCCCAGAGTTTGGTTTCGGAAATGTCGCCGATGCGCGCCGCGTGGGCGCTCGGCGCGCCAAGCAGAAGATAGAAGAGAGAGGAGAGAAGGTAGAGGGGGCGGGAAAGCGGGGAGAAGGTAGAGGAGAGAGGCAAGAGGGGAGACGGTAGAGGAGAGAGGAGAGAAGATAGCGGAGAGAGTCGCCGGACGGCGGTCCGGTTGGTTCGCACGCTGATGGTCGCTGAATGGTTCATTTCTATGCTCTATCCTCTCTATTATACCTTCTCTCTTCTATTCTCTGTCCGCTCTCTTCCCACTTGGGGGACAGAAGGTTTCGGAGCGGTCAATCATGCCTTGGAGGATGGCTCCCACTTCTTGAAACAGCGCGTCGAAGCGCGAGTGTTCGGCGGGCGTGATGTATTCACAGTCGAGCGCGCTATCCAGCCAGCCCTGGCTCTCAGCCGCTTCGCCTTGGGCTTCGTTGAGCTTGTTCACGAACACAGCTTCGTAGCGACGCCTGGCCCAAGCTTCGGCGATCATGCTCCCGACCGCGCGCGACGAGCGGCGGATCTGGTCGGTCAACGAGTAGCGTTCCTCGCGCGGAAACCGCTTGCTCAGGTGGAAGACCTCCTTCGCCGCCGCGCGCGCCTTCTGATACGCAATCAACTCTCTAAAGCTTCTGATAATAGCCATACGCTTTACTTGTTTTTTTCAATCTTCTCTTCTCTCTACTTTCTTCTCTCTCCCACCTTCTCTCCCCGATCTTCTATCTTCTATCTTCTATCTTCTATCTTCTATCTTCTCCTCTCTGCTCCCCCGCTACCCCTTCGCCCGCACGGCCTCCGCCACCTCACTCAGAATGGTCAGCCGCCCGCCGTAGGTCTGCTGGAGGGTTTCGTAGTTGAACACCTGCTCCGTGGGGCCGAAAGCGACGACGCGCATGTTCAGGAGCAGCAGCATGTCGAAGTAATTGCGCGCGGTCGGGAGGTCGTGATGCACGACCATGAGGGTCTTGCCCTTGTCCTTGAGTTCGTGCAGCAACGCGATGATGGCCGTCTCCGTCGCGGCGTCCACCCCGGCGAAGGGTTCGTCCATGAAATACAGATCGCTTTCCTGCGCCAGCGCGCGGGCGAGGAAGACGCGCTGTTGCTGGCCGCCGCTGAGGTTCGAGATCTGGCGGCTGGCGTAGGGGAGCATCTTTACTTTCTCCAGACACTCGCGGGCGATGTCGCGGTCCGCCTTGCCCGGACGGCGGAGGAGGCCGAGCCGGCCGTAGCGGCCCATGAGCACCACATCCATCACGCTCACGGGAAAGTCCCAGTCCACCGACTCGCGCTGGGGCACGTAGCCGACGCGGCGGAAGTTCTTGGCGACCGGTTCACCGAAGACTTTTACCCAGCCGCTGCTCAACGGCAGCAGGCCCATCGCCGCCTTGATGAGCGAGGATTTGCCAGCGCCATTTGGCCCGACGATGCCGACGAGTTTTCCGCGCGGCACGACGAGATCAATGCCCCAGAGCACCGGCTTCTTGTGGTAGGCGACGGTGAGGTCGTGGATTTCAAGTGGAGGCGCGTCAGTCATGCGAAGGGGATGTAAGCACGGATGGGGAGGGAAGGAAACGTGATGCGTGCTGCGTGAAAACAGCTGAGCGCATCCGGCCGGAGTCACGGAACACGCCGCACGGAATAGGCGGCAAACCAACCACCGGCTTGGGCTGGCGCAACATCTCAGAACCTCCACGAAATGCCCACGAACGGATTCCAGTCATCCGCCGCGCGTGTCACGCCGATGTTGATGCCGGCGTCGAGCTGGATGTTCTTCGTCAGTCCATAGGTCAGGCCCACGTCCACGGTCGCCACCCACGGCGCGCCGCGTTCGAGGCTCAGGCTATGGAAAAACTCCACGTAGCCCGCGAGGTCGCCGACGATGTCGTGGCCGAAGCTGACGGTCGTGACGAGTTCCGGGTGGTAGCCGCTGCGGGCCGTGTTGCGCACGATGTCGAGCTGCGGCATCAGACCGAGGCTCCAGCCGGCGGGCAGTTCCATTGCGAACGGCGCGATGAGGCCGCCCTCGACGCTGCGGTTGCCAAGCCGGTCCTGATTCGTGGGGAGCTTCGTGTAGGGCATCAACGCGAACGCGGTGTCGCCGCCGTCATTGCCCCAGAGGTTCCACTTCAGGCGCATGAGGAAGTCGTTGAAACCTTGCTGCCTCGTCACCCCGGTGGCGGGGGCCGAGGTGCGAACGTAAGTGTGCGGCTGTACGATGAACTGCGCGTCCACGTTGTGCAGCAGGCCGGCCTTGAAGTTGATGGGCGCGAGGTTCCAGGTGCGGACGATGGTGCCGTCGCGGGCGGAGTTGTGCCGGTCGTAGCTGTGGCTGACGAAGTCCATTTCGATTTGGAAACGGCCGGCGTCCACGGTGTAGGGCGACTCCGTCTTGTCGGGCCGGTCGGTGGCCATCTCGCGCATCGACTGCAGCGGGGTGGGGTTGAAGAGGTGGTAGCGTGTCTTGTCCGGCGCCGGGTCGGCGGCGAACGCAGTGGCGGCGGCGGTGGTGAGGAGGAAGGCGGCGGTGAGAACTGGTTTCATGGGCTGAGACAGGAATTGTGTGGAGTTGGAAATTGAACCACTCACCGGCACTAACTGGCGCTGATGGGAAGCCAAGCGGGCAGCGCTTCGGCTTGTATGCCCATCGTCTTCATTAGTGCAGGTCAGTGCGGTTGGTGGTGAGTCGGCTACTTCAGCGCCCCGACGATGGTCGTGAGGTTGTGCTTAATCATCCCTTCGTAGGTGCCGAGGTCGTAGCCGTTCTCCATCTGGCCGGGCGTGCCCATCGCGTCGCTGAACAGCTCGCCGCCGACTTTCACGCCGGCGTCTTTGCTGATGCGCTGAATGGTCGCGGGCGACACGCTCGTTTCGACAAACACCGCCTTGACCTGGTTCTTCTTGATGAAGTCCACCAGCTTCGCCATGTCCGCCAAGCCCGCCTCGGTCACGGTCGAGACTCCTTGCAGGCCGACGACCTGGAAGCCATACGCCCGGCCGAAGTAGTTGTAGGCGTCGTGGCTGGTCACGAGGATGCGCTTTGCCGGCGGCAGTTCCGCGGCCTTTTTGAGCGCCCATTGATGCAGGTCCGCCAGTTTCGCGCGCGCTTCCTGCCCGCGCTTCTCGAAATAGGACTTCTCCGGCGGTGAAAACTCGGCGAGGCCCTTGACGACCGTCTCCACGCACGCGGACCACAGCGTCACATCGAACCAAACGTGCGGGTCGTAATGTCCTTCAAACTGCGGCGGCTCCAGCAGCTTCTCCACGGGGATGGCCTCGGAGACCGGGTAAACAAACTTCTTGGTCCGCGCCAGCTTGGTGAAGATGTCCTGCATTTTCCCTTCCAGCACGAGGCCGTTGTAAAAGATCACGTCCGCCTGCTGGAGCCGCGTGACGTCCGCAGCGGTGGCCTTGTACAGGTGCGGATCCACGCCCGCACCCATCAATCCCGCCACGGCCACCCGGTCGCCGCCGACCTGCCGCACCAAATCCGAGACCATCGAGACGGTGGTCGTCACCTTGATTTTACGTTCGGCGGCCGTGGTGACGGTGGTGGCCAGGGTGAGCACCGCCAGCAGGGCGGGGAAGAGACGGGCGAGTTTTCTAGGCATGTTCATAACTGGTTTGGTTGTTCGGTTCGGATCGGCCTGAGCCGGTCACGGCCGCGGACTTTGCTGGAAATGGGTATTGAGTCAACTAAAACATATAGGTGAGACTAACTTTAACAGGCGCATCGAAGTCCGGCGACCGCCGCGGAATCGCCCTCGGAACGCGCCCGCCCTCGGAACGCGCCCGCCCGCGGGCGCGGCGACGAGGAGCGCGGCGTGACGCCGCCCAGTCCGCAACCCCCGCGCGGGCGGACGTTGCCGCGGCCGCGGACGGCCGCACTCCGCAGCGTGCCGTTCCACGGTCGTGCTGGAAAAGGTCCGTTGCCTCCGCAACTCTCTGCGCCACATCGCAACACCGTCGGCCGGTGGGCCGCGTTGGTATTGCCCGTCGGCTCGCGGGCGTGGTGCGGCCGCCAAAAAAACGGGTCGCGTATAATTTATGAAAAACCAACTCGTCGCTCTCATCGTCACGCTGATTTCAATGTTGGTGGCGCCCGCTGCGTCGGCGGCCGCCGCGCCCGCCCCCGCGTCCTCGCCCCCGCGGCCGAACATCATCTTCCTCCTCGCCGATGACATCGGTTACGGTGATCTCTCGTGCTACGGCGCCAGGCACGCGCAGACGCCGCATCTCGACTGGCTCGCGGCGCAGGGTTGTCGCTTCACGGACGCGCATTCGCCGGCCTCGACCTGCACGCCGACCCGGCGGGCGTTGCTCACGGGCGCCTACTCGTGGCGGCAGCAACTGGGTTCGTCGATTGCGCCGGGCGACGCGCCGCTGAGCATTCCGCCGGGCACGACCACGGCGGCGTCGCTGTTGAAGCAAAGCGGCTATCGCACGGGAATTGTGGGCAAATGGCATCTTGGTCTCGGCCCCGAGGGCGGCCCGGATTGGAACGGCGAGATCAAGCCCAGCCCGCTGGATATTGGCTTTGATTACCAGTTCATCATGGCGGCGACCGGCGACCGCGTGCCGACAGTGTACATCGAGAACCGCCGCGTCGTCGGCCTCGATCCGAAGGACCCGATCACGGTGAGTTACAAGGCGAAGGTCGGCACCGACCCGACGGGCCGCGAGAATCCCGAACTGCTCAAGCTCAAGCACACGCACGGCCACGACATGACCATCGTCAACGGCGTCGGGCGCATCGGCTGGATGACCGGCGGCAACGCGGCGCGCTGGAAGGATGAGACCATGGCGGACACCTTCACCGGCAAGGCGCTGAAGTTCATTGAGGACCAGCAGGGCGGGCCGTTCTTCCTCTATTTCGCCACGCACAACATCCATGTGCCGCGCGTGCCGCATCCGCGCTTCAAGGGTTCCAGCCCGGTCGGCATTCGCGGCGATGCGATCCACGAACTCGACGACACCGTCGGCAAGCTCCTCGCCAAACTCGACGAGCTGAAACTCACCGACCGCACGCTCCTCATTTTCACCAGCGACAACGGCGGCGTGATGGATGACGGCTACGCCGACGTGGGCAAGTTCGACTACGCGCCGAACGCGCCGTTGCGCGGCACCAAGGGCACGGTGTTCGAGGGCGGGCATCGCGTGCCGTTCATCGCGCGCTGGCCCGGGCACATCCGGCCCGGCACGACGAACGACGCGCTCTTCGCGCATCTCGACATGCCGGCAACGTTCGCGGCCCTGACCGGCGCGAAAATTCCGGCGGGGCAATGCCAGGACAGCGTGAACGTCCTGCCCGCGTTGCTCGGCGAATCGCGCACGGGGCGAGAAAATTTTGTCGCGCACAACGGCGGCACCAAGGGGCCGTTCGGGCTGCGCGAGGGGCAGTGGAAACTGGTGCAACCCGGAGCGGGTGGCGGGTATGGCCGTCCTGCCGGCGCCGCCGCTGTGCCCGGCAAAGCGGCGGCGAAAAATCCGCAGCAGCCGCAGCTCTTCAATCTCGCGGCGGATCTCGCGGAAGAGAGAAATCTGGCGGCCGAACAGCCGGAGAAACTGCAGGCGATGCAGGCGATGCTGGCGCGGCTGCGGGGGGAGCTGAAATAGGCGGGGCGGGCGCCGGCAGAAAAATGGCGGGGCGGAAAAATGGGGCCGGGGGCTGACCTGTGGGCGGTCCCCGGCCGCAGCGGTCGCGAACTCGCGAGCGCTGCGACTTTCCAGCGTCTCCTCGATTGCGGGCAAGGTGCTACCGGGGGGGCGGGCGCGCGCCGGGCAGCACCGAGGGGAACTCAGCCGTTGGGCCGGAAACGTTTCACCAGCAGATGGCTGCGGGCGGCGGTCATGGCCATGATGAACTCGTCGTAGGACTGGTAGCGTTCGTCCGGGGCCTTGGCCATCGCGGTGACGATGGCCTCGTTGGTTTCCTTGCTGATTTCCGGCACGACGAGATTGGGGGCGGTCAACGGCGTGCTCACATGCGCCATCGCGACGTCGTTCATGTCCGGGGCGTCGAACGGGACGTGGCCGGTGAGCGCGTGGTAGAGCGTGCCGGCCAGGCTGTAAATGTCGGAGCGATGGTCTTCGCGCTGTTCGCTGATGCGCTCGGGCGCGATGTAATACGGGGTGCCGAAAAGGGCTGAGTCTTTTTCCTTTTCCACGTCGATGCGCTGGGCGAGGCCGAAATCGACGAGCTTGGGTTCGCCGTCCGTGTTGAAGAGAATGTTGGCGGGCTTGAGGTCGAGATGGAGGAGCTTCTTTTTCAGCGCACAATCAAGGGCCGAGGCCATCTTGATGCCGACATCCAACACGTAGAGCTCGTCCACGCGGCCTTCTTTTTCGATGCGGTTGTCGAGGCTGCCGGCGTCGGCCAGCTCCATCACCAGGAACTGCTGCTCGTCCACTTCGTCGAACGCGTAGATGTGGACGATGTTGGTGTGGTTGAGACCGGCGGCCGCGCGGGCCTCGCGGTAAAAGGCCTCCATGGACGCGGGATCCTCGGCCAGATCCTTCTTCATCAACTTCACGGCCACCAACCGTTGTAGCACCGTGTCGTACGCTCGGTACACCGAGCCCATGCCGCCGGCGGCGATGAATTCCCGCAGTTCAAAATGCCGCAGCCGGACCGCCATCATCACCGGATGTCCGCATTTGTTGCAGGGAATGGTTTGAAACTTGGGGAGGTCGCTGGGGATGAAGTTCTTCGAACCACACCCGCCGCACGGCACCATTTTTAGCGATTTCTTGGCTTCAGCCATGTGAATATTCGACAGGCGGCACAGGGCCATCGGCCGTGCTCCAGCGTTGTCGGGGCGGATTGTCGGGTTGCCCCGGCGAAAGGAAAGCCCTTTCTGGAATGACCGCGGGCGGCGGGTGCCGCTCGGTTTCTTGCAGCCGATTCCGCCGTCTCATCCGCATCCGGCTTCACAGCCTATATGAAAATTCCCTTGGCACGCCGCCGCCACCGATGTGGCGAGGCGGACTTCCCCGTGATTCGCGTGCGGTCCGTCCGTCGCCTCACGCTGGCGGCTACGTTTTCACACAAGCACTTCAGTCGGATGTTTGGGAACGCCAGTCGGCACAACCGCTGGAGCGGTTTATCGAGCCTGCCGTCGTGGCTGACACCACCGCCGCCGTAGCTGAAGCGGCGGCGCGATTCTTTTCCCCGGAGCTGTGGCTCGCGGGAAAGCCCCGCGGGACGAAGGGTTGACAAGGGGTGGGCGGCGTTTTCTCTTGGGCGTGGCGACTTTGGTGGCGCGGGTGCGGCGCTTCGGGATGCGGATTTATGACTCAACTGGAACTGCGAAATCAGATTGGCGAACTGCGGCAGCGGCGGACCAACGTGCATTCGGTGCTGCACCTGACGGCGACGTTTGGGCTGATCGCCGTGGCGCTGTGGCTCGGACGGACGCAGCCGCTGGAGTTGGTCGCAGTGCCGGCATTTCTGCTGATCGGGCTGATGCAATATCGGCTCGTCATGGCCTCGCACGAGGCGACGCACAAGACGCTGTTTCATCCGGTGTGGCTGAATGAAACGATCGGGCTGCTGACGGCGTCGCTGGTCGGCATTTCACTCTTCAATTACCGGAAGGCGCACATGGATCACCACAAGTCGCCGCAGTCGATCGCGGACGACGTCGATGGGTATATCTACCGTCCGCTGCTCACCGTGAAGGCGGGCTGGCCGCGCACCTGGAAGCTGTTCGCGGGCTTGTTCGTGGACATTTATGTGAAGTTCCACCGGAAGCTGTTCGGCGATGACACGGCGAAGCCGGCGGGAGCCGCGGTGGGTGACCGCGGCGGCGTGGTGGCGCACTTGCAGTCGGTGTTCGTACAACTCGCGCCGATTGCCGTGGTGCAGACGGCGGTGCTGGCGGGTTTTGCGTGGTTTTGGGTGTGGTGGGCCTATTTTGTTTTCTGGTTCTTCCCGATTTTTCTGATCGCGCTGGGGATGGACCGGGCGCGGACCTTTCTCGAGCACAGCTACAATTATTTCTTCCCCGGCCCGCCGATTCCGAATCTGGCCGAGGCCCCGCAGGACACCATCGACGTGGATACCAACGCATTGGAGCGATTCCTCTTTGCGCCGTTCGGCTTCAGCTATCATCAGGCGCATCACGCGCAGTTAACGGTGCCGTATTACAACCTGCGGGAGCTGGCCGGCGTGCTGGAGGAAAATCAACCGGGCTACCATCGGCGGATCAAAGGGTCGTATCTGGGGTTGTTGTTAAAGGTGTTGTGGGCGCGGTGAGCGGGTGGCCCGCGTTGCGACCGGGGACCGGTCGCGAGCCCGTGCGGGGTTCAACCATTTTAGGGTTTGCCCGTTGCTCCACGATCGCGTCACCAAGGAGATCCACAAGTTGAAGCGGCCTGAATGCCGCGCTCCAAATGGGGTTGGCGGAAACCGCGAAAGCCTCGCTTGGCTTCCGCAGACCGAGGGGTAGGCTGTTTGCCCATGAACCCAAAGATCCAGTCATGCTCGCGCAGCCGCGGCGCGACGAAACACACCGGTCTCATGCCCCGCCCGACCCGTCGGGGCGGCTTCACGTTGATCGAATTGCTCGTGGTCATCGCCATCATCGGCATTCTGTCCTCGATGCTGCTGCCGGCGCTGGGGCGCGCCAAACAGAAGGCCTATGACGCCATAGTGTTTCAACAACACCAAGCAGATCGGGTTGGCGATGCTGCTGTATGTGGATGACCAGAATCTGCGGTTCCCCCCGAGTCACAACATTCCCGCGCCGCGCGGTCCGACCTGGACCGAGTGCCTCGTGCCCTACACCCTGACCCCTGCGATCTTTCGGTGCCCGGCGGTTATCAACGGCAGTTTGCGGTTTGGGACGGAGCGGATCTGGGCGGCTGGTCAGAACCCGAACAATTACGCGGTGAATTTCAATATCTCGCCGCGCGAGGCGACCCCGTTCTCGAGCGAGCGAGTCATGAAACCCGCCGGCACCGTTTATGCGGCCGACAGCGGCACGCAGGCGGTGAACACGACCAACGGATTGCTGTGTGTCACGAGGACTTCGCTCTACAAATCCGGCGGCTGGATTCTGACCAATCCGAACGAAACCGATCCTTTTGGCGTGGCCGTGCTGGCCGGCAGTTTGGCCCAGCATAACAACTGGCGGGACTGGTGCGGCCCGGACCTGCGCCACGGCAGTTCTCAGACGAGCACCATTACCTTTGTGGATGGCCATGTCGCCCAGATGAAGGCGTCGGATTGGTATTGGGCGGACACCCCGTGGATGAACCCCGCGGTGGGCGGGAATTGAGACGGTCGGCGCGCGGGCCGTTGCGGCCCGGGATGCGAGCGACGGTGGGGGCGGGTGCCAAGAGCGAAAAGCGCGACGGGTTTTGGGCAAACGGGTTGAGGTGGTGGTAGTTTCCGCCATGAAAAGTTTGGCAAAAGATTGGTTTTCCACCCGGAGTCTGCTGCGCCACCGCGCACGTTGCGGTGCGGCGGTGGTGGGTTTGTTACTCGGCTTGTCGGGGCTGGCGGCGCACGGGGCCTCCGGCGCTCCCTCGATCCAGCAGCCGGCGCCGGTGCGCATTCTGCCGCTGGGGGATTCCATCACGACGGGCGTGGGCGCGGCCGGAGGCTATCGGGCGTCGCTGTATGCGCGGTTGGTGAACGCCGGGTATGCGGTGGATTTTGTCGGCACCAAAACCAGCAATGGCGCGGCGGGTCTGCCGGACAGCGATCACGAGGGGCACAATGGATTTCGCATGGATCAACTGAACGCGGGGCTGGACCTGTGGCTGGACGCGGACCCCGATCCGGATGTGGTATTGCTGCTGATCGGGACCAATGATTTCGCGCAAAACTACGACTTGGCGAACGCCACAAACCGGTTGGAAAACCTGATCGTGCGCGTCGCCACGGCGCGACCGTATGCGCGCATCCTCGTCTCCAATCTGCTCTTGCGCACGGATGACGCGTGGACGGAGGCGGCGATCCAGGCGCAGTTTAATCCGTACATTCCGGGGATCGTCACGCGGCAGGCGGCGCTGGGGCGGCGGGTGACGTTCGTGGATTTGCGGAGCCTGGTCGGCGCGGCCGATTTGGCGGACGGCGTGCATCCGAATCAAAGCGGCTACACGAAGCTGGCGGGCGGGTGGTTCAAGGCGATCACCGGGGTCATCGGGCGGGACGGCTCGAATGATGCGCCGGCGCTGTATCGCGCCGTGGGGCAGCCGGGCGGGAACAAAGTGTGCGTGTTCTTCACCAAGCCAGTGGCGGATTCGGTGGCGAGTCCCTTGAATTTCACGGTGTCCGGCGGGGTGCGGGTATTGGGCGCGGCACTGGACCCCGTGGCCAAGCGCGTGGTCACGCTCACGACGACGGCCCAGACGGCGCTGGCGAATTACAACGTGACCGTGAATCGCGTCACAGACCGCGCGCGGACCGCGCGGATCGCGCGCAATCTCGCCGCCGCCTTCACGGGGTCGCGCCCGCGCGGGGCGGTGGGCAATGTGGCGGAGGCGGCGGGTTACACGCTCGTCTATGCGCTGGAAGTGCCGAGCGGCGCGAACTACGGCACGCAGCCGCCGGCCTACGCGGTGGACCGGCACACGACGGTGCTGCCATTCAGCCGGGTGGCGTATTATCTCGAGCTGGCGACGACCAACAGTCCGCTGCGGTTTGTCTGGGTTTCGATGACCGCGCCGGTGCCCGACGCCCGGCGGCTCGGGGTGCCAACGGTGGCGAGCGGTGCGTTTTTTCAGCAGGCGGTGGCGAATATGAATGTGGTGTCGTCGGTGCCGGGGATCGTGAATGGCACGGGCTTGGGCGGCGGATACCTCGAGTTCTGGCCCGGCGGCTACACGACGGCCAACACGCCGGGCGTGCCGGGCGCGAGCAACACGTTGTTCGACTGGGGCGACACGCCGGTGGCGGGGGATTACGGCTCGATGCAGATCCACAACGTGCCCGCGGGGCAGACGCTGTTGTCGTTCAATCGCTGGGGCGGCACGGGCGGCGCGGCGGACGTGGGCATCGGGAACAATCCGGTGGATGACCCGGACTGGACGCTATCGGGATTGGCCCCGGTGTACCCAATCAAGGCGATCCAGGTTTTCGTGAAACCGTAAGGTGTGGTCGGAGCCGACCGCTGCGGGTGCGCTGTGCGGCGGTCGTCGGAATAATTGGCCACCTTCTTGTCGCCCCACCCGCTGCGACCGGGATGGGGCGCTCCGCTTGGGCTGCGGCTCGGCCGTCTGTGCTGCAACCCTATAAAATCCTCGCGCGCCGCGAGGATTTCTCGCGGGGCGCGGCCGTGTGCGCGGAGCACCAGCCGCAGCAGGTTGACCGCACGGGAAGCGTCTGATTTCTACGGGTACCCACGACGTTTCGGGGCTGCTGCGGCTGGTCCTTGGCGGATACAGCCGCGCTCCTTGAGTTGCGGCTCCGCCGCCCTGTGTTCATCGCCTCTCGGTGGTCCATCATCCTCCGTCCGACTGAATGGCAACGGATTACTACCTGCGATTCGCCCCCGATGACCCTGGTTTGAACCTTGTCCCTTCGCCCTTCCCTTGAGCTTTGAGCTTTAGCCTTTGAGCTGCTCTCTATTTTCCCCGCGAAACTTTCATCGTCGCGCGGCGCAGCTCGCGGTCGGCCTCGCGTTCCTTGATGTCCTGACGCTTGTCAAACTCGGCCTTCCCCTTGCCCACGGCGAGGAGGACTTTCACCTTCTGGTCCTTCCAATAGAACGACAGCGGCACCAGCGTGTGCGCCTTGGCGGACGCGTATTCGGCCAGCTTGCGGATCTCCGACTTGTGCAGGAGCAGCTTGCGGACGGATTTGGGCTGATGGTTCTCGCGGTTGCCAAAGCCGTATTCGTCGATGTGCGCGTTGTGGAGGAAGACTTCATTCTTGTCCACCCGCGCGAAGGCATCGCTGATCTGGCCGCGGCCGGCGCGGAGGGATTTCACCTCGGTGCCGTGCAGCACGATGCCCGCCTCGAAGGTCGCCAGGATGGTGTAATCGCGGCGGGCCTTGGGATTGGTGAGGATGTCACCCATAAAACAAAACCAGCCAGAAGGCGGGCCTCCTGGCTGGCGGTAATTCGGGGGGGGAGGCGGCGGTCAGCGCTTGACCGTGCGACGACGCTTGGGCTTGGCGGCCGCGAGCACTTCCGGCTCGTTCATCTCGAAGGTCATCTTGTCCTCACACAGTTCGCGCAACGCGATGTCCGCGGCTCCCAGCGTGGCGGTGTCGCTCACCAACGGGCGGCTGGCGTCGCCGCCACCGGCGTTGAGCTGGCGCACCCGGCGGGAAACAAGGTTAATCAAGATGTTCGGGTTGAGCACCTTGGTCTGGGCGAGCTTGGTTAGTTCTGAGTTCATGCAAATTCCAATTCCAAATCGAGTCGCGCACCGTAGGCCCTTCAGTCCCTGATGCAATAGAAAAACCGGCCATTTCGGCTCCGCACGGCGGTGAAACGGACAGGCGGCAGTTGCACGGCGGACGGGCTGCGGTAGGCTCGGCGGCTTTGTTAATCGAATCCACCAGTCACGGGTTGTATTGCGCAGCGGGCGATTTTTTCATCGACCCATGGAAGGCGGTGGACCGCGCCGTGATCACGCACGCGCACGCGGATCATGCAGTGGCGGGGAGCGAGGCGTATCTTACGGCGGAGCCGGGGGTGGGGTTGCTGCGGGAACGGATGGGGGTGGCGGCTTATATCCAAGGACAACCGTATGGGGAGCCGATTGATTTGAACGGGGTGGAGGTCGCGTTTTTTCCGGCCGGACACATTCTGGGTTCGGCGCAAATCCGACTGGAGTTCAAGGGGGAAGTCTGGGTGGTGAGCGGCGATTACAAGCTGGCGACGGATCCGACGTGCGAGCCATTTGTGCCGGTGCCGTGCGACGTGTTTGTGACGGAGGCGACGTTTGCCATGCCGGTGTTTCAGTGGCGGCGTCCACAGGTGATCTTCGGGCAGATCGATGAGTGGTGGCTGCGCAATCAGGCGGCGGGCCGGACGAGCGTGCTGCTGGCGGACGGACTGGGGATGACGCAGCGGTTGCTGGCGGGGCTGGACGCAGAGATGGGGCCGTTGTTTGTGCAGGGGGCGGCGCGGCGGTTTCTGCCGGCGTATGCGGCGGCGGGTGTGGAACTGCCCGTGACGGTGCCGGCGGCGGCAGACGCGGTTCGGGCGGCGCAGGGGCGCGGGTTGGTTCTGGCGCCCCCGGCGATGGCGGAGGATGCGGCGTGGCTGGCGTCTTTGGGGCCGGTGTCCACGGCGCTGGTTTCCGGCGGGATGCAGGTGCTCGGCGTCCGGCGGCGCCAGCGGAACGTTGAGCGTGGGTTTGTATTTTCGGATCACGCCGACTGGAACGGGTTGATGACGGCGATCCAGACGTCCGAGGCGCGGCACGTCTTGGTCACGCACGGGCAGGTCGAGGAGTTGGTGCGATGGCTGCGGCGACAGGGGCTGGAGGCGGACGGGATCGCGACGGAGTATGCGGGTGAGATGGGGAGTGAGGCGACGGACGTGGAGGCTGGCGCAAGCAATGGCTGAGGTGGAAAGTGGAAAAGCTCCAAGGGCAAAGCTCAAAGCTCAAGGGAAGCGCGAGGGTTCAAGCACCAAACCGGGCGGCATCATGGCGTTGAGGTAGCTTTGACGTGGGATGTCGAACGCGTCCTTCCCACCCTGAATTTGAACCCCGTTCCCGAAACTGATTTGGCAAAGGAATGGAGGCAAAGGAATGAAGACAAAATCTTTTTCCCATCCCCGATTCCTTTGCCTCCATTCCTTTGCCCGTAACTCCGTTGTCCCACTCCCGTGCGCCCCGGCAGCAATGCGCGGTCTCGGCGCTCGGAATCTTCTGACGTCGTCTCCTACAGGGGAGAAATTATTCCTGCAGGTAGATCAGGATGCGGTCGTGGACGATGACGGCGAGGTCGTTTTTGCCGTCGCCGTTGAGGTCGGCGACGAGGGCTTCGCGGGGTTCGGGGGCGTCGCCGCGGCGGCTGCGGAAGGTGCGCTCTTCGAAGACCTGCCAGCGGTCGGAGGGCTTGAGCTGGTGGGGTTTCTCGAAGGTGACGATGTCGAGGTGGTTCTTGGCGGTCTCCAGGAAGACGAGGTCTTTGCGGCCGTCGTTGTTGAGGTCGCCGGTGACGACGTCCATGAGGCGGCCGTCTTTGATGGGGGTTTCGTAGCCGTCGAGTTCCTGGATGTCCCAGACGAGGCCGTTGAAGACGAGCCAGGCGGCGGCGTTGATGCCTTGGAAGGCGAGGCTGTTGGGTTGCTTGGCGGCGAGGTTGATGCTGCGGAGCGTGGTGAAGTCGGTGACGGGGAGCGGGAGGTTGCGCACGACGCGCCAGACGCCGGCGGCATCGCGTTCGCTGAGGGTGAGGAGCTTTCGTTCGGCATCGAGGAGGAAGAGGCTGGATTGGTTGGTGCCGCGGTTGGGGACGGCGGCGGCGGCGACGATGCGGGAGTGGTTGGCGGAGCCGTTGATCTGGTCTTTGACGAGGAAGTTCCAGACGGTCTTGTTCGTCGCGCCGGCGGGCTTGGGTTCGGGCTGGAGGAGGACGGCGCGGACGAAATTCTTCTGGGCGAGGAGGAGTTCGGATTTGCCATCGGCATCGACGTCGGCGGCGCTGAACCAGGGTTGCTCGACGACGCCGCCGGGCGGGGCGATGTCCAGTTCCTCGAAGTCTTTGCCTTTGACCTGGCGGAGGATTTTCACCTTTTCGTAGGGGATGAGGACGACGAGGTCGGCGAGGCTGTCTTGATCGACATCGTGGAGGGCGAGGGAGGTGGGATTGGATTTGAAGGTGTCGCCGAGCTTCTGGGTTTTGACTTTGCCGTCGGCGGTACGGAGGTGGAGAGAGCGTTTGCCATCGAGGTCGGTGATGAGGAGGGCGGTGGGTTTGGCTCCGGGTTGGAGGGCGCCGACGACGAGGCCGAGGGGGCGGCCTTCGAGGGGGAGAATTTCAGGAAAGGGAATGCGGCCGTTGGCTTCGAGGCGGGTGACGCCGACCTGCCGTTCCTCGGGGCTGAGGAGGAAGATGTCGGGCTTGCCGTCGCCGTTCCAGTCGGCCACGGCGATTTCGCTGATGCCGGAGAGCGAGGGGAAACTGCGCGGGGCGGCGAAGGTGCCGTCGGGCTGCTGGAGGAAGAGCGTGAGCTGGCCGCTGTCGGGTTCGGCGACGAGAAGGTCGGTGAACTGGTCGCCGTTGAGATCGGCCCAAATCATGCCGCGGCGGGCTTTGTCGGAGCGGTTGATGGGGAGGACTTGGAACTGGCCCTGAAGGAGTTTACCGGAGAGGGCTTCGGCGGGTTTCTGGAGGAAGTTGGAAATCTGCGCGCGGCCGGATTGCTGGGCGATGGTGATGATTTCGGTTTTGTGATCGGCGTCGAGGTCGTCGGCCCAATACGAGCGGACGGGGGGAAAAGTGAAGTGAACTTCGGGGCCGAGCTGGCCGGCGGAATTTTGCAGGCGGAAGCGGAAGGGCGCGGGGTTTTCCCAGTTCACGAGGAGGAGGTCGTCGCGGCCGTCGCCGTTGATGTCGAGGACCTGCACGGATTTGACGGAGCCGCTGAAGGGGGTTTTTTCGGGTTCACCGAGCGTGTGGTCGGCCTGCTGGGCGAGGAAGTAAATGTGGTTTTCGCCAAGTAGAATAAGGTCATTCCGCTTGTCGCCGTTGAGGTCGCCGTGCGTGAGGATGTTCGGGGAAAGCTGGCCGTCCTCGATCTGCCAGCGTTTGGGCTGGCTCCAGCCGTTGGTGCCGAGGTTGTAGAGGACGACGAGTTCCTTGGGTTCGCCGTAGTAGGCGATGTCGGGGCGGCCGTCGCCGTTGAGGTCGGCGACGGTGAGGCTGGCGATGCGTTTTTCGGAGGCGATGGATTCGACACGGAAACGGGAGCCGGGGGGGAGTTCGTTGAGGTCGCGGCGGGAGGCCGGGGCGGCTTTGGCGGCGAGATTGGCTTTGCCGGTTTGATTGTAGAGGAGGGTGATTTTCGAGCGGGTGTTGTTGACGACGATCAGTTCCCGGAGGCCGTCGCCGTCGAGGTCGGCGGCGTGGAGCTGGCCGATCTGCTGGTCGAGGGGGAAGATTTCCGGACCGGTGAAACCGAAGCGCGGGCCTTTGTTTTCAGCGGCGGCGAGGGTGCCGGGCAACAGTGGGAACGAGGCGAGGAGCAGGGCGAGGGCGGAGCGGAAAAAGAGGTTTGGCATGTCGTCGCAGGGTTTGAAAAGCGCGCGGAAATTGCCAGCGGGTGGCGGGGTTGGCGAGCGTATTCGCCGGTTCGCGGACTCAGGTATCTGGCTATTCGCCGAGGAGATGGAGCGCGAGTTCGCGCTGGTGGCCGCGGTGGCGGTGTTCCCAGATGAAGATGCCCTGCCAGGTGCCGAGGACGGGTTCGCCGTACCGAATGGGGAGGCTGAGGTTGACAGCGGTCAGGGCGGTGCGGGCGTGGGCGGGCATGTCGTCGTCGCCCTCGCTGGTGTGGCGGAAGAGGGCGTCGCCGACGGGCACGAGGCGGGAGAAGAAACGTTCGAGGTCGCGGCGGACTTCGGGATCGGCGTTTTCCTGAATGAGCAACGAGGCGGAGGTGTGACGCAGATGGAGCGTAAGCAAGCCAGTCTGGATGGCGTGGTCGTGAACGAAGCGGCGGATTTCCGCGGTCACTTCGTGGAAGCCCTGACCGCGGGTGGTGATGCGGAGTTCGTGGGCGAACTGGCGGAGCATGCAGGCGGACGGAGGCGACGGAACGGCGGGACTGCGGAGGGGGCGATGGGGCAGGGCCGGGTGGGGCGGAGTTTACCGCTGGCCGGGCTTGAGATCGGGGAGATCCGTGAGGAGCAGCTCCATCTTCTTATTATCGCGGGCGAGCGTTTCGTTGAGGGTGGTCTGGGCCTTGAGTTCGGCCTTGAGCAGGGTCAGCTCGCGGCGCATTTCCTCGAGCTTGGGGAGGTTGCCCATCTGGCGATTGAGTTCCGCGGTCTGCTGTTTGAGGGAGTCGTTTTCGGCGCGCAGGGTTTTGTTTTCGTTTTTGTCGGTGAGTTCCTGCACCCGCTTTTCGAGGGCGGCGCGTTCTTTGGTGAGAGTGTCCACGGACTGGAGTTGCTGCGCCGTGGCCTTGGTGGCTTTTTCGAAACTCAATTTCTGCAGGTCGAGTTCCTTCTGGAGTGACTTGACGCGGTCCTCGAGTTTGATGACTTCGCGCGGATCGGTCCCCGAAGTTTGGGCGGCGAGGGCCTCCTTGAGCCGGGCCTGATACTCGGCCTCCATGCTGGCTTTCTCGGTGCGGAGCGCGATGAGTTCTTCGTTTTTCAATTTCAACTGCCGCTCAAAACCGGTCGCGGAGATTGCGGCGGCGGCGGCGGTTCCGGGTGCGACCGTGGCCGGTCCGGCCTTGGTGCCCGGCTTGGGAGTGGTCGTCGGCGCGACGGCCACGGGCTGGCCGCTCGGGGGCTGGACGTCGGGGAATTGCTTGGCCAGCGGCGCGATGAGGGCCACGACCGAATTGAGGCGATAGCGAACCAAGGCGGCCTGCCAGTCGGGGGCCATGCGCTGGATTTTCCGCAATTCCTCTTCTGCGGAGTAGTAGCGCTCGAGCGCGCCCCGACCGTTGCCACCGGCCTTGAGATCATCACCCTGCTGGATGAAACGGTAGGCTTGGACGTATTGGTCGTCGGGACCATCGGCGCGCGTCGCTGGCGCAAAGGTCAGGAGCGACAGGATGGCGGCCCAGAAAAATCGGTTCATGCGGGCGGAAAATAGACGAGCGGTTTGGCGTTTGGCAACCTGATTAAACCAGCCGCCCTCGCGGCGGCTGGAGGTGGATCATCGCAGGGGGAAGGCGGCTCATTCAGCGGCCGCCGCTCAGGGATAAACCCCCGCCCCGCCGATGCGCCACCAATCCGTGGTGCCCCAGAGATTCTTGGGATCAAACGCCTTGCCGTACTTGAAATAGACCGCGCTGCCATCGGTCATGGCGTGATTGGAACCGCCCTGGTTCATGTTCGGGCCGACGCTGACCCGGCTGTGTCGGCCGAGTTCGAGCTCCTGATAAGAGTCGCCGTCCATGTCATCCATGCGGTAGTGGCGTGAATCGATCGCTTTCTCACTGAAAAACACGGTGTCCACGGGATAGATAATCTGGGTGGAGAGCATGACATTCGTGTTGTTATTGATGGGATTGCCACCGGGCGAACCCGGCACCCCGTTGGTCATGATGAAATCGTTCCACCCGTTCATGATGTAACTGCGGGGCGCGGCGTCGCCAGGGCGGGCGGAACCGGTGCCAAACGTCAGCGGCGCGTTGGTGTCGCTCATACACTTGAACGATTTCACGTTGTCGAGATACGAGATGACGAGGTCCGGCCAGTTCCGCGTTCCCGCCGTGCTGGGCGCAAAGCGCGGATACCGATCCTGATCGTCGTCCGCATAGAGCGTGGCCGACAAAGCGACCTGCCGCAGGTTGTTCACGCAATACATGCGGCGGGCTTTTTCCTTCGCCGAACCGAGCGCGGGGAGGAGCATGCTCGCGAGGATGCCAATGATCCCGATCACGACCAGCAGCTCGATCAGGGTGAAGGCGGCGGCGTGGGGCGTGCGTTTGGCGGGCGGGCAACAGAAGTTCATGGTGGTGTCATTCAGGGTCGGTCTGGCCGGATAAATCTGCCGGCATGTCCGATTCCGCCGATGGAAATTTGCAGTCCGATGCGAGTTCCTTCCGGCAGCGCGTCTCGGACTAAACGGGCGGAAACGAAATTCAAAGGAACGCGTTCGGACCCTATAAATACAGGGGAAAATGCCGTGCCGCCGGTTCAGGGGAAAATCGCGACCCCGTTCGTACGCCAATCCTCGGTGACCCCCCAGAGGTTGAGCGGGTCGAACGCCTTGCCGTAGCGGTAATAGCGGACGCTGCCGTCGGCGAACGCATGATTGGAGCCGCCGGAGTTGCTGGTGGGGTCCTTGAAGCTGCGGTTGTGCCGCCCCAGCTCCAGTTCCCGGTAATCATCCCCCATGTTGTAATCCATGTACCAATGGCCGGAGGTGGACTCCTTTTCGCCGAAAAAGATCGTGTCCGTGGGATGCAGAATCTCATCCTGCCGCACCGCATTGGAGGCCGCATTCCAAGACGGTGTTGGAAATTTGACCATCAACCAGTCGTTCCACCCGTTGATGATGTAGCTGCGCGGCGCATTGTCGCCGGGAAACGTTGAGCCGGAGCCAAAGGTGGCCGGCTTGTTGGTGTCGCTGGGGCATTTGTAAATGTTGAGATTCTCAAGAATCGGTTGCAGCAGGCTGGACCAGTTCTGGCGGGTGGGGCCATTGCCGGCGCGGCGCGGAAAATTCTCCTCGTTGTCGTCCGCATACAACTGCCCCGCCAAAGCGACCTGCTTGATATTGTTGAGGCACACGATTTTGCGCCCCTTTTCCTTGGCCGCCGCCAGCGTCGGCAACAACATGCTCGCGAGAATTCCGATGATGCCGATCACCACGAGCAGCTCGATCAGGGTGAAGGCCAGCTCCCGCTCCGGGCGCGGGACCATCGTCTTTTTGGTCAAATCAGGAGTCATCAGAATCTAGTGTTAGCACCGTCGGGGCGCTCCGTCGGGGAACGCGCCCCAAGCCGACTAGCCCCCCTCCGCACCTATTCAAAAACTACTTCGCCAGATGGCACGCCGCCCAATGTCCCGGCTTGATTTCGCGCAACGCGGGCACCTCCGTCTTGCACCGCGCCTCGGCCACCGGACAGCGCGGATGAAACGGACAGCCGCCCGGCGGATTGATCGGCGACGGCACATCGCCCGGCAGCACGATGCGTTTGCGTTTGGAATCGGGATCCACCACCGGCACCGCGGAAATGAGCGCCTGCGTGTACGGATGCGCCGGCTCGCGGCAGATCGTCCGCGAATCAGCCAGCTCCACAACCCTCCCGAGATACATCACCATGACGCGCCGGCTGATGTGCTCCACCACCGCCAGATCGTGCGCGATAAACAAATACGCCAGCCCTTTCGCCGCCTGCAAATCCCGGAGCAAATTGATGATCTGCGCCTGCACCGACACATCCAGCGCGCTCACCGGTTCGTCGCACACGATCAGCTTCGGCTCGACCGCCAGCGCCCGCGCGATGCCGATGCGCTGCCGTTGCCCGCCGCTGAACTCGTGCGGATACCGCTGCGAATGCGAGGGATCAAGGCCCACGCCGCGCAGCAGCTCATCAATGCGCTTTTGCCGCGCCGCCGGACTGTCCGCCAGTTTGTGAATGTCAATCGCCTCGCCAATGATCTGTCCGACCGTCATGCGCGGATTCAGCGAGCCGTAGGGATCCTGAAAAATCATCTGCAACTTCCGCCGCCGCGCGCGCAGCTCGCCGCTGCTCAAACCCGCGATGTCCTCGCCGTCCAGCCACACGCTGCCCGCCGTCGGCTCGAGCAGCCGGATGATCGCGCGCCCGAGCGTCGTCTTGCCGCAGCCGCTCTCGCCGACCAGCCCGAGCGTCTCGCCCGGCGCGATGGCCAGGCTCACGTCATCCACCGCTTTGACATGCTCGCGCACGCGGCTGAACAGGCCGTGCTTGACCGGGAAGTGGACTTTGAGATTGCGGACTTCGAGCAGGTTCAAAGGTGGTTAAGTGTCAAGGTTCGGGAATTTCCAGCGCGCGGCAAATTTTGCGGGCCAGCAGGTCGGGAATCTCGGCATGGCGTGGCACCGGTTCCCGCCTGCCGGTCTGGGGATTCCAGTAAATCGTGTGCGAAGCGCCCTCGCGCTTGAATGGTCGTCCGTGCTTTTCCAAGTGGCGGATGAGTTCCCGGCGTTTCACACGAGTTCCAGCACCTGGGTGTCCTTGGGCATCGCGCGGGTGGCGTCCTCGCGGCGGTCTTCCAAGAGGAGGTCAATCGCGTCCCGGAGGCTCTGCACGCACGCCTCAACGGTTTCACCCTGCCCATTGGCCTCGGGAAACTCGGGACAGAAGGCCACATGCCACTTGCCCTCCCGATGAACCTGCGCGGTAATTTTGAGCTTCATGCAAAATAATTAACGGTTCCCGCCAACGAATACAACGCTGGTGAAGCCGTGGGGCAGAGTTGAGCGGTAAACTCCTCCACGCTCAAACCCGCCTGTTCGGTGAGACCCTTCGGCGTGCCCGGCTTGATAGGCTTGTGCTGTGGGACGACGACCGTGCGACTCTCGCGCCGCATGATGATGTGGGAACCGGCCTGGCGCAGACAAACGAAACCAAGGCGTGGCAAGGCCTTGACCGCCTCGGTCCCGTGGACATCGCGGGGCAGTTTCACACCAAGGCAAGCAACGGGTCTTCGACGAAGTGGAGGCGAACCCGGCTGGGACGTTGACTGGCGTCAAAGTACCCTTTCACCGCATCAGTGACCATCGCTTGCAACTCGCCAAAACTATCGCCCTGCGTGGTGATGCCGCCACCGCCCGGAGCGTCCCAGCGCGCGACGTAGCCGCCGGTTTCGCGGCAGGCCTCCATACGGAAGGTGATTTCTTTCATGGGGTGATTGCGTTCCAGTGAGCGGCCCATACTCGTTTGCGGAGTTTCTTCAAGCTGGCGAGATAACCGCCGCTGCCGTCCTGAACTTTGGCCAACGCCTCCTACCGCGTCGCGCCTTGTGAAATGCAGCCCGGCAGCAGTGGGCGCTCGGCGACGAAGACGCCGTCCTCGTCAGACTGGCGAATAATGCGGAATTTCATGGGGCGAGAGTAAGCCGCTTCCGCTCTGAAACACAACGACAGCTTGAAGCTCCTCGCGCTTCAGAAACGCGTAGTCGGCCAGAATCTCCTCGTAACTGGCTCCGGCGCTCAGGAGCTCCAGCACGTCCTTTACGCGCAGCCGCTGGCCGCGGATGCACGGCCGGCCGCCACACTTGCCCGGCTCGATCGTGATGCGCTCCAATAGATGGGCTTTGCTCAGGGCGGAGTTAGTCCCAGATGTTCCTTCGCAGGGCAAGGTTGCAGAAGCTGAACTTGCACCCATGGGCGCATCCGCAGCCCACCGCGATGGTCCGCTTTTGCTTGGCCGCCGCCATTGCCTTCCCTAACCTCCCACCCACCAACGCATGCCCACTCCCACCCGCGCCGGCGACTTCAGCGACCTCCACAAACGCCAGCTCTTCCACTGGCTCGGCTCCGACATCGACCGCGAACTCCGCGCCAGATCCCTGTCCGTCGCGGCGGCGCGCCAGCGGTATCTCGCTTACCTCAGGGACGATTTCAAAAACGGCCTCGTGGTCAAACCCCCGCGCACTCCCGAGCAACTGACCTGCGACGGCCACGTCGTTTCGCTCGACCTCCCGCTCGCCTGTTTCACCGAGTGGTCGCTGTCCGAAAGCCGGCCGCACAGCACCCGCTACGGACGCATGGCGCTGGGCTTCTCAAAGCCGTGGGTCATCAAACACGGCGGCCAGCCGGTCACCTATTTCCGCCACACCGGCCGGAGCGTATTTCTCCGCACCCTGGTCGCGCTGCACGAGTTTCTTCGTGAATCGCAGCCGACGTCGGGCACCCGGTCGCGCGCCGCCACGCTCGCGTTTCGCGACGCCTTCTACCTCCTGCATTTCGCCAAACCCCTCGCCTCCCCCGCCGCCCCGCGTCCGCGCCGTCCCAAAACCCGGCCCGCTCCACCACCCGTCACCCCGCCGCCCGCCGCACCCAAGCCCCGCGCGCCGACGCGCTACTTCGGCCCCGTGCTCAACTTCCTCGAGGAACGCGAATGGCGCATCGTCCGCCACGATAAATCGTACTTCGTGCCGGACCCGGCGAAACGGTTCGACAGCCGGCTGAAATTCGCGCTCGGCTCCGAATTGTTCACCCTCGTCCTCCCCGATCACGAGTTGGTGAAAATGGTCTGGGACGACCGCTCTCTGCGCCGGCAACTGCTCAACGCCGCCGTCCCCGTCACCGTGATTTCATTCCAAGACATCGGGACCTTTTGATCCGAAGCCCGCCGGGGAATGCCCTCAAAGAACGCAAAGCGACGCAAAAAAGCACCGGTCATCGAGCCGGAACCGGGCGAAAATGTTCCGCCCACGCTCCCAACCCTTGGTTGAGTCGGGGTAACGAGATTCTAACCTCCTTCCCCGAGAGGCCCGTCCGAACCTCCCCACGCCGCGTCGTGCAACCCAACTCGGATTCCCCGCACCTCTCCCGAATCAGCCCGCGAGACTCACCCGCTGCCCGCGCAGAAATGGCCAGAGACTGCCAGCGTACGGTAAAAGGCCGGCGACACGGTGACGACGTAAGCCCTTTCCTAGCGACCATTTCGCATCGGTCGTCCCGCGCGGGGCGGCCGTTTTTTTCTTTGCTCGCCCGGCGCGGGACCACAATTTCGGTGCATGAGCAAGCTCGCCCGCGCCCTTTCCCTGCCAACCACCGGCCACGATCTGACCGCCGGCCTGCGCGCGCTGGCTTGCGGCCTGATTCTGCTGGTGAGCGGTTCGCCGCACCTGGCGCGGGCGCAATTGATCGCCACCAATCAAGGCCGGGTTTTCTCCGTGCTCGAGGAAAACGACATGGTGGTGAAGACCGACCGCCACTACACCCAGGGCCTCAAACTCTCCTACCTCCAAGCCGACGGCGACGTGCCCCGCGTGGTGGCGCGCATGGTGGAGCAGGTGCCGGCGGTGGCGTATCGGCCGAACGCGCTCAAGTTCGGCTATCAGGTCGGTCAGTCGATGTACACCCCGGCCAACATTCGGACCAGCGCCCTGCTTCCTGGCGACCGGCCCTACGGCGGTTGGCTCTACACCGGGTTGATCCTCCAGCGGCGCGGCGAGACGCGCGGCGGTACGCCGGTGCTGGAAAATTTCGCCATCGACCTCGGCATCGTCGGCCCGGAGTCGCTCGCCAAAGAGGCGCAGACGTGGGTGCATGAACTGCGCGGCCGGCCGCTGCCCCAAGGCTGGAGCCACCAACTCCGGACCGAGCCGGGGCTGAACTTGAAATATGAGCGCTCGCATCTGTTCCGGACGCATTTGACCGATCGGTTCGCGCTCGACCTGATTCCGCGCGGCGGTTTCAGCGTGGGCAACGTGGACACATCGCTGCGCTTCGGCGGGATGTTCCGCATCGGTTGGAATCTGCCCGGCAACTTCGGTCTGCAGACGGTGGATTCGCTGACGACGCCTGAGGGCGGGCTGCCGCCGGGCCCGATTGAGTGGTCGCGCCGACTGGGGGTCTTCGCCTTCGTGGGCACGGAAGGACGCCTGGTGGCACACAACATTTTTCTGGATGGGAATCTCTTTCAGTCGAGCCAGCGCGTGGAGAAGGAGCCGTTCATCGGCGAACTGCGGACGGGCTTCGCGGTGCAACTGGGGCGCTGTCTGATCGGCTTCACGCAGGTCTTCCGCACGCCGGAATTTCGGAAGCAGCCGGAGCACGACGCGTATGGGTCGGTGTTCGCGCAGATTGCTTTCTGAGGCGGGGAGCGACGTAGCCGCCGACGTGAGGAGGCGGATTCCCCCGCACCTGCACCCCCGAACGTCCGCCTCGTCACCTCGGCGGCTACATCCTCCCACTGCTGCGTCCGATTGCTTCAGCGTCCGCGCACCGCACCGCGTTCGCATCCTCCCGGGAGGCAGCATGCTGAAGCGGCACAAATGCCGCGCTCCATCGCACCGTTCATGCAAAAGGATTTTCCCAACCGACGGAACGTGTTCTGATGCCGCCATGCGCATCACTGGTGGCACGGCTGCGGGCCGTATTCTCAAAGTTCCCAAGGGTCTGGACGTGCGGCCCACGCCCGACCTGGTCAAGCAGGCGGTCTTCAACAGCCTCGGCGACCGCGTGGTGGGCGCGCGCGTCCTCGAGTTGTTCGCGGGCACCGGCGCGTTGAGCCTGGACTGCCTCAGCCGCGGCGCGGAACTGGCGGTGTGCGTCGAGAAAAGCCGCCGTCACGCGCAGGTGCTGCGGCAGAATTGCGAAACCGTCGGCCTCCCGCGCGAGCGCCTGCAACTGCGCGTACAGGATGCCTTCCAAGCGCTCGCGCAATTCACCTCCGGCGAGCGGCAGTTCTCGCTGATCGTCGCCGACCCGCCCTACGGCGAGAAAACCAAGGGCGAACGCTCCGAGTCGCTCGCGCAGGAGCTGCTCGACGACCCGTTCCTGCCCGGCCTGATCACGCCCGATGGGCTGTTCATTCTTGGCCACGCCAAGCGCGACGCCGTGACGATCTCGCCGCCGTGGGTCGAACTGAAGGCGCTGAAACACGGCGACAGTTGGATGCGCTTCCTGCGCCGCGATCCGGCGACGGTGACGGCCGGGGCGGCGACGGCGGCAGCCACGACCGAGACTGCAAAACCCGCGACGGGAGACGCGTGGGTGTGAACCTCGAAAAAGCAGTTGAGACCACGAAAGACACGAACGCCACGAAAAGCGAACTCGTTCCAGCAAGCTCAGGGTTCACCCGGCCGGGGAAGTTTTTCGGCGCCGGGAAAACGCACGATCAGCCTTTGTTCTTGTGGGTTTCGTGGTTCATCTCAACTGCCGTTTCGAGGGTCGAAACCACTAACCGGCACTAACTGGCACTAATAAGGCAGCCAAGCTCCCATCTGCTTCCAGATACGGGTTGCCCCCGTTTTATTAGTGCCAGTTAGTGCCGGTTAGTGGTTTTGAATCAGTGGTCCCAAGGTCACGCCCTCACGGCTTCCGCACCGACACGCATACGACATCGCCGCGCGCGTTGCGGCAGTAGATGCGCCCATCCGCGAGCACGGGAACCGTCCAGCATTTCCCACCCAGCACCTGCGCCCGCGCGCTCGGCGTGAATCCCGCCGCCGTCGCCGGCGCGACCAGCAATTCACCCCGCTCACTGAGCACGATCAGCTTACCATCCGCCGCCATCACACCGCCCGAGCCGATCCCTTTCTGCGCCCACTTCTCCGTGCCCGTCGCGAGCTCGACGCACTTGAGCAACGCCTTGTCCGTCGTGTCGCCGTCGATGCCGAAGAGATGGCCGTCGAGCAGCACCGCGGGATTCATCTGCGTGCGGAGCACCTTGGATTTCCACACCACCTCCGGCTCGCCCGTTCCCAACCGCAACAGTCCGCCGCCCTTGCCGTAACCACTCGAAACAAAAACCAGATCGCCCGACACCACGGGGTCCGCGGCGTTGACGCCATACTCGGTGAGCCAGCGTACGCGCCACGCGGGCTTGCCCGTACGCACATTGACCGCGAGATAAGCGCTCTCGGTTCCGAGCAACGCGAGCCAGTCGTCGCCACGCCGCAGCGGCAGCGGTGTCGAGTAGCCGGCGTTGTTGTCCCCGGACTGCCACACGACCGCGCCCGAATCCTTGTTCAGCGCCAGCCCCGCTTCGCCGACGTTGAGCACGAGCAGTTTTTCCTGCAGCAGCGGCGAGCCGGTGAAACCCCAGCCCGGCACGCGCACACCGGTTTCCTTCGCGACATTTTTTGACCAGAGAATTTTCCCCGTCGCCGCCGCGAACGCGAAGACATCGCCCCACCGACTGATCGTGTACACGCGGTTTCCATCGACCGTCGGCGTCGAGCCGGGGCCGCCCTCGAAATACTTGTCGCCCAAATCCGACTCGTAACTGTGCTTCCACAGCACCTCGCCGGTCGCCGCCGCGAAGCACCACACCGTGTCGGTGTTGGTCGCGTTACCCAGGGTAAAGACGCGCCCGCCCGCCACCGCGAGCGACGAAAACCCCGTCCCCACGCGCGCCTTCCACAGCACGGGCGGGCCGTCCTTCGGCCACTCGGCGAGCCAGCCGGTCTCGGTGGAAATGCCGTTGCGCGCCGGGCCGCGCCAGTGCGGCCAGTCATCCGCGCGTGCCGGCAGATCTGGCAGCACGAAGAGCGTGACAAGTGCCAGGAGCGCGCCGCGCGCGCGCGAAACCATTCGGGGAGCGCACGCCGCCGGCGTGCCGTTTTTGGCGGCCCGCCAAAAACCTCGTCCCACTAACCTTTCCCTGCCGGAAGAGACGCCGCCTGGGGCGCGAAGGCTTGAACGAACCGACCAAACCAGCCCACGAGCCGAGTACGTTTCCCCGCCGGTTTCGGAATCCAGTTTCAACGAAAATGCCATGCCCGAATGCTTGGTCCGCACCCGCGAGAACTCCAGACTTTCCTTGCCCAACGCCCCTCGCCTGCCAACCATCCGCGGCGAACCGACACCAACCATTTAACCATTTCCATGCGCCCGCATTTCTTCCCCTCGATCCTCCTCGCCACCACCGCCGCCTTGCTGCCCGGCGCACTCGGCACCGCCGCCGCCGCGCCGGCGCGCATTCGCGATGTGCGCGTCGAGCAGCAGGAATTTGGCCGGCTGCCCGATGGCCAGGTCGTCGAAGTCTTCACGCTGCACAACGCCAGCGGACTCTCCGTGCGCGTCATGACCCACGGCGCGACCCTCATCGCCGTCGAGACCCCTGACCGCGCGGGCCAGTTCGCCAACATCACCCTCTTCCTCGACACCTTCGCCGATTACCTCGCGGGCCATCCAGTCTTCGGCTCCATCGTCGGGCGCTACGCCAACCGCATCGCCGGCGCGAAATTCACCATCGATGGCATCGCGCACGCGGTGACGCTCAACGCCCCGCCGCATCACATTCACGGCGGCAAAAACGGTTTTCACAAACGCGTCTGGTCCGCGCGCCCCCTCCGCGCGACCGACAGCGCGGGCGTGGAACTCACCCTCGCCAGCGCTGACGGCGAGGAGGGCTTCCCCGGTGCGTTGCAGGCGAAGGTCGTTTACCGCCTCACCAACCGCGACGAACTCTTCATGGAATACACTGCCACCACTGACAAACCGACCCACGTCAACCTCACCAACCACGCCTACTGGAATCTCGCCGGCGCGGGCAACAGCGACGCCCTCGGCCATCGCCTCACGATCCACGCCGACCGCTATCTTCCTTCCGACAATCTGAAAATCCCCACCGGCGAACTCGCCCCCGTGCGCGGCACCCCGATGGATTTCACCACGCCCCACACCGTCGGCGAACGCATCGCCCAGGTCGCCGGCGGCGGCTACGACCACTGCTACGTCGTGAACCGCAAGCCCGGCGAAACCCTCGTCGCCGCCGCCCTCGTGGAAGACCCGAAATCCGGGCGCGTCATGGAAGTCTTCACCACCGAACCCGGCGTGCAGCTCTACACCGCCAACCACGTCAGCGACAAACTCAAGGGCGCCGGCAAGCCCTATGGCAAACACCACGCTCTCTGCCTCGAAGCCCAGAAATATCCCAATACCCCCAACCAGACCAACTTCCCCACCTCCCTCCTCCGCCCCGGCGAAACCTACCGCCAGGTCACGATGCACAAATTCACCGTGGCCAAGTAACCCTTGTAGGAGTCGAGGTGACGAGACTCTAACCTCCTTCCCCGAGAAGGCCGTCCGACAAACCCGCCGTGGGCCTTTGGAACAAGGCCATAGTCGGGAGCGCCTGCCATAGATCAGCTCATAAGACTCCGCACGCGCATCGCGCCGTAAAAATCAGAGCCTCCTCACGGCGTCTCCCCCAGTCCATTGTAGGAGTCGAGGTAACGAGACTCTAACCTCCTTCCCCGAGAAGGCCGTCCGACAAATCCGCCGTGGGCCTTTGGAACAAGGCCATAGTCGGGAGCGCCTGCCATAGATCAGCTCATAAGACTCCGCACGTGTATCGCGGAGAAAAGGTCAGAGCCTGCCAACGTACCCCCGGGTCCGCCTCCGGCCCCGGTTCCTAGTGTTTGCGCAAATTTTTGAAATCAATAAAGCCCTGCCAACAGGGCGGTTAACAAAACTTTGTCGCATATGCGACAAAGTTTTGTCGTGGTGTCGTGTAGCACTCAAAACTGGAAAAGTGCGTGCGATCAAAACAGGAATGGCTTTGGACCCGCAGCCAAACAGTGCCGCGAAGGGTAGCGGTAGGCTTGTTTTAAGGGGTCCGGAGGGGAGTGGCATTGGATTTTTCGCATTGAAGCT
>CAMAUZ010000055.1 GCA_945861535.1 Akkermansia muciniphila | reverse complement strand
AGCAGCCCCGAAACGTTGCGGGCACCCGTAGAAATCAGACGCTTCTCGTGCGGTCAACCCGCTGCGGCTGGTGCTCCGCGCACACAGCCGCGCTCCGGGAGAAATCCTCGCGCCCCGCGAGGATTTTGCAGGGTTGTAGTACCGGGCGTTGGAGCCGCAACCCAAGGAGCGCGGCGTTCACGCCGCTTCACCGTTCGAACGTCGTCGCGGGTCCGACCCTGCCCGCACCGCTCACGCTGAAGCGGCATAAATGCCGCGCTTCAGGGCCGGGGAGCGCACGCGGCCCGCGTGCCGGTTTGGGCGGCCCGCCCAAACCGTCGTTCCCCAGTCTGGCTCGTCTTCGGCCGGAGCGGGTGGCACGGGCGACTCGCCTGTGCCGCCGGGCCACTGGCCCGGCGGAAGGGAGGGAGACGTGCGGCTGTTCCGGCGCGCTTGGGCAATCACCACGTCGCGCCCATTCCGTCCGGCGAGTCGCCGGACGGCGCGGGCTGGTAGCCCGTGCCACCCATGTTGGTGCGGGCATCTGTGAAGGAATCCGGGTCAGTGGAACGAAGTTTTCGGCGGGCCGCCGAAAACGGCACGCCAGCGGCGTGCGCTCCCCGGACCGGCGCTTGTTTCTTGGTGCTTCCCTTGAGCTTTGAGCTTTGGGCTTGGAACTTTTTTTATTCCACCTGCCAGCCGGCGGCGCGGAGGCGCTGGAGTTTGTAGAGGAGGGCGCGGCGGGATCGTGGCTGCGGAATGACTCCGGTGCGTGCGCGCCAGCCACTTTCTGTTTCGCATGATTGCCGGTGGTGATTCACGCTTTGCAATCGCCCGCGCTTCGGTAGCCTCGCGACCACAACCAGCATGAGTTCCACCACCTCCACGTCCGCCAAACGTTTCGATATCGCCCTGAGCTTTGCCGGTGAACAACGCGAGTTTGTGCGTGCCGTCGCCGAGACCCTCGCCACGAAGTTTGGGCGGAAGCGGGTCTTCTACGACGAGTGGCATGAAGCCGAGCTGAACGGGAAAAACGGAGACGATGTTCTCCAGTCTTTCTACGGCGCACAAACGGAGTTGGTCGTCGTGTTTCTCTCCGCTGACTACGAAGTGAAAAGCTGGCCGGGAGGAGTCGAATGGGATGCGATCAAGGCGTCCCTGCGTGGACGGGTGAAGCAAAATCGGAACACTCTGTATCTCTGCCGGTTCGACCGCGTCACCGCGGCCGGCCTTTTTGCGGAGACCGATATTTTCACGAACTCCCGCGGCACGGCGTTTCCGCAGGGCAAGTCTGAATCCGCCGTGGCTGCGCCATCTCCGAGAAGCACGCCTTGCTCCTCGGAAACCCTCCGCCGAAAATTGCCCGGCTCGCGTCACCCTCCTCCCGCGTCCTCCTGCAAATGCTCCGTCGCCTGATTCCTTCACCTCGACTGCGCTGCGCCGAACCTCAAAACAAATTATGAAGCCTGATTCCACCACCACAGCGCATCCGAAGGTTTTCATTTCCTACAGTCACGATGACGAGGCGCATCGGCAGCGGGTTCTGGAACTGGCTGAGCGCCTGCGCGCCGACGGGTATGAGACAATGATCGACCAGTATGTCGAGGGCACTCCGCCCCAAGGCTGGCCGCGCTGGATGCTCAACCAGATTGAGTGGGCGGACCATGTTCTCCTCGTTTGCACCGCGACTTGCTATCGCCGCTTCCGGGGCCACGAGGCGCCCGGCGTGGGCAAGGGCGTGGATTGGGAAGGCGCGGTCATCACCAATGAGCTTTACGACCACAAATCCGTCTCCACTCGTTTCATTCCGATTCTTTTCAACCGTGACGATGCCGGTTCTATTCCTGCCCCTGTCCGTGGCTCGACGTTCTATATCCTCACGGATGAACCATCCTACACGGGACTGAAGGAACGCCTCGCGGGTGCGGCGGGAATCCAAGCTGCTCCACTCGGTCCCCCGCCAAGCCTCAAGCGCAGGACCGGGACGCCCCTCGACTTCCCTGGCGCTGCGCCCGTGGGCGTTGCGCCGGCACCGACGGCGCCCCCGTTGGTCGATCCTTCGGCGCGCTCGGCTCCCGGCGGCACGATGCCGGTGGACGATCCAGCCTATATCGAGCGTGGCGCGGACCAGCGAGCCAAAGCCGCCGCAAAGAAACGGTGTGAAACCATTGTGATCAAAGGGCCGCGGCAATTTGGCTCCAGCAGCCTGCTGAAGCGCTATCTAGCCCTTTGCCGCGCCAGCGGGAAAGCAACTGCCTCCGTAGATTTTTCCAGGTTCGAAGCGGGCATTGTGTCGAACTATGGTCGGTTGCTGACCACGCTCGCTTCGCAACTTGCCCATCGACTTAACCTGGCCATATCCATCGAGGAGTTGGGTAATCAAGATACCTTCCTTCGGTTCGTCGAATCGAAACTCCTCCCGGCCGTGAACGGAGTCGTCGTGCTGGCGTTTGATGAAACCGATCGTGTCATGCAGCAGCCCTACGCTGGAGATTTCTTTTCCATGGTCCGCATGTGGCACAATGACCGGGCTGATCCCGAATCGCCGTGGCACAAGGTCGGACTGGCCCTCTCGTCATCCTCCGAACCAAAGCTGTTCATCACCGACCCGCTGCGGTCACCCTTCAATGTCGGTGACCGGCTGGCCTTGGACCCCTTTTCTGCGCTCGAGGCTGCCGAATTGAACCGGCGCTATGGCTCTCCGCTCTCCGTGGAGGACTGCGCGGAGTTGCACCGGCTTCTCGGTGGCCACCCGTTCCTCACGCAGGAGGCCTACTACAAGCTCTACGGCCCGGAACCGATTGGGTTCGACCAATTGCGACAGGAGGCCGCCCAGGACGACGGACCATTCGGCGAGCATCTGCGCGCCATGCTCGCCAATGTTCAGGCGGTGGCGGGTTTGCTCGCCGCCCTCAAACAGGCGATCAATCAGGGAACGGTTCCGAAAAAAGCCGACTTCTACCGCCTCGAAGGTGCGGGGCTGGTTCGTCGCGCGAGCAAACGGATCGTTCCCACCAACCAAATCTACGCCGACTTTTTCGGGAACATTGAATGACCGACGACGCTTCACCTCGCGAACTACAGGTCGGTGGTGCGGTCCCGCTCGACACCGGCGTTTACGTCGTGCGTCGGTCGGACGACGAGTTGCTACAGGCGCTCCGCAAGGGCGAATACTGCAATGTTCTTTGCCCCCGCCAGATGGGCAAAACGAGTGCGATCATGCGCATCCGCGCGGAGCTTCGCGGCAGCGGTTTTCGCACCGCGCTGATTGATCTGGCCGGGCGCCTCGGTACCCCGGCCAATGCCGATGACTGGTATGTTGGGCTGCTTAGCCACCTCAGTTCACAGTTTGAACTAGGCTGCGACGTAAAGGCTTGGTGGGTCGCCAGTCTGGAACCCACCGCCAACCAGAAGCTCCTCGCCTTTTTCCGCGATGAGATCCTCGCCCACCATCCCGGCGTCCGGTTCGTCGTCTTTCTCGATGAGATCGATCACACGCTCAATCTCCCCTATACCGACGACTTCTTCCTCGCCATCCGTTCCCTCTACAACGACCGCGCCGGCGAGCCGGACCTGCGCCGCCTCACCTTCTGCCTAGCCGGTGTCTTCACGCCCAATGAACTCGTGAAGCAGCAGCGGACCACCACTTACAATGTCGGACGCACCTTCGAGCTGCAGGATTTTGACCGCGAGCGCGACGACCTCAGTCCGCTCGCTCGCGCGCTTTCCCCGGACCCGGCGCGCGGCGAGGCCCTCCTGGACGCCGTGCTGAAGTGGACCGGCGGGCAGCCGTACCTGACTGCCAGCGCGTGCAAGAAGGTGATCGCGGCCGGGCTGGACGCACCCGCCGCGGTGGACCGGCTGATCGAGGAGTCCTTTCTCACTCACGAAAAGCCCCTGGAGGACAGCGACGGCACGCACTTTGAAAACATCGAGCGGTTTCTCGGGCAACGGGTCACCGCGCGGTTGGCGACGGTGAACCTCTATCGCCGTATCCTCCGCGGGGGCGAGGAGCGCGACCGGCCCACCTCACCGGTGTTGGCGCTAAAACTTTCCGGTCTCGTCAAAATTGGTCGCGACGCGCGGCTCACCATCCGGAATGAAATCTACCGGCGGCGTTTCGACGAGCAATGGGCGGTCGCCGTAATTCGCGTCGCCGAGCGGTGGACCCGCCGCCGACTGGTCCTCGCCATGGCAGCCGGTTTGGCAATCATTGCTGCGGCGGGGTTCGGCTGGCGGGCGACGCGGATTTACAGCCTCGGCGAGGAAATCGCGCGCGCGGAACAGGATGTTCCCACCAAAGCTTATCAAGAACTGCGCCAATGGAACCCGGCCAAAGCGGATGAACTCATGGCCGGCTATTGGGACCGGCGGGCGAGCGAGGCGGAACAGACCGGGACGCGGGACGAAGCGATCCTCTTGCGGCTGAAGGCGCGCACTTATCGGGATACGGCGGAACGCCAGTTGGCAGTGCGGGAGACGCTGGAAGCCCCGCTGCCTAAAATGCTTCTCGCGTTGCGCCACGAGGTCCCAGTCTTGAGCGCGAGCTTCAGCGCGGACGGCACCAAGGTTGTCACCGCCAGCGAAGGCAAAACCGCCCAGGTCTGGGACGCCACCACCGGCCGGCCCCTCGGCGCGCCCTTGCGCCACGAGGATACCGTCAGGAGCGCGAGCTTCAGCGCGGATGGCACCAAGGTCGTCTCCGCCAGCTTCGACAAAACCGCCCGGCTTTGGGACGCCACCACCGGCCGGCCCCTCGGCGCGCCCTTGCGCCACGTGGCTTCCGTCGGGAGCGCGAGCTTCAGCGCGGACGGCACCAAGGTCGTCACCGCCTGCGACGATAACACCGCCCAGCTCTGGGACGGCACCACCGGCCGGCCCCTCGGCGCGCCCTTGGAACACAAGGCTCGCGTCCTAAGCGCGAGTTTAAGCACGAACGGCGCCAAGGTGGTTACCGCCAGCGAAGACAAAACCGCCCAGGTCTGGGACGCCACCACCGGCCAGCCCCTCGGCGCGCCCTTGCGCCACGAGGATATCGTCAGGAGCGCGAGCTTCAGCGCGGACGGTACCAAAGTCGTCACCGCCAGCCACGACAAGACCGCCCAACTCTGGGACGCCACCACCGGCTTGCCCCTCGGCAATCCCTTGCGCCACGAGTCTATCGTCTATAGCGCGAGCTTCAGCACGGACGGCACCAAGGTCGTCACCGCCAGTCACGACAAAACTGCCCAGCTCTGGGACGCCACCACCGGCTTGCCCCTCGGCAATCCCTTGCGCCACGAGTCTATCGTCTTGAGCGCGAGCTTCAGCACGGACGGCACCAAGGTCGTCACCGCCAGCTTCGACTGGACCGCCCGGCTCTGGGACGCCACCACCGGCCTGCCCCTCAGCCCGTCTTTGCGCCACGGGAGTCTGGTCTCGAGCGCGAGTTTCAGCGCGGACGGCACCAAGGTCGTCACCGCCAGCAAAGACCAAACCGCCCGGCTCTGGGACGCCGCCACCGGCCTGCCCCTCGGCGTGCCCTTGCGCCACGAGAGCCAGGTCAATAGTGCGAATTTCAGCGCGGACGGCACTAAGGTCGTCACCGCCAGCCCAGACCACACCGCCCGGCTCTGGGACGCCGCCACCGGCAAGCCACTCGGTGATCCCTTGCGCCACACGGGTTTTGTCGTGAGCGCGAGTTTCAGCGTGGACGGCACCAAGGTCGTCACTGCAAGCGACGACAAAACCGCCCGGCTCTGGGACGCAACCACCAGCAAGGCCCTCGGCGAGATCATGCGCCACGAGGCTAACGTTTGGAGCGCGAGTTTCAGCGCGGACGGCACCAAGGTCGTCACTGCAAGCGACGACAAAACCGCCCGGCTCTGGGACGCAACCACTGGCAAACTCCTCGGCGCGCCCTTGCGCCACGAGAATTCCGTCAATAGCGCGAGTTTCAGTTTGGACGGCACCAAGGTCGTCACCGTCAGCGACCACAGCACCGCCGGGCTTTGGGACGTCACCACCGGCCGCCCCTTCGGCGCGTCCTTGCGCCACGAGGCTAACGTTTGGAGCGCGAGTTTCAGCGCGGACGGCACCAAGGTCGTCACCGCCAGTGCCGATCAAACTGCACGCCTCTGGGACGCCACCACCGGCCAGCCAGTCAGCGCGCCGTTGCGTCACGAGGATTGGGTCTGGAACGCAAGTTTCAGCGCGGACGGCACCAAGGTCGTCACGCAAACGGGTTCCTGTATCCGGTGGTGGGAGACCTCGGAGAGTGGCAGTTTCAGGGTAGTCGGCATTCGCTGGCCGCAGGGCATCCGATGGATGCCCCAGCCGTGGATCAGCCGCGATGGGCGCGCCGTGAAGGCAGCCGAAGCAGTCACGGGTGATTCTGTGGTGATCCGCACACTTTGGCTCGGCGCGGATGATCCCTCACTGCCCATTCTCTCCGGCGCGCCCGCCGAACTGCTGGCCGAATGGCACCGCCGCCTCGCTCTGAAATTCGAGGACGATACCCGCTCCCCCAAGCTCGTCCCCATGTATCCCCTGCCACCCAACTCCTCCCCGCCCAAACGCCCGGACCCGGAGAAAAAGCCGTAACCCCAAACTCCGAAGTTGGAGTCGGGCGCAGCTCGGCACCTTGGGGACCGCACGCGCCCTCGCGTGCCGTTTTCCGCGCCCTCGCGGAAAACCCGTGTGGCACGAGCGCGTGCGAAAGTTCCGCGACGCGCGGGCGCGCGCCGACGCCGGATGCGAGGGCGCATCCGGCGACACGCGGGGGCGCGTGTGCTCCCGCGCTGGCTCGCGGGGCGCGGCGCTTACGCCGCTTCAGCGTCCGCAGGTCGCGGCGCGTTCGCAACCCGCTTTGTCGCCGCACGCTGAAGCGGCATAAATGCCGCGCTCCGGGGCCGGGGAGCGCACCCGCCTCGGGTACTGTTTTCCGCGCCCTCGCGGAAAACCCGCGTGGCACGAGAGCGTTCAGAGTTTCCCTGACGGGTGTGCGGAGACCGAGGCCGGATGCGAGGGCGCATCCGGCGACACGTGAGGGCGCGTGTGCTCCCCCGCTGGCGCGCGGCGCGCGGCGTTCACGCCGCTTCAGCGTTCGCATGTCGCAGCGCGTTCGCACCCGCTCCGCCGCCGCACGCTGAAGCGGCATAAATGCCGCGCTCCGGGGCCGGGGAGATCACCCGCCCTCGGGTGCCGTTTTCCGCGCCCTCGAGGAAAACCCGCGTGGCACGAGAGCGGACGAAACTTCCACGGCGGGTGTGCGGAGCCGGAAGCCGGATGCGAGGGCGCATCCGGCGACACGCGAGGGCGCGTGTGGTCCCCCGCTGGCTCGCGGGGCGCGGCGTTCACGCCGCTTCAGCGTTCGGATGTCGCAGCGCGTTCGCACCCGCTCCGTCGTCGCACGCTGAAGCGGCATAAATGCCGCGCTCCGGGGCCGGGGCGGCGATTGTTTCTTGGTGCTTCCCTTGAGCTTTGAGCTTTGGGCTTGGAGCTTCGTTTTTTTATTCCACCTGCCAGCCGGCGGCGCGGAGGCGCTGGAGTTTGTAGAGGAGGGCGCGGCGGGAGATGCCGAGGGTCTTGGCGGTTTCGGTGCGGTTGAAGCCGTGTTTGCGGAGGGCCAGGAGGATGGTGTGGCGTTCCATTTCGTCGAGGTTGCCGGAGTCGGGGGCGGGCGGGGACGCGGGCGCGGGCGCGGAGGAACTGGCGCGGACGCGGGTGGGGAGGTGGTCGGGGAGGATGAGTTCGCCGCGGGAGAGGAGGGCGGCGCGTTCCATGGCGTTGCGGAGTTCGCGGACGTTGCCGGGCCAGGGGTAGCGTTCGAGGCATTCGGCGACGGCGGCGGAGAGGCGGGGCTTGGTCTTGGTGAATTCGGTGAGGAAACGGGTGGCGAGGGGGAGGATGTCTTCGGGGCGTTCGCGCAGGGAGGGCAGGTGAATCTCGAAGACGGTGAGGCGGTAGAAGAGGTCTTCGCGGAAGCGGCCGGATTTGACCTCATCGTCGAGATTGCGGTTGGTGGCGGCGAGGAGGCGCGCGGCGGTGTGGTGTTCGCGGTTGGAGCCGACGCGTTGGAAGCGGCCGTCCTGCGTGACGCGGAGGAGCTTGGATTGGAGCTGCGGGGACATCTCGGCGATTTCATCGAGGAACAGGGTGCCGGTGCTGGCTTCCTCGAAGCGGCCGATGCGTTGGTGGACCGCGCCGGTGAAGGCGCCTTTTTCGTGACCGAAGAGTTCGGATTCGAGGAGGTTTTCGGGGAGGGCGGCGCAGTTGACTTTCACCAGCGGACCGGCGGCGCGGGTGCTCCAGGCGTGGATGACGTCGGCGAGGATTTCTTTGCCGACGCCGCTTTCGCCGGTGAGGAGGACGCGGCTTTCGGAGGAGGCAATGAGGGCGGCGTCGCGGAAGACGGCGCGCATGAGCGGGCTGGCGGCGATGATGGTGGGCGGGAGCGGGCGTTCGGCGGGAGTGGCGAGGGGCGTGGTCTGGGTGAGGCCGGTGGCGTGGCGGACGCAGGCGAGGAGTTCGTCGAGGTCGATGGGTTTGGAGAGGTAATTGACCGCGCCGTCGCGCATGGCTTCGACGGCGTCGCGGATGTCGGCGTAGGCGGTGACGAGGAGGACGGGAAGGGTGGCGAATTCCTGGCGGGCGCGGCGGAGGGTCTCAAGGCCGGACATGCCGGGCATGCGGACGTCGGAGATCATCATGCTGACGGGCTGCGCGCGGAGGGCGGCTAGGGCGGCTTCGCCGGAGGAGACGGGCAGGGTGGCGAAGCCCTGGCTGCGGAGGAAGGAGTCGAGCAGGCTGGTCTGGCCGGGGTCGTCATCGACGAGGAGGATGGGGGGCATGGCGGGGTGGGGAAAAGTAATTAGTGATTCGTGATTAGCCGTGTCCATGCAGTGGAAAACGCCGAGTGAACCACAGAGACACGATGAACACAGAGAAAAACAGGGACTGGCATCTGCTGCGGGAACTGACCAATTAGTGAACGAATATCGGCCAGCCAATTCTTTGGCTTCTCTGTGCTCATCGTGTCTCTGTGGTGCATTACTTCGGCGCGACTGAATTGTTACGGATTAGTGATTAGTAAGCGGCTTGCAAAAACTCGGCTTCACAGTTCCGGCTTTCCATCTTTTACCCCTGATCTTTTACCAGATGCTTGGGCGTTGGAAGAGTGGATGGGATACAGATGGTAAAAGATGGGGGGTAAAAGATAAACCAGCAGGGGCTTTGCAAGTGGCTCGTAGTTAGTGAGAATGGGACTGGGAATGGGGGCGGGCGGGGGGAGTTGGGGGGAGGTAATCACGAGCGGGCCGGTTGTTTTCGGGCCGTTCGTTGCTGTTGTGCTTCTTTGCTTCGCCGCCGAGCCGGTCCGTCGTGCCGGCCACCTGTCCCGTCTTCAACCTGCCGCCCGCAGGCATCGTTTTTGATGGGCAAGAGATTGGGGGAAGCTGCTCATTTCGGGCCTTTCGGCGGCTTCCGCTGCGGGGGCAGGTCGTTGGTCTCGCCCAACTGCTCCTTCAATGCTGCGATCTCTTCCTTGTTCTGCTCCACGTCGCGGGACAGAAACAGCATCTGCCTGACCGCCTCAAAAACCTGCCTCAACATTGCGAAGAATGGCGCGGGTTTCCTCCTGGTTCCGGCGAATGGAAGCATCGGCCTGCTGGATGGGCCGGTCGGTGGCTTTCATTCGCTTGCGGATAATTCCCATTTCAGCGAGGCACGACTTTACGGCTTCCGCCCAGTTTGATCCCTGCGACAACCGGGCAGCGGGGTTAGCATTCGGTGTCATGGCACGAAACCGGGGCTTCTCTTTCAAGCGCATGAAGCACCCGGAAAATCACCTCCATCAACCTACCCCACCAATTCCCGCATCACCTCGCACCCCGGCTCCACGATATACTGCGGACGCCCCCCCAGGTCCGTCACCGTCGCGTTCACCGCGTCGATCCCGAGGTTGTGATACAACGTCGCGAAGACATCGCCGAACCGCACCGGCCGCTCCGTCGCCTCGCCGCCGAGCCGGTCCGTCGCGCCGATCACCTGTCCGGTTTTCATCCCGCCGCCGGCGAGCAACGCGCACGAGACGCGCGGCCAGTGGTCGCGCCCCGCGTCCTTGTTGATCGACGGCGTCCGTCCGAACTCGCCCCACACGACCACCGACACGTCCTTCTCCATGCCGCGATCGTGCAAGTCCTGCACCAGCGCCGTCACCGCCTGGTCGAACATCGGGAAATCTTGCAACGCGATCTTGTGATTGCTCCCGTGATAATCCCAGAAGCCGAACGACACCGTCACCGCCCGCGCCCCCGCCTCGACCAAGCGCCGCGCCATCAGAAAATGCTCGTTGATCCGTGGCGACGCATCGCCGCGAATCGCCGGATCGCCCTTGCCATACCGTTCGATGGTCTTCGGCGATTCCTTCCGATAATCCAACGCCTCGGCGAGCTGGCTCGAAGTCAGCACGCCGAACGCCTGTTGCGTGAAGGTATCCAAACCCTCCATCAATCCGCTGCTGTCCACGTCGCGCCGGAAGCGGTCAAACCCCGCCAGCAGCGTCCGCCGATCTTCCAACCGCTCCGTCGTGATCTCGCCCAAGGTCAAATCCGACTTCCCCTCGCCATCCGGCTGGAACGACCGGTGCGGCACCCGCAGAAAACCCGGCCCCGCCATGTTGTACGGCCGGTGTTTCGTCCGGTTCTCCAGACCCACAAACGGCGGCACCGCCTTGTTCGCCGGCCCCTGCAATTTCGAAATCACCGAGCCGAACATCGGCCAGCCGCCCGGCGGCTGAAGGCGTGTCGGGCGCCCCGTGAAACATTGGAAATTATCATGCCCGCCCTCCGCACCCACGATCGACCGGATCGGCACCAGCTTGTCCATCATCCCCGCGATCCGCGGCAGATGCTCGCAGATGCGGATGCCCGGCACGTTCGTCGCCATCTCGCGGAACGGCCCGCGAATCTCCCGCGGCGCGTCATTCTTCAGGTCATACATGTCCTGATGCGGCGGCCCGCCCGGCAGATAGATCATGATGATCGCCTTGTGCGACTTGCGGATTCCCGCCGCCGCCTCGGCCTTCAGCAATTGCGGGAGCGCCAGCCCGCCCATGCCCAGCCCGCCCACCTTGAGGAAGCTCCGCCGCGACACGCCGTCACAAAACCGCGCACCCGCGGTGGAATTAAAAGTCAGCATAAGAAATCAACGCGGCGTGCGACGCCATGCCGTGGAGATTCTTTCAACCTAATCACGGCCGCAACTCCCACGGAGCGGCGGGCTTCTCCGACTGCGAGGTCCGGCTAAGTCGCGTCGATTCTAAAGGGATCCACCGGGGTGATGAAGGCAAGGCGGCGAAGCCGCAACCCACACGGAGCGCGACCGGTCCCCGGTCGCAGCGGCAACATCGAAGGCGGGGCGTTGGGAGTTTCTTGCGCTTTCGTAGGTGCGGAGCCGCTGCGGGCGGGGACCGGTCGCGCTCAGCTCCGATTGCGACTCCGCCCCTACGCGCTGCCGCAGCACTTCTTGTACTTTTTCCCGCTGCCGCAGGGACATGGAGCGTTGCGTCCGATTTTGTCCGGGCGCACATGCGGCGTCAGCCGGTCGGCAGCGACATTTCCGACCGACGGATTGTTCGGCATCATTCCACTCAGAAAGCTCTCCTCGACGTAGGACTCTTCAACCGAGGACCGCGGTTCAGGGGCAGATTTCACCCACCCGCCCGCCCCGCGCGGCTGGTTTCGCTGCTTCTTCACGCCCAGTTCGATTTCGATGTCCTCGTAATCCCCCATCACCGTTTCGTCCACATGCCCCGCCGCGAAGGCGCGGGCCATCACTGGCAACGCTTCGACCGCCCGAAGCTCAACCAACGCAAAGACTAGGAAAGCGTTCACTGTTTCCGGCTGGTCCACGAACTTTTCCAATTGAGCACTTAAACGGGTTACGCACTCTGCTTTCAATTCGGGATGATTCTTGCCGAGTTTTTTAATGGCCTCGGCCGCGGTCACTCGCGCCCACTCTCCGTGTCGTGAGTCCGCCAGATAGGCCGTCACCGGCTCCAACGCCGGAGCGCCCATCGCGCCCAACACCCCGGGCAGGTCTTCCCCCACCCAATCGTCGTCGTAGTCATCAATGCGTGCGAGCAGTCGCAGCAGGGGTTTGATGGCCGCTTCCGCCTTCAATTGTCCCAAAGCGCGCCAAGCGTGGAGCGGTGCCCACACGAGCGGAGTTTCGCCGGCTGCAGTGTGGAGTCCGTCGTCTCCAATCATGCGGATCAATGCGGGGACGTCCGTCGAGGTGATCCCGAGGGCGGAATAATCCTGGCGCGGACTTCCCATCTCGACCGCGCCAAGGCGCAGCAATTGGTCCACTGGTGGCGGGTAATCGTGAGTGCGGCTGACTTCTTCGTTCATACGTTTGCTAAGGGAATGCCATCCACAATCATCGACTTTATCGCGTCACCGGCTTCCAGCTCCACGCCGGGAACTCGGCTGCGTTTCCACAGCCGCGCGGCGGATTCAGTGAATGGTTGATTGTTCGACACGCCCGGGTTTCTACAACCCCGCCGCCCCGCTGTCAGCAACCTCGCGTCTCGCATCTCGCGGTGCGTCGGAATTCATCAATCCCATCACGGGAGGCGGAGACCGTGCGCCGGTCTCCCCGACGGGATGGCTATGGATTGGAACGAGCCGTGGCGCTGCGTTCGAGGCCGATCCCGGCGTGGATCAGGTCCACGAAATATTCCCCGCCCCACGGGCCGAGAAAGGTCATGCCGGCTTCGTAGGCGCTGGTGCTGTAGTTGGCGGATGGGAGCACGTATCCGGCGTAATCGCCGTTGAACGGCGTGATGCACAGCTGGATGCCACGCTGCGCGGCGGCGGCGCGGAGGGGCGCGGAAAGCATGGCGGAAAATTCCACGGGGAGACCGGCGAGCCGGTGCTCGTCGAGCCGCACCAGGTGAAAAGGCGCGGTCGGCGGATGCAGTGCGTTGGCGATCCATCCGGCCAGCCGAACGTGTCGTCCGAGCCGCACCTGCAACGCGGGCAGCGGCACGTCGCGCCGGGCGGTGGCGAGGGTGACGTCGCGCCGCCAGGTGGCACCGGGCAGCGCCGCGCGGATCAGCCGCGCGAGGTCGGTGCCGATCACCTCGGCGCGCTCCGCGTCGTCGCCTTGGCCGACGGGCGACTGGCTGCCCATCGCACCCGCGCCAAACGCGGCGAATTTCAGTCCACCGTTTTCCAGGCTGCGCACCAGTGCGCCGGGATAATCGCCGGAGAATTTCATCTGATGCGATCCTTGGCAGGTGGCGTGCGCGCCGTAGCAGGCGAACACACCCGTCGCGCCGTCGGCGAGCCGCCGCACGGCGAGCGCGTCGAGCGACGGGTCGGTCGGACCGCCTTTTACCGTGCGATTGCGCACATGCTCGGGCGCGCTGAGCTCCAGCCAGGTCCACTCCGCGGGCACCGCGGCGGCGCGGGCCTGGAGGATCGTGGCGGCCAGCACGCGGGCGAGCCGGTGAACCGTTTCGGGGTCAAATTTTCCGCACACCGCCTGCTCGATCACATTCGGCCCCCAGCCGCCGGGACCGCAGTGCGTGTGGGTGGCCGTGAAGAAAATCGCCTTTTCCGCGAGGCCTTGCGCGGCGCAAAGCCGCACGATTTCCCGTGCCACGGTCGCGTGAATGAGCAGGACATCCGCGGTGACGAGGACCGCCTCCGTCCCGCCCGCCCGCAGGAACAACGCGCGCCCGTGGAGCGGCTCGGCGATTCCCTCAGCGCCCGCGCCGCGCCGCGCGCCGTAGCCCGCCAGCGGCTCGCCGTTTCGCAAGTCCAGCGCGGCCGTCGCCCAGCCGGCGTGCAACGCCGCGGGCTGGGCGGCGGCCAGTTCGCGGTGCATCGCCGCGGCGTCGGAGCGCGCCTGCATCGCGGCCGGCGTCGCTGCCCACGGCGCGCGATCCACCGGACGCAACATCGCGAGCGCCAGGACGACAATACCGAGACCGAGGCCCAGCACGGCGCGCGTGAGCCAGCGCCGCCTCCGGGAGCGCGGGGGCGTGGGCGCGGGTTCGGGTGCGGGCGCGCCCGGGCGCGGCGTGCCCGTGGCCGCGCCGCCGGGATTCGGCACCCATTTTCCGTGCGCCATCCAGACCAGGAAGACGAACAGACAGGTGAAGGAAATCCATTCCCACAACGGCGTGGAATGCAGTCCCTCGCCCGGCCAGTGCGCGAGCCGTGGGTCGCGCGCACACTTGATCTCCCACCACCCCAACGCCACGACACCAGTGAGGACGACGCCGCCGAGAGCGGGGAAAGGCCACAGTCTGCGCGGGCCCAGCCCGCTGCGTCGGAGCGCCGCGCCGTCGAGCACGAGGCCCGCCGCCATGAACGGAATCGCGAGCACCGCCATGCGCGTGTGCAGTTCGCCGGTCCGCATTCCGAACCACCGCCCGTCGCGCGTGTCGGCGATCCACACGGCGAGGAACATGAGCGCGAGCGAAACGCCCACCGCGCCCGTGCTCCAGCGCGCCGTGTTCCCGATCACGCCGCGCAACCGCCCATGCCGCAGCCACGCCAGCTCCAGCAGCAACAGCAGCAGCGCCGTCATGCCCGCTTGATAAAAGCGCCAGCCCGCCGGGTTCCGGTCCGCATCCGGCGAACCAAGAAAGGAGATTGTGCAGCGCAGGATGGAGAATTGATTTTCCGCCGGATAACGCCACCACGCCACGGCGAAGCCCAGCACGGCGACGACGATCAACACGCCGCGCAGGACGCGGCCCGCGGGGCGGCCGAAGTTCGTTTCCGGGTTCAACATGCGAGGGTTCGCCCGCTCCGGTTCGGTGCCGACCGGGACGGGAGCCAGCGGGAACGGTTTAGATTTCTCCCGAAGAGGTTTCCGCTGCAGGCCGGCGAAAGGCCAGCCAATCCGGCGCGCGGCTTCCAAGAACCCCGGGATTAACTCGGTCCGGCAGGTTCACTGGAACCCGCCCCGATTCGCTGGAACCACCTTGACCGCCATCCGGCACGGTTTAGCACACCGGTAATCGTTTTCCATGCGCTCAAACCTCCCACCCTCGCGCCGCGCCGCCACCGCCGGCTTCACCCTCATCGAACTGCTCGTGGTCATCGCCATCATCGGCATCCTGGCCTCGATGCTCCTGCCCGCGCTCGGGCGCGCCAAGCAGTCCGCCAACCGCGCGATGTGCCTGAACAATCTCAAGCAGTGGGGCGTGGGGATGAATGTTTATGCGGGTGATTACGACACGCGCTTTCCGGCGGGAACCGACGGCGGCGGGCAGGGGATGCATGTGAGCTGGGTCGGCCCGTCCGTGCTTTCTTTTTACAAATATTACCTCATGCCCGTGACCGCCTCCGCTTCGAGCACGAAGAACAGTCCGCTCTACTGCCCCACCGGCGAATATCATCGCGCCGTGGACCGCCTCCAGGTGCAGCCCAACGTCGGCGCGTCCTACGGCGATCCCACCGTCCCGCACCAGGAATTGTCCGGCTATTTCTACCTCGTCGGCCGGACCGTGCCCGAGGGCGGTCACACGTATTTCGGTTCCGTGAGCAACTGGCTCGCCCGCACCCGCCTCGACGGTCCATATCGGGACGCCCCGATTGTCAGCGACATGCTGCAAATCCAGGGCACGCCCGGACCGCGGCCCACCGGCATGCCCTTCACCCCGACCGCGGTGCGCGTCACCATCAACGGCACCGGCGCGATGGCCGGGCAATCCGCCAACGTGGCGACCACCAGCCACCGCGCCAACCAGGACATCATGGAAGGCGGCCACTTCCTGTTCGAGGACGGCCATGTGAAATGGTACAAGCAGGACAAAATCACCCTCGGCTCGCAGATCGGCACGTGGCTGGCCTTCTACAACATCCCCGTGCCGTGAGCGGGGCGTGACACGGCACGACTTTGCGCCGATGAGTTCCGCTGAAGCACCCGGAGGTGCGCAGCACGCCGAAGACGGCCACAGAATTTGTCAAATTATCCACCCTGCCGAATTGCAAAAGCGACTGGCATCGACGATGCTCGCAACATGAGAATGAATATTACCGTAATGGCATTTTCCGTGATGGCGTTGCTGAGCACACTGTTTCTGGGCGCCACGCTGGCCCACGAACTGGACCTCCGGCTTCCCGAATTGACGCAAACCGGTGACAGCAGCCTGCCACCGCAATCCATCAACACTCTGGGGGCGACTGCGCTGGTCGCGGCGATCGTGATCTGCCTCTTGTAGCATTGGTGGGTCGTAAAGTTCGCGGGCACGCCGCGGTCCGGCGCGAGTGGCTCGCGGAGGAAGGCCTGGGCGGCGTGATGTGAGGAAGCGGTGATGAGCCAGCGTGGCAGGGCCGCGCTGCGCGCGGCCCAATCTTCCCCCGGAACCAGCGCAGCGCCGTTCCGGCTCGGCACGCGTGAATTGGGTGCGGTGGCGCGGGACGAACGCGATGGGTCGGCGGGCGCGGCGGTGGGGAGGTTACGGACGCGCGCAGCGCGTCCCTACCGAATCAGCGGCATCGTTGGTATGGCCGCGTTGCGCGCGGCCCAATCTTCCCCCGGAACCAGCGCAGCGCCGTTCCGGCGTGGTGCGCGTAAATTGAGTGCGATGGCGCGGGGCGAACGCGATGGGTTGGCGGGCGCGGCGGTGGGGAGGTTACGGACGCGCGCAACGCGTCCCTACCGAATCAGCGGCACGTGGTAGGGCCGCGTTGCCGCGCGGCCCAGCCATTCCCCCGGAACCAGCGCAGCGCCGTTCCGGCGTGGTGCGCGTGAATTGGGTGCGGTGGCGCGGGACGAACGCGATGGGTTGGCGGGCGCGGCGGTGGGGAGGTTACGGACGCGCGCAACGCGTCCCTACCGAGAATTGGTAGGGCCGCGGTGCCGCCAATAACCAGGCCGTCGCCGTTGATGCACCACCGCGAAGAACGTGGCGTGGTTGTGCCGCTCGTCGAAGCGATAGAACAGGTGATACGGAAAGCGTTTCATGCGGAAGAGGCGCAGGCCATCGCCCACGGGTTGAAAGCGTTCCGGATCCTTGGCAATCGCCACCACTGCGGCTTCCACTGCCCGAATGAACTCCTCCCCCAGTCCCTCACGCTGCTCGTCGTAGTAGCGGGCAGTTTCGAGATACTCTGCCAAAGCCTCGCGCTCGAAGCCGTGCGTCATGGCCGATTGCGCAATGTCTGTCTTGCCAGTTCGTGGGCATCCGCGCCGGGAATCTCGACGGATTGCCCCCCATCCAGCGCTCGCATCCGCTCCGCCGCGAGGCGCGCTTGTTCACCCAGCAACTCGGCCGGCGTGCCGGTGCTGGCGATCAGGCGTTCCGCGAGATCAAGCCGGGAGTCGTCGGACAGGAGCAACGCCTCTTCGAGTATGTTCGCAACAGTGATGGTCATGGGAAAGGGATAGAGGGCCAGCCGTCAGGCGACAAGTCGGTTCTGTGATCCGTCGCGTCCAAGTTTGCCCCACCTCGGCAAGTTGGGGCGACGTCTCGTCGAGCGGGCGGTGGACTGAGGCGAGAACGCCCCGCTATTCGCACCCGAGGATGGCTACGGACGCGCGCAACGCGTCCCCACCGAATCAGCGGCATCGTTGGTAGGGCTGCGTTGCCGCGCGGCACAGCCTTTCCCCCGGAACCTGTGCAGCGTCGTTCTGGCTCGGCACGCGTGAGTTGGGTGCAATAGCGAGGGACGAATGCGATGGGTCGGCGGGCGCGGCGGTGGGGAGGTTACGGACGCGCGCAACGCGTCCCTACCGAGAAATGGGAGGGCCGCGCTGCGGGACGGTTGCCGCGGTCCAGCCGACGAGGGCGAGTATCACGGCGGGAAATTCAACTGCCGCTCGGCGGCGGGCGGGTGGCGTTGCTCCGGATGACTGGGGGGCGGGGAAAGTAATCTTGTCCCCGTCGCCGTCCCGCAGCTTGGCCTTGAGTTTTTCGCGACGGCTGCGCATTTAGCGCCGCGAGCATTATGTGCGTGAAACCCCGAACTCTTTTTTTGCTGCTGGCCGGTCTGGCCATGCCGGCGTTGGCGGAGGAAACGGTGCGGCTGGGTCGGTGGGCCGATGGGGTGGACGTTTTGTTTACCAAGGGCAACTGGGAGGGGATGGCCGGCGGCGCGGTGATGTTTTCGCCGGTCGGTGCGGTCGGCGGCCGGCCGGCGGTGAATTACGTGGTGGCGGTTGGACAGGCTGGTTACATGCTCACGGGAGTCCGCGGGTCGGGTTTGTGGCGGGGGAATTTTGAGGCGGTCGGGGAGGTCTTCGGCGGCAGCGTTTATCAGGGCCGCGGCAGTTATGTCACCGGCCTGACCCTGTGGGGGCGCTACAACTTTGTGCCGCAGGATTGGCGCGTGACGCCGTATGGCCAACTGGGGCTGGGTATTGGCATGGCGGACAAGGACAAGAACGTTTTTGGCCCGTTGTTCGGGTTCAATATTGATGCCGCCGTGGGGGCTCGCTACCTCCTGCGGCCGCGGCTGGCGCTGCACGCGGAGTATCGGTTTCAGCACATCTCGAATGCCAACACCGCGCCCCGCAATCTCGGGATCAACGCCCACGGTCCAATGGCGGGAGTGGCGTGGATGTTCTGAAGCGGGCGAGGTAACGGAGGCGGCAGCGTGCGGCCCGGAGCGCGGCGTTCAGGCCGCAGACGGGTGGAGAACAAGAGGACCGTCAAATTTTTCCCAGCGCTTCGGTTGCATGCGGACGCGCTGCGGCGTGAACGCCGCGCTCCTGCCGCGCTCGCACGCCCCCACCCGCCTCGCGCCCACCCCGCGCCCGGTCGCACCTCGCCGTCACCAATCGAATTCACGGATCACGGATCACGCATCACCCCCGGACAAATCCCCGCGTGACTTCGCCGCGGGCGCACCTTTTACTCGCCGCCGCATGCAGGTTTACGATCACCCGACCTTCCGCATGGCCTGCCAGCAGTTCGATCTGGTGGCCGACTTCTTGCAGATTCCCGCCGATTATCGGGACCGTCTGAAATACCCGAAGCGCTCGCTCACTGTGGCGCTGCCGTTGCGGCGCGACGATGGCTCGACGCAGGTGTTCGCGGGCTATCGCGTGCAGCACCACGCCACGCTCGGGCCGACCAAGGGCGGGCTGCGTTATCATCCCGATGTGGCGCTCGGCGAGGTCGCGGCGCTGGCGATGTGGATGAGTTGGAAATGTTCGCTCGCCGGTCTGCCCTACGGCGGCGCGAAGGGCGGCATCGCGTGCGATCCGCACCAGCTTTCCCTCGGCGAACTCGAGCGCCTCACGCGCCGCTACACGCAGGAGATGATTCCGTTCATGAGTCCCCAGATGGACATTCCCGCGCCGGATGTCGGCACGAACGAGCAGACAATGGCGTGGATCATGGACACCTATTCCGTCCACATGGGTGCGACGACGCCGGGTATTGTCACAGGCAAACCGGTGGCCATTGGCGGCTCGCTGGGACGGCGTGAGGCGACCGGGCGGGGTGTCGGATACCTCGTCGGTCGCGCGATGGACACGCTGGAGTTGCAGGCGTCCGGCGCGACCGCAGTGGTGCAGGGCTTCGGCAATGTCGGCTCGGTCGCCGCGTTCTCGCTCGCGAAATACGGTCTCAAAGTGATCGCCGTGGGCGATGCGAATGGCGGGGTGTTCAATGCGGCGGGTCTCGATCTTTGGAAGCTGGAGGAGCACGCGCAGCGGCAGGGGACGGTCGTGGGTTTTCCGGGCGGCGAGGCGATCACGAACGAGCAGTTATTGCTGACGCCCTGCACCGTGCTCGTGCCTGCGGCGTTGGAGCGGCAGATCACCGTGGCCAACGCGGGCAAAATCCAGTGCCGCATCATCGCCGAGGGCGCGAACGGCCCGACCACGCCCGAGGCCGACGCCATCCTCGCGCAGCGGCCGGAGATTCTCGTGATCCCCGACATCCTCTGCAATTCGGGCGGCGTGATCGTTTCCTATTTCGAGTGGGTGCAGGATTTGCAGAGCTTTTTCTGGACGGAGACGGAGGTGATGGACCGGCTGTTCCGGCTGCTCGAGAGCGCCTTCATGCACACGCTGCAATTCAGCCGCAAGGAGAAGGTCTCGCTGCGCACGGCCGCACTGGCGCTGGGCGTGAAACGGATTTATGAAGCCAAGAAACTGCGCGGGCTGTTCCCCTGAGCGCGCGGGGGAAACGAAATGGGAAAATTGAAACCACTAACCGGCACTAACTGGCACTAATGAAGACCAGGCAAAGCAGCGCCCCGGTGATTGATTTCAGTCTCCCCGTCTTATTAGTGCAGGTTAGTGCCGGTTAGTGGTTTTATCCGCTTCCTGTTTCAGCAACCGCCGTCTGTAATTTCAGTTTTTATTTTTGTGGCCAAACCAAAACACATCGAACTGCCCAACGGCATCACCATTCCCATCATTTACGAGGACAGCGCCATCATGGCCATCGACAAGCCCGAGGGCTGGCTGCTCGCGCCCGACGACTGGGATCGCACCGGCCGCAATCTCCAGCTCGCCATCGAGTCCTCGATGAACGCGCCGGACTTCTGGGCGCGCTCGCGCAACCTCCGTTTCCTCCGCTACGTCCATCGTCTCGACGCCGACACCACGGGCCTGTTGCTGATGGCGAAAAGTCCCGGTGCGGTGCGAGCGTTCGGCGAGCTGTTCGAGAATCAGCAGATCAAGAAGGCTTATCTCGCCGTCGTGCGCGGCGTGCCGAAGCAGCAGGAATGGACGTGCCGTCTGCCGCTCGGCGAGCATCCGTATCGCCCCGGCCTGATGGTGGTGGATCAGCTCGCGGGCAAGGAGGCCGAGACGCATTTTCGCGTGATCCAGGCGGGTGCGAAATCCGCGCTGATCCTCGTCGAGCCGCGCACGGGTCGCACGCATCAGATTCGCGTCCACCTCGCCGAGTCCGAGCATCCCGTGCTCAACGATCCGCTCTACGCCGGCGAAGGCACGCCCGAACGCCGCGACCAGCGCGAGCCGCTGGCCCTGCGCGCGTTTCGCCTCAGTTATGTCGATCCGTTTCGCCAGCGGCCCATCCACATCCAGGCGCCCGTGACGCAGTTTTTGCAGCACTTCGGTTTTCCCGATGCCGACGCGTTGTTGCGCCCCGTGCGCGCGGTGGTGAAGGAAACGGAGAAGCCGGGGGCGGGTGACAAGGCGGCTGTGAAGCCGGGGCAAGATCTGAAGCCGACGAAGCCAACGCCGACGAAACCGGAGGGGAAGGGATGGCCGCAAAGAACGCAAGGAGACGCAAAGGGGAAGGGGTAGGGAGGGGCGTGGCGTTTTTTTTCTGGGGATGGATGGAAGCGCAGTTCCCGTCCTGGAGGGACGCCGCAGGCGATTAGCCGGGGGCAAGTCCGCGCGAGCGGGCGCAGCCCCCGGTGAGGGTGATGAGTTTCTCCGTGCCCCGGCGGGGCATCGAAGAAATGGGCCGGGACGGTGGGCAATCGCGGTGGATCGAGCTGCCAGAGGTGGCGAATGGTGGTGCAGACGCTGCGGGGCAGGAGGTGCGGGGTTTTTCTTCGATGCCCCGTTGGGGCATGGCGGGTTTGGCGTGTGAATCCGGGGGCCGCGCCTGCGGGCGCAGGCTTGCCCCCGGCTAATCTCCTGCGGGGTCCTTCCGGGACCGGGTTGGATGAGGAGCGCGCGCCGCTGGCGTGCGGCTTTCGGCGTTCCGCCGAAAACTTCGTGACACAAACTTATACCGCGCGCGGAGAGGGAAGGCAGATTGGGGCACGAGGCTTTGGGCGAGCCGCCCAAATCGGCACGCGGGGCGCGGTCCCTATTTGCCGGCAGAGGATTCGGCGACGGTTTTGAGTTGGGCGAGGCCTTGCTCGAATTGGCGGCCGACCATTTTGTCGCAGTCCATGAAGATGCCGACGGCGCGGTAGATGAAATTGGCCTGGCCGGTCATGGTCCAGGTCACGGTGGTTTGCCCGCCTGCGGCCTGGAAGGTGAACTCGGTGGTGTTGGTGGCTTTGAAGGGTTTTTGGAATTCGAGGTGGAAGCGGAGGAACTCGGGCGGGCGGCTGTCGATGATGGTCATGCTGCCGGCCCCAACTTTGCTGTTGCCGCTCCAGCTCATCTTGGCGCCGGGGCCTGCGGGCGGGCCTTCAAAGGTGTGTTTGGCGTTGGGATCGAGTTTGGCCCACGGGGACCAGGCGTCCCATTTGCCGAGGTCGTTCACCTGCGCGAAGACCACGGCGGGCGGCGCGGCGATGGTGGCGGAGCGGGTGACGCGGAAGGTGGCGGGGCGTCGGCTGACGATGATGAGGAAGAGCAGCACGAGCACGGCGAGGGTGGTGAGGATGGCGGGGAGCATGGGGTGTGTGATTTGAGATTTGAGATTGGAGATTTCAGAATGGGGAGAGCGGCGTGGCGAGCTTTTTTGGCAGTGGAATTTTCTGGCAGACGAATGGGGGCAGACGAATGGGGGCAAATTTTTTGTGTGCGGCTCGGGATTTGGCAGGGGAATTTGTGGCAAAGGAATGGAGGCAAAACAAATGGGGGACGAAATTTTTTGCGCGTTGTCCCGTTCCTCATTCCTTTGCCTCCATTCCTTTGCCGCAATTTTCCCGGTCCCGATTTTCTTTGCGCTGATTTTTGTCCCCTGCTTCCTGTCCCCTGTCTCCTCTGCCGCCCTGGCTCACGGCTTGGTGAGCACCGCGCGGTCCACTTCGGTGCCGTCGAGGTCGAGGGCGCGGAGCTGCAGGCGGGCGGGGGTGAGGTCCACGACGGCGAAGCTGTGGTTTTTGTCGAAGAAGCGGGCGGTGAAGGAGGCCCAGTTGTTGGGGCCGTATTTCTTGGCGAATTCCGCGGCGTTTTTTTCGGGTCCACCGCTGTAGAGGCTCGCGCCGCCGCCGCCGCAGACCATGTGGATGATGCCGTGGGCGCGGGTGTGGGTGACGCCATCGAAGACGGGGTCGAGGCTGAAGTCACCGTTGACGAGGCCGGCGGAGGTGGGCTTGGGCGTGGTGGGGCGGAAGCGGAGGGGGTGGCTGCGCTGGTAGTTGTGGACGTGGCCGGCCCAGACGATGTCCACGCCGGTGCGCTCGAAGAGGGGATGGAGGAGGCGCATGCGTTGTTCGGTGTAGTGGTTCTTGGTGGCTTCGAAGGCGGGGACGTGGAAGCAGACGAATTTCCACGGGGCCTTGGCGGCGCGCAGGTCGCGTTCGATCCAGTCGAGCAGGCGGGGATTCTCGTAGTTCACACATTTGGAGCTGTCGAGGATGAGGAAGTGCGCGGGGCCGTTGTCGAAGGAGTAGAAGCCGAGGTGCGGATAGCTGGCGCGGGCGGTGAGGAGAAAGGTGTGGGTGGTGGCGGGGTCTTTGCCGAGCGGGGTGTTCCACGGGCCAGGACCGGGGCCGTTTTGCGGCGGGAAAAAGAAGTGGTAGGCCCCGAAGGCGTCGGGGGTGTCGGGGAGTTTGGCGCTTTCGGCGTCGTGGTTGCCGAGGGCGGCGTAAAAAGGGACCGAAGCCATGAGGGGCGCGCCGGTTTTGGGGCCGGCGGTGGCGGGCTGATTGTACGTGGGCCAGAAGTGGTTGAGGTATTGGTTGACGCGGCCGGAGGGGTAAACGAGGTCGCCGAGCGCGACGAGGAAGTGGGGTTTCACCTGGCTGATTTGCCACGCGATGGCGTTTTGCGAGGACTTACCTTGCGCGAGGTCGCCGACCATGACGAAGCGGATGGGCTGCATGGCGCTGGCGCGCGTCGGGAAGGTGCCGGCGCGGATGACATTCGTGCCGAGGAGGACGCGGTAGGCGATGTCGGTGTCGAAGGGCAGGGCAGGGAGGGTGGCCCAGTATTTGAAGTAGTGCTGCTCGCGTTCGGCGATGACGGGGTAGCGCTCTTTGGCGGCGTCGGTGGCGGGCGTGGGGGTGGTCGGGGTGGCGGCGTCGGGCTTGGAAACAAAGGGGCGGAAGGACCTGGCGGCTTTGAAATCGAGGGCGGTGCGCTCGGGCTGGATGGTGCGGGCGGGCGCGTCTTTGGGGCCGAATTCGACGGTGAATTTTCCGAGCTTCTGGTCGGTGAGCCAGGCGATAACTTTGACGTCGTTGCTGGTGAGCGTGGAGCCGTTGCCGGGTTGAAGGTAGGGCTGGACGAGGATGGTCTGGGCGACGAGGGCGGCGGGGACGGGGAGAAGGAGGAGCAGCGTGAAGAGTCGGCGGCTGCCGCGGTGGGAGGTGTGATGGGGCATGGATGTGTGATAGCAGATGCGGCGGGCGGGGCAATGCTGGGAAATGAGGAATGGCGAATAGCGAGCGGAGGATTCGTGATGTGAAATCTCCGATTTGAGATTTCCGCTGGAGCGATGTGGAACTGGAATTTGAGCCTTGAACTTTGAGATTTCAGATCGCGTGCGGGCGTGGTTGGTGAGCGGGGATTTGCCGACGGGAGCGCATTCGCGGGGGCAATGTCCGGCCGTGCCTGCGGCGCGGCACTGGCAGAGCAACTGTTCCGCCGCACACCGCTCGTAATTCTTCCAATAACATCGGGATGCACGGAGGCTCGGCCGATGCATCCCGAAGTTGTGGGTGACGGGCAAGGCCGGGCGAGGGGCAGCGGCCCGCCAGGAGCGCGGCATTTATCCCGCTTCAGCGTCCGCCGCGCCTGGCGGGTGCGCACGCGCGGCGACGTTCGGACGGTGAAGCGGCGTAAACGCCGCGCGCCTGCCGCGCCGGCGGCGCTCTGTTGGAAAGGCCGCGCCCCGGCGCATGGCGCTGGTAATTTTGCCAACAACATCGGGATGCACGGCTTTCATCTCATTGCCAATGAAAGTTTGAAATAAGGCTCGCTTTCCGTTCGCTCAATCCAGTATCCCATCGCGCACACGATGAGTTCTGGGAATTACATAGAGCGTCCTTACGTCCGAGCGTCCTTACGTCCGAGCGTCCTTACGTCCGAGCGTCGGCGTTTCTCTCGCCGGTAAAAGTCAAGGCTGCGAGATACCGTCGTTTCCGCGTTCGATCTTTCCGGCTAATAACCGGGACCGCCTCCCCGGTAGGGCGCGTCTGTCCCCAGCGCGCCGGTTGCGCGTCCGAACTCTCCCGCGGCGCGTTGGGACAAACGCGCCGAGCCTCCTCGCGTCGGCACCTACCCCAGCCCACGCAGCTTTCCTCTCGGCGTGTCGGGACGCCCTGCCGCGTCGCCTCCCAACCCATCCGCCCTGCCCGAACCCCTGTTTGCGGACGCCGCAACGCCATCCCCCGCGCCCGGACGCATTTTCCGGCCGACCCCAAACCCATCCGGCGTGTCTGCCCACTCGGTTTGGCTCCGGCCAGGCCATTCCGGGTGCTTGGAGCCCTGTTTCGGACGCCCCTCGACCCATTCCGGCCCGCCAGCCGCATTTTTTCGTGCCCAAAAATCTCATTCGGGCAGACAGAACGCCATTTTGGGCCAAAAACCCCATCCCGGCCCGCCGAAGCCCTTTTTTGCCACCCCGAGAACCCCTCCGCACCGACCGAACGCCCTTTTTTCCTATAAACCATCCCCCCAGACACGACGAACGCCTCTTTTGGCTCCAGAAAAACCCCTCCGCCCACACCGAACCAACTAAAACCCAGCCACTTACCCCAAACCACCGCCCCAGACCCTAGACCCCAGACCCCATCCCCTATTCCCAACCCCCTCCCCCCATGAACGCCATCCCCGAAGCCTACGACCCCATCATCCAGCTCCTGGAAGACGCCGCCGATGGTGCCCACACCCACGGAGCCGCCGTCGGCCTGGCCCATAATGGCGAAGCCGCCCTGCGCGCCACCCTCACCGCCCTCGTCGGCACCCCCGCCGGGCCGGATAACACCCCGCCCGCCGTCCCCGGCCTGAAGGCCCTCTGGAACACCGCTCAAACGACCAAGAGCGCCAAGACCGCCACCCTCCGCACCGTCCAGAGCAACAGCCGCTTCTTCGCCCGCACCTGCCTCCGCTCCCTCTTCCCCGTGCTCGGCGAGGACTGGAACGCAAAGTGGGTGGAAGCCGGCTTCGAGGGCGGCTCCCTCGCCATCCCCGCCAACCCCTTGCCCGCCCTCCAGCAACTCCGCGCCTACTTCGCCGCCAACCCCGCCCGCGAAACCGCCAACGTCAACGGCATCGCCTGCACCGCCGCCGCCTGCGAGACCGCCGCCCAAGCCATCAGCACCGCCCAGAGCAACAGCAACCAGACCAAAACCGACGCCGGCACCGCGCATGGCAATTACCTCGCCGGCCTCAAGGCCGCCCGCACCCGCCTCACCAACCTCCGCGCCGAACTCAGCCAGATCATCCCCGACGACGACGAGCGCTGGTACGCCTTCGGCTTCGACAAACCCTCCGACTCCGCCAGCCCCGAGACCCCGGAGAACCTCGTCATCACCGCAGGCGCGCCCGGCAGCCGCACCCTCCTCGCCGACTGGGACGACGCCCGCCGCGCCGACAACTACCGCCTCCGCGCCACGGTGAAAGCCACCGGCGTGCAAGTCTTCAGCGAATTGGTGGCCGACAGCCAGGGCATCATCACCCTCCCCGCCCAGCCCGCCGCCACCGAATTGGAAATCACCGTCACCGCCCGCAACGCCACCGGCGAAAGCAGCCCCACTGCCCCCGTCACCGCCGCGCTGCCCTAGGAGCAGAACCAAGAAATACATACCAACCTATGAAAACACTCAACACCGCCCCGTTTATCGCTCTGCTCTTTGCAGGATTGTTCGGGGTTCACGCCGCCGGGGCCGCTCCCAATCCGCCTCGCAAGGCGGCTATCTTCGTCGAGAATCGCGCCGGGGTCGCTTTGGATGACAAGGTTGCCTCATTCGAGGATTTTCTTACCAGCCGGCTAGCGGGCAAGGGGTTCGTTCTAATCAGCCGTGATGCGGTCGTTCTGGCGCTCGGCAAAGGCACCGCACTGGACACCTTGCTGCAAAATAACACCACCGCGTTGCGCTTGGCCCAGAACTTGGGTGCAGACAGTCTTATCATCGCCACCATCGGTTCGCTGGGGAGCGAGAAGAAGACTTTCAAGGATGCTAATCTGGAAACAGTCAACGTGGTTCACACCCTGCGGGTAACGGGTCGGATTCTCGATGCCGTGCAAGGCGCTGCTTGGGCTGGCGATACCCTGAAGGTCAGCAAGACGACCCGGTTCACTGCCAACAGCCAGACGGAGAGCAGTGACCTTTTTAATGAATTGTTGGATGAGGCGGCGTTGAAGCTGGCGGAGGTTTTGGCAGGCAAGCCGGCTGCGCTTCCCGCGCCAGGTGTCCCCACGTTGGCGGATTTTTCAATTGCATGCGTGATGCAAGACCTAGCGCAGTTGCCAATCAGCGTGCCCGATGTTCGATTGAAACCGGACGGCACGGTTATCGTAGGCACCAACCGCTTCGAAGTCGTGCCTCTGGACGTAAGTGTAGAACTCGATGGCACAGTTATTGGATCGGCACCGGGAGTCTTCAAGGCTGCTCCCGGCCTGCACAAAATCCGCCTCACCCGTGAAGGCTTCCGGGATTGGGAACGCACCATAAACGTCTATCCCGGCCAGCAACTCAAAGTTGCGATCCAAATGAGTGAGGCGGGTTATGAGCGTTGGAAAAACAACCAGACTTTCCTGCTGGGGCTGGAAACCGGCAAAAAGCTGACAGATGCGGTGGTCACAGTAGCCGAAGGTTTCGCCCAAACCCTGCGGCAGAGCGGCTATCGAGTGGATACCCGCATGGACGCCAAATTTGACACCAAGATTGATGCCAAGGCCGACATCAAAGCACTGTTCGAAGCCAAGGGCAAATCGCTCTTCGACGGCGCTCAAATCAACACGAGCCTATTCGGTAAGGAAAAGGATAAGTAATCCCTTAGCCATTTATGAAAACAAGCATTCCGATCAAATTATTCTTCGCCATCACTTTGGGCCTCACCGTCCCGACGCCCGGCGTGGTCCACGGCCAGCCAAAATTGGATACACTCGGCATTGCCGCGATCACTCCCACGGCGTCGCTGGCACAAACCGTCGCCAAGTTGAACAAATCTCTTTCGATGGGGCGGGTGGTAGAGTCGCTCGACAGCCAGTTGCTCGACCGTTTCAATGCCACTCGTAAATTCCAGCTTGTTGCCGTCAGCGACCTCAAGGAACTGGTCAAGAAGCAGGATCTCCAGCACTCAGGCAACTACGATGCCAACGATCCGATGCTGGCGGCGCTCTTCAAGCTCGCCGGCACCAAATACTATGTTGTTTCCAGCGTGGACGACTTTGCTGACTTCTCTGAGACAGCCACTTTTGCCGGCACCGGGAAGAGCGCGACCAAGCGCTTCATCCGGCTATCTGTTGTGGCGAAAATCTTTGAAACCAGCACCGGCAAAGTACGTGAGACAGCCAACTTTCAACACAACATCAAGGACATTTCAGAGGAACGCGCCTACTCGGTCAAGGACGGCATCCTGAGCGACGAATTGCTCGTAACCATTTCTCGCGAGATGGCAGAGAAGATTGCTGTCCGCATCGCCGATGTGCTCAACCCCGTCCGCATGGTGGGGGACAAGATTGACAAGCAAATCACGATCAACCGCGGTGATGGGAGCGGTGTGGAGATGGACCAGATATGGCATGTGTTTGCCCTCGGAAAGGAACTGAAAGACCCAGACACCGGGGAAGTCCTGGGCCGGCAGGAAGTCATGGTGGGCAAAGTCAAAATCAGCAACATAACTCCCCGGCTCTCCACCGCAGAAATCCTGGAAGACACCGGCATTGCCGAGGGTGCCATCCTCCGACTGCCACCTGCCAGGAAGCTGCCCACCCCTTGAAGATTTCCCTTCCGCAAGGAGGAAAAGCAAGCCACCGCAAATGAATCAAAACACTGGAGACATATGAAAACCATAACAAAGGAGAGTATTCGCACCTTGGCATTGGGGACGCTGGCCATGCTCTTGGCCACCGGCTGCCAGACCTACAGTAATCAGAACAAGAAAAGCGCCGACTTATGGCGACAAGGGCAAGTCAAGGCCGCCGCTGCTGAATTTGGAGCCAAGGCAGCCAAGGAAAAGGAGAGCAAGGACACCGTGATCTGGCGGGTGGAAGAGGGCACGGCCTTGCGGGCCGACGGCCAGTTCAAGGAAAGCAATACGGCTCTCGCAGCGGCCGAGGAGAAGGTCAACAAGTTCGACGAAGGAGCGAAGGTCAAAGTGGGCAGCGAAACCGTGGCGCTGCTGTCAAATCAGGCGACTCTCCCCTACGAGGGGCGCGCTTATGACAAGATCATGCTCAATACCTACAAGGCGCTGAATTACTTGCAGCTTGGCGAACCGGACAAGGCGCGCGTGGAATTCAATCGCGCCCTGCAACGGCAGGAGGAGGCGGTTGAGATCAACAAGGCGCGTGTGGAAAAAGCCGAGGCAGCGGCGGCGAAAGACGAGAAGGGCAAGGAGGCAGCGGACAAGGCGCGGGCGAATCCGAAGCTTCAATCGCAGTTGGAGAACAATTTCGCCTTTCTTGACAAGTGGCAGGCGGAGGCGATTTACAAGAACCCGGCCGCCCTCTACTTGCATGGCCTTTTTTTTATGGCGGCAGCAACCGGGCCGGCGGATTTGGAACTCGCCAAGCATTCCTTCGACGAAGTCGCTGCCATGACCAAGGGGAACAAGTTCGTGCTGCAAGACCAGGAGACCATCAAGCAGGCGCTCGCGGGCCAGAACCCGTCCGCCACGACTTACGTGATTTTTGAGTCTGGCCTTGCCCCGGCCCGTGATCAGATTCGAATTGATCTTCCGTTGATTTTGGTTGGTGTGCCCAAGGTCTCTTATGTCGGTGCAGCCTTTCCAACGCTCAAGGTGCAGGACGGCTGCCTTTCCCATTTGGAAGTGACGGCCGGTGAGACTAAGGAAACCACTGCGTTGCTGGCCAGCATGGATGCGATCATCGGTCGTGAATTCAAGGACGAGCTCCCGACGATTATTACCAAAACCATGGTGACCACTCTTGCCAAGGCAGTGAAGACCTACTTCAGCAACAAGCTCGCCAAAGAAGCCGGGGGAGGCTTGGCGCAGTTGGGTTCGATTATTGGCAACGCCGTCTATGACGCCAGCACCAATATCGCGGACACGCGCACCTGGACCACCTTGCCGAAGGAGTTCCAGGTTTGTCGCGTGCCCACGCCCGCTGACCGCAAGCTGCAACTCGGCGATGGTCAGTTGAAGACCGAAGTCACAGTGGGGGAGGGCACCATCAATCTCATCTTTGTCAAAGCCATCAACACTCACACGCCCTTGATTGTTACCCAAGTGAAACTCAAATGAAACTGTCCCTCACACATCGCTGCTGCACCTTTGCTAGCATCGTCGGCCTCTCGCTGCTAACGGCCTGCGCCTCCACGGTCAACACCGTGGAGCGCGCCGCGCCCGTGGGCCAGCGCCAAATGGTGAACGACAAGCGCGTCATCACCGACGCGGGCCTCAACCGGGCCGTCCGCATCGTCGGGGTCAACGAGGCTCCCGGCGAGTTCCTTAAAATCCAGGTCGAGCTGCTCAACACCACCAGTTCCCTGAAGAGCTTCAACTACCGCTTCGAGTGGTTTGATGCCAACGGGGTGCAGGTCAACAGCCCCACCTCGACCTACATCCCGCGCCAGATCGAAGGCAAGGAAAGCATCTTCCTCAGCGCCCTCGCGCCGACCCCAGCGGCTAAAGATTTCCGGCTGAAACTCATCGACAACACCCGTTAACACGCAGCACAGAGCATCATTGAATCTGAAAACACCATGAAATCACAAAACTCGCCCCACACACTGCTCGCCCTTGGGTCTGCATCCCTCCTGCTGGCCGGATGCGCCACACCCCAAGCCACCTATGTGGATCCCAGTGGATCGCGCATCATCACCACCGTGGGCAGCATTAACATTCAGGACTACGCGAATGCGGCTGACACCATGGTCGGTTCCTTGATCGACGGCGTTATTAACGCCGGGAAGTTAGAATCGCCTGGTGGCCAACCCGCCATGCTCGCCATCAGCCGGATCGTGAACAACACCAGTCAGCATGTTGACACCGATATGCTGGTGAAAAAAATCCGCGTCGCCCTGAGCAAGACCGGCAAGGTCGTGACCACCACCACCATGGGCCTTGGCGGGAACGCCGAAGACCCCTTGGCCAAAGGCATCCAGCAGCAGACGGAATTTCTCCAGGACAAGAAAAACACCCGCCTGCCGGATTACTCACTGTCGGGCAAGATCATCGAGCAACGGGAGCAAGCGGGAAATGTGCGACAGAGTTCGTTCGTCTTCCAGCTCTCGCTCACCAGCAAGGACGGGCTTGCCGTGTGGGAAGAAGAAAAGACCATCACGAAACAGGGGAAGCGATCCACAGTGGGATTCTGACGGTTTGCAATGGCGGTGCCGGAAAGGCACGAAACTCCGGCTGAAAGAAAAACCATTATGAAGCTTACATCCCTCGCTAAGGTCGTCCTGCTGCCGCTGTTGGCCGTTGTCGCACTTGGCGGTTGTGCCACGGATCCAAATCGCGTGGGAATCACCAACCGAAGCCAGCCCGGCCCGGCAATCGGGCAGGCCATAGGCGCGGGCGTTGGCGCAGTCGGTGGCAATGTGGTTGGCGGTGTCGTCGGGATCGGTGAAGGCTTTGCCGCCGGGGCCAAAATCCCCTTCGACAACACCACGCGCATCGTCCGTCGCTGGCGGACAGAAACCACCCCCGACGGCCGCACCATCCAAGTGCCGGAGGACATCATAGTTGACGCCCAAGGTCGTCCGGTAGGGAACTAGCCGAAAAAGTAACAGGCGAGTGGCTCCAAGTGAGCACCTCACCCCTTTTCCCCTATTGAGACTCGTGCAATTGAGTTGCACGGCCACTATAGCTCGACATTCCGATGTCGAGTTCGTCCGCGCTGGTAGGACGGTCGAAGCTCGACATCGGAATGTCGAGCTACGGCACCGCCGATGCATCACTCTGATGCACGCGTCTCAACAAGACCTGCCCAGCGAGTCACTGATCTGCCAGCCGGCACTTGGATGTAGTTCGGGGCGGGCACGGACTGCACGAGGTTTTGGCGACAGTCGTCATTCTCCTGCTTCACGCGGCCCTTCCTCGCCGCTGCCTCGCTCACACCCCTTGCCCCGCAGGGACATTCGCGAATATCGATTCTGCTGAGTTACCCCTCAGCCGCGAAAATGGACTTTGAAAAAGACCATCAAAACACCCTCCCCGAAAATCAGAATCGCTCCTACACGATTGTAGAGCGAAATTTTCGGCGCGTTTTTCACAGTTTGATTTCGATTTTCCAAAACAGGGGGGTTTTTCACCGGAATCAATATCCCAGCACTTGAGTTCTGGGTTGGGGGCGGTTGAATCCGCAAGTCCCGCAGGGACGACTGCGGCGTGGAGGGGTTGCCGCAGTCGTCCCGGTCAGGACTGGGTTCGTTTCCACTCCTGACCCCGCACTGAAGTGCCGGGCTATTCTCGAACGTCCCTCCGGGACGGTGGCCAGCGGTCAGAGCGTTGCCTGACTTGGAAATGCGCCTTTGCCGACAGGGCGCGTCTGTTCTCACCGCGCCGCCCCCAGCGACAATCGAACATCCAACCGGCGCGCTGGGGACAGACGCGCCCTACCAAGATTTGCTCGTCCGTGTGGCCGGGCCACGGGCGGGAGTGTGAGCCTTCGGGTGCCGCTCCCGCCCGTGGTGTTTTGGGCCAAACTCCGGGGATCAGACGGCCCCGTAGGCTGGGGAGGCGGAGAAACCGCTTGCCGGGAGCGGCGTAGTGGTTGGCTTGCCCGTAGATTGTTTGCCCATGACGCTGAAACACTTGGAGCGGGAGGCGATGCGTCTGCCCGGCTTGGCGCGGGCGCGGCTGGCGGAGGCGCTCACGGCAGTCTGGAGGAGGCGCCGGATGCGCGGATACAGCAGTTGTGGCTGACGGAGGCCAAGCGCCGTCGCGAGGAGGTTCGCAGTGGTCGGGTGGAGACGATTGCCGGTGAGGCCGTGCTGGAAGCAGTCCGCCGGCTGGTCACGCACTGCGGCTTCGGTTTCATCCCGAAGCCCGCACTAAGTATCGCGAGGCCGCGCAGTATTACGCTCGGCAGCGGCGGGGAAGGTGAGCGGGAGGAGCAGCGTGGCGAACGGGCAAGGGGCGCGGCGGGAGGAGTGGTGCAGCTCGGGCTGGTGATAACAGAAGCGGCGCGTGTGGCATTGCTGGGGAATGAGGAATGGCGAATGGTGAATGACGTGGCGGATGGCGAGCGGCGGATTCGAGCTGTGAAATTGCAGATGGAGGGAAGGGGAGCTGAAACTTTGGGATTTGAAATTTGAGATTTCCGATCGCGTGCGTGCGGGGTGGGGAGCCGGGATTTGCTGACGGGCGGGCCTTCGCGGGGGAAATGTCCGGCGGGGACCGGAAGCAACAACGCTTATCTATTCATTAAGCGGACAAAAACTTGCGCGCGGGTGCGAACTTTTCTTGCCGTGGCCCGGTGGCTCCGGTATCCACTCCGGCGCTTCGCGTCATTGGCGCGATGAACTGCAACGGGCTGAAGCAATCCTTATTTGGCTCCGAAGCGTCGGGATGCAGAAAATTCCGGGGCGGAACCGCTGAGTTGTTTGAGTTCGTTTTATTATTTGAATGTCAGACGTCTTTCCTAAGTGGACGAATAAGTTGCCCGGCAAGGTGCTCATCGGCGCCTTGTTGCTGGGTGCCGGCGTGACGGCGGGCCTGACGTATTACTTCACTCCGAAGTACACGCGCGTCGGGTATCAGCCGATCCAGCCGGTGGCCTTCTCGCACACGATTCATGCGGGGCAGTTGGGGCTGGACTGCCGCTATTGTCACAATGGCGTCGAGAAGTCGTGGTACTCGAATGTTCCCTCGGCGAACACCTGCATGAACTGTCACAACCAGGTGTTGAAGGATGACCCGAAGCTGGCGCTGGTCCGTGAGAGCGCGCAGAGCGGTAAGCCGATCCCCTGGGTGCAGATTCATAAGACTCCGGACTACGTTTATTTCAATCACTCGGTGCATGTGAATCGCGGGGTCAGTTGCGTGCATTGCCACGGGCCGGTGAACAAGATGGACGAGGTGCGGCACGCCAAGTCGCTCAGCATGACCTTCTGTCTCGACTGTCATCGCAACCCTGCTCCGAACCTCCGTCCGCCCGATCAAGTCTATAACTTGGACTGGGTGCCCCCGCAGAATTTTGCCAAGACGCAGGGTGCCAAGTTTGTCCACGATTGGAAGGTCAACGCTTCCCAGAATTGCTCCGCCTGTCATCGATGAAGACCATTCCACCAGCCTGTCCTGAACCGGATTCCGGCCCGACCTATTGGCGGAGCTTGGAGCAATTGTCCGACTCGCCGGAGTTTCAGAACTGGGCGGAGCGCGAGTTCCCGGCCGGCGCGAGCGAGATGAAGGATGAAGTTACCCGGCGTACCTTCATGAAGCTGATGTCGGCGTCGGTCCTGTTCGCGGGCTTTGGGCTGACCGGTTGTCGTCGGCCGGAAGAGAAGATTTATCCATTTTCGCGGTTGCCGGAGAATTACACGCACGGCGTGGCGCAATTTTTCGCGACCGCGTTTCCGTCGCGTCGCGGCGGCATTCCGTTGGTCGTCAAATCGAACGAGGGCCGTCCTACCAAAATCGAAGGGAACAGCCAGCATCCCGACAGCAGCGGTGCCACGGATGCCTACGCGCAGGCGTCGATCCTCGGTCTCTACGATCCCGATCGTGCGCAGCAATATCGTAACAAGGGCAACTCGACCACCAAGGAAGCCGCGCTGGATGCGCTGACTTCGGAAGCGAAGAAAGCATCGGCTGCGGCTGGCGCTGGTCTATGGGTGTTGGCGGAAAGCAGCAACTCGCCGTCACGCGCCCGCGTGCAGGCGTTGCTCAAACAGAAGCTGCCGCAGTCCAACTGGGCGGTTTATGAGCCGGTGGATTTTCGCATCCACGACGAAGCCGCTTCGGTCGTGGCGGGCGCACCGGCTTCGGCCTATTACCAACTCGACCGGGCGTCGGTGGTCTTGGCCTTGGATAGTGACTTTCTCGGTGGCGAACAAGATGGTCAAAGGATGACCCGGGGTTTTGCGAAAGGTCGCAAAGTCACCAAGCCTGGCGACCCGATGAACCGGCTCTATGCCGTGGAGTCTCTGATGACTCTCACCGGTGCAGGGGCGGACCATCGCTTGCGAATTCCTTCGAGCAATGTGATTCAGGTCGCGGCGCAGATTGCGACGGAAGTTATCCGCCTGACCAAGGCTCAGGTCGAAAGCGGTGTGACTGCGGCGCTGGTCAAGCTATCGGCAGGCAGCAAGGTCGATCCGGCGTGGATCACTGAGTGTGCGAAGGATTTGGCCAACGAAAAAAACCGCGGCAAAGTCGCGGTGCTCGCGGGCTATCGGCAGCCGCTGGCGGTTCATCTTATCGCCCATGCGATCAATGCGGCGACGGGCAGTCTTGGCCAGACTGTCGAGCTTCGTGAACGCGCGGTGACGGAAGATGCCTCGCTCGCGCAACTGGCTCAGGCGCTCCGGGACGACAAGGTGGGCACCTTGGTTATCCTTGGCGGCAACCCGGCCTACAATGCTCCGGCTGACTTGAAATGGAGCGACCTGCAACGCAAGGCCAAGAATGTCATTCGCGTCAGTTATTACGAGGACGAGACTTTCGCGGGCTGTAACTGGCATCTGCCGGCGGCGCACTATCTCGAATCGTGGGGCGATGTCCGCACGAGCGACGGCACGCTGGTCCCTATTCAACCGCTGATTGCGCCGCTCTTCGATGGCATTACGGAGTTGGAAGTAATCGCACGGCTCGCCGGCGAGACCACGACCCGGCCGTATGACATTGCGCGGGAGACGTTCGCGCAGCAGACCGGCGGCACGCTTGCCGAGGAGAAGTGGAAGCAATATCTCCACGACGGCTATGTCACTGGCGCGGCGGCCAAGGCGGTGGCTCCCAAGCTCGACTGGACCGAAATCGGCGCGAAGATTTCCTTGGCCTCTGTTTTTCCAGCTCCAACCAAGGATAGTCTGGAAGTAGTTTTCCACAGTGACTACAGCGTGGATGATGGTCGCTACACGAACAACGGCTGGCTTCAGGAAATGCCGGACCCCGTCAGCAAAATGACGTGGGACAACGCTGTCCTGATCAGTCGCAAGACGGCGGCTGAACTTAAACTCAAGAACCGCGAGTTGGTAGAGATCGAGCTTGGTGGTCGGAAGATCACCGCCCCTATCTGGATTCAACCGGGACAGGCGGACTACTCGCTGTGTCTCGCGCTTGGCTACGGACGTGAGAAGGGCGGCCGGGTTGCAAATTTCGACGGAAAGAAGGTCGGTTTTAATGCCTACGCCCTGCGCGGTTCTGCGGCGATTGCCGTGGGGGCGAAAGTCTCCGGTAGAGAGACGCTCTTCGACTTCTCGTGCACTCAGGATCATTGGTCGATGGAAGGCCGTCCCATTATTCGCGAGGCGAATCTTAGCCAGTTCAACTCGAAGCCGGATTTCGCGAAGAACATGGACTTGGACGGCGCGTCGCACGTCGGCTTTATCCCGACCGATCCCAAGAATCCCAAGCAGCCCCAGGGTATTTACAAGCATCCCTATGTGGCGTCTCCGGAACTCAAGAGCAATGTCCATCAGTGGGGTATGGCGATTGATCTGAGTGCCTGCTCGGGCTGCTCGGCGTGTGTCATCGCGTGTCAGAGCGAGAACAACATTCCGATTGTCGGCAAAGACCAGGTGGCTCGTGGTCGCGAAATGCACTGGATGCGTCTGGACCGCTATTTCAGCGGGGATGTGACCGTCAAGATGCAGTTCAAGACGACCGGGTCCGACGAGAGTCAGACCTCCCAGCCTTGGATTGATGATCCGCAGATGGTGACGCAGCCGATGCTGTGTCAGCATTGCGAGAGCGCGCCGTGTGAGAGCGTGTGTCCGGTCAACGCGACCGTCCATGACGAGGAAGGTCTGAATGTCATGGCCTACAATCGTTGCGTGGGCACTCGGTATTGCTCGAACAACTGCGCGTGGAAGGTTCGCCGGTTCAATTTCTTCGATTACAACAAGCGCCCGGTTGAGAATCTCTACCAGGGACCGCTGAAGCGTACGAACGCCGACTCGTGGGAACTGGTCAAGATGGCCAAGAACCCGGACGTCACCGTGCGGATGCGTGGCGTGATGGAGAAATGTACGTTCTGCCTACAACGCATCGAGGGTGGTAAGATTGCACAGAAGGTGAAAGTCGGCGCGTCGGGTGACGTGGCGGTGCCGGATGGCGCGATCAAGACCGCCTGTCAGCAGGTATGCCCGGCCGAGGCGATTACCTTCGGCAATATCTTAGATCCGAACAGCCGGGTTTCTAAATTGAAGGAGCAGGACCGCAACTATGCGGTGCTCGGCTTCCTGGATACGCGTCCGCGACTGACTTATCTGGCCAAAGTGCGGAATCCCAATCCACTGATGCCGGACTACAAGCAGCATCCGCTGCCCCACAATCTGGACGAGTACACCAAGCGCAATGGCGATCCCTTTGAGAAGCATGACAGCCACCCGGCGGCCCACGATCAGAAGAAAGGATCCCACTAATGGCCTCGGCTCCTGATAATTCACCCGTGAAGATCGCTCCGCCCCCGGCGGAATTGGTGCGTGAGCCGCTCGTGCTCAATAACCGCAGTCTCGGCTATATCTCCGATCACATCTCTGGCATCGTCGAGGGCAAAACGCCGGTGTGGTGGTGGTGGGCGTTTATTCCGAGCGTGCTGCTGATGACGGTGATGTTCTGCTGCATCGGCTATCTGATCTCGACCGGTGTCGGGGTGTGGGGTTTGAACCATCCCGTCGGTTGGGCGTGGGACATCACCAACTTCGTCTTCTGGATCGGCATCGGTCATGCAGGCACCCTGATTTCGGCGATTCTCTTCCTCTTGCGGCAGAAATGGCGGACCTCGGTTAATCGCGCGGCCGAAGCCATGACTTTGTTCGCCGTGGCTTGCGCCGGCATTTTCCCGCTGATCCATGTCGGACGCATCTGGCTTGCTTGGTGGTTGTTTCCGCTGCCGAATGCCAACTCGATCTGGCCGCAGTTCAAATCACCGCTGCTATGGGACGTGTTCGCTGTCTCGACTTATGGAACGGTGTCATTGCTATTCTGGTATACGGGATTGGTTCCAGACCTCGCGACCTTGCGTGACCGGGCGACGACCAAGCTGCGTAAGTTCGCCTATGGCTTCTTTGCTTTGGGTTGGACGGGTTCCAACCGGCATTGGAGCAATTACGAGAAAGCCTACCTGCTGCTAGCCGGTCTCTCTACTCCGCTGGTGCTCTCCGTTCACTCCATCGTCTCTTTTGACTTCGCCGTGTCACAAGTGCCCGGCTGGCATACCACCATCTTCCCGCCGTATTTCGTCGCGGGCGCTGTCTTTTCCGGCTTCGGGATGGTGCTGACGCTGCTCATCCCGCTGCGGACCATCTGCAAACTGGAAGACATCATCACCGTGAAACACGTTGATATGATGTGCAAGGTCATCCTCGCGACCGGTTCGATCGTGGGCTACGCCTACGGCATGGAGTTCTTCATCGCTTGGTATGGCGGCAACCCCTACGAACTCTACGCCTTCCAGAACCGCGCCTTTGGCCCCTATTGGTGGGCTTATTGGAGCATGATTACCTGTAACGTCATCTGCCCGCATCTCTTCTGGAAGCGTTCGTGGCGCCGCAACATGGTGTTCGTCTTCATCGTGTCGATCTTTGTCAATATCGGCATGTGGTTCGAGCGCTTCGTCATCATTGTCACCTCGTTGCACCGGGACTATCTCCCTTCCAACTGGGGCTACTTCACGCCGACCTGGGTGGACATCATGACCTTTGTCGGAAGCTTTGGTTTGTTTTTCACACTGTTCCTCCTGTTCATGCGGTTCCTGCCCATGATTGCCATTTCGGAAGTCAAGGGCGTGACGCCGCAGGCAGACCCGCACCATCCGTTGGGTGGGGCCAAGGTCGGAGGGCATCACTAATTCGTTCAGGTAACGGCAGCTTTCCGGCCGAGTAATCGGTGCGGCGAGACAACTTAGGCAAGCGCGATGGCAAGACCATACGGAATAATCGCAGAGTTCGACACTACCGCGGCTGCAATCCACGCGGCGGAGACGGTCCGTGACCAGGGCTATCGTCGGTGGGACGTGCATACGCCCTTTCCGGTACATGGCATGGATGCCGCCATGGGGCTGAAGAATTCCAAGGTCGGCTGGTTCACCTTCGGCGGTGGAATCACGGGTTTTACCACCGGCATGTCGATGATCTACTTCATGAACAGCTTCGACTACGCGATCGTAATCGGTGGCAAGCCTCTGTTCAGTCCCTTATTCGCCTTCCCGGTCTCGTATGAGTTGACGATTCTCCTGGCGTCGTTCGGGAGCCTTTTCGGAATGCTGTTCCTAAACCGGCTGCCTCGTCTGCATCATCCGTTGTTGAAAAACAAGCGGTTCGCCGGGGCCTCCCACGACCGTTTCATTCTCGTCATCGAATGTGACGACTTGAAGTATTCCGAGACCGAAACCCGCAAGCTGCTCGAAGCGGCGGGCAGCAAGCATATCGAACTGGTTGAGGAGTGACATGCGCTACTTTTTGTTAATCTTTTTGCTGCTCGCGGTGGCTGTGGTCAGCATTGCGGGCTTCCGCGGGAGCATCTCCCGCAAGCCGCCCATTGAGGTCTTCCCGGACATGGACCGGCAGCAGAAGCTGCGGCCGCAGGAACCCAATGCGTTCCTGCCCGGCGGCATCAGTTCGCAGCCGTTTGTCACTGGCACGGTTCCCCGGAGTGCAGCCCGTCTGGTCAAGGGCGAGCTGGTCGCCTCCTACAGTGACTCCCCGCTGCGTGACAGTCCCACCTTCACCGGCCGTGTCGCCGGAACTACCAACATGGTCGATACTATTCCCGTTCCAGTGACGGAGAAACTCATGGCCCGGGGACGCGAACGCTACGCGATCAGTTGCCTCCCGTGCCACGGGGCGCAGGGTGACGGCAATGGTATCACCAAGAAACTAGGTATGGCTGTGGTGGCGACTCTTCACGATAAACGAATTGTCATGATGCCGGATGGCGAGTTGTTCCATGTCATCGCGAACGGACGGAACCTTATGGGCGGCTACGGCCAGAACATCACCCCCCAGGACCGCTGGGCGATCATCGCCTATGTGCGGGCGCTGCAACTGAGCAAGCTTGGGCGGGCGACCGATGTGCCGGCGGAATTTCAGCGTGCGCTGGGTAAATAGTTATGAGATTTGAACTGCATACCATGGCTGCTGGATGGCTGGCTGGCTGGCGTCGTTGCCTCGGGTTGGTGCTGGCGTTGGTGCTCGGAGTTTCCCTGAGCCTGCCGGTCAGCGCTGCGGATACCCACGGCAAGGCCGCTGATGCTCCCGCGAAGGTCGGCAAGACGGACAAAGCTGACCACGATGATTGCTGTTCGGCGGCGGCCGGGGTCACTGGTGCGAAACAATTCGCCTACTCCTATCTCACCGCGTTCATGTTCTTCCTGAGCATCTGTCTCGGGTCGTTGTTCCTGGTGATTCTTCACCATCTGATGGATGCGAATTGGTCGGTGCCGATCCGTCGCTTCTTGGAACACATCGCCTGCCTCTTGTTTCCGTGGATGCTTATTCTGTTCATTCCCATCCTGTTGCTGGCCAAGAGTCAGATTTATCCGTGGATGCACTTGGACCCGCACACGGACCACGCGCTGCATGTGAAGGCGGCGCTGTTCAATGAGAATGCCTTTTACGTCGTGTCAGTCTCTTTGTTCCTCGCTTGGGGTTTCCTCGCTCATGGACTCCGCCGGGCCTCGCTCGAACAGGACAAGACCGGTTCGGCGAGTTGCACCATCCGGATGCGCCGGTACGCCGCGGGTGGCATCTTTGTCTTTGCGATCACCCTGACCTTGGCGGCGATTTACTGGATGAAATCACTCCAGCATCAATTCTTCTCCACGATGTACGGCGTTTACTATTTTGCCGGCAGCGTTTGGACCACCTTGGCGACCACCTACCTGCTGGCCTTGAAGTTCAAGAAAGAGGGACAACTAAAGCATGTCCTCCGCGAACGGCAGTTTCATGACATCGGCGTGCTGCTCTTCGCGTTCACCGTGTTCTATGCCTACATCCACTTCTCGCAGTATTTCTTGATCTGGAATGCGGGCGTTCCGGAAGAGACCTTCTGGTATGTGCTGCGCGAGAAGGGAACGTGGTGGTATGTCGGGTTGCTGATCATCTTCGGTCACTTCTTCCTGCCGTTCCTCGCTCTGCTGCGCATCGACGCCAAGATGAAACTGTCCGTCATCGTCCCGGTCTGTGTCTGGGCGTGGATCATGCACTACTTCGACATGCAGTTTAACATCATGCCGGTTATTCACCCGAACGGGGTCGCCCTCGGCTGGCAGGATGTGGTGTGTGTCGCCTTCATGGGCGTGATTCTTTACAAACTTTTTCTCAAAGCCTTTGCAAGTCATCCGCCCTATCCGCAGCGCGATCCTCGGATTGCGGAGACCATGGGGGTGTATGTCGAGATGCCTGTTGCTGGCGGTCCGGCGCGCGGAGGTGCCAAGTGAGTATGAAGCTTCTGTCATCCTACAACGGAGGTAGCCTGTGACCCACGAATCTGAATCCAAGAGTTGTTGCAGCAGCAAGTGCGCTTCCAAGGCGGCTTACGTCGTGGCCCTCGTCGGGTCTTTCCTGATCGTCCTTGGTCTGGTACGGACGATGCAGCGTATCACCAAACCCGAGGCGCTCGGTCAGAAGCGCGCCAAAGAGCGGGCGGATGCCGCCCGTGATTTGAATGCCGCAAATGCCGAGGCTCTGAAAACTTACGGCTGGGTTGACCAATCCAAGGGAATTGTCCGGCTCCCCGTGGATCGGGCGATGGAGTTGACCATTCAGCATTGGAAATCTCCGGACGCCGGTCGTTCCAATCTCCTCTCGCGTGTCCTCGAAGCGACCAAGCCGGTCAGCTTCGAGTAACTGCCGCCTACCTGAATGAGCGGTTCCTCCATAGCTGCCCAAGCTTCCACCCTGCCGGATACCTCCGAGCATGTCGGCGCGTCGGCGTCGCCTGCGGAAATTGATACCTCGTGCCGGGGGCCGCTCCTGTTGATGTTTGGCAGTGCCGTTCTCTGGGTGGTGCTGGCGAGTGTGTTCGGACTGCTGGCGTCGGTGAAGCTCCATTCCGGTGAGTTTCTCGCACATTGTCCATGGTTGACCTATGGGCGGCTCTATCCAGCGTTTACCAACACCTTTCTCTACGGATTTGCCATCCAAGCCGGCTTGGCTACCGCGCTGTGGATACTCTGTCGCTTGGGCCGGACAACGCTGCAAGGACCCGGAGTGACCATGGTCGGTGCTGGCTTCTGGAATCTTGGTGTGACGGTGGGACTGGTCGGCATTCTGGCCGGTTACAACACGGGCTTTGAATGGATCGAAATGCCGCGTCACGCCGTGCTCCTGCTGTTCATCAGTTATGCCGTGATCGCGGTACAGGGACTCCTGACCTTCCATGCGCGCAGCGAACGGCAGCTTTATCCCGCACAGTGGTATCTGGTGGCAGCGTTGTTCATTTTTCCGTGGGCCTTTTCGGCGGCGAGCTACTTGTTGCTCTGTCATCCGGTGCGCGGCGTGGTACAACTGGCGGTTCACACTTGGTTTGCGAGCAATTTGCAATATCTTGTTCTGCTGCCGCTTGGGGTGGCCAATCTCTACTACTTCATTCCCAAAATCCTCCAGCGTCCGCTGCATAACTCCAATCTGGCGCTCTTCGGTTTCGGCACTCTTCTGCTGGCGGGCGGCTGGATTGGGCTCACAGTGTCTTCACCGCTGCCCGCCTGGTTGGTCAGTGTGAGCCTGATTGCGGGGACGTTTCTGCTGGTTCCCATCCTGGCGACCGCGGTGAATCTGCACCGGACCGTGTCCGGCGCGTATCGGCAGATGGAAGCAGCAGGTCCGATTCGTTTCTTTGGTTTTTCCGCGGTGAGTCTGCTGATCGCGGGATTGGTGACGGCGGTGATTTCCCTTCCGGATGCCAACCGGAGTGTGCAGCTCACGCAGCTTCTGACGGCGTTGCGTTTGCTGTGGCTGTATGCCTTTTTCGCGATGGGAGCCTTTGGGGCGATTTATTACATTGTGCCGAAATTGGTCGGGATCGAATGGCCGTCCCGGAAGTTGATGAATGCGCATTTCTGGCTGGCAGTGATGGGAACGGTGCTGACGATTGGTGTGGTGGCGGCGGGCGGATTCATCCAAGGACACGAGATGGGTAAGCTGGGCGTGCCGTTTGTCGATGTCATCAAACTGACCTTGCCGGCGCTGCGGTTCAGCACCTTGGGTGAACTGTTGCTCGTTGCCGGGCATGTCATGCTGCTGGCGAATCTGTTGTTGGTCTGCCGGCACTTCGGCCGCGCTTGCGCCACACAGGTGGCCGGTTGGTGTGGTTGCACAGTCAAAGCGGGAGGGAAACGATGAATCACGGGCCCCTGCTTTTCCTGAGCGCCTTGTTCAGTCTCTCGCTCTCGTGGTTCGGGTTTGTCTTCATTCCCACCTGGCAATTGGGTGGCGACCAACCGGAGGAGAGTGTCGAGACGGGGCAGACGTATCCGTCGCCGCGTCCCGGTCTGGCGCAACAGGGTGCGGAGGTCTATCGCGCGAACGGTTGCTACTACTGTCATAGCCAGCAAGTTACTCAGGAGCCGTCGGATTTTGATCTGACTCTGACTGCGACGGGGCCGAATCTGGCGGCGCTCGGGCGGGTTTTGAGTGAGGAAGTTCGTCCTGACCTGGCCCAGGCTGCGGCGGTGAATGCGCTCGGCAGACTGCCCATGGAGATCAAGGGATTGGATCGCGAGTTTACCGAGTATCTCACCAACAAACTGATGGAGGCGGGTGCCACACTCAAAGTCGCCACGGTCGTCGCGGCACCTGCGGCCGCCAAGCCCGGCGAAGTTCCGGCGCATCCGGGGGATAGCTTCACTGTAATCCTTACTTCGGCGGGCAAGACCCCGGCAGACGTGGCGAAGTTGCTGCTGCGGATTCGACCCTCGCTGGGCGGCGGACTGACGGTGCCGGTGGTGCTGGCCCGGGGCTTGTCGAAGGACGATCTCGACAAGCTCAATAAGAAGCTGACTACGGCAGGTGCCAAGACTTTGGTGAAAATGAATCTGCGCGGCGTGGACATGGACCGGGGCTGGGGGCGGCGGCGCTCCGTGGCGTTGGACTATCTCTATGATCCCGTGGTCATGGTCGGTGCCCAGCGGATGGGACCGGACCTGAGTAATATTGGCGATCGCCAACATTCGCGGGTCTGGCATCTCTCGCATCTCTTTGATCCCCGGATCATCACTTCGGAAGAGTCGAACGCCGGGGTGGACTCGTTGATGCCGGCCTATCCCTATCTTTTCACCAAACGTCCGCGTTCGACTCCTGGTACACCCGGGTATCAGCAGGCGATTCGACTTGTCGGCGAACAGTTTGAAATCGTTCCCAAGCCGGAAGCCGAGGCATTGGTGGCTTACCTGCAGAGTCTGCGGTCCGGTCCGGGGTTGGTGGAAGCTCCGACTCCGAAGGCCCCGGCGCCTGCGGCTCCGCCGGTTGCGACCGCCCCAACGGCCGCTACTGCGACCTCTGTGCCGGCGGTCACCCCGGCAAAACCGGCGGCGGTTGTTACTCCGGCCCCGGAAGCCCCCAAGCCCGCACCTCCCGCGAAATGAACTCTGATTCCGCGAAATCAGCACTGAATCTGCAGACGGCCGAGCCGAAGTCTGGTATCGGTGCAGTCCCGATGTGGCTGGTGTTTGTGATGGTGTTGCTCGGGTATCGTGGTTGCGTGGCGTTTGAGAACGTGGGGGGGACTTTCAATCCGAAGCTTTACGGTCCCTACACCTCGGCGAGTGACTTGCAGGCCTATCTGGTGAAATCACCCGAGGAAGAGCGGTATATGCTCGGTAAGAAGGTCTATGCTGAGTCCTGCTCGGGGTGTCATCAGAACAACGGCTTGGGTGTGGCTGGGCAGTTTCCAGCGCTTTCCGGTTCTGAATGGGTTCTGGCTGAAGGTTCAGGACGAATCGTGCGCCTCGTGTTGAATGGCATCGGCGGTCCGATCAAGGTCAAAGGCGTTGACTTTAACAACCAGATGCCCCCGTGGAAGGATGTGTTGAACGACGACAAGGTCGCCGCTGTCGTAACCTATATCCGGCAGAACAAGGAATGGGGTAACAACCTGCCAGGAGTAACCCCCGAGCAAGTGGCGGCGATTCGCAAGAAGGTGGCGGACAAGGCGGACTTCTGGCAGGCGGCGGACTTGGAGAAGATTAACGTCAACGAGTAGGTCGGCGGTGGGTGGAGGTGGTAGCGTGGTAATCTTTCTTCTCCTGGTAGGAGACGACGTGAGGAGTCTCTGACTTCCTTTTGCCCATGAGTACTCCTCTCGCAGAAAAGGTTAGAGTCTCCTTACGTCGTCTCCTACAAGCGGTCGCCTTTGCAGACCGTCCGCCGTCTTACGCCAGAATATCTTTCGCAACGTGGCCGTGGACATCGGTGAGGCGGAAGTCGCGGCCGGCGTAACGGAAGGTTAGGCGTTCGTGGTCGATACCGAGCAGGTGGAGCATGGTCGCGTGGACATCGTGGACGTGCAGGCGGTTTTCCATCGCCTTGAATCCGAAATTATCCGTCTCGCCGTAGCTCATGCCGCCGCGCGTACCGCCACCCGCGAAGAACATGCAGAAGCCGTGCGGGTTGTGGTCGCGGCCGTTGCCGTTCTCGCTCACCGGCGTGCGACCGAACTCGCCGCCCCAGACGACCAGCGTGTCTTCCAGCAGACCGCGTTGTTTCAGGTCGCCGAGCAGCGCGGCGATGGGGCGGTCGATGTCCTTGCCGAGATTGCGCGTGGAAGGATCGTGGTTCGAGTGGGTGTCCCACGGCTGGCCGTTGCCGTAATAGACCTGGATGAAGCGCACGCCGCGCTCCGCCAACCGCCGCGCCATGAGACAGCCGTTGGCGAAATGTCCCTTGCCGTAAGTCTCCCGCGTTGTCGTCGATTCGCGCGTGATGTCGAAGGCGTCCGTCGCGGCGAACTGCATCCGGTAGGCCGTCTCCATCGCCTCGATGCGGCCCTGCAACGCGGCATCCGCGCCGCCGCGCGCGGCGAGGTGCTCGCGGTTCATCTCGCCCAGCAGGTCAAGCTGCTTGCGCTGCGCGTCCGGCGCGGTGCGCGGATTGTGCAGCCACGGGATCATCGCCTTGGGGTCGAGGTTCGAGTGATTGATGTAGCTGCCGCCGTGCTGCGACGGCAGGAACGCGCTGGTCCAGAGAATGGAAAACCGCACGGGCCGACCGGGGCAGAGCACGACGTAGCTGGGCAGGTTCGCGTTCTCCGTGCCGAGACCGTAGCTGCACCACGAACCCATCGCGGGCACGCGCGGCGTCATCGTGCCGTTGTTCATCAGGAGCAGGGCGGGGCCGTGGTTCGGGTTGTCTGTGTGAACGCTGCGGAGCACGCAGAGGTCGTCGGCGAACTGCGCGGTGAGCGGGAGCAATTCGCTGACGGGCAGGCCCGACTTGCCGTGATTGGAAAACTTGAACGGCACCGGCAGCAACCCGCCCGTGGGCCGCTCCGTGCGCAAGTCCGCGCCCGCGGGCCGCTGTCCGGCGAACTTGGTCAGGTCCGGCTTCGGGTCGAAGAAATCCGGGCCGAACGGGCCGCCGTTCATGAACAGATGGATGACCCGCTTGGCGCGCGGGCGAAAGTGCGGCACCGCCAGCGCAGGCGCGTTGGCATTTGGTAGCGCGAAGGCGTTTCCGGGCAGTGCTGCGAGCAAGCCGAGCGTGCCCATGCCACCACCGAAACGGGCGATGGCGGCGCGGCGGGAGAGGGGGAGGAGATTCATGTGAGAATGGTTTTCGGTTCGTCGGGACCGATCGCGGTCGGGTGCTCTGACGCGCAATTCGGCTGCGGGCTGTAAAAATAGAGATAGAATCCGGTCGCGGCGCTGTAGGTCAGCGCGACGGGAAGGTAGATGGTCCAGAACTCAGGGGAACCTGACGGGAGGCCACTGGTGAGAAACGCCTGTATGCGATCCATCAAGGGGTTCAGTAAGAAACCCGTGACCCAGCCCAGGCCGCTGCACACGGCCCACAGCGGAGCGAAGCGGAATCCGCGCCCGAGCAGGAGCGGCAGTTGAGCGATGCCGAAGCCCAGACCCATCGCCGGAATCCAGAACCAGCCCAGACCTAAAAACATGGCGAGGAACGAACCGACGACGGTCAACACCGGCCACAGCCAGGCGAGCCGAATCTGTCGGCGAAGGAAGATGAGTTGCACCAATCCGAATCCCACTGGCAGACCAAAGAACGCGAGGTTGTCGCCGCCTGCCATGGCGGCCGTGGCCATGAGCAGGAGCGGAATGGTCGCCATGTGCGCAGCCACCCACGCGCCGAGGGTGCTCAGGCGGAATGGTGATGGGGATGTCGGGGGCATGGGATGGTAGTGAAGCTAGTTCAGTTCAGGGCCAAGGTTCCGTTGTTTGCGAGCAGGGATCGAAGGGCGCAATGGCGTTGGTGATTTCGAGGATTGTGCTCACGACATTCTCTTACTCTGGCTTGGGTGTGGGTTCAATACGTGGCTCAATCCGCAAGCTGCGTTGCTCCGCTGACGACGAGGGGGTGGCCCTGGCGATGGGGGCGTTCGCCACCCATCAGACCGCCTTCGCTTTCCGCTTCCGGTATTTCTCCGCCAAAGCGAAATCCATCTGCTGTTTGTCGAGTTCCGGGCCGGAACGGTAGTCCGCTTGGAGTTCCAATTCTTCTCCGCGAAAGCGTGGGTAGAGCGTGGCCAGTTGTGGGATGGCCCGCTGCGCCAGCGCGTAGTAATGCTCGTCCCGCTCGACGCCAATCGAGGGATAGCCGACCGCTTCCGCGGCGGCGAGGGTGGAACCGGAACCCATGAATGGGTCGAGCACCGTTCCTTCGCCGAGCGGGAGCAGCGAGCGTACGATGATGCGCATGAAGTGCTGCGGCTTGAGGCACGGGTGGTCGGAGATGGCTTCCTCGCGGTCGGGGGTCCGTCCGCTGGGGATGGAGTCGGGCAAGGGCCGGTCGGTGGAGAGGCGACGCAGCCCGCCGGTCTTCCAACGGCGCAGGTTTTCCGCGACGGTGCGGGCTTCGATCGGCTTGCGGAAGAGCATCCACGGCTCATACGCGCCCTTGGGGGTCACACAAACGTCGGGGAATTCCTTCTCGGCGTTTTTGGGCCGGTCTCCACCACGAAAGCTATAATAAAGGCGCATGATGGCGGTGCGGATTTCGAAGCCGGCCTCGGAGAGCGCAATTTGCACTAATGGCTGAAGCACGGGATGCCCCGCGATGCAGACATGCGCGCCCGGCACCAGGGCGGGCCGGAGCAGCGTGGCCCAGTCATGGAAGAAGCGGCGGAGGTCATCTCGTTGCGCGTCGGTGAGCACGGTAAAGCGCGGCAAGGGGTCGCGCTGACTGCCCCCAATGGTCGGAGGCAGACGCCACACACCTCCACGGCCTGCCCTCAGCTTGGCAACCTCCGGCTTGCTGAACTCCAGCACGCCATAGGGTGGGTCGGTGCAGACAGCCTGGAGCGAGTGCGGCGGGCATTTCCGCAACCAGTCAAAGCAATCGGCGTGGATGAGTTGATACATTTCCAGACGCGGCGGGTTTTGCCCCATGCTGACCGAATTTCCCCAAGCGCGGTTCAGGAGGCCAGCGGCAGGCTGGATTGCTGGCCGTGCGCCTCTTGCCTGGCTTTTTTGAAGTTTAGGTCTGGCTGATGGTCGGGGTGTTCGGCGCGCTGCGTGCTGGAGAGAAGTCCTTCAATGGTCAGCAGTTGCACGCGCGGGAACTTCTTGCCCGTGGCGCTCTCGTAATACCCAGCAGATGCGGCATCGGCGCGCATCTTGTCGGTCGGCTCCTTGAGTGAAATGAAGAGGGCTATTTCAGCGGACTCGCGTTCACGCACGGCCATGATGGACCGCACATCATCGGCCTTGAGGTTTTCGCCGCCCTTCACGCTCACGACAATCTTACGCGCCCCGGCCTTGTCCACATCATGGAAGTATTTCACCCCGTCAATGCCGCCGTCTGCACCCTTCTTCCTACCTTGGAACGGCTGCGCCTCCACGAGCGACACGGCCCACCATTGGAACTGGTATTTGTCCCGCGTGGCGAGGTCGCGCGCGGCGTCGGGGTCTCTGGGCGTCCCGCGGACTTCAAATTTGCACTTCGCGCCGAAGGCATCCTTGAGCCGTTTCTCGATGAGCGAGATGGCCAGATGCGTGATGTCGATGCCAATCCATTTGCGGTTGAGCTTTTGCGCGGCATGAACGGCGGTGCCGCAACCGCAGAACGGGTCAAGCACGACATCGTGCGGGTTACTGCTTGCGGAAACGATACGCTCCAGCAAGGCCAATGGCTTTTGTGTCGGGTAGCCAAGTGACTCTGCTCCCGAAACAATTTCGATGTCATCCCAGAAGTCGCCGACCGGAATGCCCTCTTGTTCATCCAAGTAACGCTTGAATCTTGGAATCCCCTTGCCTCCCTTCGGCACAACGATTTGTCCCTTGGCATCCGCTTCCAGCATCCGATCTTTCGTCCAGCGCCAAACTTTTGTCACGCCCTTGAATTCATATGTGAGGTTTGGCCGGTCAGGATTCGGATTGAGCAAGGACGTGAGTTGATAGCGTCGACCGGCCTCATCAACCAAACTGTATTGTTCGGCAGCCCTATCTGGGTCGTGCTTCGAGTAGATGGAATTCCAAGTTGTCCAGCCGCTCTTTCCGTAGGCGAAGATTACATCGTGGTTACTGGCAAAGCGCGTGAAGGCGAGGCCCTTTGGATGGGAGCGACGCCACGAAATTTCGTTGCGAAAGTTCTCTTTTCCAAACGCGCCATCGAGGACGATTTTCAAATAATGTGAGGCGGTCGGGTCGCAGTGGAGATAGAGCGAGCCGGTGGGTTTTAGGACGCGGTGGAGTTCGAGCAGACGATTGGCCATCATGGTGAGGTAGGCCATCATGTCGTTCTCACCAAGAAATAGGCGCAGCGCGCGCATCATCTCCGCCAAGTCAGTGTTCTTCCCGCCAAGGACTTCATCGAACTCCCGCTCGGCTTGTTCGCCCCAGTGCCACGAGTCTTTGAATGCCTCAATCTGCGCCTCGCTCTGGTGGCCCTTCGGTGACCTGAAAAGGAGATTGTAGTCGCGCTTGGAGTTAAACGGCGGGTCGAGATAGATGAGGTCCACGGACTCGTCCGCGAGGTGTTCGCGCAGGACGTGCAGGTTGTCGCCGTAGAAAAGTTGATTCACGGGCGGAGTATTTAGCAAGGAGGCTATTTTCGTGCGAGGGCGTTCTTCGACGAACTCGGTTTCTTAATCCACAAACTGCGTTTCATTGCTCGCCAGCAGGGCTTGGGCGTATTCGGACCAGGCTTTTTTGTCGGTCTCGCGGCCGGTGAGGAAACGGGTGGCCATGGCGAGTTCCTTGGCGGTGGGCGGGCGTTGGAAGAGGAGGGCGTGGGCGCGGGTGACGCGGTTGTTCAACGCGGGGCCGGCGTCTTTTTCGAGGCGTGCGGCGAGGGCGTCGGCTTGGGCGAGGAGGAAGGGGCTGTTCAGGGAGAAGAGCATTTGCAGCGCGGTGGCGGTCTCGGTGCGCGAGGCGCTGTGGGCGGCGGGGTCGGGGAAGTCATGGATGCGCAGCATGGGTTCGAGTTCGTGGCGGTTCACGGTGCCGTAGAGGGTGCGGCGGACGTTTTTGTCGGACGTGAGCGCTGTGGCGACGCCGCCGAAGCTGCGGTCGAGCGTGCCGGCGGCGGCGAGCGCGGTGTCGCGCCAAGCCTCGAAATCGAGGCGGCGGCGGGGCATGCGGGCGAAGAGTTTGTTCTCGGGATCGCGCTTCTCGGAGTCGGGCGCGAGGGAGCTTTGCTGCCACGCGGCGGAGAGGAGGATTTCGCGGTGGAGCCATTTGATGGACCAGCCGTTGGCGACGAAGCGGGCGGTGAGATCGTTGATCAAATCCGGGTGCGTGGGCGGGTCGCCGAGGACGCCGAATTCGCTCGGGGTGTCCACGATGCCGCGACCGAAGTGGAGTTTCCACACGCGGTTGACGATGACGCGCGCGGTGAGCGGCGCGGCTTCCTGCACGAGGGCTTGCGCGAGTTCGAGGCGGCCGCTGCCCGTGACGAGGCGGCGCGGCTGGCCGTCTGCGCCGGGGAAGGCGGTGAGGAAGCGGCGGGGGACGAGGGCACCGATGTTGTTCGGATCGCCGCGCCGCATCACCTCGAGGTCGCGGGCCTGGCCGGGTTTGAAATCGAGCACGGTGCCTTTGTTGTTGCCGGCGGCGACGACGAAGAGGGCGGCGTCCTCGACGGCGGTGGCCATGGTCATGTTGAAATGGGGCGTGCCGGATTTGGTGTCGGCGATTTTCTTTTCGATGACGGCGACCTGGTTGGTGAGGTCGGCGGGCGCGGGCTTTTTCTTCTTCAATTCATCGCGCTGTTTTTCGAGGGCGGCGACGGCTTCGCGGGCTTTTTTCACGGGGAGCCAGAACTCGTCGCCCATCGTGGGGCGCTCGGCGTGGCGCACGCTCGCGAAGACGCCGGCGATGCCATAGTAATCGGCGGCGGTGATGGGGTCGGACTTGTGATCGTGGCAGCGCGCGCACGCGAGCGTGAGGCCGAGGAAGGTGCGGCTGAGGGTGTCCACATGCTCCTCCCATTCGTCGGCGACGGTGCCTTTGATGAGTTCGGGCGGGAGCTGGAGTTCCTTCCAGTACGTCGGCGCGAGGCCGAGAAAGGCGAGCGCGTGGCGGTCCTCGGGCGGCAGGCCCATCTGGTCGGTGGCGATCTGGCGCATGACGAACTGATCGTAGGGGAGGTCGTCGTTGAAGGCCTTGATGACCCAGTCGCGGTAGAGATGGGCGCCGCTGGTTTTCTCCAGCCACGAGGCGGTTTCGTCCACGTAGCGGGCGAGGTCGAGCCAGTAGCGCGCCCAGCGTTCGCCGTAGTGCGGGGAGGCGAGGAGGCGGTCAACGGCGGCGGAGAATTTCGATTGGCGAATTTCGACAGACGAATTTTGGGAAAAGTCGGCGACGAAGGCTTCGACTTCTGCGGGCGTGGGCGGGAGGCCGGTGAGGTCAAAGTGGAGACGGCGGATGAGGACGCGCGGATCGGCGGGGGCGGCGGGTTGAATGCCGGCGGCTGCCATGCGGGCGAGGAGAAATTGGTCGCTGCGCGTGCGTGCCCAGGCGGGGTTGCGGACGGGCGAGGGGTCAACTTTCTGAAGCGGCTTGAAGGACCAGGGCAGGGGGCGGTCAGCGGCTTTGACGGCGACGTGCGCGGTTGGTGGCGGCGGCGGCGCGGCGGGGAGAATGGCCGGCAACATCGCGCCGAGCAGGAGGGCGCAGATGGCCGCCAGCGCGCGGTGCGGGAAGCGGGTGGAGAGCGATTTTCGCATGGAGTTTTTGCGGTTACGATTTAGCGGGCGACCGGGAAAATGTGCGCGCCCGAGCGTGATTTTTCCAGTGGGGAAACGGGCATCGCCGGGCGCCATTAGGGGACGGGAGGGTGTGGGGCATGCTTCAGGTTATGTTCGCGCGGAGGGATGGGGAGAAGTTCAAAGCTCAAAGGATAAAGCTCAAGGGAAGGTGCAAAATTCAAGCCGCAGAATGCACTCTGGAAACGGCGGTTGGGGTGAACCGCGAGAGACACGAAAGGCACGAAAACACGGGCGCGAATCGTGGTTGGCCCATGGTGAATTGTGTCTCCCGATTGATGACGATTTCTCATTCCGTGAGACCTGCTGCTTTCGTGCCTTTCGTGGTTCACCTGCTTCTTCCGGCTGAGGGGAAGACGATGGTGAAATCGGATCGTGCTTCGTTGGTGCGTCCCTTGAGCTTCAGGGCACCGGTAAATATTGCCTCCAGCATTTACAATCCCCCTCGCGGTGCCCATCTTGGCCGTTGTCGGCGGCGAAACTAACATGCCACCGGTGAGTCAACCCGTAGTAGAAAGCAAACATCATGGGCGATAAATCCCCCAAATCCACACAGAAGAAGTCCACGCAGAAGCAGGCCAAAGCCAGCAGCGCGGACCAGAAGAGCAAGCAGGCCGCCGCCGCCAAACAGGCTTCGGGCAAGAAGAAGTAGCCCCTGCTCATCGCTGTCTCTCCTGCTGTCACCGGCAGGAGAGACAGGTTTTTAGTCCGCCCGCTCCCGCCGCGCTTCCCGTCCTCCGCTCGGCTTCGCCCGCAGTTCCGTCGAGTACCCTCTGCCAGGCAGTCACCGCTGCTCCCATTTGCCAACGCATTGCGGTTCGAGATGGGGACTCGCTTCAGGCCTTGAACCTCTTCAAGTCCGCGTTGACGCGAGCGCAATCGAACGCCGCGGGGTTCCAGTCTGCCTCCACCCAGCCCTGCATCTCCTCGTGTTCGGGATCTTCCGGATCCGCCAGCGCCTCCAGCAGGCGGCAAAAGCCGCCGATCCCGCCGCAGTCCTCGGGCGGACAGGCGTTCTCGCCGGCGAGGCAGACGGAGTATTTGAAAGCCGGGTCCGGCGGCAGGGTCTTTTCCACCACGACTTCGTGCTCCCAGCCGTCGCCGAAATCGTATTCGTAGCGAAACTTTCGTTTCGCCGCCGGTGCTAGTTGCGCCAGCGTGTAGTCGCGTTCATCCAATATGTCTTCGTCCACGGGACCGAAGTCCGGGTCGGCGACGCCATAAAAGACGCGGGTCGCACGCGTGGTCCCCGTGATGAACTGGTGCAGGTGACAGCCTTCCCAGCCCATCGCGATTTGGATGACATCGCTCAACAGATCAAGCGGCAGGTCTTTCCTCACGACCAGCCGCCGCCAGATGGACGGGCCGGAACCGGTGAGCGTGATTTTGATCTGATAGAGGGGCACGGCAGGCGCGGGGGTTTTGGAACGGGATTTTTTAGCGGGCATGGGAGGTTTTGGTTTGGAGTTTTCGGGCGGGCTTAAAGAGGGTGTTACGAAAGTTTGCGTAAGTGGTTGGTGTTCGGGGGATTGGTCCCGGAAAAAGACATTGGCGTCGCCAACACCGAGTATGCGCAGTTCCGCAGGGTAGCCAATTATGGACGAAACCCGTGCTACCACGAGGGTTTGCTCTATTGCTCATTCACCCCCATTGGCCCCGCATCAAGCATAAGAAATAAGGAAATCCGTGAATTTGCCAATGAATCCGCAGTTTGCCTCAGAGCCTTTCGTAACACCCTCTTAAAGCCATAATTAGTGACGGGCCGACATGGATTCATCGGCCTGTAAACATTGGTCTCGGCGGCTCTCTGCGGGTGCGAATGTGGAATCATTTCGCGCGACTTTCCTGGTGTTTGCGCAGAATCCCCCCCAACATTCGCCCCGCCATCACCCT
>CAMAUZ010000054.1 GCA_945861535.1 Akkermansia muciniphila | reverse complement strand
TGCATGTGGTAGCCGCCGATCCCGTGATCGACCGACTTCGTCCTCATGCTGCGGATGATCGCCAGCTTGTCGGCGTGGCGGGCCAGCTTCGGCAGGTATTCGCAGATCTGGATGCCGTCCACGTTGGTCTTGATCGGACGGAACGGTCCGCCGGTGGGCCGTCCCGGCTTCATGTCAAACGTGTCAATCTGGCTGGCACCGCCCTCCATGTAGAGCATGATGCAACGCTTGCCGGAACGCTTCGCTTCCGCGGCGATGGTCTGGGAATGGAACAACGCGCCCCAATTGGCCACGGCCACGCCGCCGGCTGTGACGAGCGTGCTCTTGAGCAGGCTGCGGCGGCTGAGGTGATGTTGCTGATGGCGATCGTGAATCATAAGGGTCTGGCTTGGGATTGGTTTCGGGCGGTCACTTGTTGAAGCGGAATTCCGAACTGCTCACGAGCACCCACATGGCATCCTCGATCCGCTGGGCGGTCAGCTTCGAGTCCTTCCCGTCGGCACCCAGGTATTGGACGAATTGCTCGCGCTCCTCGCCGGCGGGCGGGCGGCTCAGGACCGACAGAAACATCCGCTCCACCTTCTTGCCCCAATCCTCGGTGCCCGTGAGCAACTGGTCCGCCAGGTTGCCTTTGTTGGGCCGGCACATCCCGCGGAAACCGTCGCCGTTGTGGAAGAATAGATGCTCCGTCAGGCTTCCCTGGAAGCGGCCCTGACCGTCGGTCGGCTTGCCGAGATACTGCAACATCTGCTGGCTTGGCTCCGCCTTGAGTGCCGGCTCGAGTCCCAGTCCCATCGCGATATGCAGCGACGCCGTCAACTCCTCAACGTTCAGCGGGCGAACCGGGGCGCGCTCGTAAAACATCGGCATGGCATCCTTCGCGTCGCCGAGATCGGCGGCCTGATAGGCGTGGCTGTTGACGATTTCGCGGATCAGCCATTTGAGGTCAAAACTGTGCGCCACCAGTTCGGTCTCGATTGCCTTCAGCAATCCGGGATGGCTGGGAGTGCTGGACGAACTGAAGTCGTCCACCGGATGCACGAAACCCCGGCCCATGAACTGCGCCCACACGCGGTTGGCCGCGGCCTTCGCGAAGAACGGATTATCCTTCCCGATCATCCACTCGATAAATTTCTGGCGCCGCGAAAAGCCCGGCTTCGGCGGCAGTTCATTGGGTTTGAGCTTCGGCTCGACGTAATCCTTGGGCGGTTCCGGTTCCTTCAGTTCGTCGCCACTGAGAAACTTCGGCTTGATGGGGATGGTCTTCTTTTTCTTGGTCTTGGGATCGACCTCTTCGAGCGAAGACAACGCCTCGCCGACGGTCTTCTCGCCGACCAGATACTGCTTCCCCTTCTGATTCGTGATCTCGGGTTTCCCCGCAACTTCCACAAAGACGGTGCGGGCGAAGAAGCCGGCCATGCCATGATAGTCCTTCTGCTTCCACGTCTCGAACGGATGGTCGTGGCACTTCGCGCACTGAATCTGCGTGCCGAGGAAGAACCGCGAGACGGCGGCGACCATCTCATCCGTGTTCGCATGCACCGCGAAATAGAGCTGCGAACCTTCCTCCTCGGCCTGGAGAATCTTGGCGGCAATCCGGTCGTAGGGTTCGTTGGCTGCGAACTGCTTCGCCAGCCATTCGCGAAACCTGCCGCGAGTGCGATGTCCCACCGTCCCATCCACCACCTTGTGATCGCGCGTCAGCATCGCGAGATCAAACACCTGCGCCTGCTGGCGTCCGTAACGCGCGTCCGCCAACAGCCTGTCGATCAGTTTTGTCCGCTTCTCAGGATCGGTGTCGGCCAGAAACGTCGTCGTTTCCTCGTAGCCCGGGATCATGCCGACGAGGTCGAGGTAGATGCGGCGCAGGAACACCGCATCGGAGGAACGCTCCGGCGGGGTAATCTTTTCCCTGCTCCATCCGGCCTTGATCTCGCGGTCTATGGTCTCGGACAAGGTGCCGCCCGCCGCACCCAGGCAACCGCCGACCAGAATGAACGCAGCGGTCAACATGCCACGGGCGGTCAACAAGCTGGAGCGTGCGTGCCTATTCATCGGTTCAACGATCGGGTCGCCCATTGCTTTACTCCACCGGGGGGGGGGCAAGCTAAAATCCTTCGGTTCAGGCCAGTAGTTCCGTGATCGGCCCGGTGCTTTCCTTGAACGATTTCACCGGGCAGCCCATTTGCTGGAGGATGGTGAGGTAAAGATCGGAGGCGGGCTTGGTGTTGTTCTTCCACTTCATATGCTGGCCGTGCTTGAAGCCGAGCCGACGTCCGCCGGCCAGGAGCATCGGAAAACTGCCGCCGGAATGGCTGCTGATCTGCGAGCCGCCGAGGAGCAGCACTGTGTGGTCGAGCAACGTGCCTTCGCGCGCGGGGATGGCTTTCAGGCGGTCCATGAGCCGCGCGAGGCTGGCGCAGAACATGGCGTCACGCAGGCCGATGACCTTGGTGTCGGGATTGTCCGCGCCGCGGTCGCCGGAGCCTTTGTGATGAAAATCATGCGCGCCGCGGAGCTGCGCGCCGGCGGCCTTCGACCAGTCCTTGTAATCGTCGTAGTTCGGGCCGCCTTCGCCGCCGAGGCTGTGCGTGACGACGCGGGTCATGTCGGTCTGAAAGGCGAGCGCGATGAGGTCCATCATCAGTTCGATGTGTTCCTGCATGCGGCTTTTGCCCTGCGGCTCGAGGCGCACGCTGGCTTCGTCGAATTTCGGCCGGCCTTGCTCGATGATTTTCCCCTTGTCGGTGAGGCGCTGCTCCACGTCGCGGATCGAGGCGAGGTATTGCTCGACGCGCTGACGGTCGTCGTAGCCGAGCCGCGCCTGGAAGCTCTTCACGTCGCCCATCGCGGTGTCGAGGATGCTGCGGTCCTGCGCGAGGCGCGCCTGGGCGTCCTGCTGCTGGGTCTTGTCGGCCGGCGGGAAGAGGCGCTCGAAGACGGCGCGGTAATTGGCGGTCGCGGGAATGTCCGCGCCCATCGCATTGCGCGAGAGCGTGGCGGTCCCGACGCCGTCCGCAAAGGACAGCGCGAGGGAGGGCACGTAAGTCGGCCCGGCGTGCCGCGCGGCGACCTGATCCATCGAGATGGAGTTGGTGATGGTGCCGGGAGTGATCTTGATATTGGTGCCGGTGAGCCAGTTGTAAGGATGCTCGTGTCCGCTGATGCGCCCCTGGATGTGCGAGAGATTGGTGAGCACCGAGAACTGGTCGCGCAGGTGTTTCAGCGGCAGGTGCGAGGGGGCGAGCGTGTAATTGAGACCCTCGTCGGCCGGGAACCAGTTGTATTGGTTGATCGCGCCGGGGATGTAGAAGCACGCGAGCCGCGCGGGCTCGGCCTTGCCGGTGACGGCGGCGAGCGTGCGGCCACTCATGATGTCGAGATACGGCAGCGCGAGCATCGCGCCCAGGCCGCGGAGCGCGGTGCGACGGGTGATCGGATTGGTCTTGGGGTTCATGACAGGGCAAATGGTTGTGACATGGTTTTGGACGCAGCCGCGGGCAGATTCCACAGGAAAATTTTCGATCCCTGAGCATCAGGGCGGGAACAGTGGAATTCAAAAGGCATGGCAGCGCCTGTTCTCGCCGAACCGCGATCCGCGTCGCAGACCGGGCTTCATAACCAGGTGGCAAGGCACCCGTCGGCGTTCAGATAAACACGTCTTCGTTGACATTGAAAAAAGTGGCGAGGTTTCGGATCTGACCGCGGGTCAGGTTGCGTTCGCCCCGCAGGATCAGCGCACCCAAATTACGGTTCCCACCCAACAGGCGGGACAGGTCGGCGGCGGTCATCTTGTACTCGTCCAGAAACTGAATGAGAACTGTCCTCGCATCCTCGACGATCAAGGGTCGTGCGCGCGCCCGATCATATTCGTCGGCAAAACGAGCCACGACTTCCAGATAGTCCTCTTGTTCGCGATTCAGCGGAAAACCAGCCATCGATTCGATCACGGCGGCGGCCCTGCGGGCGTCGGCGGCGGTACGAATCGGCCGGGGCAGGTGCAGCTCGCACAATGCGGCGTAGGTATCCGGCAGGTCGGCAAAACGCGGGAAACCTCCGCGGGTGCGGGCGCTGGGAGTCTTCGCAACTCGTCGTTTTACAGATTTCTTCTTCATGGCTCGAGAAACGCCCGCGAGCGCACGGTGGCCTGCACCAACTCACGCAGCCGGTAGCCGTCGGGCGATTGCTGTTTCATGCTGGCGCGGATTTCGGCCAGGGCGTCCACGTCGGGCTCGCGACCGGTGGCATAGAGATGGAGATTTTTCAGCAGGCCGAGGACGAGATCGCTTTGATATTTTTCCGCGATCAGTTGTTTGCACTCCGCAAAGGTTTGGAACGTCTCGCCGCGCGGCAGATTCCCGACGGCATCCACGGGGCGCGTCTTGCCGACGCCAAGCCAGGCGATTTTGCCGTCGAGTTCCTTGCGGTCGTAGCGCTCGTATTCCACCGAACGCCAGCGGCCGCTGAGATCGAAGTTTTGAAAGGCGAATCCCATCGGGTCCATCGCCTTGTGGCAGACCGAGCAGCGTTCGTCGGCCTGATGTTGCTTCAGCAGTTCCCGGAAGGTCTTGCCGTGATTCTTGCCGTCGGCGGGATTGAGTTCCGGCACGTCGAGCGGCGGCGGAGGCGGGGGCGAATTGAGGATGTGGCGCAGGATCCAGGCGCCGCGGTAGATCACCCAGTTGTCGCCCATCCAGCAGAGCATGGACTGAATGCCGGCGTGCCCGAGGAGGCCGCCGCCACGCGGGTCGTCGGGACGCAACGTGACTTTGCGCAACCGCCCGCCCTCAAGCGCCGGGTAGGCGTAGTGGATCGCGAGGATGTCGTTCATCATCGTCCAGTCGCTGCGGATCAATTCGCGTGCGGGCCGATTCTCCGCGAGCAGTTGCGCGACGTAGGCGATGGTTTCCTCCTGCATCGAAGCCTTGAGATGACGGCCGAAACGGAAGTCCTGCTTCTGAATGTGATCCATCGCGAGCGTGATTGGCTGGCCCATCACGAGCCATTGCGTCACGAACGGCCGCACGAACGCCACGCTGCGCGGACTCCCGAGCAGACGCTCGGTCTGCGCGTCGAGCACCGCCGGTTCCGTGAGTTTGCCGGCCGCAGCGAGGCGGCGCAGTTCCGCGTCCGGCGGCGCGCCGTTGAGCATGAAACTCAGCCGCGACGCGAGGGCGTGGCGCGCGGTTGTGGGATCGGGGTCGGAAGGCGCGGCGAGATAGCGGAACGGCGCGCCCAGCAGCACCGAGCGAAACGCAGCGCGCAGTGCGTTGTCGAAGGTTGCGCCGTCACCCCGGAACTTCTGGTAGAGCGCGAGGAATGGCTGCAACTCCGCGTCCGTCGCCGGCCGCCGCCACGCGCGGTCGAGCCAGAGCGCGAGCAGGCGCCGCGCGCTGGCGGCGTTGTCCGCGATGTCGCCGAGGTCGCTCTTCCATTCCGACGGCGGCCATGCGGCGACGTAGTGGGTATCCACCTCAATGCGTTGCAGCGCGATGAAGGGAAAGGGCTGCTGCTCGGGCTTGGTGAGCTTTTTCCGATCCACCAGCGGCCGGAACAAGCCCGTGCCGCCAGGAATTTTCTCCTCGGGCTTGCTCTTCTCCTCATTCTCGAAACCGGCGATCGCATACGGGACCTCGACCTTGTTCTCGAGCGTGATGCCAATGCCGTCCTTGCCCACGACGAGTTCGTCCACCTGCGCCTCGAAGACGAGTTCCTGCGGCTGATCGGACGGAGCCGTGATCTCGAGTTGTGCGAGCGTGTTGCCGCCGATGCGTACCCAGATCCGCGGATTGGGGATGCCGGGAAAATTTCCTTTCAGCACCGAGACGGTCAGCTTAAGGCGCAGCACGCCGTGGCGGTTGGGCGGGGGCGGCACGCTGAACGTCAGCCCGTTGCGGTCGCCCAGCCATTCGGGCTCGAGCAGCAACCCCGTGCCCGGCTGGTTCAGGCCGCGCGCTTTCATCCGCACGCCGCTGTTCTTCCAATCGTCGAGCGCCTTGCGGGCGTCCTTCGCGCCGCGCAGATCGACGCTCAAAACAGTGCCCGGCGCGGGCTCCAGAAAGCGGATGCCATCCACGGCGCGACGGGCGATCTCCATCATCTGCGCGACGGAATCCGCCGTGTCCTGCAAGCCCGTCACGCCCGTGTCGAAGCCAGCGACCTTGCCGTCCTCGGGCAGGCTGTAGGCGTAATCCACCGCGAGGCCCGTCACGTCCTGCAAGGCGGCGGAAAGCTCGCGGCGATTCAGCCGGCGCGTGGCCCCGGGGCGGTGGGCGCGCTGCTCCTTCACGATCCACGCGAGCACACGCGCGCGCTCGGCGGCGGTGGGTTGCTTGCGGTCCTCCGGCGGCATCGCCCCGGCCGAGAGCTGCTCATGAACCATCGTCCACAGATTCCGCGCGTCGGGTTGGAAGCCGGTGAGCCGGTCGTAACGAATGCCCGATTTCTGTTTCTCCGGCCCGTGGCAGGCGAAGCAATGCTGCTGCAAAAAGGGCTGCACGACGCTGCCGAACTCGTCGTTCTCCGCCGCCGCTGCGGTGAGCGGCGCGAACAGGCAAAGCCAGGCGATGATGCGTTTCAAATTCATGGGGTCGGCCTAATTGAGGCTCGGGCAATAGCGAGGCACGGCACGAGTAGCTCGACATTCCAATGTCGAGTTCGGCGGCGCTCCCAGCCTGTGGGCGTCTCGACATTGGAATGTCGAGCTACGAGCACGGTGCGTGGCGAACAGCGCAAGCAGGCACAGGGAGGCAAGGAGGTGCTTGGAGCCCAAACTCGAAAACGAGAGGGGGTGGCACAGCCTGGCAGCCTGCGCCGCCGGGCTGTCGGCGTGGTTCAGCCCCAACGGGGCGCGACCTTCCAGCCTAGGGCATCGCCCTAGGTTTTCGCGGGGAGAGACATCCAAGCCCTGAAGGGGCGGGCCATTCTCACGGCCGCACCGGGTGTGGCTCGCCCCTTCAGGGCTTGGCATTTTTCGGACGGACCAACCCAGGGCTGCGCTCCACTCCGCCCTGGGCTGGTATGGGGCCGCCCCGTTGGGGCTAAACGAAAATCTCCCTGCGGGCCGGGGTGCGGAAGAGCGGCTCCGAACGCACCACTGAGTTCGAGAACACGGTGCCACGCCTCCTCCCAACCGTTTGCTTTCGTGTGTTTCGTGTGTTTCGTGTGTTTCGCGGTTCATTTCAACAGCTGGCTGCGGGTTCATTTCCTACCCGGCAGATCCCAAATCTTCAACCCGCCTTTCCCGCTGGCGGCGACGCGTTTCCCGTCCGGGCTGAGGGCAATCGCGGTCACCTTTTCCAAACCAGCGCGCAGCGTGAGCAGCAGGCGGTGAGTGCGGGCATCCCAGACGCGCACCGTGTCATCCGCGCCTCCCGAGACGATGCGCGAGCCGTCGGCGCTGAAGACCACGCCGGTCACTTCATCTGTGTGCCCCGGCAGCGTCGCCACGGCCTTCCCGCTCGCGGCATCCCAGACGCGCAGCGAGCGGTCCCAACTCCCCGAGACAATCCGCCGGCCATCGCCGCTCCACGCCACCGCGGAAATCGCCGCCGTATGCCCTTCGAGCTTGCTCACCTCCTCGCCGCTGTCGGTCTCCCAGATGCGCACGATGTTCTCGCCGTCGCCCGACACGATGCGCCGGCCATCCGGGCTGAACGCCACCGCGGTCACATCGTATTCGTTGCCCGCGTCGAGTTCCCGCAGTTCCTTGCCGCTCGCGGTGTCCCAGATGCGCAACGTGTCATCGCCGCTCCCCGACGCGAGACGCTTGCCGTCCGGACTGAAAGCCACTGCCGTGATGTTCTCCCGATGCCCGCGCAAGCTCACGCGCAACTCGCCCGTCCGCGCGTCCCGCAGCCTTAGCAAGCCATCCCAGCGCCCCGCGACAACCAGCCTGCCATTCGGACTAAACGTCACCGCCGTCACCGCCGCCCCCTCTTCGCGCACCGACCACAGCACCTTGCCGCTGTGCATGTCCCACACTTTCACCGCCTCATCCTCGCCGCCGGACACGAGCCGTTTTCCATCCGGGCTGAACTGCACCGCCGCGACCCACCACTCCTGCCCGTGCCCGCGCAAGAACATCGGTTCCGAAATGTCATCGGCGACACCCTCCGCCGCTGCCATCGCGAAAACCACCGTGACGAGGCGCAGAATCAGCCTCATCGGTCCGCACCCTCCCGCGCCGCAGGCGCTTCCGAAATGGCCGCGACCGCCGCGCCATTGAGCCGCACGACATCCTCCGTGCGAAGCTTCACGAGGCGCTCGTTGGTTCCGCCGCCGCCGTAAATCCATTCCCATTGCCGCAGCACCTCATCCACGACCACGGCTTTGATTTTGTGATAGTTCACCGGCGGCGTGGCCCCCGGCGGATAGCCGGAAAACTTGTGCGCCTCCTCGAACGGGCAGAGGCGGACTTTCTTCTCGCCCACCGCCCGAGCGACCTCCTTGAGGCGTGTGCGATGCGTGCCGGGAATCACCGCCACATAAGCCGCCCCCGTCTCGCCGAGCACCACGAGCGACTTGGTGATGCGCTCGAGCGGAATTCCCGTGGCATCCGCCGCATCCGCCGTGTGAACGGTCGCCCGCTTCGCGACGAACTCGTGGGGCGCGCCATGGGTTTTCAGATAGCCTTCGAGATTCATTTTGCCGGAGTCGTTGCCGATGCAGGAGCCGCGGGCCCGTCAGCTTTGGGCTTGGGCGGGGTGACCTGCCAGTTGGGATCGGGGCGGTGGGTTTCGTCGAGGAGTTTGGTGGCGTGGCGGGTCAGGTCGGGACGGCGCACGGCGTAGGTGCGTTTTTCTTGGAGATCATTCGAGAGGTCGTACAGCTCGAGTTCGCCGGTGAACATGGGCGAACGGATGGCTTTCCATTTGCCAAAACGCACGGCTTGGGTGGACGCGCCCTCGTAGGTCTCCCAGTAGAGACGGCTCTTGCGTTTCCATTGGTCTTTTTCGATCTGTCCGTGGAGCGCGGGGACGAGGCTGTCGCTGTCGAGGTTCTCGGGCGGTTTGGCTCCGGCGAGTTCGGCGGCGGTGGCCAGCAGGTCGCCGAAGTACCATTGGCGGTCGTTCTCGCTGCCGGCGGGAACGGTGCCGGGCCACCACGCGATCATCGGCACGCGGATGCCGCCTTCGCTGAGGGCGCGCTTGATGCCGCGAAACTTGCCGGACGAGTTGAAGAAGTCGGCCTTGTGTCCGCCTTCCTGATGCGGGCCGTTGTCGGAGGTGAAGATGACGAGCGTGTTCGCGGCGAGGCCCAGTTCCTTGAGCAAATCGAGCAGCCGTCCGGTGTCGCGGTCGAGATTGCGGACCATCGCGGCGAAGCCTTTCTCCGGCTCGGGCCAGTCCTTGGTGGCGAACTCGCCGAGGTCCGGCACTTCCATGCCCTTCGCGCCGGCCTCGTTGTTCGCGTGCGGCGTGTTCAGCGCGAGATAGAGGAAGAACGGCTTCTTCTGCTGCTCACGGATGAAGCGGAGGGCGTCGTCCACGAACAGGTCCGGCGCATACTCGACGCGCTTCACCGCCACGCCGCGGCCGGCGTCGGGCAGCTTCGGGTCTTGGAATTTCTTCCACGCCTCGCCGACTTCGTTTTTGAGCGGCACGACCTGGCCGTTTCGCACGAGGAACTCGGGGAAAAAGTTGTGCGCGTGCCACATGTTCACGTAGCCGAAGAAGTGATCGAAACCCACGTCGTTGGGATTTGTGAGGTTGTCCGGCGTGCCGACGCCCCACTTGCCGATGCACGCCGTGGCGTAGCCCGCCGTCTTGAGCACCGAGGCCACGGTCGGCTGGCCGGGCGGGAGCATGATGGGTTTGAGCGAGTTGCCGCGCACGACCGCGCGGCTCGCGTGCCGGCCCGTGAGCAGCACGCAACGCGACGGTGCGCAGACCGCGCTGCCCGCGTAGAACTGCGTGAAGCGCATCCCTTCCGCTGCCATCGCGTCGAGGCGCGGTGTCTGGAGCAGTTTCTGCCCGAAGCACCCCAGGTCCCCGTAGCCGAGATCATCCGCGAGGATGACGACGAGGTTGGGTTGCTTGCGCGCGGCGGTCTGTGCCGCGACTGGCGAGGTCAGTCCGAGCCACAGGAGGCAGGCGGCGACAATAGCGGCGGCGGTGCCGAGAGCGCCGGGAGCGAGCACGGTGGGGTGGGCACGGAAGCGCGAGGATCGGAAGCGTGGCTTCATGGTTTCCGGAGATCGTAGCAATAAATGCCGTCCGCGCCACGGACGAAAAGGCGACCATCCACTACGGGATGAATGATCTGGTGATTGGCATAAGCGGTGGCGAAGGGGTTCTCGACCAGCCACGCGCCGCGCCAGTTGTGCCACTGGAACTCATCCCCGCCGAGCAGTCGCATCTGCGGGCCGTGGGCGGTGAGCATGGTGAGGCCGCAGGTGCCGTGGCGGCCCTCGGGACAAAGGAAGAGGCGATCCTCCGCCGTCCACATCACCTGCGTGCGCGCGCCGCCGGTGCCGGTGACTCTCGCCACCACTTTGCCGTCACGCAGCGAGACGGCCCAGACCTCGCTCTCGCCGGAGAGGTAGGCGTGGCCGTCGTGCGCCGCGAGTCCGTAGCTGTCGGTGACAGTCGGCAGGCCGGTGAGCGTCCAGGCGGGCGCGATGCCGTCGGCGCGCAGGTGAAACGCGAGCAGCGAGTTCTTCGCGCCGTCGGTGATGTTGTTGGCGGCATCCGCGCCGAACCGATAGGCGAGGAGCAGGTCGCCAGCGATAACGGGCTGGCGGTAGGTGCGGGGGAAATCGGCCTCGGCCTGCCAGAGGACGCGTCCGTCGGCGGGGTTGACGAGCGTGAGCAGCGCGGACGAGGCGTCGCCTTTCTTGAGCGCCGGCTTTTCGCCCACCGCGAGAAACGCCTCGTGCCACGCGTAGAGCTGCGCGTCGCGGCCGACGTTCACCTTCCAGAGCTGCCTTCCGTTCTCCGCCGCGATGCCGACGAGTTCGTTCCGCAAGGTGACGCCCAGCGTGCCGCCGAGGAGAACGGGCGAAGCGCAGCCGACCGGCACGTCACCGCTGCCACCTTGCCCGGTCTTGCCGATGAAGGGTTTCGTCGCCGCGGCAGGGAACTCCCACCGCACCGCGCCCGTCGCGGCCGCGAGGCGATAGACGCGCCCGGTGTAGGTCGGAACAAAGAGCGCGTCGCCCGCGATGAGCGGCGTCGGATTCACGCCGCGATGTTTGTGGGTTTGCAGATTGAGGGTGCGCTGCGGGAACGTCGTGCGCCAGAGCAGGCGGCCCGTGGCGGCATCGAGCGCGAGGACCACATCGTCGGCGGAGAGGCGATACATGTCGCGCACCCACGCCTGCTGGAAATCCGCGAGCGGTTTGTCCGATTTGGCCAGCGCCGCCGTGGCCGCAGTTTCATCCACCGCCCCGCTCGGCTGATAGAAATAACTGAACACCCGTCCGCCCGCGACCACCGGCGAGCTGGCGCCGCCGCACGTGCCCTGCGCCGCCGCGCGCAACGCGTAGCGGAAATCCGCGGCGTTGCCGTAGCTCACCGGCAGCACGGCCTCGCTGCGCCACACGGGCCGCGCCTGCGCCCACGACTCGACCAGTGCCGCGCCGCTCGACGGTCCGCGCACCGACGCATCCACACCCTGCCACGCCGGCCAGTCCTTGCCTGGAGCGAACATGTTCGCCTTGGAAAGTTCGGGTTCCGATACCAGCACACCCTTCGCACTCACCGGCTTTCCATCATTCAGCGCGACGGTGCCCGCCACGACGCCGGCGGAGATTTTCAAATCCAGTTCGAGGCGCGTCCACGCGGCGGCGCTGCCGATGGTTCCATCGCCAAAGAATAAGCCCAGCCGGCCCTTGAGCGCATCGGCGGTCAGGCGCGCGTCACGCTCGCGTAGGTGCATCGCAGCGGGCGTCGCGCTCACGCCGTGCGCCCACGCCCCCGCCGGGACGCCGTCGCGAAACGTGGCCAGCAGCGTGAACGGCCGCAGCCCCTTCTCTTTGCCCCGCGCGGGCCACAAAGGCTCGACCGCCACGCGAACCAGTTTGTAGTCACCGGAAAAACTCTCGGTCTTCGGTGCCAGCGGATCACCCTGCGCCCGCGCGGAGAGCAAGAGCAGGGCGGTCACCGTGCTGAGAATGAAATGTGCCTTCATGAGATGGATACCAGTTCAGACTGCGGTTCCGATGTCGCAGGGTCGAGGCCGAGTTTTCTGACTGATAGGAAATTGCTTTCTGGACGCTGCGCGGTTCAGGGCCAAAGCCGGAATTTCCACCCGGGCGTCCGGGAGAAAATTGTCGGCTGCGCGGTTGTTCACGGTGCCGCTGATCGGTGCACCCTCGTCGGCTCGGATTGTCAGCCCGGACCGCATCGTTCCCCGCAGGAAAAGGAAGCGGAACGGCTGCTGGAGCAACCCGATAGCAACGCGGTGGAAAGGCGGGGGTGTCAGCGGAAGCGAAGCGGGGTTGGAGTTTTACGAGGTGGGAAACCATCGCGTATCCAAGGACCGAACGTGAAGACCTCAGTGGGAACCCACGGGAATGTTTGCAAAAAGCGCGCGACAGAATTCACCGCGCGTAATTCCTGAATCCGCAACGCCGGCGGAGGCCGGGACCGGCCACTTCGCAAGGGACGCGATCTCCCTCCATTCGGCGGCGGTCAGATTTCCTTCGCCCTTGATCGCATTTGCCATCGGCGCGGCACGCGTGCCGAGCGCGAGTCCCAGCCACTCCCGGGCGGTCGGGCGGGAGACGGGTTGCTGCGCGTGCGCGTGATAGTCGCGGAAGAAACCCTTGGTTCCAAAATACTGCAGCGCCGCGTAGTCGGGCGAGGCGCGGTCTATGTCCTTGAAAAACGTGAGCACTTGTCCGCCCTGCAAGAGGGCGCGCTGCAATCCCTGGACTGCGACTTGCCGCGGCTGCACGCGGTCGCGCAGGGCGAGGTGCGCGGCCGTCGCCGCCGCTTGCCCCAGCGCCATCCATGTCGGTTCGAGCCGGATGCTGGAGAAGGCGATATGCGTGGTGGAAGCCGCCACCGGCACCAGCAGGCCGTCCACCTCCTTCGGCACCATGATCCGATAGGGTATGTGGTAGGGCTGGGTGTATTTCTCGAGCATCAGAATGTAGCCCTCCAGCGCGACATCGTGCCCGGGCTCGCGTTTGCGCACGGGGAAACTGTCGATGGGATATTCGCCAGCGGCGACGCTGTCAGCGTGGACGCGCGTGCGCCCGAGGGCCGGCCCCACAATCAGGTCGTTTTCGCTCAGGGTGTATTCGCCAATGAGACGGCGCGCCTCGCGCACGTAGAGTTGCCACGGGAAGTGGCGGTTGTCGGCGAACTCGTCTTTCGGAAAATTGAACTGCCGGGCGAGCTGCCGATGTTCGGCGGGGATCTCCGGGTCGTTTTGGAGGAACCAAACCAGGCCGAGCGTCAGGTTGCGGATTCGCTCCGAAATCTGTTCACGCTTCGCCCAATCCGCGTCCGGATACTCATAGTTCTCCTCGGTGAAAGGGAAGCCCAAGGGGCGCGGGTTCATGTTCACGTCGAGCTTTCCGTTTGGAATGTCGGCCATCGAAAGCGCCCGCACGACCGTGCCAAAGGTCGGCGCGTAATAGCCGATTCCTTCCTTCATCTGCTTCGGCGGGGCGAACCGGCCCGCCCGCCAGTCGGCGAGGTAGCCGACATAACGCGACCGGTCGTAGCCCGGCGGCGGGGCCGTCAGCACGTGGCTGTTCGCCGGATCTTTGGTGAGACACAGGCGGTAGGTGTAGGCCGGCACGCGTTTGTCTCCCTCGCCCGTCGTGCCGGGGAGAAACGTGCGCGTCTCATAGTCCTGATAAACGACCCCGGCGTGCAGTTCGTTGAATTCAGCGCGCGACTCGCGGCCGAGGCGATACGCAGCCCCGGCGGCCGCCAGCAAATCCCCCTCGTAAGTGGCGTCGATGAACACGCCGCCCCGCAGTTCGCGCTTAATGCCCAAGGTGCGATCCATCACGCGGGCCGCGACAATCCGTAAGCCGTCGCGCGTGGCGGCTTCGAGTTGATGGCGCTTGAAGATGCGGATGCGCGGCTGTTCGGCCACCATCGCATCAAAGACCTTCTCGGCGACGGACGGCTCGTAGTAATAGCCGTCGCGGCAGAGTTTCACGTTTTCGTGTGCCGGGCCGTAAGTGCGTACGTAGTGGTCGCGCACGCGGCCCACGAACTCACGCCACAGGCCGCCGATGGCCTCCTTGGTTTCCACGTCAGATTTGCCGAGGCCGCTCGCCGCCATGCCACCCAGGTGCGCGTGATATTCGACGAGCGCGACACTGCGACCGTGGCGCGCGGCCGTGACGGCCGCCGCCACTCCGCCGGGCGTGCCGCCCACGACGACAATGTCGAATTCCGCAGCGCTGGCGCTGAACGCGACCGCGCCACACAGCAGCAGCGCGAGGGTTTTCTGGCAGGCATTCATGGACGGATGTTTTTCAGCCCCGCGAGGTCAGCGATGCGCACCCGCTCGATCTCCACGGACATTTTCGCGCCGGAATGCGCGATGTAGAGGTAGCCTTCGTGTTCGATGACGTGGGGGTAATCCACATGGCGCCCGCCTACGAGGTAGAACAGCCGGTCGAACACCAGCCCATCGTCGCTCAACGCGAGCGTGAGTGGATCGCGTCGCTTGGGATTCGAATTCGAGACGAGCACATAGCGGCCGTCCCGCAGGCGAAAGCCGTGCAACTTCGACCGCGCATCCGGGAAGTCCGTCGGCACCGGCGGGCTCCACGTCCGGCCATTGTCCGCCGAGAAGGCCCGGAAGATGAACCCGCTCTTGGCGTTGTCCCGGAAAAGCGCGGTGAGATTCCCGTCGGGCAGCGCCCACCAAATCGGCTCCTCCGCCTTCAGTGCGACGTCGCCCCCGGCCCCGCGCACCACCGGCACAGAAATCCAGTCGTCGAGACGTTTCACGCCACCGATGAGAAACTCGACGCCGGTGTCCTGGTAGTTGTGCTTGCGGCGCGTCATCGCCCATTCGCCGGTCGGGAGCTTTTGCGGCGCGAAATTGTTGATCGCGTTTTTCTGAACGACGCCGCTGTCCTCCCACTTCGAGCCGGCGGCGTTCCACCGGAAGGCGCGCAACTCCAGGCTCGCACCAAAAAATTCCGCGGCCTCATCCAGCGCAACGAGCGCCAAAAGCTGGCCGTCGCGCACCCACAGGCCGCGCGCGATGTAGCGCATCCCTTCTTTGTTTCGAGTGTTGTAGTGCGGTGACCCCGGAGCGGTGCGAGGCGGATAATCGGTCAGGAATTTCGGCGCTTCCCAGACAACGCCATCCGCGCTCGAGGAATATTTGACCACCTGCCCGCCCATGTCCTCGACGCGCGGACCGTCGCTCCACAGCGCCCAGAAACGGCCGGCGTGGTGGACCAGATAATTGTGCTGGTTGACGCCCTTTTGCGCGCTCACGTCGCTGACGACGATGTGCTGCACGGGCACGCGCGGGAGTTTCGCGAAATCAATCTTGTGCGGGTCGGCGGGAACCCAGTCACCCGCGAGCATCACGCGCGAGGTCGGATTTTTGACGGGATGCGGTGCCGCGGCGGTGGGTTCCGCGGCGAGCGTCGCAGCCAGACAGGCGGACGCCACCAGACCTGAGAAAATACGGTGTTGGTTCATCGGAAAAGATTTTTGCCAGGCATTCATAAACGGTTCGTCACGCCCAAGTTGTTCCGTGTGCCGCTTTACACGACGTGATTGTAGTCGCGGCCGGTGTGGAACTGATATCGGAGACGCGGGGCCAGATTGGCACAACTTGCAAAATTCAAAGCTTGGCGCGCTGGACGGTTAGTTCGTCGAGAGGCTGGCGGCTTCCTCGACTGCGATTCGTTTGATCAGGCAACTGAAGTCCTCGTCCTCGCCTTTCAGCAGTTCCGGAAGGACGGCGCGAAATTCAACGCGGCGGCACCACTCGCGCATGTAATCCTCCCACGACAACCACATCCGGCGGGTCTGTTTGTCCATCCGCTCTTCGTACACCAACAGGTAGGCGCGCTCGAAGATCGATACCAAAATGCCGAAGATCGCCAACCGCCGCTCGATTTGCTCCGGTGCCAATTCGACTGCGCAATGTTGCCGCAGCAATTGGAGGTCTGCATTGTCGAGCACAAGCTTGAGGAAGTTTGTGTACTCGTCGGACAATCGCTGGTAGATCTCCTCCTCCTCATTTTTCCGTTCCCGCCGCTGCTCGTAAATGAAAACAACAATGGCAAAAGGCAATCCCACCACCGTCACCAGGTAGCTTGCAAACTCGAACCATTCCAGGAGCGTCACAAACGGAGGATACCGCCGCCGCATTCCAAAGCAAAGTCCCGAAGCTTCGATTCACCCATGCCTCCAGTTGAAACTGTCCGGCGAATTCTTGCGTCTGGGAAATCGGTTTCGCTCAACGACTGATAGGAATTTGCTTTCTGGACGCGGCGTGGTTCAGCGGTCGCCATCGCGGCGTCGTGGGGATATTGCGGCCGGTCATCCAAGTCCTTGGGCCGCGGCTTCGTCGCGGCCGACCACTTTCCATCGTTCTTCAGATACGTCTTGCCGAGCGGAAGCTGCACGCGATCCACCTCGTCGCGTTTGATCGCCTTCGTAGCGTCGATATCCGCCACGACGATGGACGCGACGTTGTCCGCCAGCGGCAGGGTTCCGTCCGTGCCGGCGCGACCGACCGTGGCCTGACCGTGAATGCCCGCCTGCACGAAGCGCTGCCGGATCTGCGCCTCCGTCGTGGCTGCGAACGCCCGCGCCTCGGTGAGACTGCCGTCAAGCGGTTGATGCAGTGAAGGGGTTTCATCGGGAGGAACTCATGGGCGCTGCATCGTGGGCGCTGCGCGCAGAGTCTCGATTGTCACGGAACTCCCTCTTTACTTGGACTGTCCGCTGCCCGCGGCGAAGCAGGTGATGCTGCCGTCTTCCGTGGCCACGTAAACGCGGCCGGCGACGGCGCTGAGGCCGCCGAGGATGGGCTTGGCGGGGAGCGGGAGTTCCTGCTGCTGCTTGCCGTCGGCGAGACCGAGGACGGCGAGGCGGAAGGGGAGCCGCTGCATTTCCTTGTGCTGGTCTTTGTTTCGCACGGCGAAGCCGACCAGGACTTTGTCGCTGGCGACGGCGAGAGATTCGGTGCCGTCGCCCCGGGTGAGAGGCATGGGGTTTTCCCATTTCAACTCGGAACCGAAGGTCTTCTTGATGGGGCGGTCAGGCTCCTTCCTGTTCGCTACGGTGGTTTGTTCCAGGGCGCTCTTGCGCTCGAAGGCGCGCACCCACGAGCCGCGGTCGCCGCCGCGATGCTGCATGGCGCCGTCGGTGCCGCCGACGCAGACAAAGCGGTTGCCTTGATACGCAAACATCCGCGCCTGCACGTGGCCGAAGGCGCTCATCTTGTATCCGCCGAGGGACTCGACGCGGTTGAGCAGGCCTTGATTGCCGGGCGAGAGGATGCCGAGGGAATACGCGTTCGCCCAGAAGAGGTGCTCGTCCACTTTCTTCGCGCCTTTTGCGATGGTGGCGGGGACCAGTCGGCCCTCCTCGCGGAGGCAATGGATGCGGGGCAGGAGGAAAAGTTTCCCGTCGGTGACAGGCGGAGAGTTGGCACCGGTGGGCCATTCGGGGTCGGCAGCGACGGGTCCGGTGTCGCCGGTGTCGTTGCGGAGTTCATCGCGGCCGAGGCGTCCGCTCGCGAGTGGCTTGCCCGTGGCTGCGTCGAGCCGCCACCACCAGAGGCCGCCGTCGCAATCGTTGTGCCGGCCCGCGACGGCCCACACGCCTTCGTCGTCCACGGTGACGGTCCCGAAGAGAGGCCACGGCGATTCGAGTTGTCCGTCCACGACAATCTGCTCGCGGCGCGGCGCGGCGCGGAATCTCCAGATGCGTTCGCCGGTGTCGCGATTGAAGGCGTAAAGCCAGCCGCTGCGCGTGCCGGTGAAGACGGTTCCTTTCGCGATGGTCGGCTGCGAATCCACGCGGCCTTCCACGGTGGCGTGCCAGCGTTCCCTGCCGGTGGCCGGGTCGAGCGCCACGATTTCCTGCCGGTCGGTGAGGGCCAGCACCGCCACGCTTTCCGCGACGCTCACGCCGGTGACAGGCCCTTGGCCGTGCCATTGATTCGACCATTCCTTCCCGATCAATCCCTCCTGCGGACGCGACGGACGGATGCTCCACACGGCTTGGAGATTGGCGGGGATCTTCGCGCTGCTCCACGCCGAGCGGAGGTTGTCGCGCAGATACGTGGGCCACGAGTCATCGGTCGCTGCGAGTGCGGGTGCGGGTTCTCCGGGACCGGTTTCTAGCCGTTCGCTGTCATCCGCAGACTTGGGGCGGCGCGGGTGGAAGACGTTGTTGCCGGGCAGATAGGGCATGCAGAAGCAATGGTTCGGCGTGATGTAGGTGAGGCCGTTCGCGGGGAACGCGCCGACATCGCAGGTGGTGCGCGCGGCGTGCGTCTGTTGCACGCCCGAGCCATCCAGCGCGTAGGTCGTGAGGGAGCCGAAGAGGTAGTTCGGCGACGCGCGGTAGACGGTGCAGCCGACCGGGCGCAGCAGCTTGGAGTAGGCGCGGTCGAATTTCCCGACCTCGGTGGGCGCTGCCGGATCGACGTTGCCGAAAACGCCGACGATGTTTGGGAACCACCAGCGTCCGCCGACGGGCAGGACTCGGAATCCGGAATGTCCGCCGCCGATGGCGCTGGCCTGCTTGTCGTCCTTGTCCGCCGGCGTGCGGCCGTAGGCGGTGAACTTGCCCGTCTTCGCGTCGAGCACGAGCTGGCGGACGAGGCCGCTGCCGAGGATGAGATTCTTCAATTCAGCCCGCACCGCGAAAACGAGCTGCCCCTGATCGAGCGCCATGTTGTAGGCGACGGCGATACGCTGACCGGGTGCATCGCGTTCGCCTTTCTTGCTGGTGACGAGCGATTCGCCTTTCGCCTGCGCGGCGAAAATCGCGGGCATTTCTTTTTGCCATTCCCACAGCCAGCGCTGCTGGCCGGTCCGCAAATCCATCGCCAGCACGCGCTCGACCACCGTGACCGGCCAGTGCGTGTAACTCGCCGAACGCGCCCAAGTGCCTTGTACGGCGTAGAGCGTGTCAGAGGTGGCGAGCGGATGCGCCCACACGAGGCCAGCCGGAGCTTCCGCGCCCCAGAGGCGCTTGCCCGACTTTGCGTCCAGCACCGCGAGGCCGCTTCCAGATTCCTGAATCAGCAGGCCGTCGATCAGCCGCGCCTGAAAATCCTTCGCGCGATCGGCGAGATCCTGCTGGAGCTTCTTGGCCGCCCCCGGGTCTTTCGGCTTTTCCGCAGGCGGTTCAAAGGTCAGCCCCTCGGTGTATTCGAGCAACGTCTTGCCGGTGCGCAGATCGAGCGCGAGTTGGCAGCGGCTGGGCGTGGGAGGATACCCGTGTTGTCCGGCGGGATAGATGTAAACCCGCTCCGAATCAACCAGCAGTCCGAAGCGCGTCGCGGGCTGCAAGCCCGGCCGTCGCCATAGCGGCAGTCCGCTGAAGGCATCGCGCGCCCAGAGTCCGTGCGCGTCGTGACCGATCACGAGATCGTCGATCACGCGCACCCCGTCGCTGTGCGTGTCCTGCGGCCCGGCCTGCCATTGCAAGCCGCGCGCCGGCCCGGCCACGCGGTCCGCCGAGAGATCGCTCATCGCGGCGTCGTGGTGATATTGCGGCCAGTCATCCACGTCCTTGGGCCGCGGCTTCGTCGTGGCCGACCACTTCCCATCGCTCTTCAGATACGCCTTGCCGAGCGGTCGAAGCACGCGAAACAGCTCCTCGTGTTTGATCGTCTTCGCAACATCAAGATCCGCCACGACGATGGCTGCGACGTTGTCCGCCAGCGGCAGCGTAACGTCCGCGCCGATGCGACCGGCCGTGGCCTGTCCATGAAGGCCCGCCTGCACGAAGCGTTTCCGGAGTTGCGTCTCGGTCGTGGCGTCGAGCGCGAGCGCATGAACGAGAACCTGCTCGTTCTTCACCAGCGCCTCGGCTAGCCCGCCGTCACTTGCCCCGACGTGAACGACCAGGCCGTGACGGATGCCCACGGCATTCAGGAGCGCATCCGCCGCTGGCGCAGCGGAGGGTTGGGCGGCAACCGGCGTCGTCAGAGACAAGGCCGCGAGCAGCATGGCGACGAGGGAACTTGGTCTGGGCACGCCGGAAGTGGACGACCTCCCGGCAGGGAGCGAGAGCCAAGAAGCGGAGGATAAAATGCGTGTGATCATCGCGAGAAGGGTTGGAAGCGAGCTTAACCAGCTTCAAAGCTTCAATGTTCTGCTGCGCTCAGGCAGTCGGCGGGTTCTCGATGGCGCAACTCTGGATCATGCGTGAACCCCGCCTACTTCTTCGGCTGCGCCTCGCTCAAGATTTTCCTCCCCTCCGCCTCGCCAATCTCGCGCACGAAGAGGCTGCGCCAGCGAATCTCGCCGCCGTGCGTCTGGAGCATGACGGGGCCTTTGGCAGGGAGCGGTTGCTTCTTGTCCCAGTAGTTCTCCATCACCGCGCCGTCCACCACGAGCTTGCCGTTGAGCCACACCCACGTGACCGCGCCGATCTGGCGGATGCGGAAGGCGTTCCACTCGCCGAACGGCTTGTCCGCAAGCACGAGCGGATCGCGGCCGGGCGTGTTGGGCGTGTTGTTGAAGAGGCCGCCGGAACCCAGGTGCGGCTTGCGGGTGGGGTTCTTCTCGTTGAACCCCTGGTTCACGTCCCAGATCTGCACTTGCGGCGTGCCGCGCAGGTAGATGCCGCTGTCGGCCTTGGGCACGGTCTTGTATTCGATGAGCAGCTCGATGTCGCCAAACTCCGTGTCGGTGGTCGCGTAAGGACCGGTGCCGCTGTTGACCAGCTCGCCATTCTCAACGCGCCAGTGCTTCGCGAAGTCCTCGCGCTGCTGCTTCCGGTTCGCCGCCTTCTTCTCGCCCTCAAGCTTCGTGCCGTCGTGCGGATTCAGGCCATACCAGCCGGTGAGATCCTTGCCGTTGAAGAGCGCGCGAAAGCCTGTGGGCGGCACCGGCTCGGCGGCGGAGAGGGAGTTGAGAAGCAAGGTGGCGAGGGCAACGGCGAGGGCGGATTTCATGTGTGCGGCTTCGGACTGCTATGGCAGCGGTCAAATTCTTGTTCAATTCACGTGAGCGCAGGAACAACTGGCGCGCGGGTCACGGCACTTTCTAATGACCTACTTCACCAGAAAGTCTGGCTGGTGTTTGGCCATCTCCGCCTCCCACGTAGCGAGGCGGCGCTTGAGGTCGGCCATCACCTGCGGATGATCGCGATAGACATCACGGCGCTCGCCAGTGTCCGACTTCAAGTCGAACAGCAGCTCCACGTTGCCGTCCTGAAGGAACTTCCAGTCGCCATGCCGCACGGCCTTCTGCTTGCGGCCCGTGCGGTCAATGCGCCAGTAGAACGACCGCTCCTGCTCCGGCTGCGCGCCGGTGAGGATGGGCAGCAGGTTCAGGCCGTCAAAGGCGTGGTCTGCCGCCGGTTTCGCGCCGGCAATGGCGGCGAAGGTCGCGCTCAAGTCCATCGTGATGCCGGGCTGGCTCGTCACTTTTCCTTTGGGCAACTTCGCCGGCCAGCGCATCACGCACGGGACGCGGATGCCACCTTCCCAGAGCGTGCTTTTCTTGTGCGCCAGCGGGCCGTTGTCCGAGAGGCGTTCGCCGCCGTTGTCGCTGCTCAGGACGAAGAGCGTGTTGTCGAGCAAGCCGTGCTTTTCCAACTCCGCGAGCATCATGCCGACGCCTTCGTCCACCTTCTCCAGCATCGCCGCGTAATCACGGCGCGTGCCGTCATACATGTTCTCCTTCGACACGCTGGGCTTGGGCCGACCCGGCGGCTGGAACGGCACATGCACCGCGAGGTGCGGCACGTAGAGGAAAAACGGCTCGCGCGCGTGGCGACGGATGAAGTCGGTGGCGCGCTGGTTCAGCAGGTCGGTGAAGTAACCCTCGACCTTCACGGGCTTGAGGCCGTCGCGCAGCGCGTAGGTTCCGTCGTAGTAGGCGTGGTTGTAATAGTCGCTGTGGCCCAGCAGCTCGCCGAAGTATTCGTCGAAGCCGTGCTTGGTTGGGTTGAACTCGTCGCGATAGCCGAGGTGCCACTTGCCGAACGCGCCGGTCGCATAGCCGGCGGTCTTGAGCAGCTTGGGCAGCGTCGGGACGGTCGTGGGCAAACCGAGCGCGTGCATGTCCGGCTCGCGCACCCATTCGTTACCCCGGCGGCGGAACGCCTCCGCCGTGAAACCAAATGCCCACTCCAGCCCGACGCGTTGCTGCCAACGGCCGGTGATGAAGCCGCAGCGCGTCGGCGTGCAGACCGGGGCGTTCGAGTAAAAGTCCGTGAAGCGCACGCCCTCGCGCGCGAGTCGGTCAATGTGCGGCGTGCGGATGTCCTTCGCGCCGTAGCAGCCGAGGTCCGCGTAGCCCATGTCGTCCACGAGGACGAAGACGATGTTGGGGCGGGTGGCCGGCGCGGCAGCGGCGGCGAGGCATTCGACCAGAAAGAGCGTGGCCAGGACGGTGGCGCGGATGCAGCGGGACTTCATGCCCGCATCCTAATTGAAAGCAATCTATCCGGGAAGTCTGAGCGCAACCTTCTGTCAGACATTGCCCGGAGCGCGGCCCGGCAGGCCGCTTGGCGCGTCCGTGCGGCCTGCGCCATTTTGCACCGTTCTGGTGTTCGGGCGCGCGAAGCGGGCGGGGGGAGCCCGCGCTCCGCCGCTTCTCCAGCACTGGCAGATTCGCCGTCGCCCGGCTGGTCCAGCGCGGTGACAACCGGGTTCACGAAACGATCCGGGTGCGGCAGCCGCCCATCCGCCGCGAGCGCCTGCACCACCGCGCGGCCACCGAGTCCGCGCGTGCGTACTTCGGCCCCCTGCGGCTCGATGTATTCCGCACGACCGGCGAGTGGATGCACCTGCAGCTTCCGCCATCCGCCATCCGCCAGGTCGCACGCCGGGGCCGCATCATCCGCGATGACGAGCGCCAGCCCGCAGTCGATGCCGGTGGCTTTGATGATCGCATCGGCCGTCACTTTTTCCTGCGCCGGTCCCGGTCAGGCGAGGCCTGCGAACAGTGCGCTCAGCAGCAGTGGGAGGAATGGCAGCTTCAAAATCGGGAGGATTGTTCGGTCGCTTCCCGACAATGGGCAGCGACTGCCAACGCGGTTCATTTCCCCGCTGCGCGCAGGTCGTAGCACATGATCTGACCCTGCCACGTGCGCATGAGAAAACGGCCGTCAACATAGGGCAGTTCGATGAAGACCTCGTAGGCCGTGGTGTTGTCGTGCGGGGCGGTCCAAGTGGTGCCGATCTTCCGGAAGTCTTTGGGATCGGTCGTGTAGAACTCCCAGTCGATTTTCTTGAAATGCGCCGCGTCACGCGAATAGAGCAGGCGGTCCTCGACGAGGAAGAATTGCGGGCTGCCCACCATGTCCTTGCTGGTCATGAGCACCGCGCCGGTCCGCTCGTCGAGGATGTGGAAAAAGTGGGCGGACTTTGCCGGATCGAGCGTGTGGCCCTGGGTGAAGTAATAGACGCGGCCATCGCGGAGGAGGACGCGGCGCATGGCGCAGATGTCCATGTGGTTCTCAAACCAGAACTCGGGTTTATCCGGGACTTCCCAGGCCCGCTCGGCTTTCTCCGGCGACAGGCGGTAGGCGGCGATGCGGCCCCATGACTGGCCTTTCTTCTTCGCGGTATCGGTGGCGGATTTGACATTCACCACCACATGGTTCGCCGAGGGAGACAGGGGATAATAAACGGGTTCCAAGCCCGCCACGGTCCACAGCACCTTGCCGGTGGCGGGGTCGATGAGGCGCAGCTCGCCCGTGATGGTCGCGACGAGCACGTACTGCTTGTCCTGCTGCGTCCAGACGGACGGCGTGGCGTAGCGGCTGTTGCAAGCGGGCACTTCCCACAGCGTCTTGCCGGATTGCACGTCCATCCCGCGCAGCGCGATGTCCTGCGCGCCAGGGTACTGCGGCACGATCAGCACCCCGCCAGCGACCACGAGGGACGCGCCCATGCCCTGTCCGCCGGGGAGATCGTTCCGTTCCTTCAGGAGTTTTTCCTTGAGCGCCGTCGCGGGTTTCACGAGCGAGCCGGTGTCGTCCTGCCACAACTTTTTGCCCGTGGCGGCATCGTAGCAATAAACACGACCGAGCGTGCCCAGGCTGAAGACGCGGCCATTTGCGTAAGCGGGCGTGGCGTGGAAATGCAGCCGCTTGCCGCCGGCGCGATTCAGCCCCCGGCCCTCCTCGACCGCCTGCCACACCGTTTTGCCGGTGGCGAAATCGACGGCGATCGTGAGGTCATCCGCGTCGAGCGCCGTGTTGCGTTTCAGCGCCGCGAGGCGTTCGCCGGAGTAACGGCCGAGGCTCTTGGCAATGTTCGGCATGTGCTCGGCCCAGGCGTCGCCGCGCGGACGGAACGAACTGGCGAACACCTTCCCCTCGGCGACGATCAGCCCGGACGCGCTGCCAGCGTGCGTGGCCGGGTCGGCGAGCATGTCAACGTAGCCGGACGCGCTGCCCTTGGCGCGGCCGAGACCGTTGGCCTCGCTGACCCAGAGCTGACGGGCCTGGCGCAGGTCATCGACGAGCTGCACGCCGGATTGGCGCGGGTTGAAATTGCCAAAGGGTCCGTTGGCTTGCGGCCAGGCGGGGAGTTCGGCGGCCGGCACGGCGGTCATCGCGAACAGGACGGCCGCGAGGACCGGGAGGAATCTTTGCATCGTGTTCGGTGAGGGTTCCATGGTGAGCGGGAGTTCCTGTTTTCTGGCGCGCGTCGTTTAGGCCAGAAGTTCCGGCAGCGGCAGGCCCTGCTTCACGTCTTTCAACGCGATGTCGTCGAGGCCGAACTTGGCGCGCGGTTTTCCGGCGGCGTGGAGGAGGGTGTTGTAGAGGCTGCCGGTGGTGCGGTGGTTGGCGAGGCCGTAGGCGGGGAATTCAAGGTAGCGGCCGCTGGTTTTGAGTCGGCCGCCGAGGTTGCCGAGGAGGACCATGGGCCAGTTGCGGAGTTGCGGGTGATGGTCTTCGCCGGAGTCGCTGAGGAAGAGGATGGTGGTGTGGTCGAGCATGGTGCCGTTGCCCTCGGGGATGGTGACGAGTTTGCGCGCGAGGCCGGCGATGAGGCGGGTGTGGACTTGGTGGAGGACGATGAAACTTTCTTCGTTGGTCTTGCCGGCAATGGTGCCGCCGTGGCCGAGGGCGTGCTGGTCGGGCGCGCCGAGTTCCGGGTATTTGCCGAAGCGCTGGCCACCGCTGCCGGAGGTGAGGGTGACGACGTTGGTGAGGCCGGCGATAAGGGCGGCGGCGGCGATTTCGAAGTGGGCTTCGAGGATGAGGCTGGAGGTGGTGGCGGTGCGTTTTTCGCCGAGCTGGGGGGCGTTGCGCCGGATGGTTTCCTGCATGGCGGCGATTTGTTCCTGCCGCTTGTGGAGCGACTCGAAAGCTTCGACGTAGCGGTCAAGCTTGAGGCGTTCCTCGGGGGCGAGGGCGGTGCGGGCGCGTTTCACGTCGTCGGCCATGAAATCGAGGAGGTGGGTGTGGCGGTCGAACTGGGCCTTGCTGCTGCCGCCGTCCACGCTGCCGAAGAGGGAGCGGAAGGCGAGGTCGGGGGAGCAGATGGTGGGGAGCGGTTTGTTGGGGCCGAGGGCGGAGTGGCCGTAGTTCATGCTTTCGGTAAGCGGGTCGCCGCCGAGGCCGAGGAGGACGTGGGGGAAGACGGCGGGGAGCGCGTCGGCGAGGGCGGAGTCGATGGTCTGGCCCATGACTTTGCCGGCGGAGTAACAGCCGAGCGCGCCGTGATTGGCGGAGTGGTCGCTGAGGGCGACGCGGCCGGAGAGGCCTTGGATGAGGGCGAGGCGGTCTTTGAAGGGCGTGAGGGGTTCGAGCGCGGCGGGGAGTTGCTGGTCGCGCAGGGGGAGGTCGAAGACTTCGCGGACGGTGGTGCCGCGGCGGCCGTCGTCTTTCCACTTGTGACCGGACGGAGTGATGAAGCTCGGGCGCAGGCCGTTGCTTTGCATCACGATGACGACGCGGCGGCGGATGGCGTCCGGGCGGCCGGCGGCGTGGGCGGCGAGTCCCGCGAGGAAGGGGCTGAGGAGGGTCGCGCCGGTGCCGAGGGTGAGGCCTTTGATGGCGTCGCGGCGGGTGAACTCGGGGCGGTATTGGAGGGGGTGGGTTTTCATGGGTGCGGGGGGAGGATGAGGCTCAGAATCATTAGAGGCAGAATCATGGGGAGGGGAAGTGGCGTTGGTAGGGCGCGGTGTCCTCACCGCGCCGCCGTGGAGCGAGGGGCGTCCGGGTGGTTCGCGGCGGGGTGAGGACACCCCGCCCTACCCAACTCATCGTGCTTTGCATGAATCTTGAGTTCATTTGTTCTGCGCCTGCGACGTCGGCGAGGAGCGGTAGAGGAACGAGTCCGAGGTGAGCAACGCGATGACGAGGGTTTTGAAACTGCCGCCGCTGGCAACGTAGGCGCGGTCGGCTTCCTGCAAGGTGCGGGCGTCGGCGAGGGATTCGTTGCGACCCATGAAGTAGCGGAAGGCGTGGCGCACGAAGACCTGGCGCACGCGCTCGGAGTCGGCGAGGCGGCGGACGAGTTCGTAAGGGTCCTTCACGGGGCCGTCGAGCTTCGGGTCACCGGTGTGGGCGATTTCGCCCGCGGTGTTCAGTGGGACGGTGGTGAAGACTTTGCTGAGGGGTTGGCCTTTCTTGTCCACGTTCTTGGCGGTGGCGTCGGCGTCCACGACCAGTTCGGCCTTTTGAAACACGCCGTAGTGGGTGAACTGCTCGAAGGGCAGGCCGAGGTCATCCATCCACTGGTGGCATTTCCAGCACTTGGCCTCGCGCGTGACTTGCAGGCGCTCGCGGAACGGGCGGTGCGGTTCGTCGGGCACCTGCGCGACGACGCCGATGGGCAGGTCGGGCACGGTCTGGCCGAGGAGGCGCTCGCGAATCCAGCGGCCGCGGCGGACGGGGTCGTTCTCGAAGTTCGTCGAATGTGCGGCGAGCCACGCGGGCTGCATGAGGATGCCGAGGCGCGGCGCGTTCGCGGGGGCTTTCACGGGCTGCGCGGCGGGCCACTCGTTGAAGCCGTAAACGAAGTGCGGGCCGAGGAGACCGCGTTGGTTGATGGGATTCACTTCGGAGGCGGGGACGGGGACGAGCTGGCGGGTTTTCTTGTCTTCCTTGAGGCGCAGGTTGGCGAAGGTGAAGTCGGTCGTGAGCAACTGGCGCAGGACCTCCTTGTCCTCGTCGAGGATGCGCTGCACGAGGCGGTCGGTGTCAGCGACGAGGAGCGCCGGCTGGTGCATCGAGCCGACGATGGTCTGATCGCCCTTGGGCCAGTGACCGCGGCGCAGGGCGTATTCGCTGGCCTTTTCCGGGAAGGGAAAGCGCTCCTCTTTGAAAATCTCGGGCGCGCGGTGATACTCGAAATACTGCTGGAAAAAACCGAGCAGCCGCGAGGTGTCGAGGCGTTTGTCGGGGGTGTTAAGGATGGCTTGGAGGCGCGCGGCGATTTGTTCCTTGGTGGCGAGTTCACCTTTGGCGGCAGCGGTGGTGAGGGGTTCGAGGCGCTTGCTGCCGAGGGCGAGGCTGAGGGCGGCGGCGAGTTCAGCGGGCGCGAGCATGGCGCGGCCGCGGGCGTCGGGTGTGCCGCCGAGTTCCGAGCGGAAAATGGCGTCGGCGCGCAGGAGAACGGCTTGGAGCACGGTCTTCACGGCGGCGGGGGCGTCGCCGGCGCGCGCGCATTTTTCATAGAGCGAGTGGTAGCGGGCGACTTCGTCCGCGCCGGGCACACGGCCGTTGGCGAGGGTGAACTGCTGTTTCACCACGGCGGCGAGCTGCTCGGGCGTGGGCGGTTTCGCCGGGTCCATGAGCGCGACGAACTCGCGGATGGTGTCATTTTTTCCGGTGAGTTTGCCGTCCTTGAATTCGTGCGCGGTCTGGCGCTCGACGATGGAGACGGCGTTGCGCAGGAGGATTTCCGTGGTCGGTTCGTCCATCGAGTAGAGCGCGGCGTAGTCCTTCAGGCCGCGCTCGGGAATGAGGGTGAAGGGCTTCACGAGGCCGTCCATGCGAGCGCGGGAGACGCTGCTGACGAGGCCGAGGTAGGAGTCGGAATTCAAGCGCCAGAGCCGCGCGGCGGGCGGCGTCACGTCGCCGGCGGGCTGGCCGAAGAGGAGGTCGTGCGGAATGAGGTTGCCCTTGTTCGGCAACTGGTCGCTGGCGAATTGCTCGGCGGTCTGCGCCTTGGGCAGCACTTGCGTGAGGGCGGTCACGATGCGGAGGGCGAGCGCGGCGTCGGGCTGCTTTTCCTTTTTCGGCGGCATGAGGCCGTCGCGAATCTGGTCGCGGACGAGCGTGAGGAGTTCGCGGTCCTTGGCGAGGTCGCCGGTGAGGGTAAGCGTGTCGAGACGCACGTCGCCCTTTTGCTTTTCGGGGCCGTGACACTTCACGCAGTGGTCGGCGAGGAACGGGCGGACCGTGGCGGCAAGGTCGGGAGCGGGGGCGGCGGGGGCGATGTTGGTGATGACGCAAAGGCTGGCGACGAGAAGCAGCCCGCTGACGAACGAACGTAACGGCGTAGCCGCCGACGTGAGGAGGCGGATGCTTCGACGCGACAATGCCCGCTCGTCCGCCTCCTCACGTCGGCGGCTACGGGCGTCGCGGAGGCTTCGGTTGCAAGTGGGCGAGTGCATTATTTCGAATTGGCTGACGGCGTTTGGTTGGCTGGTGATTCAACCAGAATGGTCGCGGGTCGGGAGAGTTCGACCGCGCCCTCCGCGTTGACGGCGTGGGCGATGAGCGTGTGAAAACCGGGCGCGAGCGGACCGGTGCGAACCTCAGCTCTGCCCGCGTTGACGGGTGCTTCGCCGAGGCGGGTGGCGCGGTCGTGAAGAATGATTTTCTGCGCGACGAAGGCGGCGTTGACCTGGACTTGAACCGTCATCTCGCGGCCTGGTGCGAAGATGGCGAGCGGCTTCTTGTCGCCTTGCGAGGACGGCTCGGTGATTTGCACCAGCGGTTTTTCCACGACGAAGCTTTGCCACACGCGCGCGACGTCTTCGCCCGGCAGCCAGCAGGCGGCGGCCTTGTTCCCCACGTAGCTCGCGGCGGCGGCGATGACCGGCGCGCGATTTTTCCAACTCGTCGGGTCGGCAAACCAGACGCGGGCGGGGTCGTAGCGCCGCAGCTTCACGGGACCGCCCGCGGGCGAAGCGTCGGCGGGGTAACGCTGGCGGATGATTTCGTCGAAGAACGGCCAGAGGAGATTGTTCGCCTGCCCCCACTCGTGACCGCGGCCCCATTGCACGGCGATGGCCCAGCTTGGATCGAACTCGGCGCGGCGCTTGGGCAGGAGCGCTTCGAGTTGCGGCATCTGCCGGCCGTCCTTCGAGCCGAAGATAGTGAGCATCGGCACGTCGCGAACGGCGGCGGTCTCGGGGCCGACCTCGAGCGCGACAAGCCCGCAGGCGAGCGTGCGCTCGGGCAGATGCTCGGCGAGCGCGAGGCACATCCTGGTGCCCGCGGACATGCTGGAGAAAAGGAGCGGGGCGTGGGTGAGTTCGGCGTAACAGCTCCGGGCGGCCAGGTCCGCGAGGCCGGCGACAAACGCGGGGCCCATCTCGGCCCGGTTCACTCGCATGAGGTTGCCGCCGACGATGGCAAAGCCCCAGTTCCGCGCCATCGCGCGCGACTGCTCCTTCTCGACGGTGTCGAGGTTGAAGGGCGTGTGATAAATGCCGCGCACGACCTTGAGACCCTCGGGAATCCAGAGCGTGAAGAGAACGTGGTTTGGCCCGCCCTCGGCGCGGTCGGCGGACTTCTTGGGCTGCTTCAGGGGAATCGCGGTTTGATGGATGACGTCGCCGGGTTTGCCGAGTTTGAGCGGGGCGGGGAGGTTGTCGTCGGGCGCGGGGCGGTCTTGAGCGCACGCGGGCAGGGAGAAATGCAACAGTAGCGCGAGTAAGCCTGCCGGCAGGTAGAGGGCCGACCGTGACCGTCGGGCGGTAGAGTGAACCGTGTCTGGACGGGCGAGGTGTTTCATGGGTTGGGCGATGGCAAACTTTTCCCAGAGGTCGGAGCGGCGCGGGTCTTAGCCGCCAATTCTATAGCGCGGGTTGGCACTGGGGTTGACCCGAAGCAAAGCATTGTTAACTGGCATCGCTTCTCCTTTTCTCAGCAAAAGTGGACAGACGATCGAGCGGAACGATGAAGCTCGTGTTCCAGGAACCAAGGGCCAGAAACCGGGATGATGGCGAGAAACCGACGTAGCACGGATAGCGCAGCGGAAATTCATGCTCGACCGTGAGCTCCGGCAGTTCCAACACCCAACACCTGTGGTCGCCATTGATGGCGAGCCTTTTCTCGTCGGGCGACCAACCAATCGAGCACCCGGTCCCGCCGAAGCGCACAGCGCGACGTGCGATGACGCGCGAGTGTTCGATGTCGTAAATTTCCAATGCCTCTGGTGGCGCTCCGTGGATGATGCCTAGCAGTCGGCCCGATGGACTGACCTCCAAGGCGTTGATGAACGACCAGCGCTGCGGCAACTCGCGACAGCCCGCATCGCGAATCGGCCAAGTCTGCACCATGATCGCCTCCGGCGGCGGGGGTTGATTGTCGGACGGCGGACGTCGCCCGACAGAATAGACAAAGAATCTGCGATCGTCGGTGGCGGACAATTCCATTAACATGCAGTCTTGGTGGAGGCGAGAGAAGACGACTTCCGTGGTTGCACTGTCGCGCACGCTCAACAACCCGTTCCACGAAACAGACACAACGTAACGGCCGCAGCTCGAAAACAACGCCGCAGAGCCTTCACCCTCTTTCTGGTTACGGAAGTCCCGGAGTGTCCGCCCGGTCTGTGAATCCAGAATGACAGTTCGCCCAGAGGTGTTTTTGACTGTCAAACGAGTTCCGTCGGGCGAGAAATCGATGTTAGAGGGGTGAGCAATCGGGGTAACCGAAAATACCGGTCTGCGTGTTGCGAGGCTTAGAACGGTGACGGTACGATTACCAAAAAAAGCGACCTGGTCCTCCGCTGGAGAGAATGCGATCTCATGCGCGGTCTTCAGTTTGATGATTGATGGTTGCATGTCTGGCCCTCAGGGCGCAGAGATTTCAAAAATTGAATCGAGTTCCGTCCTTACTTCTTCCCCTTGGTAGACTGTGCCGCCGTCGGCGGGTAGGCGGTAAGACCGAAGCGGATTTGGATGGGGGCGGTGGCGGGGAGGGTCTTCAGCCCGAGGTCGGCGGCGGTGAGGGTGAGGCGGCCGTCGAGCATGAGGGCGGCGTTTTTCTCGTCTCCTTTGCCGTTGTGGTGGCGGAGCTTGGTGGTGGCGTTGATGGGAATTTTGCGGCCGGCGAGGTCAAGGGTGCCGGTGAGTTCGGTGGTCTGGGTGCCTTTGTCTTTGCCGGTGGCGGGGGCGTCTTGCGGAGGTGTCATGGCGGTGATGGTGAGGGTGACGGTGGGGGATTTTTCCGGGGTGCAGATTTCGCCGAGGACTTTGCGGCTTTGGTCGCCTTTGTCCTGGGGCATCTTATCGCAGAGGAGGGTGAAGGTGGCGACGGGCTTGGCGGGGGTGAGGTTTAGGAAGCCGGTTTCGGTGGCGGGTTTGCCGTAGAAGAAGCTCGGCCATTTCGCGCCGCTGGGGTCGCGGAATTCTATGTCGGCGGTGTTGTATTTGGGGAAGGTGGAGATGACGCGGAAGACGGGGGCGGGCGGTGCGGGGGCGGCGGCGTGGAGCGAGGCGAGGAAGGACAACGCGAAAAGGAGCAGGAACGTCCAACGTTCAACGTTCAACGTGAAACGTTCAATGGGGGCAGTGGGGAGAGAGTTTTTGAAATTGGGAAGGCGCATGGGATTCGGGGGTTGAAATTATTTCGAGAGGTCGAGGAGGAGGGCGAAGCCGTCGGTGTGGCCGCCGCCGAATTTGGGCTGGCGGGCATTGATGGTGGGGGGCGGGTTTTGATCGTAGCTCGTATTGCGTTCGGTGGCACCGCAGAGGAAGAGGGCGACGGGTTTGCCGTTGAGCTGGCCGGAGGCGATGGCCCAGCGGGCGCGGTCGGCGGAGGAGTCGTCCACGATGGTCTGGCCGCAGGCGGGCATGGCGGAGGAGAAGCGGAGCGTGGAGCAGTCGTCGCTGAGGACGGCGACGAATTCGCCGCCGGGTTCGCCGCCGCCGATGGCGTTGCCGGTCTGGATGAGGCCCCACGTTGAACTGCCCGCGAAGCAGACGGAGCCGTCGCTGGCGGGCGCGAGGGCGTTGACGCGGGCGCTGTTGGGTTTGTTGGCGGTTTGCTGGTAGGCCATCCACGAGGTGCCGCCGAGGACGCGGCAGGTCTTGGTGTCGATTTTGATGACGTAGGCGAGGCTGAGGACGCCAGCGCCCCAGGCGCTGAAGCCGAGGCCGTTCATCTTGGCGGGCGTGCGGAGGTCGGTGGGTTCGTAGAGGGCGACGCTGTTGCCGCCGTCGGACCAGGCGTGGAGGAGGAGGTTGCCCTGCGCATCGTAGGCAACGCCGCGGATGGCGGTGTCGCTGACAAGGCGGAGGTTGTTGAGGCCGACGAAGGGGCCGCCCCAATCGTAGAGCTGGTAGAGGAGCGAGCCGTCGGGTTTGTGGATGTTGAGGATGGGGCAGCGGTAGGGTTCGCGGCCGGTCTGCCAGTGATGCTCGGAGCCGCGGGCGATGGTGCCGTCGAGGGGATTGATGGCGGCGAATCCACCGGCGCCGCCGGGGATGGGAATGGCGGAGAGTTGTTTGCCGCTGGCATCAAGGACGCGGAAATCCGGGCCGCGAAAATGGATGCGTCCGGCGGTGTCGAGCGTGATGGCGGGGGCGTCGGAGGCGGCGCGAAGGTGACGGAGCCAGACAATTTTGGAGGCGTCGGGCGTGAGGCGCGCGACGTAGGTGTGGGCGCAGCCGCTGCGCTTGGTTTCGCCCGGGGGCGCGGGGAGTTCCTGCACGTCGCCGCCGAGGGTGGCGATGGCGGGCGTGGCGGGGCCGCAGATGAAGATGTTGCCGGCGGGATCGACGGCGGTGCCGGTGAGGCCGCCGGATTTCCACGCGAGGCGGGTGACGCTTTTGAGGGTCTTGAGATCGCTGGTGGTGCGGACGAGGAAGGCGGTGGCGTTTTCGTGGTTCCACGCGAAGGGGTCGAATTTGGGTTTGCCCTCCTTGTCCAGTTCCGGCTCGCCCTTTTTGTTTTTCTTCGGCGCGGGTGCGGGCGCGGTGATCGTTGTGTCGCGACCGAGGACGGTTTCCTTCACGCCGAGATCGAGGACGGGACCGAGGGAGACGCCGGCGAGGACGACGGTGCCGTCAGGTTGGAAGCCGCCGCCGGCGAGCCACTCGGTGCCGCGTCCGCCGACGAGGCCGGCGGAGAGCACGCGCGCGGGCTGGGCGGGTTGCGCGAATTTTTTGGTGAACTCATCGAAGCGCGTGGCCGCGGGCAGCGGGCGGGCGGCGAGGAGAGTGGCGAGGAGAGTGGCGCGGAGGACGGTTTGAATCAGGCGAGAAGAGGAAATCGTTGCAGGTCTCATAAAGAATCTGAGCCGTTACTATGCAGTTGGAACGGGAAAGAAAACCACAGAGACACGATGACCACGAGCGGCGGGGCTGCAAGCCAAAGAGCGCGGGCGGGAGGGCAGCGGTCCTTGGGTTGGGGCTCCGCCGCCCTGTACTACAACTCGGTAAAATCCTCGCGCGCCGCGAGAATTTTTCCCGGAGCGCGGCTGTGTGCCCGGAGCACCAGCCGCAGCCGTTTGGCCGCACGGGAAGCGTTTGATTTCTACGGGTGCCCACGACGTTTCGGGGCTGCTGCGGCTGGTCTTCGGCGGACACAGCCGCGCTCCTTAAGTTGCGGCTCCGCCGCCCTGTGTTCATCGCGACTCTGTGGTTCACGAGAAGCCGACCTCACTCGTCCTCGCCCCAACGTCACGGACTCACTTCCAATTTGTAAAACATCGCCCCGCGCAGATCGGTCGGCAGGCTGAGCACGGAGTTCGTGTCCGCCACGCGAATCCAATCTGTGACCGGCGTCCAGTTCACGAAGTCCGAGCTGCCCAGCACGCGATACCTTCGCCCGAGCGATCCCGCCCATTCCAGTCGCACCGAGCCGTTGCGCTGCGGCGTCGGCGACTCCATCGCGAGGGCTGAACCGGCCACCGTCGGGTCGGTGCCCGCGATGAATTCCTCATAGTTCGTCACGCCGTCGCCATCGGTGTCCGTGGTGCGCGTGCGCGTCGGCGAGACGGTGCCGAAATACTGCGTCTCCCACAGGTCCGAGATGCCGTTGTGGTTCACGTCGGGAAACGTGTAGTTGCCGGTGAAAACAAGCACGCCGTTGGTCACGAGCGTGTTCGTCTGCGGCGCGGGCGTGAGATAATACGGCACCGGCGTGAACGTGATCCCGTATTGGCCGGGTGCCGCGTCGGTGAAGTTCAGGCTCGTGCCCTGACCGGTGAACGTCGCCGGCCCGCGCACGGTGAAGGCGGCCTGCGCGAGGTTGTTGCTCACCAGAATCGCGTTCTCCCACACGGTGCTCATCTCGAGGGCGACGTCGTCGATCAGCCAGCCCGGCCGCACCGCCGCCTCGACCGAGAACAATTCGTAGTGCCACCCGAGCCGCACCACGCGCCCGACGTACGGCGTCAGGTCGATCTCCTCGCTCTCCCAGCCGTCGGACTCGTCGGTGTATTGGCTCAACAGTGCCCAACTCGCGCCGTTGTTGGTGGAAATGAACAGCCCCGCCGCGACGAGATCGAGCAACTGTGAGCGCTCGGCGAAATCGTAGCTGTGCCAGAACCGCAGCGTCGCCACGTTGCCGCCGGTCAGGCTGATGGCCGGGCTGACGAGGTCGGTGCTGGCGGTTTCGAGGGCGAGGCCGCTGAGGTTGTTGCCCCACGCGTTGGTGCCCGTGTGCGAGTTGGTCTCGCGCCCGTTTTGCGGCACGCCAAATTCCCAGCGGGTGTCCGAGGCGATCTCGGCCAGCTCGGAAGTCACCACCGTCCAGTTCGTGTTGAGCGCCGAGAAATTGTCGAGGAACGGCGGCACCAGCGGACGAAGTGTGCGGAAGCTGTAGAGCCGTCCGTCGCGATCATCAGTCGTCAGATTCCCCGCCGCATCGCGACTGGCGATTTGAAAATAGTACGTGCGGTCGGGCACCAGGCCGGTGAGGCGCACCTCGTGCACGGTTGCGAGATCGCCCACGTACGCCGTGCGATTGAGGAAGCCCGACTCGCCCGATTGCACCAGCGCATCCGCGATCTCAGAGGTGGTCCAGCGCACCACGGCCGCCTCGTATTCCGGCTCGACCGTCAGTTCCGTGATCGTCGGCGACGTGGTGTCCACCAGTGCCGTCGCCTCGACATAGCCACTGTTGGACACGTCCAGGTAGGCGACGCGCACCTCGTCCCCCCCATTGGCCAGCAAATGTCCCACCCCCACCGCGTTGGAACTCACCAACGACACGGCTCCGCGGAACAATCCCGGCCGCACGGTCTCGATGAGCGTCACGACGATGCCGTTCGTATTGGAGTCGCTCGACGCGCGCACGGTGGTCAGCCCGCTGCCGGCGAGATCCGAGTCCGCGACTTCGATTGTCACCCGGCCCGGCAACCCGTATTCCGCGCGATCCAGCGCGACCGTGCCAAAGCCGTTCAAACCGGGAACCAGGAAGCCCAAGATGTTCCGCAGCAGCGTGGCGCGGTTGTCCGGTGCGGGGTCGCTGGCGGAAACCGCATCCAGCGGAAACGGCAGAAAAACCACGCGCCCCGGGCTGTCCTCGCCGGTGCGCGGATACCGCAGCCCCGCGACTTTTCCCGAAGTGCTGTCGCTGAAGATCGGCGCGGCGTTGGTGCCCGGCACGATGGTGTCGGACAGGTTCGGACTGACCCCGAGCAGATCGAGCAGCTCATTGGCATAGTTCGAGTAATCCAGCGCCAGCGCCAGATTGGCGCCCACCGGATCGGCCGAGGTGCCCTCCACCAACTCCAACCCGGCATCGACTCCCAGCGACGCCACTTTCAAAACGTTCGTCCGAAACGGCACCGCCCCCAGCCGCGTGAGCAATTCCATCGACGCCACCAGCAGCGCCCCACCGCCCGCCAGATACGTCTCCAACGCGCCCTGTTGCGGCACGCTCAACGTGTCCGCCGAAAACGCGCTGTCGTTGATGCGCCAGATCACCGCGCGGAACGGCCGGAGATTGCTCGCCGACGGACTGCCCCGGCTGGCGGTGGGCCAGACCTCATAGGAAACGCCGGTCGCATCGAGCGGATCGGTGTAGGCCGTCAGGGGAATCGATTGGCTGTCGAAGAGCGGGCTATCCGCCGTGTACGCATCCACCAGCAACACCGCCTTCGCCGCCGACGGGACGAAGCTGAAGAGCGCGCCGCCGCTGCTGTTCGTCGTCGTGTTGCCCGCCTCATCCACCGCGACGACGAAGAACCGATACGTCGCGCCCGGCGCCAACTGGTCGAGGCCGAACTCGTGCGCCGTGTCGAACACGCGGTTCGTCGCGCTCAACTCCAGCGCGGCGTTGGTGCCGTAGCGCACCGCTCCGAACGTTGCCTCGTCCGTGTCCCAGCGAATGTAGGTGCGGCCGAATTGATTGGTCACCGTGACGTTGCTGATCACCGGCGCCTGCCGGTCGATGTTCGCCTCCGCCGTGCGCACCTGCCCGGCGCTGTCCTGATACCGCGCTTGAATCGCATCGCCGTCGGTGACCTGCACGCGCCCGTCCGCCGCGACCGCGCCGGTCGCGAGCACCACCGCGCCCGTGAAAACACCCGCGCTCCCGTACGCCCGCAGCGTGATGGCTTCGGCGTTGGTCTCCGTGCCGCTTGTCAGCGAAATCTGCGCCGTCGCGCGCCCCGCAAGATCAAAATCAATCAGCCGTACCAACGCCGTCGCGGGCGCTGTGTAGGCCGTGCGATCGAAGATCACCACGCCCACGCCGGGCAGCGGCAGGTCGCCTGAAATGACCAGCGCGAAATCCTGATCCACCGCCGCCGTGTCGCGCCGTGCGTCCTCGACCACGTTGCGCGCCCGCACGCGTACGATGTATTCGCCCGGCAGCGGCGCGCGCAGATGCACGGCCTCGACATTGTTGATCGTGTCGAAGCCGGGCGCGCCCGCGACCGATTCGCCGTGGTCGAATTGGTTGCCGTGATACACCGAGCCGTCCGGCGCGATGACCTCGAGATCGAGATCATTTACCAAGGCCGGAATCGCCGCCGGCAAACCCGGCACGTCGGTGTAGGTCAGCGTGATTTTCAGCGACTGAGTGCGGCTCCCCACGATGACGCTGCGCTCGGAGACCTGGCCGCTGATCAACGGCTGCTGCTGGTCTTCCAACCAAAAACGCCGCGCCGAACCGATCAGTTGCGTGAGATCAATGCGGCCCCAGCCTTCATCCATGTTTGGCACCGGGTCCGTGCCCGAGGTGTCATCCAGATCAACGGCGGAATTGATCAACGCCGCCTTCACCAGCGCCGGTGAGGGGGTCGCGTTCGTGTGCGTCTCGCGATAATACTGCACGAAAATGGCCGCGGCCCCGGACGCGTGCGGCCCCGCCTGGCTGGTGCCGCCTTGATATTGGTAATTCACCGAGATCGGCAGCCACGCGCTCTCGTCCGTGGCCGACCCTGACTGCAACGACGCGATCCAGGTGCCCGGCGCGACGAGGTCCGGCTTGATGCGCCCGTCCTCCGCCGGTCCGCGGCTGGAGAAATCCGCCATCGCGTCCTGGCCCTCGCCGTAGATGAGAAAGTCAAAGCGGTTGTTTTGCGACGCGCCCGTGGCGATGACATTCTTCGCCACGGCAGGACTGCCGATGGTCTGCCGGCCCGGCCCGGCGTTGCCCGCGCTGAATTCCAAGATATAGGGCTGATCCCCCGGCGTGCCGAAATCCGCGTCCCGCACCAGCGCATCGAACTCCGCCGCACTGATGTCGTAGCGCCCGTGCGTGTCGTCGCCCCAACTGTTCGAGCCGATCACCGCGCCCGCGCGCACGGCGTCGCGCGTCAGGGTCTCAAACGTCGGCGGCGCTTCATATCCCCCGACCCCGTCGAAGATGCGCTGCCCGATGATGTGCGCCATGGGTGCGACGCCGAGGCCGTAGAGCGCGCCGGTGTCGTCCAGTTCGCCGGTTGCGCCGTTGCCCGCGACGATGCCCGCGACATGCGTGCCGTGGCTGTGTTCATCGGCGGCATCCGTGAGTCGGCCGTAATAGAAAAAAGCGTCCACGCGCCCGCGCAAATCCGGGTGCATCGAGCCGGCGTCCCCGTTGTTCAAACCGCTGTCGGCGACCGACACCGTCACGCCGCGCCCGTCGAAGCCGAGCAGATGCACGTCGGCAAAATGATTCGTGCGGATGCCCGAACCCGGCGGCGCTTCACCCTCGCCGAGATTGGGATCGCTTCCGTGCCCGGTCTCGCCGCCCGCGATGATTTTCACCGCCACCTCATCGAAGAGCCGAATCTGCGCGGCCGGCTCGATCCACAGCACCGCCGGAGAATTCGCCAGCGCCGCCAGTTGGCGCGGCGTCGCCGCGCCTTCCATCACCGTGCCGAACCCGTGCGCCGCCTCGCGACTCACGCGCTGCATTCCGCGCCGGACGCCGAGTCGGTCCGCCGCGCCCAAGCCCGGCGCGAGCAGCACCCGGATGGACGCGACATTGTTCAGCAGCTTGCCCGCGAGCGCTGCCCGGACCTGGCCATGCACTTTGTAATCTGCCCGATAAACTCCGACCCAATGCACAAACGGCTGCGCCCGCACGCGCGCCAGCGACGCCCGGTCGAGCCGCGCCACGAACGTGTCCTCCGGCACAAACCGCAACAGCGTCACGCCCGCGCGCAGCAACTCGTCGCGCCACGCGGCCTGCAGCGGACCCTGAAATTGCACGAGGAACAGCCCCGACACCGGCGCGTCCGCGACCAATGCCTGCGGGCCTTTCGTCGCCTTGGGCGTCGCCTCCGTGCGGATGATTTCATTGCGCAAGCGGATGGTCTTGGCTTCGGCCGCCCCCACACCGTGCGGTGCCGCGATCGCGAGAACGAATGCGAACGCGAGCGGCCAGCGATGACGCGCAAAAGGAACGGGCCGGAGATTCATGCGGCGCACGCTAGTTCGCGCCTGCCCCCGGCACAAGCGCCGGGCGGAGCAGGGCAGGGCAGGGCGGGGCGGCACTGCTCCAATGCTGGCCGCGCGTATCGGCACGCGGCTGGGGAGCAAGCAAGTTGGTCGTCCCGAGGTAGTCCTGAGCTTGCCCCACAAGTCCGGTTGCTGGAGGCCGGGTGGCCTGACCGGCAACGCCTGGAACGATCTGGCGGCTATGTGTCGGGCGCTGCGAGCCGCTGCCGGCCCACGCTCGGGGTGTTCAGCACTTTCAGGGCCGATAGGGCGGGCCGACACTGTCGCCAGGCGGTCAGCCGTTCCTCGGAGTCCGGCGTGGTTCGCGGCTGGATCGAGAGGGCGGCCGCCTTGCGTTCCCATCAAAATTTTACCAAGTCGCGGAACGCCGCGTTGCCTTCCGCACATTCCGCCGGAGCCTCCAAGTCAGACCGTTCCGACTTTGCGAAATCTCCGAGACTGGGCTTGGCGCTGGAGATTCCTGGGATTTTTTTCGCATTGGCGAATCCGCTTGCCACCCACTCGAATCCTCGCAGAGTAACTGCCAGTTGGAACGCACCGGAACAAGTTGGCGAACGCGGTTGTTCGCCACCGTCCCGGAAGGCCAGCTGGTTACGACCGGTTCGCTGGCGGTGTCGCTGCGGTAGGCAGCGACGGACAGTTCGGAGGTTTAGGCGACGGCATCAGTAGCAGTAAAATAACGGCGGGAAGGGTGGCTGAGTGGTTAAAGGCACCTGACTCGAAATTGGAAAAGGCCGTTTTCCCCCACTTTTCCCCAAGTGCCTTCTTGTGGACAACCTGCTCATTCACAGATGGTTAAAACCAAATTGATCTGGACCCATCTTCCCCACAAAAGACCCAATTTCGGGCATACAGTATCAGATGGCAGTATCAGATTTGCCGAACCCGCTTTCGATGCCCAACCGCAAATCTACATCACCTCCGCCGACAAGAATTTGCTCACGCCCGCGCCCACACCCAAAACATCGCCCCCCTGATTGAGTGTTCGGAAGCGGCGAGGATTCGGTTGGCGGTCCGGTTGTGCCAGTTGCCCGCTCGAAACGGAATCAGGTGAAATGCTGACGGCGAGTTCTTGGCCTCGGCGTTCCACCGCTTCCGGCACGAACTGACGGCCGAGCCAGCGTGGAATGCTGACGGCGAGTTCTTGGCCTCGGCGTTCCACGGCACCTCCAGACGCGGCGAATCGTTCTGCGCAAGCTCACCCCAGTCCCGCCGGCAACGCCATCGGCGGGCCAAAAAAAGGAGATCGAAAACTGAACTCACGACGCACCCAGCACACGAAGAGCGCCAAGATCAAGACGGCGGCTCGGCGTCGAACGGCAGATCGAAATACGCGAACACCGCCCGGCTCTGGTCATAGATTCCGCGCTCGAACATCTGGCCGCGCTCGCAGATGATGGATGGCGGCTCAGCATCCACCGCGTCTTTGATGCTCTCCCGCTGGAAAAACCGGCTTTCCTGACAGTACTTCTTGCCCTTTGCCCCATCCATCGGCAACATCGTGACCGAAGCATTGAAGGTTGAGAAAAACAGGATTCAACCACCACATCAAACCATTGGCATCGGCCTTGCCAATTCTCTGAAGATCGCGTCGTGGCGCATCCGCCAGCACGTTTCGCAGTGAAATCCTGCGATGATCAATTTTCAAAAGCACGGTAGCTCATGGAACTAAACTTTTCCTGCCCAGCCTGTAATGAGGCGCTGCTGATTTCGCAGGAACACGCCGGTGGGATGGTGAAGTGCCCAACCTGCGAACTGGAGTTCACTGCTCCCGCGGTTCAACCGCAGCGCCAGGCATCCGCCGACTCGGACCCGCTCCCGCCGCCGTTGCCACGGGAGCAGAGTATCACCTGTCCCGCCTGCTGGTTGAAGCTCTCCCGTGGTGAGGTCATGCACATCGCCGTCCATGATTCGTTGCGTGGCGACCCGATCCTTGGCGAGGACGCACCCCAGCGGTTTTTGGCCACCCGGTACGATGACGACGGCAACGCCTTGGACGCGATGGGGTTGCCAGCTACGGACCTTGCCTGCCCCCACTGCCGCCGAAAGCTCCCGCCGAACTTTTTGGAATTGCCGCAGCACATCATCTCGCTCGTGGGCGATCAGTCCTCCGGGAAATCCTACTATTTGGCGGTCCTCGCCAAAATCCTGCCCATTGCGCTTTTCAAACGGTTCGACGTGACGATGCAGGACGCTGACCCCACCGGGAATGCCGCTCTCAACTCGATGAAGACCACCCTCTTCAGCGGTTCGGGGCCGGAGCAAACCCGGCTGATCAAGACGCAGATGCAGGGCGCAATGTATGACCGGTTTCCCCGTCAGGGCCGCATGGTGCTGTTGCCCAAACCCTTCACCTACCAGTTGAAACCAAGGGGCGACACACCCGGCACGGGACTGATTTTGTACGACAACGCCGGCGAGCATTTCCAGCCGGGCATCAATGTCGTTGAAAATCCCGGTGCGCAGCATGTCGCCAGCGCCAACGGCATCATGTATCTGGTTGATCCCTTTGAAATCCCCGATTTCCGGCGGTTTCTCGGTGAAACGACCGATCCCGGAATGAAGAAGACTCCCGGCGACCGGCAGGAGGTCATTCTCAGCGAGATTCGGACCCGTGTGGCCGCCATCCAACGCCTCCGGCCCGATCAGCGGATCAAAGCGCCGCTCGCGGTGATTCTCGGGAAGTGCGACGCGTGGTTGCACCTCCTGCCGAACATTACCCTCGCTCAACCCGTGGAGAATGGCCGCCTTAATTTGGAGACACTCTTCAAGAATTCGACCATGGTTCGCAATCTCCTGAGGGACATCTGTCCGGGCGTTGTGGCCAACGCCGAGGCTCTCAGCGAGTCCGTGTGCTACTTCCCCATGAGTTCCTTTGGCCATACGCCCTTGCCTTGGTCCGGCAAGGACTCCACCATTGGCGGTGCCACGCCTGACCCGAAACAAATCAAACCCATGTTGGCCGAAGTGCCGCCCCTCTGGTTGCTGAGCCAGATTGCCCCGCAAATCGTCCCCACCCGCTGATTCTCCCGCTCTATGCCTCAGCAACTCATCTACACCAGTGCGCCCCAAGGCGTGGACGCGGGGCGCTCCGGTTATTGCACCGTGGCCCGCAGCAGCACGATGGGCGAGAGCCTCATTCACCGGTTGGAGCAACTCAGCTATTACGAACGGCTCTCCGAACATGGGGGCGCCACGGAGCGCACCGTGTTCGCCTTCCGCAACCTCGACATCCGCGGCAAAACCTTTCACGTCCTCAGTCGCATCAAGGACGCCCCGGCCGATTACACGGGCCGCACCAATTTTATTGCCCATCACCTCGTATTCACCCCCGAAGAGGTGGCGGAAATGCCGGTGCCAGCGGTCATCTTCCGCCGTTGGCCCCACTGGCAGGATGCGTGGCGCGAGGAACCCCGGCTGCTGGAAAACGAACCTTGGCCGGAACGCGAGGAGCTAAAGGACCGCCCCTTTCTGCCGGCGCTGAATTGGTTTCGGGAAACGGGAGATCATGCTCGTGCGTCCGGATTGCTGGGTTTCAACTCCGGCGTGTTCGTGGCCCACCAATTCCGTCCGGAAACCATCCTCGACCTCCTCGCCGAAGCCCTCGATCTGCTCCAACTGGAGGGACCGAATTGGCGTTCTCTGGCGTGGCAGCGCACGTTCTCCGTCGGTTGCCAGCCGCAGGACAACCCGGCGGATTTCCGCTGGCGATTTCTCACCAGTTATCTTCCGTTTGAGTCGGCGGTCACCCAAGGCCGGGCGCCCGAGGAGTTGGGAAAACTGAGACCAGCGGCCAATTCGCGGCAGGTGGAGTTCTGCAAAAAAGACCCGGCCGATCCGCAGTTCACCCGTCTGCCACGGGCTGGGACGGCGGTGCGGATCACCGAAGGCGAACCCCTGGTATTGGACTGCGAAGCACAGTCCCTGCCCGGCGAGATCATTTACCGCTGGTACGCTGTGGGTAAAGACAACACCACCGAGGAGGAAGTGGTCGGTGCCTATACCGGAAAATTAGAGCTGCCAAACGTCGGACGTGGCAAATGGCGTTACAAAGTGAGAGCTTGGGATTCAATCACCAATAAATGCGCCGAATCCCCGTTGATAATAGTTGAAGTGGAGGAGAAGCGGCGGGGTGTACCCAGGACACCACCACCTTCCGCAGCACCCGCTTCTCCTGTTAAGGAAAGCAGCAAAGAGCAAAAGAAATCCCTTCGGTTCCTGCAGCGCAATTCTTTGAGCGACAGCGACAGAAACAGAACGAGTGACTCAAGCAACGCTTCAAGTCTCACCCCACAAAGCAATTCAATTTCCAACCATAATGGGAAGGTCTTGGTTGTTGGGGTCCTAGTGCTGCTAATCTGTGTATTCGTCTTGTTTCGCTTGGAGTTCTTTGATCCGGCTCTTGGATTTCGGCACTTTGGCGACTGGTGGCAACTACAAGTAAAACGGAATCCTCTGGCTTTCCAAAACAATGCGATTGTCAGCGCCAAGGTAACCGCTGCGATCAAAGATTACAACACGACCAAGAAGGACCGCGATGCGGTTCTAGTTCGGATAAAAAACGAACTCAAGGAACATTATCAAAACCAACAAAAGCATCCGAATTCCTCGAAGCCAGGTTCCCAATCCACAACAAAAGGAAAAGACCGGACTGGGGCGGGAGAAGAAAACAACAATCAAACCAAAAATATTGGACGAATCGACAATCAGATAGCGCCAGGCCAAACCTCTGCGGAGCCGCCAAAACACGGTCCGGTATTTGATCCAGAAAAACTCTCCACGAACGCCTCTGCGAAAAGTGCTGCTCAACTCTTAAAAGCGACATCGACTGAGGATTCGGAACCAATCTACGTAATCGCCGCGATTACAGAATGGGATAAAGAGACCAACCGGAGATCGAACATTCTTGCTTACGCGACTCAACAATTAGCAACCTATCCAACTAACTCAACAGTAAAAGATAAATTCAAAGACGCAACGAATGCAGTTTATCAGCTGACAAATAGAATTGCTCGTGCCAACCAGATCCAGTATCCGAAATCATGGCCGCAATTGCCGGCTACAAACAATACCCCACCGCCTACTTTGATTTGGACTGAGCTTGGCAAAGAATTCCACAGCCGAAATAAAGTGATCGGAGAGCCTGTAACATCTGGGGAGCCGCCCGTAACGAATCACTGGGTATTTATCCATAAGAACTGGTCTTTAACAATATCGAAAACTAACGCTATCTACAAAGCGCCAATGCAATCAGGTGCCGTCCGGTTTAATCTTGCTACGGACAACGGGGCATACCCAGCCAATGAGCGACTGCGACTGTTACTTTTTGCCGACAATACTAACAAAGCGTTTCAAGCAAATATTGCGGACGACAACCTCAATCCGAGTCCTGATTTAAGCAAACTTTTGGCTGGCCTTGTTCTCCAGAGCAACAATGCCTTGCGTCTGGTGGGAACCTATCCAACTGCCACCAACTCCATGATCTATGCGCTAGAGGATATTCATGGTGTCAACAACACGAAAAAGCCATGGAAACTCGGGATAATGGCTCAGTTATCAAAAAAAGCCGCCGAGGCTGAAAAACTTGTCAAGATGGAAACAGCTCTCGACCGTGTGGATGTTTTCTGGAAAACCGTGCAGACGGACTATTCGGCGCATTTGCCTAAATTGGAATTCCAGGAAGCTGTAGATTTGCCGGGACCAGGCTCCAACAAAACGAAGTTTTGGAACCTGTTAAATAGGCTATGCGTGGTCGCGATTTACGAACGATTTGACGAATCAAGGCAATTCAAGCTCGATTTAGAGCCCGATACCGAGGTTTGGAAGCGCCTTGATATGGAAATGGAGACTCAAAGTCGGCGCTATAGAACTCAGCTTAAGGAATTAATTGACAACATCTTTGATCTCAAGAGCTTTTGGATTGAATTTGGGAGCCAAAAGAAGGGAGACGGCACAACTTTCCAATACCATCGGCAGGCTCTGTCAAAAAGAATTGGTGAGCTAAGGAAAGCAGGAGGTGCAATTGATCCTACAAAACTCGATATAGATTTAGAATTTAAGTTGATGGACACTTGGATAAAAATTACTCGCTTGGATTGCCGACCATGATCACGACCCTACTAGAGGCAAAGCGACTTGTCCGGAAGATCAAGGAATTCCAGGATCCCGGCGCGGATTTGAGCCTAGCGAACAAAACGGCTGAAGGCTACCAGGTGCTCTGCCGGGCGGTAGCACTGCGCTTGAGCCAGGTGGAATCAATGATCGTGGCGGGAGACTTCGCACAGGCACTACAGCTTTCCGAGCAAGCCCCCACGCTTCCTGATCTGCTCGCGATCCTGGACTTTCGGAAGAGCGAGGACTGGCGGACGCTGTGCAAGGAGAAGTCGTTACCCTGTTCTGAACCTTTTGATGCGAAAGCAGCCGAGGCGCTGAACGCCCTTTATGAACGGGGCATCAACGCGGATCATCCGTTATACAGCCGCTACCGCGAGGCCATGAGTTCACGCGATGAGCCTCGAGCCTATCAAACCCTGCGTGCAATCGTGCGCCTTAACCCCGCCGACACCAACGCCGCCGCGGAGTTGAGCCGACTCGATGTCAAGGTCTTGGCCGCCCAAATGGCAGCACTCGACAGCAACCTCAACGCGGGGGACACCGGGGCCGGGCTGGAACGCCTCCGGACCATCGAGACCGCCGGCTTCCAGACCGCCCCCAGCGGTCCGGTCTGGACGCGCGCCCACAGTTTGCGGCGGGATATGTGGGTGCAGGCTGCCGAGGTCGCCCGCAGTAAAGGATTGTTTGGGGATGTTTTTGACTGGTTGGAGCGCATCCGTGAACTCCAAACGAACCATAAGCTGCCGGACAGCAGCGATCTGATTCAACGCCTGTCGGACTTGGAGAAATGGGCGCAGGATCAGCACCGCCAGCATCTGCTCGACACCGAGTTCCGCGCCCGGCAGCGGGAATTGCTCATTCAGCTTGTGGCCAATGAGGAGAAAGACACTGCCGCCCGTGGCATTAGCACCCAGGAACTGCGGGAGGATTACGAAGCGCTTAATCGAACCTGGCGCGCTCTGATTGATTTCAGCCGTTCGTTGCCAGAGGAATTGACCACTCGCTTCAAGAAACGGGTCGGCATTCTAAAACTGCACCTTCAACGTCGGCGTCTCCGCAAGATTGCGCTGATTGGCACCGCAACTATTCTCATTCTTTCCATCACGGCTGGAGCGGCGATCTGGTTCTTGGGACTGATGAACGCCAAGGACTTGGGCCAGCACCTCCAAGCGCTCATCAAAGAGCGGGAAGTTCGCCGGGTGGAGCAACTCATCGAGAACACCCGGAAGGAGAATCCCCAACAACTCGTTCGGCCCGATATTCGCGACACGCTTGCAAAAGCAGAGAAATTCCTGACCGATGAGCTCACCAAGTTGCAGGCATTTCAGTCCGCCTTCGCAGAGTTCCCGGCCAAACTCGAAACGAACAGTCCACCTGCCCAGATCGGGGAATGGCAAAAGAAGCTGACCGCAATCCAGGAAAGCAACCGCGCTCTGGCTCCGGTTTTGGCCAAGGAAACCGCTGCCGATTTGGCGGCGATGGTGAAGCGTTGGGGCTACTTCCTCGACGAAGAGAAAAGCCGTCGGCAGGCGCAATACGAGGGACTGGTCAAATCCTACGAGGATGCGCTCGCTGAACTCAATTTTGACAAGTCGGTTGAGGAGGTTAGCAAAAGTGCTACCGCCGCCAATGAGCCGGCTGGAAGAATTGTCGCCTGGACAAATGACTCCGGTGATCTGCTAAAACCACGACCGGACTCCGTGACGCGGTTTCAGAATCTGGTCCAGCGGCACCAGCACTATCAAAAGCAAGTGGAAAGCCTCGTTGCCAATGCCAGCGGTCTGCAAAGCACCGACAGATTGGCGGATTATCAAACAGCCCTCGACGGTTTGGCGGACTCTGAGTTCATCCGCGATTCAAGAGTTCGGGCGGCGCGGGCGATGAAGGGTAGAATCCTTCCCGCTGCCGTGCTGACGCAAGTGCTTCTATGCGGTCAGAATACTAACCTTTGGAACCAGCTCAAAGACGGCCAAATGCCACCGCTCATGCCGAGCAGCATAATGCCGGCGGAACACAGGTTGTCTTTGATCCTGAAGAATGTCGAAGCTGTGGCGACGGCGGTTCACAAATATGAGTTTACGCTTTCGTCAAAGGAACGCCGCTTCTGGCTTTCGCCAAATGTCATTCCCAGCGATCCCGGCCCCGGATGGAATACCTACACGGGCATCTTCCTGGAGGCGGAGATGACGTCATTTCCAGGGTTTCAAAAGATCGACTTTGGCTTTTTTAGCATGTTATGGAAGCTGCCCGACAATCAGTTTTTCCAATGGAAACCGCTGGGCAAAGCGCCAGAACCCCAGCTTTTCTACCAAACCGAGCTGCACAAAGGAATTGGCGAAATTGGCTCCTCACCGCGGCTGCCCTTGGTAAAGGTGTTGGACATCCTCCACTGGGATCGCTCGGCATCATCGCTCTTCCGGGCATGGCTTTATCTGAAAGTGTTTGAAATCATGGAAATCCAGCCAGAGGGCTGGGGATTGCCATTCGCACCGTTGGTTCAACGGCAGCGGCAAGACCTGGTCGCTGCGGGCGCAGGGTTGGTCAAGGAAGGTGATTGGTATCTTGATAGCGTTAATCGGAAACTTGGCCCAAAGTTGGAAGCGGCGTTATCTGCGCACGAGAGCGCCTCGTATTTCCGCCAAGCGGAATCTCTGGCGAAGCTGTATAATGCTGCAGTCGTGAATGGCTTCGACTTTGTTGGCCACATCAGCCTCGCTGGCACTGCGCACGTAAACCGCGAAACCCTCGATGAACTGTGGGGGTGGGATGCCGAAGGGAAACCAGCCATATTGTTCCGAAAGACGGCGACTTCGTGGGTTTTAACCACGAAGACGCCCGTTCCATTCACACCGTTATACGGCTTAAAGGTGAAAAGAGAAAACCTTCTGAGGAATGCAGAGGTAGATCCGAAGGATCCCCTCGTCAGCGGTTTCCTCCCACCACTCTTCACTTCAGGAAAGCCATGAGGCACCAGTCCATGAATCCAACTTTCAGGCGCGAACGCAATTCACAGAACTTCATCGATTGGACTTCGGAACAATATGGTGGGTGAGGGAAAAGAATCGCCCGAATATTATGGCCAAACCACCTCCGCCTCCTCCGCCATCCCCACTTCGTCCCCAACTACGGGCAAATATGGTGGCTATGCCGAAGACTAAGTCGGTGCCCGAGAATTCCACTGGCGAGCCGCACCCGGAAACACACCCAACCGGCAGGTATCGTATCAAGTGGAAGGGGAAAACTACCGAGGAAATGCCTTTTACCCAAATTTTAGAACAGGTTGAATCCGGTGAACTCGGCATGTTGGCTCAAATTGAAGGGAATGGCGTCTGGCTAACATTACGTGAATTCTTGGCTAATCACGAGCGCTCGGAGAAGGAACGATTAGAAAACGAGGCTCGTGAGATTGCCCGGCAGAAACGCCTCGTCGAGCAAGCAGCGACTGAACGGGCCAAAAAGGCGCAGGAGGCCGAGGCTGAAAGTGCAAGACAGAATGCGGGTGCGATGGAATCGACACATGCTCCGGCACAGGTGCCTGCTCAGGCTGGCTTGGTGTTTTGCAGACAATGCGGGAATCAAGTTCTGGCCACTGCGGCAATTTGCATGAAGTGCGGAAGTCCAATCGGCAATTTCTTATCCGATTCAGGCAATGGAAATTCAAGCAGCTCGAAGAAAAGCAGGACGGCCTATGTTTTGCTCGGCCTCTTTCTCGGTTTTTTTGGAATTCACAACTTTTACGCCGGGTATTCGGGTAGAGGTATTGCGCAACTGCTGATATGTATTTTCACCGGATGGATGGTGTTTCCACTCGTCATTTTGTTTGTTTGGACCTTAATGGAAGTGATATCAATTACCCAGGACGCGAATGGCAATCGTTTTAGTTAAATGATTTCCCGATGCGCCGGGGGGCGTAATTCTTCGGTCAATAGCCTCCACCGATGCGCAAACTGGTGGGGCAGGGTGCGATTTTGGGGTATGCCAAAGGCATACCCAACCAATGATTGGGCAAAAGATTAACTATATGCAAAGGCCGAGCAAAATCCAAAGCAGTTCGGATTCCGATACAAGTGACCTTAACATCCTCGCTTGGACTCACTCCGACATCGAGAATCGCATCGGGTTTAAAGCTGGGCATCACACCGGAGTCAACCATTTGTTGGCGTTTATCGTGGGAACTCTATTGGCAGGAATGCTCTATGCTTTCATGGCATTTGTCGTGCGCCCTCTCGGCCCCGTTCAATTTGTCGCGGAGATGTTTCTGCGGCCTGGCAACCAGTTCACGATGATCCCGGCTACCCTGTTCTTCTGCTGGGGTGCCGCCGTTATACTGTTGAAGAATTCCAAAATCAAATTGCAAGGTCGGGCGTTGGATTTGCAGCCGATGCCTGACGACCCAGAGTTCGTGTTGAATGAGGCGACCGCTGCTGATGTCCTGAAGCGTATCAATGGATTGGTCGATCATCCGCGGCATTTCATTCTCCTCAGCCGAATTGAGAACGCCTTGGCAAACCTCCGCAATATTGGGCAAATTGGGGATGTGGCTACCATCTTGCGATCACAGGGGGAAAACGATGAGAATCAGGTCGCTTCCAGTTACACCCTCTTGAATGGCATGGTCTGGGCGATTCCCGTGTTGGGATTCATTGGAACGGTTCAAGGACTCAGTATGGCGATCGGTGGGTTTACCAAGACGTTGCAAGCAGCGGGGGACCTTTCTCAGATACGATCAAGTCTTCAGGGTGTCACCTCCGGACTGTCCACCGCCTTCGAGACAACCCTCATCGCGCTTATCTATGCGCTGGTGTTGCAGCTTTGGATCACCTTTCAACAGCGGAGGGAGATGTCATTGCTTGATGCGTGCAACGATTACTGCCACTCCCACGTCGTAAGCCGCCTGCGGCTTTTGGACCGTAAACCCACTACGTCGCCATGAGCCGTTTGCGCCGCGAGGGTGCTCCCAAGCTTAGTTTTTTCGCCTTTCAGGACATCATCACGTCCGTAAGCGGGATTCTGATTTTGGTGGTGCTGATTTTGGCGACGGACTTGGAAAAGGCTTCGACTTCCAGCGGGCGTGGCAGCCCGGAGGAAATCGCTCTGGAGGAGCGCCTCAATGCCTTGCTCCTCGAACGTAATCGGGTCGTGGAAGATTTGCGGCGTCTTCGGGAGTCGCAGGCCTCGGCAAACAGCGCGCCCTCCGCAGCAAAGTTGGAGTTGGACATAGCCGGTTTGAAACAACAGATCGAAACCGCGAGCCAGCAGATGGCGGATGCGAGGCAGGCGATAGCGGCAGCTAATGCCAAAATCCGGGAGCAGGACTTAAGGCTTGGTTTGACCCAAACCCGCGAAGAGATCGATTCCCTGCGCCAAAAGAATGATGAAATGATCCGCAGGGATTCCGCTGAACGGGCCAAGTTGGCGGAGATGGAACGCCGGGTTGCTCTCGCTCAATCTCAACTGCTTCGCGTTCGATCCAGAGAAGGACAGTTGTGGTTCATCCCTGAGCCTTCCACTGACCAACGTGAACCCATTTTGATCGTCGTCGGTGGCAGTGGCATTACGATCGAATGGTTCGACAAGCCGGAGTCGCGGTTGAGTTACCCGTCCTCGTCGGCAGCGGCAGAGTGGCTCGGTTATCTAAAACGGTTGAACAAGAGTCAGCAGTTTATTGTGTTCCTCATCCGACCTTCGGGAATTGAATTGTTTCGCAGGTTGCGAGAACTGGCCCGCGATGCGGGATTCCAGACGGGCTACGACGCTGTGGAAGAAGGCCAAAAGATCACTTTTGGACGGCCTCCTGATGAGAGTGGCGGGCCACCGGTTCCCACCCCACCTGAGACTAGCGGGGGTAACTCGGGATTTCCCGCAGAGACCCGGCCAAAAGCTGCTCCAGATGGCTCGTCGCCGAGACATCCAAGTTCTGTAGTCTCCGGCACCGGATTTTTCATCACCGAGGACGGCTATCTTATCACGAACGAGCACGTTGCTGGAATGGGCGCAAACGTGCGCATCCGCACCGCCGCCGGAACGATGGTCGCCAGGGTGTTGAAGGCGGATAAGCTGAACGATCTGGCCTTGCTCAAGGTCGAAGGGAAATTTCCAGCCCTGGCTCTCGGAGAGAGCCGCAACGTGAAGCTCGGGGCCACTGTGGCCACGGTTGGGTTTCCGAACCCCGACTTGCAGGGCTTTTCTCCGAAGCTCGCCAAAGGTGAGATTGGCGGGTTGGCAGGTGTCCGGGATGATGCTCGGCATTTTCAGATCAGCGCGCCGATTCAACCGGGCAACTCTGGGGGAGCCCTGGTGGATGAGCGCGGCAACGTCATAGGTGTGGTGGTTGCCACGCTAAATCAGAAAGCCGCCATAGCCACCTCCGGCAGCCTCGCCCAGAATGTGAATTACGCCGTGAAGGGAAGACTCCTGCTGCCCCTCCTCGAAGCTGTTCCCGATGCGGTCGCCAAACTAAAAGGGGCTACAACCAGAGACCGCAAGTTCGAGGATGTGGTCGGCGATTTGGAGCGGGCGACGGTTTTGGTCATCGTTACACCAACCCCAGCGCCTGACGTTGGAAGCCCCGGAGGCAATGCCCCGGGAGGTGGGCCTCCGACGGGAAAGCCTTCGGTAAATGAAACGCCGTCTCCGCCTAACACTCCTGCCGGGCCGGCGTCTCCGCCCAAAGAAAATCTGTCGTGGTGGCGACGCCTGCTCAAAGCCCTTGGATTTTAAGGAAGAGTTATGAGCCTACGCCACACCAAACCACCCGACAGCCTCGAGTTATTACTGGATACCATGTGCAACCTTTTTGGGGGCATCGTATTACTGGCTGTGCTCGTGACACTTTTGGCCAAACAAGAAAAGGGGGCGGAGGTGGATGCGAATGTTGATTCCCGTGCAATGCTCCAAAGGCGGATAGCCCAGGTCGAAGCAGAGCAAGACGATTTGCGACGCCAGCAAGACGAACTAGAAGCCCAGATTGCCGCTAACCCGGCAAAGGAACGCTTGCACATGGTCTCCGAGCGCAAGCACCTGCAACGACAGCTTGATCTCCTCCGCGAACAGGCGATTGCCGGTCAAGCGCAAGCAACCAACGCCCCAAGTTCCGATCCAGCCGAGCGATTGCGCCAGCTAGAGGCGGAAAAGAAGTCGATCGAATTCCAGCGCAGCCAGTTGGAAAACAGCCTTGCAACTGTGGAAGGGGCCCAAAGGCAAATGCTCCAGCGAGAAATCGACATCAAGCGGCAATTTGCGGAGATCGTCGCCACGCAAGTCCAAGCTTTGCGCTTACCGCAGGAACGCGAGACCGTTAATGAGGCTTTTTGGATTCTGGTAAAGCATGGCCAACTATATCCTTTGAGGACTGTGTCCGGAGATTTGAATGCAGCTACAATCTCTTGGAAAGAAAACCGTGACAGCGTTTTGCCCACCCCCTTGGCGGGGCGGGGTCTTGATCCAAGCAAGAGTCCCTCTTCCCTTCGTCGGATCGTCCAGAGCATTCCGGCGGGGAAATATGTGGCCTACATTGTTTGGGAAGACTCCTTTGCAACCTTCAACATTGCCAAACAACTCACCGTAGCGGCCAAACGGGAATATGGGTGGGAGCCTCGTAAACAGGATGAGGTCGTGATTTTTAGTGCAGAAGGCTCTCGCCCATCTGCCCAATAGCAAGCAAGCTCCGCTCCAACCAACGTCTGATACATTTCACCGACCATGGACAACCGCCATTCGCACCGTGCAGGGGAATCCTTTCTCGTCCGATGGCGTGGCCGGGTGGAAGGGCCGCTGTCGGTGGAGGAGATTGAAGGTCGGTTGGAAAATGGTCAGCTCGGAATGCTTTCGCAAATCAAACTTGGCGATGACTGGGTTAGCCTCCGGCGGTTTTTTCAAGGAGTCGGAGAAACCAAGGCGGTTGTTAAGAACCCATTGATTCTAAGTCGCCCGTCACAGGCTGAACGCCCCCCGGCCCCTTCAAGCGATGACGGCCTGCTGACGGCCAGGCCAGCCCGAGTTCCACTTCGGGAGCGCATTCTCACGGCCCATGGAATGGCGTTTGCCTGCCTGGCGATGGTGGCTGGTGGTCTTTTCGCAGCGATACACTTTTCAAACAATGCTCGTGAAACCCAGGTTCCCGTCAAACACGCCCCGGCTGCCAGCGCGAGTCCTCGTGTCTCCACCACCAATGCAGCACCATCCGGGAGTAATCAGGTAACACAATCATCTGCCGGAACCAATGCACCGAACGCAGACGCCACGGCCTCAAAGACTGAGGTGAATGGCGGGAGCCCCGCGCTTCCACCTTTGCCGGCGAACGAGAGCCGGACGTTCCGATTGAAAGACCTGACCGAGCAAGTTGGGACCATACTTAATGCAGACGAGAAAGGAATCATCATCCGATCTGATACCGGGAAACTAAGCGCGAGAATTCCGTGGATCAGTTTTGATATGGAGGCGCTGGCGAGGGAGCCAAAGGTGATCGCGTATCATCGGGATCGTGTTGCAGCAGCGGAGGCGGCCGAGCGTGCCAAAGCGGTGGCCGAAGAGCACGCAAGAAGACGTGCGGAATTTATTGCGCGACAGGAGGAGCTGATCGACCAAGCGATTCAATCCATGGGCTGGAAAGAGGTCAGGAACGGTTATTTGAATGGCTGGGGAGCGGAAGTGACTATTGGCAGAATCTTCGATGTTGTGTCATCAAACACCGCGCAGTGGTCTGCTGTCCGGCTGGCGTCAAGTGATCTACAGAGATATACTCACTACCGGGTAGAAGCGGTTTGGAGAAATCAATACAAGCAACGGGTCGCGGTGCGATTTTTGGTCCCAGCCAACGGTTCTGGGTTCATTTTGAACGGATGTTTCTTGGATGGCAGTAGAATGGCGGATGGGCCTTTCATTAATTCCATCAAAGTGATTTGGAACGAGAAAAACCAGTAGCCATTTGTTGTTACATTATACCGCACTAAGTCCCGCGTCTCGAACTGAGAATAGGAGGTGAGCGGTGTTTCGTAGTGTTTGGCGGTTTCCACGACTAACAGCTAAAAAAAGGAACCCAGCACCAGCCAGATTCCTTTCCGCCGACACTACAACTCCAGCTTCCGGAGCTTTCGCTCAGGAGTTGGAAGTGCAGTGGTGGCCGGACGGGCACGACCACAGGACCACTTCCTCAGTCCCTCAATCTGCTCCGCCATCAACCGCGACAACGGCACAAAACCGTTCAATGCCCCGGCGATGTCGAGGTCGGTGGGTTCCGTGGCTCGCTCAAACGCGGCGAACATGGCTTCCAAGTAAACGGCTTCGATCTCTGCGCCCGTCAACCCTTCGGTGATCCGGCTCAGTTGCCTCAGATCATTGTCGTTGGGGTCACGGCGATGCTTGCGGATGACGATACGCCAGATCGCCTCCCGCTCGGTGTCATCGGGCAGGTCCACATAGAACAGCTCATCGAACCGGCCCTTGCGCAGCATCTCGGGCGGGAGCTGGGAGACGTCATTGGCGGTGGCGACGACGAA
>CAMAUZ010000053.1 GCA_945861535.1 Akkermansia muciniphila | reverse complement strand
TCGTCGATTTGATGGACGAGGTCGATGTTGCCCGTTTCAGTGTTGGCTTTCTTCTCGGCGATGACGTGGGCGTCGATATAGCCTTTGTCGCCGTATTTGTCGCGGAGCTTCTCGAGGTCTTCGTTAAGGGTCTTGGGGGAGAGGACGGTCCCGGGAACGAGCTTCAGTTCCTTGCGCAACTCATCGTTGTTGAAGAGGGTGTTTCCCTTGAAGGAGAGATCGCCCACCTTGTATTTCTTACCTTCGTTGACGGCCAGCCGGATGGCCATCTGGTTGGGGGTGAGTTCCTCGAATTTGACATCCTTCAGCTCGAAATCGATGTAGCCGAGGTTGTGATAGAATTCGGCGAGGCGTTCCTTGTCGTCCTCGAATTCATCCTCCTTGAGCACGCCCGTGCCGGTGAGCCAGGACCACATGCCGCGTTTGCGGGTCTTGAGCACCTTCTGGAGTTGTTTCTGGGGAAAGGCCTCGGCCCCGACGAAATCCACGGCGGCAATCTTGACCTTGGGAGCTTCCTCGACCTCGAAGACCACCGAGCCACGCCCGGCGCTCTCGTTGATCTTCATGTTGTATTTGACCTTGGTCTTCTGATAGCCGGATTTCTGGTAGAGATTGGTCAGTTCCTGGGCGTCGGTGAAGAGCTTCCGTTCGTCGAGGGGTTCGCCGACCTTGGCGGTGAGTTTCTTCTGCAGCTTGGAGGTGCTGAACTTCTTGTTACCCTCGAACTTGATGTCCGTCAGGACGGGTTTGCCCTGGACGACATAGGAGAGTTTGATGCCGGTGGCGGCGAGGTCTTCGACGACCCGGATGTTATGGAAATAGCCGGTGCCGTAGAGGGTCCGCACGTCCTCGTCCACGGCGGTGCGCATGTAGTTGTCCCCCACGCGCACGCGGATGTGCGAACGGATAAGATCATCACTGACGGCCTGGGGGCCGACGTGCTTGATTTCGATCTTATCGACGCGGGTGGGTGTCTGACTGTAGGCGGGAGGAATCCAATAGACTAGCAGCGCGATGAGCAGGCTATAACGACGAAGCAATGATTTCATGCGGTTTTCTTAGTTCGGGACATCCGTCGCGCTGACTTTTGCAGCGCTTTCAAATCTTGTGTAGCCTTTCATGAACACCAGCGGCACTTCCCCCGTGGGGCCATTGCGCTGTTTGGCGATGAGCAAGCCGACGGGAACGGCGTCGCCGGAGGCTTCTTCGCGCGGCGGACCATCTTCTTCGTCGCCGCTGCTCGGCCGGTAGAGAAGCGCCACCACGTCGGCATCCTGCTCGATGGAGCCGGACTCACGCAGGTCGGACAGTCGCGGTTTGCGGTTCTTATCCCGTTCCATGTCGCGGTTTAACTGGCTCAAAACGATCACTGGCACCTTTAATTCTTTGGCCAAGGCTTTGACACCGTTGGAAATGTCCGCGATTTCCTGCTGCCGGTTTTCTGCTTTGCGCGCAGTAGAGTGAAGCAGTTGGAGGTAGTCAATTACAAAGAGCTTGATGCCATACTGTTGGGACAAACGCCGGGCTTTGGCGCGCAATTGGAGGATCGAGAGACCGGCCGTATCGTCGATGAAGAGCGGCGCGCCGGCCATCTTGCCGGCGGCGCCGGTGAGCCGCGGGAAGTCACGCTCGGCGAGGAAACCATCGCGGATGCTTTGCAGGTTCACGCGGGCGCGGGAGCACAACATGCGCAGGACGAGTGACTCGGCGGTCATTTCCAGACTGAACACGGCGACGGGAAGCTTCTCCTCGAGGACGACATGCTCGACAATGTTCATCGCGAGCGAGGTCTTGCCCATGCTGGGCCGCGCGGCGAGCACGATCATTTCGCCGCCGTGCAGGCCGCTGGTCATCTTATCCAGATCAGAGAAGCCGGTCGGGATGCCGGTGAGCATGCCCTGGCCTTGGTGGTACTTCTCGATGGTGCCAATCGCGTCGTGGACGAGCGATTTCATCGAGCGGCTGGTTTTTTCGACGCGTTCCTCGCTGATGCGCAGGACGTCGCGTTCGACTTCATCCAAGAGAGAATCCAGCTCGCCCTCGTAATCGTAGGCCCGCCCGACGGCGTCGGTGCAGGTGACGATCATTTTCCGCAGGAGCTGCTTCTCGCGGACGATTTCGAGGTAATAGCCGAGGTTGGCGGCGGAGGGCACGCCGTCTTGCAAGGCACCGAGATACTCGACGCCGCCGATGGAATCCAACTGCCCGCGATCCTTGAGCTTTTGCTGAACGGTGATGAGATCGATCGGCACCTTGCCATCGTACATCTCGACGAGCACCTCGAAGATGGTCTGATGGCGCAGGTCGTAAAAGACGCCCTCGGCGCGCGGCAATTTCTCGAGGCACACGCCGAGGCTGTCGTTGGGAGAAATCAGCGCGCACCCCAGCACGCCCTGCTCGGCCTCGGTGGAATGCGGTGGCAGGCGGTCCACCTTGAGCACGTCCGCACCCCCGCCTTTGCGGGCCTTGGACCGTTTCAGGTCGGGCGCGCGCGGGCCGTCGGCGGCTTCCAGGGAGTCAATCATCGCGGCGAAGGAAATAGGAATTCGCGCCGCGAAGCAACGCCGAGTTCCAGCAATCCGTTCACAAGTTATTCACAGGCCGCGGAGCATAGCACGAGTTGCGCGGAAACGGCGTGAAATCCGGGGTTCCGGGCGGGTGCGGAGGCGGCCGGACCGGGCGGTGGCGAACAACTGCTGGAAGCTGCTTGGTGATAAAGCGGCGATGGCGGCGGCGACGGGCGCGATGGTGGACGGGCGGGGGCGACCGGTTCACCCCTGATTTTGCAAGGTTCGGGCGGTTGGGAATGGGGGGAAAAGGGCCGCGGTGTTCGGGGTTGGCTTTGGGGAGTATCTCGGCAATGGATTGAAAACTAACGGGTTAGAGAGGGCTGGCGGGGCGGGCACGGGGCGGGAGTGGCCGGGCGCGGGGAAGCGGGGCGGGCGGCGGAAAATCCATTTCACCCCTGGGGATTGGGCTGGGGATTCGGGCGAATGCGGCGCGTGAGCGAAATGCGCGGGTATGCCTGCGAAAACGGAGGTCGGACTTTAGCGTGAACACCTGGTTTGGACGAGGTCGCGGGGCGGAAAGCGGGGATGGGGCCGCCGGAGCGGGGGATCGCGGGGGGCGGTAGGTTTTCAAAAAACTCAAGGGCGACTTATCCACAAGGTTTTCCACTGGAGCCAAACCGACCCTTTTCTGATAGCCGGGGACCAAGGACGCCGTAACGATCCCGGCGCGAATTCCCGGTGGGCTGGCCTTCGGGTGGGTTCGTGCGCTGGCGAACCGGCTCGTCGGCGACGACCAGCTCGGCCCCCAGCGCGGGCGACGGCCTCCCGGCACTCAACTTTGACTGGGAATCTCCGGCAGTTCGAGTTTCCCACCGGGGACGAGGCGGAAGGTGACGAGCACGCTGTTGAACGCGGCGTGAAATTCCTGCAGCAGCTCGGGATTCACGACCATCGTGAACTCGAAGGTGCCGACGGAACTCTCGACATAGCAGACGCGGGTGTGCAAGCGGAGGCCGGAGATTGTTTTCCAATGGAAGTCGAAAGCAACACCCGACAACCCCCCGGCGGTCATTTCGTATTCTTCGGTGATCTGGGCGGAAGGATACTGTTGGAGAATCAGCTCGCGAACGGGGTCGTGCTTGCCGGGTGGTGCGGCGGCGGAAGTGACCTTGGTTGGGGCGGACGCGGTGAGTGCCGGCCCCGGTGGGGCGGGAGCGCAATCGGCATCGTCCGGGTCGGGGAGCGGATCGGCGGGATCGCGGGCTGGCTCCGCCGGGCCGGAGATCGGAACGGGGGAACCCTGGCTTGGAACGGCCGGACTCGGGTCTGGAACGGTCGGACTCGGGTCTGGAGCCGGCGGGCGGTGGTCTGGGACCGTTGGGCTGGGGTCGGGAACCGTGGGACTGCGGACTGGCACCGTTGGACTGGTGGGGGGAACTGGCGGGGAAGGCTCCGGGTTTGGGGAATTGGTGGCGGGAACGGCGAGGTTTCTCGTCGGCACGAGCGCCGGAGGGTCCCCCGCTACGGACGCCGCTGGGTTTAGCACGGGCGGGATATGTCGGACCGTGATGGAGCACTGGCCGGAGAGGTCTTCGAGGAACACGATTCGTCGGGGGTCATCGGTGCGGACGCGGAAGCCGCGCGGAGCCTGGAAGTAGAACTTGTTGGTGCCGAGGGTGGCGACGGGTCGGTGGAACTGCCCGGCCCCCGCCACCTCCGTGCTAACAATCTTGATGCTGAAGGCCGGCTCGGGAGGTTGATTGGTCCCCGGCGGTTCCGCCCCGAGCAGCGGGCGTGAACCCACCGAGAGACTCGCAATCACCCAGAGTAGAGTCAGGGAGGGACGCATGATTAACCCGCGTAGTTGATGACGCCCGGCGCCGGATTGAGCCAGCGGGCGCGGATGAGGACGCGTAATTGCGGCGTGCCGGGCGGGAGGTTGTTTACGTTCATGAAGTTCTGATCGAAGTAAATCTGGCGGGTGGGGGCGTTGTAATAGACTCCGGGCCATTGGAACTGGGTGGCGGCGCGGACGCTGTTGAAGAGATTAACTATGGAACCATTGAGAGTAAGGGTGCGGCCGGACCAGGCTTCGAGGAGTCGCGGATAATTGTGAACCCCGCCGCTGAAAGCCGCCTGGGAGGAGCCGGTGGAGTACACCACGCCGGCGAGAATCGCGGCGTTCAGAGTAGTGTTGGCGGCCACGCGACTGGTGTAGGCACCGCCGCTGGCTCCGTCGGTCCAGCTCGGCGACAGCACCGTCAAGGCGTCGGCCACAATGGCGGCCGGGCGGGAGGAAGTCGTGTTGGTGGTGCCGAGATGCGCGGCGTTGGTGCAGTTGTAGTGTCCGAGCACATAGAGCGGGTTGGGAGTAGCGATGGTCAGTCCGCGACTGGGTAGAGTCTGGCCGTTCTTGAGTCTAATGCCGGTAAGTTGCGAGGCCGTGGTGGTGCGATTGTCGGCGACATAGAGGACGTTCGGGGGATTGCCCGAGCCGAGTTTGCTGATGACCGTCGCGTTGGTCGCCGCCCAGGTGCGGAATCTTCCGACATCGATCTCGGTGGTGACAATGGTCTTTCCCTCGCGCTGGTCGGTGAAAGTAAGATTGGTGGTCATGAAGTAACTGGCATTGCTCCACGCGATGGTGAGCGGGGAATTATCGAAGGGGGTCTGGACCCGGACGGTGACGGCGGCGTTGCTGACGAGCACCTGTAGCTCGGCTTTGTTGTAGAAGCGTTCCTGGCCCATCGGGGAGGTCATGGCCTCGCCGGCGGGCGGCGGGTTGATCACTTCGCGGACGGCGGCGGCGGAGTTGTTGGTGCCAATGGGTAGAGTCAGTGAGTTGGCATTGGTGGAGACGACGCCGAGATAGCTTATGCTGCCGCTAAAGGACGCAACTGTCGCACCCGCCCACGCCACCTTGTCGATGGAGCGGGTGGTGGTGACATTGGTGGTAAAGGTGAGGGGCGAACCGGAGCCGACGTAGAGATTGCTGTTGGCATGGACCCGGCCGCCGATGGTCAGTGGTGCGGCAGTAGAGAATTCAAGGAGACTGTTGTAGAAAATCGCGAACTGGAAGATAGGAATCGAGGCCAGTTGCAACTCCTGCTGGATGGCATTGGTGATGGCATAGCGGCCATTGGTTTGCCGCGCATTGGAAATCACCCGGTACTGCGACGCGAAGCCGAACAGGCCGGCGAATTGACCGCTCAGGTTGGTGTAAGTCTGGGTCTGCAGGCGCTGGACGTAATTCGCGTTGATCCCGCCCTGGGCGTCGCTGAAGGAAAAATTCGACCAATAGCTGTTCTCCGCCGCAGTGGGAATCCGCGTGCGATACTGATTGAGATTGGCGAAGACGGTGGCTTCGCCGCCGTTGTCATAGTCGGACATGATGCTGGTGAGGACCTTCTCGGTGGCGGCTTCGGCGGCGGCGCCGGTGATGGTCAGTTGCACGCTGCGCTCGTTGTTGGCCGAGTTGGCGGCGGTCCAGTTCATCGCCGCACTCAGGACAGTGATGGCGATGCCGGAGAACACGAGCACCATCACGAGCGCGAAGCCCTGTGGGCGGCGGGGAGTGGGGCGCGGGGGCAGGTTCATAGCTCCTCAAAGGATGCGCCGGGTGATCTTCGCCTGGAGGGTGTAGTAATCGAAGAGGGCGTTGGTCCCCACCGACGCGGACGAAAAGCGGGTCGGATTGAACCGCAGAGTTACATTGAGCACCCGGTTGTTCGCCGGTCCGGTGAGCACCGTTCCCGCGTAGTTTTCAGCTTGGAACAGGATCGCATTGGTCAGGTTCTGCGCGATGGTCCGCGGCGTGGCCACGGCGTAGTCCACGCGCCGAAGCTCCCGGGCTGACGGCTCGTAGTAGTAGCGAATCCAGTTCGCCGTGTTGGTGGTTGGACAAATGCGCAGCGCCATCCCGGCCTGCGCCAGCCCGTTGGAAATCGTGGTGAAAGTGGTGGCGGTGCCGTTGCCGATCTCAATCGTGGTGGCGGAACGCACTTCGTCGTGCAGGCGGTTGAAGGCGTTGCGCGCCTGCTGGTCCACGCCCAGCTTGGATATGGTGATCTGGTTGAGTTGCATCCCCATCACATGGCAATAGATGACGCTGCCGACGACCATCGTGAGGATCGTCATCGCGACCAGCATTTCGGTGAGCGTGAACGCGGCGGAACGGGCGCGATCACTGGAAGGGAGCGGCTTCATGTCAGGTGTGATCCGGGGCGCGATACACCACCACGGTATTGGTCGTCACCTTGTTCCTCCGATTCCAGCGCCACACACAATCCACCCGGATCATTTTCAACATCGGAGCGTTGGTGGCGATCGTTGTAATGGTGGTGAAGTTCGTCGCATAGATGGCATTGGTCCCGGAGACCGGCAGATCCAGTGTCACGACCTGGTTGGTGAAGTTCGCCGTCAACAGCTCGTCGATGCCCGCCTCCGTATCCCAGCGTGCGGCCCGGGTCTGTTCCATGCGTTGCACCGCCAGGGCCTGCGCGGCCAGACAGTTCCCCGACCATTCGGCGCGCTCGGCGGATTGCACATAGCCCGAGATGACCCCCGCCACGGTGATGGCCGCGATGGCCGCCGCCGCGGTGACCTCCGTGAGGGTAAAACCAGCCGTGCGCCGTGGGGCGGACGCGGACGGTTCTGGTTGTCTGCGGGTCTTCATTTGTAATCTCTCTCCCTGCTCCAAGCAGGCGGCTTGCCGCGGTCGCGGATACACTCGCTGCTGCGCGGATGCACCCCGCGGGTGTCAACGCAAGCTATCGGCAGGGGGCGGGAATGATTGAGGCGTAAGGGGTTTGGCCGCCGTCGGCGTGAGGACGGGGAGTACGCTGGGACCGCGGGCGGAGGGGCAGGGGAGGGCCGGGACCGGCAGCAGCGCGGAACAAACTGCCCCAAAACGGGACAGTCGGGGAACGCGCCGAAACTCCCGCAGATTCAGGGAGGCCCACAGATGGGGAATTGAATCTGTGGGCCTCCCTGAATCTGCGGGAGGATTTTGGGGAGTGTGATGCTGGATCGTGGGACGCGGGTGGCGCTCGCGGGCGGGCCGCCTGCGTGGCTACGGCTCGGTGCCTTACGGCTAGTTTTGCGGGGCGGCGGGGCGTGGCTGGCGGGCGCTACTCGGCGGGGGCGCGTTGGGGGCGGTTGCGATGGGTGGCGGGGTAGAAGCGTTTGTGCATCTCGAGGAGGCGCGCGAGTTCCTGGATCGGCTCGGCGTGGTCCTCGACGCGGAGGTCGATGTAGCGGTCGTTGGCGCGGCCGTAACCGCTGTTTTCGCGGACGACGAGGAGGGCGGCGGACTGGCGGCCGCGTTTGTCGCCGCCGGCTTTTTCTGCGGCGTCGAGGGCGGCGACGAGCCAGTCGCCCAGCTCGGTGTCGGGCTTCTTTTGCGCGGCGACGTAGGCGGTCTCCATGGCTTTGATCACGGCCTCGCCGGCGAGGATGTTGCCCTGCACGGCGAAGTTTTTGCGTTCGAGATGGCCGGCGTAGTCGTTGCATTTGGCGCCGGTGTAGGCGGCGGCGTTGCCGCGGGCATCGACGACTCCGAACTGGCGCACTTCTTTGCGCGGATCGGTCTCGGTGAGGACCTCGACGACTTGTCGCACGCTCCGGCCGGCGGCGAGCAGGCGCAGGCCGTCGGGGCCGTAGGTGACGTTGGCCTCGGCTTGGGTGGCAATGGCGCCGACGCCGGCCCTGGCCCACGGCACGACGCTGCCGACGCCGAAGAATTTGCTCTGCACCGCGACGCCGAGATCGCCGGTCGCGGGATCGAAGGCGACGATGGAATAGGTGGCGATGTTGGGCGTGGCGGCGGGGCGGGGCTGGTGCATGGCAGTTTTCTTGGCGGGGCCGGAGCAGCAGCAGCAACCCGTGAAGAAGAATGATGCGACGAGCAGGGCGGAGGTGAGGAACGGGGCGGTCGTGATTTTCATGATTTCAGATTTGGAAATTTGAAAGTTGGCTGGCGCGAGAAAGAGGCAGGTCACGGTTTAATTGACTCCGGAGGCACGGTGTTCGCCGGTGCCGGCGTCGGGGTCGGCGCGGGTGGCAGCTTGGGCGCGGGCGTGGCGGTGGCGCGGGGCGTGACTGCCGCGGGAACGAAGTTGGTCGGGGCCGGGCCGACGAGTTTGAAGTCGCGCCATTCGAGGAGGTGGTTGACGTGGGAGTTGAGCATGAGTTTGCGCGTCTCGAGATCGACCCAGGAGCGGTCGGTGAGCCAGACGCCCTCGGGGAGACGTTGTTTGCGGAAGTGGATGGTGAACTTGTTCATCGCGCCGACCAGGTTCAGGAGAATCGGGACTTTCTCGCGCAGGGAAATCTCGGCTTTGGCGACCTCGAAGTCCGCGGCATCAATCCAGACTTTGCCGCCGAGTTTGTTGAAAAAATTGTCCTGCAGTTGTTTCACCGGCAGAACGCGGGACTTGGGTTCCATCGTCAGCACATAGGAGCGGCGGCCGCGGAAAATCTCCTCGCCGATGACTTCGAAGCGGAAGCGCTGCACCAGGTCCTGGTTGATGCTGCGGCCTTTGTCGGGCGTGATCGGTTGCTGCAAACCGGTGGTCGAGGCTTCCCAAGCTTTGCGCTCCTTCTCGGTCTCCTTTTTCGCTTCCTTGGCGGAGAGCGGCTGGCCGTCCTTGAGCACCAAGCGCGAGTGGCTGACGCCGCCGATGGGGGTGGCTTCGTACACGCGGTCCTGACGGTCCTTGAGGAGGCCCTTGTCGGTGAGTTCGTCGGTGATGTGGCGGCGGGTGAAGCTGTAGCGGTTGCGAATCTGCTGGGCCTCGTTCCACGCGGAGCGCTCGACGACGCGTTCGACGAGGAAGTCGGCGGTGGGCCAGGCATTCGTGGTCGTGGTGACGGCGGGGGTGGCGGCAGCGGGCGTGGTGTTCGTGGGGGCGACGATGGCGGTGGCCGCGGCGTGCGCGCGGGGCGGTGCAACGTAGGGGAGCAACCCGGCGAGCAGCCCCGCCAGCGCTGGGGGAAAGCAGCGGGCCGCGAGACGACGAACGTTGGCCGGATGAAAAGACATACGCTGGTTTCCCTCGCGGCGACGCCGGAGTCTGCCGGACGGAAGTGGGCTGGCCGGAGGCTCGCTGGCGGCGCACGAAATGTAAAGCGGGGCGGCGGCGGGCGCGCGGAGGCGCGGTCGGCGCGTCCGCGCACAGCCCGCGTAGCGCAGGTTTCCAAACCTGCTGTGTCGCCGATTTCTAAATCGGCAGGGGCCGCGGTGGTTCGAGCGCGTGCGGTGAACCGGGGCGTTGCGGGTGGTTGGAGCGTCCGCGGGTTTGGAAACCCGCGATACAGCAGACTTGGAAGTCTGCGGTACGGGCCGGGTGCGCGGCTTTCACGCCGCAGAAATGTGCGGTGGGAAGGGAGCGTTCGATTGGTCGCGCGCTTTCGTTTCATGCGGACGTCTCTGCGGCGTGAACGCCGCGCTCCTGGCGCGCTTCCGCCGCGCGTTGCCCGCCTGCCGCCCGGCGGCGTATCTTGACGCGCTGATGCAGCGCGTGTTCTAGTCGCCTCACAGTAGCCAACTATTTATGCCCACCTACGAATACTCCTGCGCCAAATGCGACCACCACTTTGAACTGGTTCAACCGATGTCCGCCTCGGCGGTCACGACCTGTCCGAAGGAGCTGTGCGGGATGAAGAAATGGGGCAAGGGCAAGGTGAAGCGCGCCATCAGCGGCGGGGCGGGGCTGCTGTTCAAGGGCACCGGTTTTTACATCACCGATTACCGGAGCGAGAACTACAAGGCGTCGGCGAAAAAGGACTCGGCGGGGGGTGGCGGCGAAAGCTCCGGCGGGGCGAAAAAGGAAGGCGCGTCCGGCGGGGGGGAAAGTTCGGGCGGTGCGAAAAAGGAAGCGTCGGCGAGTTCCAGCAGCACCAGCAGCACCAGCGGCAGCGGCTCCGGCAGCGCGGCCAGCCCGAAGAAGACGGAGGCCAAGCCCGCCAAGCCGGCTAGTCCCAAGAGTTGAGACACCATGCGCGCCCGGTCGTCCCGAAGTCCGCAGCGCGCGGCGCGCGACCGGTGTGTCGGCGGGACAGGCCGGAAGGAAAAGGCGGTCCAACCACGGATGGACACGGATGGACCCGGATGGGGACGGCGAATCGACAACTCCAGGGTTCGCGAGGTGAGTGCGGCAGAGGTCATTGGTTTTCAGCCGTGTTTATCGGGTGCGGGCCGTGGTTTCTCAGCCGCAACGATGTCGTCGGAGCGCGGCCTTCAGTGGCGGCGTGACAACGTGGCCGCCGACGTGAGGAGAACCCGAGCGCCGAGACGGCGCAGTAAGGGACCAATGCACCGAGTGGGTGACGGGGGGGGCGTTGGCTGGGAGCGGCGCGGTGCGGATGGTCGCACGGGATCGGGGCAGGGGCGATTTGGCAAAGGAATGGAGGCAAAGGAATGGGGACAGAAAAACTTTTTGTCTTCATTCCTTTGCCTCCATTCCTTTGCCAAATTCAGTCTGGGGATTGGGGTTCGGATTCAGGTTAGCCACGACGCGTTCGCCGGCCGGCTGCGGTCGTCGCCGTGCGGCTGGCAAGCGCGGGGGATTTTGTTTTGCCTGCTGGCCGTTTTTCTTGCCGGCAGTTTCCCCGTGCGCGCGGCGACTCTGTTCAAGCCGGGGATGGCCTTGACGAGCCGGTCGGGGCAGTTCGTGGTCTTTGCGCCGAACCCGACGGCGGCGGATGTGGACTCGCCGGCGTCGTTGATGGCGACGAATCTGGTGCGGCTGGAGCAGGGGCCGCTGGCGATCATTTGCGACCGGATTCGCGAGGTGTTGTTGCAGGAAATGGGGGCGGCGAATCTGGTTCACGGCCGGGTTTATGTTTACCTGCGCCCCGGCCCGCCGACGGCGGAGATCATCCTGAAGCCGCTGCGTTTCGCCCAGGGCTGGCAGTACGAACTCACGCTGCCGACGCGGGTGGATCGCACGCGGCTGGTGACGGCGATCACGCACACGGTGTTGCAGGAAATGGCCAACCGCTCGTCCGGCGGGCGCGTGGTGAACCTGCCGCAGTGGCTCGTGGAAGGGATGACGGCGCAGGTGCTCATCGCGGGCGGCCCGGCGCTCGTGCCCGAGCCGCGCCGCGTGCTGGTGGTCGAGATGACCCCGCGCGATCATTTCGCCGCCGCCCGCGCGCATCTGCGCCAGCACGGCGCGCTGTCGTTCTCGGACATGAACCTGCCGTCCAATGCGCAACTGGTCGGCGCGGGCTGGGAGACGCATCGCCATTCCGCGCAAGTCTTCGTGGCCAGCTTGCTGCGGCTCTCCGGGGGGAATCTGGCGCTGGTGAATTTTACCCGCGAGCTGGGCAATTACCTGAACCCGCAACTGGCGTTTTTGAAGGCCTTCAACGGGCATTTCCGCAGCGCGCTCGAGGTCGAGAAATGGTGGTCCGTCACGGTGATCAATCTCACCGGGCGCGATCAGCACATGAACTGGACGCAGAGCATCGCGTTGCAGCGCCTGGATGAAATCCTCCACACCGCCGTGCAATCCCCGGCGGCCGGCGGCGAACTGGCGCGGCGGCAAAATCTGCGGCTGCAAGACGGCCTGATGCAGCTCGATTTTTCCCAGCAGCGGCAGGTCCTCACGCAGACCGTCCGGCAGCTCGAAATTCTGCAATGGAACGCGCCGCGCGACCTGTCGCGGCTGGTGCTGGATTACCGGAAAACGCTGGCGGATTATCTGCTCGAGCGCGGGCGCGTCGAGATGCGCTCCGATCTGCGCAACCGGATTCAAGGCGGCCACGCCGCCGTCATCCAAAACGCGATCCGACAGCTCGATCTGCTCGATGTCATCCGCGAAGATTTTCGGAAAACGGGCGAAACCGCGGCGGCGCTGCCTATGGGCAAACCGTGAGCCTTACGGTGGGGACAGAGCTTGAGCTGCCGTTTGCCGGCTGAAGGGTGAATGTTGGGAGCGGGTGCAGGGATCGGTTTTCCTCCGTATTACAACTCTGCAAAATCCGCGCGCGCCGCGAGCATTCCGGAGCGCGGGCGTCCCGCCCGCAGCGGCTCCGCCCCTGCGACAACGCCAGAAACTCTCAGCACCCCGGCTCCGATGTCGCCGCTGCGGCCGGGACGGCCGCGCTCCGTTGGTTGCGGCTCCGCCGCTCGGTACTACAACCCTGCAAAATCCTCGCGGGGCGCGACGATTTCTCCCGGAGCGCGGCTGTGTGCGCGGAGCACCAGCCGCAGCGGGTTGGCCGCACGGGAGGCGTCTGATTTCAATGTGCGCCCACGACGTTTCGGGACTGCTGCGGCTGGTCCGCGGCGGACACAGCCGCGCTCCGTTGGTTGTGGCTTCGCCGCTCCGTGTTCATCGCGTCTCCGTGGTCTTCTGGCCGGTTCCGACTGCCGCCGCACGGCTAACTCGCCCACCGCTTCGGCCCTCGGTACGCCGTGGGCCGGCTGGAAGCCGGCGCGCCGACCGCTGCACGATCCGGCCTAATCAAACATCTTCCCCGGATTCAGAATCCGGTTCGGATCGAGTACGCCGCGCAGGGCGCGCATGACGCGCATCTGGGCGTCGCCGGCGAATTTCGGGAGAAAATCTTTCTTCGCCACGCCCACGCCGTGCTCGCCGGTGATGGTGCCGCCGAGGCGGATGGCTTCATCGAAAATCTCTTTGAAGGCCTCGTGGATGCGGGCCATTTCCGCGGTGTTGCGCTCGTCGGTGAGGAAGGTCGGGTGCAGGTTGCCGTCGCCCATGTGACCGAAGGTGCCGATGCGGAGATTGTGCTTTTTGGCCACGGCGGCGACGAAGCGAATCATCTTGGCCAGCTCGCTGCGCGGCACGGTGGCGTCCTCGAGGATGGTCGTGGGCGCGAGGCGGGCGAGCGCGCTGAAGGCGCTGCGGCGCGCGGTGGCGAGGTTGTTGGCCTCGGCTTCATTCTTGGCGACGCGCACTGCCATCGCGCCGTTTTTCTTCGCGAGCTCGGCCATCTTCGCGGCCTCGTCCTCGACGGCGGCGGGATGGCCGTCGGTCTCCATGAGCAGCAGCGCCTCGCAATCCAGCGGCAGGCCGACCTTCGCGTAATCCTCGACGCAATGAATCGTGGTGCGGTCGAGGAACTCGAGGGTGCAGGGAATGATCTGCGCGGCGATGATGTCCGAGACACACTGCGCGGCATGGTCCATCGCGTTGAAGGTGGCGACCATCGTCTTCTTGGCGGCGGGCTTCGGGATGAGCTTGAGCAGCACCTTGGTCACGACGCCGAGCGTGCCTTCGCTGCCGATGAAGAGGTCGCGGAGGGAATAACCGGCCACGTCTTTCACGCACTTGTTGCCCGTCCACAGCACTTCGCCGTCGGGCAGGACGACCTCGAGGCCCATGACGTAGTTGCGCGTGATGCCGTATTTGAGGCCGCGCAGGCCGCCGGAGTTTTCGGCCACGTTGCCGCCGATGGTCGAGATTTTCATCGAGCCGGGATCGGGCGGATAGAAGAGGCCGACCGCGGTCGCGGCGTCGGCGACGGCGAGCGTGGTGACGCCGGGTTCGACGAGCATCGTGAGATTGGCGCGGTCCACCTCGAGGATGCGGCCCATGCGCACCGTGCAGAGGATGATGCAATCCGCGACCGGCAGACTGCCACCGCTCAAGCCCGTGCCCGAGCCGCGCGTGACCAGCGGCGTCTTCGTGCGATTGGCCAACCGCAACACGTCGGCGACTTGTTCGGTGGTCGTGACGAAGACCACACAGCCGGGCATTTGGAGCAGCGCGGCGGTGCCATCGAACGAGTAAGGAATCAGATCCTCCTGGCTGGTGAGGACATTGTCCGCGCCAAGACGCTGGCGAAGCTCGGAAAGGATTTCGGGTGCAAGGGGCATAAGCTTGTAAAACCGTGTCGCGCACCATTGCCCGCGCCCCGCAGCAGGGTCAAGAAATCTGGCGGCGGGCGCGGCGCGGATGCGCTCCTGCGGCGTGGGCGCGTCTCAGTTGCTTGCAACCAAACGCGGGCAAGGGTGCGGTTGTAGGGGAAACACGCGGAAGCGCGTGCGCCGGGGCTGTGGGGCAGGCATCCTTGCCTGCCGGTTCGGGCGGCATCCCTGCCGCCCGTTTCCTCGGCGGACAAGGACCGGCGGCAGCGGGAACACGGGGCAGGGATGCCCCGTGAACCGGCAGGCAAGGATGCCTGCCCCACAACCCCGGCGCGGACTCCAGACCGCGTGCTAGCAACTGAGATGCGCTCCGGTCGCGTGGATGGGCATTTCTTCCCTTGCCCTGCCAATTGCGCCTCCTGTATTCCTGCCAATCTGATGGGACACGCGGTGGCACGGGACCCGGCATTATGAACTTTTTTGAAAAATTGAAATTCGACGCGAACGGGTTGATCCCGGCGATCATTCAGGAGCAATCGACGGGGCGCGTGCTGATGATGGCGTGGATGAACCGGGCGTCGCTGGAGAAGACGGTGGAGACGCGCAAGACGTGGTTCTGGAGCCGGTCGCGGCAGAAGTATTGGATGAAGGGGGAGTCGAGCGGGCATGTGCAGGTGGTGAAGGACATCGCGTTCGATTGCGATGGGGACACGGTGTTGATCCAGGTGGAGCAGACGGGGGCGGCGTGTCACGAGGGGTACCAATCGTGCTTTTTCCGGTCGATCGAGGGGAATGGCGAGGTGTTCCGCGTGACGGAACCGCAGCTCGAGACGCCGGAGAAGATGTACGGGAAGAAGTGAGGTGGGCCTGGATGTGAGAGTGCATCCAGCGAACCCGACGGCGGGTGTACCTCCCAGTCGGACGGGCTGCTCGCGCGCCTGGCACGCAACCAAATTATGGAAGAACTCGTTCCCTTCGCCAGCCGTGCATACTGGGGTTTGTTCGCGCTGTTGGTGGCCGGGCGTGGGCTGGATTTTCTGAGCACCTGGGTGGCGACGCCGAACCTGGTGCTGGAGGCGAATCCCATCGCGCGCAAGCTGGGCTGGAAATGGGGCGGCGTGGTGAATCTGGCGCTGTGCGCGGGGCTGGCGTTGTGGCCGTTGCCGGCGTTGATCGTGGTGACGACGAGCGTGTTGGTGGCGGCGCGGAATTTTAAGTCGGCGTGGCTCATGCGGTCGATGGGGGAGCACGAGTATCGGGCGTGGATGACGGCGCGGGTGGAGGCGACGCCGTGGGGGTTGTTCCTGTTTTGCCTGATGGGGGAGACGTTGCCGTATGTGGCGGTGGGCGGGGCGCTGATGTATTTCGAGAGCGAGCGGCTGATCCCGATGGCGGTGGGCATGGGGAGCGTGGCTTACGGGCTGGCGGTGGCGTTTTACACGCTGCTTTCCGTGTGGCGCCTGCGGCGGTTCATGGGTTAGAACGGCGGCCCATTTATGTATTTTCCGACGCAGGACGAATTTCTGGCGCTGGCGCAGCAGGGGAATCTGATCCCGGTGACGCGGCGCATTCTGGCGGATTTCGAGACGCCGCTGTCGGCGTATCGGAAGATTCGCGGGCACGGGGAATCGTTCCTGTTCGAGTCGGTCGAGGGCGGGGAGCATCTCGGGCGGTATTCGTTTGTCGGGTGCAGTCCGCGCGCGGTGATCAAGCAGACGGACAAGCGCGTGGAGGTGATGAGCTACGGGCAGTTGACGGAGGTTTTTCAAATCGGCGGAGTCGCGGTGGCGGGCGGGGCGACGGTGGTGCGGGATGGACTCGAGGTCGTGGAGAAGGTGCTGGCGCGGTATCGGCCGGTGCAGATGCCGGGGCTGCCACGCTTCACGGGCGGGGCGGTGGGGTTCATCGGGTACGAGTTCATTCACGACATCGAGCCGATTGTGCCGCGGCCGCCGCAGGATGATTTGCACACGCCGACGCTGTATTTCCTGATCGCGGATGAGCTGCTGATTTTTGACCGCGTGCAGCAGACGATCACGATTCTCGTCAACGCCGTGGTCGAGGAAGCGGCGAGTCCGGCGGAGTCGTATGAAAATGCGGTGGCGGAGATCGAGCGGCTGGTGGCGTTGCTGGAACAGCCCACGGAGCATGTGCCGATCACGCTGCCGCGCGAGGCGCCGCAGATGCCGTTCGCGTCGAACGTGACGAAGGAAAAGTTCACGGCGAACGTACACAAGGCGAAGGAATACATCACGGCGGGGGACATCATTCAGGTGGTGGGTTCGCAGCGGTTTGCGACGCCGGTGACGGCTTCGCCGCTGGATATTTACCGCGCGGCGCGGTCGATCAATCCGTCGCCGTATATGTTTTTGCTCGAGCTGGACGGGTTCTCACTGGTGGGCGCGTCGCCGGAGATTCATGTGCGGTGCGAGGACCGGCACGTCGAGATTCGCCCCATCGCCGGCACCCGGCCGCGGGGAAAAACGCCGGACGCGGATGTGGCGAATGAAAAGGAGCTGCTCGCCGATCCGAAGGAGCGCGCCGAGCATGTGATGCTCGTGGACCTCGCGCGCAACGACCTCGGGCGCGTGTGCGAGTACGGGAGCGTGCAGGTGAAGGACCTGATGACGATCGAGCGCTACAGCCATGTGATGCACATCGTGTCGCAGGTCGAGGGGCGGCTGGCGGGGGACAAGTCGCCGTATGACCTGATGCGCGCGACGTTTCCGGCGGGGACGTTGAGCGGCGCGCCGAAGATTCGCGCGATGCAGATCATCTCCGAGTTGGAGGGCACGGCGCGCGGGCCGTATGGCGGCTGCGTGGGCTATTTCTCGTTCAACGGGAATCTGGATTGCTGCATCACCATCCGCACGGCGCTGATCAAGGACGGCCAGGCTTACGTGCAGGCGGGCGGCGGCTGGGTGAACGACTCGACGCCGGAGGCGGAGTTTCAGGAGACGGTGAACAAGTCCAAGGCGATGCTCAAGGCGGTGGCAATGGCGGAGAATTTCGGCGCGGGAGCGTGAGGGCGGGAATGGCCTGTTCGGATCGGGTGAGCGAACGGCTTCGCTGGAGGAATTGTTGGTGCGGCTCGCGCCATGGCTGGAAGCCGCATCGCGATCCCTGCTGAAACTGCGACCAGCGGACGCACCCAACTACGGAGACTGGCGGGCGAAGTGGACCCCTTCGTAAATGCCCGCCAGCGGCTGGGTGAAATCAATCGAAGCGAGTCGGAGCGGCAGTTCGGCCTTGGTCAGCACTTCTGGTTGCCAGCGGTTGGCGCGGCGGAAAAGCGTCACCTCCATGCGGTCCTGCGCCACGAGGACGTATTCCTCGAGCGTTTCGAGCTGCGTGTAGCTCAGGAATTTTTCGCGGCGGTCGGTGCGCTCGGTGGTTTCCGATAGAACCTCGATCAGCACGCGGGGGAAGCGTTTGAAGTAGCGGTCGGTGTCGCGCGGATCGCAGGCGATCATCAGGTCGGGATAGTAAAAAATGTCTTCGCCCGCCAGTTGGAGGCGCACCTTGGCATCGAGCATGAACACGCGGCAGGCCTTGCCGCGCAGGTGGCTATGGGTGGCCGCGTGGAGGTTGCCGACGATTTGATTGTGCTCATCACTCGCCCCCGCCATCGCATACACCACCCCGCCGATGTATTCGTGGCGCACCTCGCTGAGCGGTTCGCCTTCCAGATAATCTTTCACCGAGAGCCATTGGGCTAGTTCCACTGCTTGCATGGCCGGACTTTTCCATGGTCAGGGGCGGAAAGACAAGGCTGCGCCCCACTCTGGTCGGAAACTGCGGTGCAGCCGCCACTGACCTGCGGCATCCTTGACGCAGCCGCGGGGCCGCCGGAATTTCGAGGCCCATGAGCCACACACTTTCTCCGTACTACAAGTGGATCATCCGGCAGCAAATCGCCACCGGCCGATTCGCCACCGAGGGCGAGGTCATCCGGCATTCCCTGCGGCTGGCAGACTCGGTTCAAAGGGCGGCCGGGCCAGCCGGAAAAACCTTCACCGGGCGTGCAGATTTGGAGGAACTGCTTTTGGAGGGGTTGGCAAGCGGACCGGGGAACAAGATGACTGCGGCGCGAAAAAAGCGGATTTACCGGGAGGCTTTGAAGTCGGCGTGAGTTGCGCCTGGTTGACGCCGCCTCCGCGGTTGCATCGATTTTTCAGGGTGAAACAACGCCGTACGCGGGCGGCTCCAAATCCCTGTTTCCTCGGGGTTTCATCCGTGGCTAACTCTGCGCGCGATGCACGACCCCATCTCCAAAGCCGCGGCGCTCCTCGAGGCGCTGCCTTACATCCAGAAATTCAGCCATGCGACGTTCGTCGTGAAATACGGCGGGAGCTTCATGGACTCGCCTGATCCCGCCGTGCGCGCGGGCGTGGCGCGGGACGTGGTTTTTCTCGAGGCGGTGGAGATCAATCCGGTCGTGGTCCACGGCGGCGGCAAGGCGATCACGCGGGCGATGGAGCGGGCGGGGCTGACGGCGAACTTCATCCAGGGCCAGCGCGTGACGGATGAGGCGACGGTCGCGGTGGTGGATCAGGTGTTGTCGCGCGAGATCAATCCCGAGGTCGTGGCGATGATCAATTCGCTCGGGGGCGCGGCGCGGGGTTTTGCGGGCACGGAGATTTTCACCTGCCGCAAACTGTGGCTCGACGACAAGGACCGGCCGGGCGTGAAGGTGGACATTGGTTTCGTGGGCGAAGTCGTGGCGGTGAACACCGCGCCGTTGCTCGAGTGCATCGCGCAAGGGATCACGCCGGTCATCAGCCCGACGGCGCGCGGCGAGGATGGGAAGATTTACAATTGCAACGCCGACGTCGCGGCGGCGCAGGCGGCCATCGCGCTGAAGGCCAAGCGGCTCGTGTTCATGAGCGATGTGCCCGGTTTGATGCGCGACCCGAAGGATCCCGCGACGCTCATCACGCATCTGCAAATCAGCGAGGTGCCCGGTCTCAAGGCCGCCGGCATCGTGGACAAGGGCATGATCCCCAAGGTGGACAGCGCCGTGGCGGCCATCCGGTCGGGCGTGGAGAAGGTGCAGTTTGTGGACGGGCGGCAGCAGCATTCGGTGCTGTTGGAGATTTTCACGGATGCCGGCGTGGGGACGGAAGTGGTGGCGTGAGGGCGCCTCGCTTGACACCGCCCCGGTGTCAGACACTATGTCAGACATGCAGAAACTCACGGTCCGGGAACTCTCGCGCGAGACGGCACGGGTGCTCAGCGCGTGCGATCAGGAAGGCCGGGTGCTCATCCGGCATTCGGACGGACGGGAATACGTCCTCACGCCCACCGAGCCGCGCCGCTCACGCGGCAAACGGGAGCTTCCCGATTTCGCAAAACGCATGGCGGCCAACTTTGGCGGCCGGGTGTTCAGCGAGAAATTCGTCGGGGCCATCCTCGACAAAGGCGACCATTGACCGCCTACGCTGACACCAACTTCCTCATCGGTCTCTACCTGCCCCGGGCCCATTCCCCCGCTGCGCAGCGATTGCTGGCGGACTTTCTGCGCCGGCGCGAAGAACCGCTGCCGTTCACACCCTTGCACCGCCTGGAGTTTCGGAATGCGATTCGGCTCGCGGTATTTCGGCAGGCGGAGCCGGGGGAACCGGCCATGGACCGCGCCGTCGCCCGGCGGGTGCTGGCGGAAAATGAGGCTGACCTGAGCGCCCGCGTTTTCATTGAGCACACGCCGGCGAACTGGACGGAGGCGCTGCGTCAGGCCGAGGTCCTCAGCAAGGCGCACACGGAAGAGAAAGGCTTTCGGGCACTGGACCTGCTCCACGTCGGCTTGGCCTTAAGCTTTGGAGCAAAGGAGTTCTTCACGTTTGACCGCGGTGCGAGCCAGCTAGCCAAACTCGCCGGATTGACAGTCCGGCCGGCGTTCCGTTGACTCGCCGCTCGTTTTGCAAATGAAAGAAATCATCCCCGCGCCACCCGCCATCGTTCACAACGAACAGCAGGCTATCATCGGTCTGTTCGCCCAATATGTCGTGCCCAGTTACGGGCGCTTCGAGCTGGCGTTCGCGCGCGGCGCGGGCAGCTACGTGTGGGATGTGAACGGCAAACGCTATCTCGATCTCGGCGGCGGCATCGCGGTCTGCTCGCTCGGGCACGGCAACGCGGAGATCACCGAGGCGCTGATCGAGCAGTCGCGGAAACTGGTTCACGTCTCAAATCTTTATTACCACGAACCGCAGGGGCGGCTCGCGCAGCAGCTCGTGAAGCACCTCGCGCCGGGGAAGGTTTTTTTCTGCAACAGCGGTGCGGAGGCGAATGAAGGACTCTACAAACTCGCGCGGAAATTCGGCCATGACGAAGGGCGCTACGAAATCCTGACGGCGGTGAATTCGTTCCACGGCCGGACGCTGGCGGGCATCGCCGCGACGGGGCAGGACAAGGTGAAGAAGGGCTTCGAGCCGTTGGTGGCGGGCTTCCGGCATGTGCCGTTCAATGATCTCGACGCGATGCGCGCGGCCATTTCGCCCAGCACCGCCGCCATTTTGATCGAAGGCATCCAGGGAGAAGGCGGCGTGACGCCAGCCACGCCGGAGTATCTCCTCGGCCTTCGCCAGCTTTGCGATGAGAAGAAGCTGCTGCTGTTGATGGATGCGGTACAGTGCGGGCATTTCCGCACGGGCCGGTTCCAGAGTTTTCAGAGAATTTTCGAGGGCGTGCCGGGTGCGGAGGGTTTTCTGCCGGACGGGGTTTCGATGGCGAAATCGCTGGGCGGCGGTTTTCCCATCGGGGCGTTCTGGGTGCGCGAGCCGTTCGCCGATCTGCTGGGCGCGGGCACGCACGGGACGACGTTCGGCGGCACGCCGCTGGGCTGCGCGGTGGCGCTGAAGATTCTCGAGGTGATCGAGCGCGACAACCTCGCGGCGAATGCGCGCGCGCTGGGCGGTTGGTTGAAGGCGGAACTGGAACGGCTCGCGCGCACGTATCCGCACGTCGTCACGAACGTGCGCGGGCTGGGTTTCATGGTGGGCTTCGAACTGGCGGAGAAGGAGAAGATCCCGGCGTTCGCGGGTGGCGAGAAGTCAGCGGCGATGCAGATGGTCAACCGGCTGCACGACGCGGGACTGCTGACGATTCCCGCCGGCAATCAGGTGGTGCGGCTGCTGCCCGCGATGAATCTCGGCCGCGCGCAGGCGGAAGAGGGGATGCAGTTGATCGAGGCGGCGGTGCGGGGGATTGCGTGAGCTGTTTGTCGGCGAGGGGGGCGAAGCTCAAAGAATAAAGCTCAAAGCTTAAGGGAAGGACCAAAAGCGGGTGAACGGCGGACCGGTGCAGGCGAGGGGCTAACAGGAGGCAGTTGAGGTGGACCACGAACGATGTGAAAGGCCCGAGAACAAAGGGCCGCATCGTGGTTGGCCGCCACCCAGTTTCATCCCACGCCCGGCACCGCGCGTGATCGAAGGCTCCGAGCCCGTTTGAAAACCCCGGTTTGGAGTTCCGCGTTTACGCGGTTCGGGCGGTGCGGGTCAGCGGGCCGCGTAAACGCGGAACTCCAAACCCTGTCCCGCGCGGCTCACGCGACTTTTCAAACACGCTCTCAGGAAAGTCCGGCGGCGACCGGTCAACTTGGAAAAGGCAGTTGGAACCACGAAAGACACGAAAGACACGAAAGCAGAAGGGCTTGAGGAATCGGGCGGTTTCATCGGGCTGGTGAGGGAATTCGGCGCCAGCCAATCACGGTTCCGCCGTTTGTTTTCGTGCTTTTCGTGGTTCGCCTTGACTGCCGTTTCCCGGGTCAACGCCGATGGCCGGCTGCCGGTCTGCTCGCATCGGGCCGCTGAGCTCGCCGCCTTCCGCCTCTTCTCCAGCCAGCGCATGGCCGATGGGACGCCTCGCAGGTTCAGATCGCCCGCGCGTTTGCCGAGCCGCCCGTCATGGCCAGGCGCGCCCTGCCCACTTCTACACGGCTGCTTCGCAACCGCCCTGCCCGCTATTTCTCGATTCGATAGAGCTGCGTCTTGCTGCGCAGGAACAGCGCCTTGCCGCTGATCGCAGGCGAGGACATGAGGCCGTCGGGGAGCAGGTTGGTGGCCACTTTCTCCAGCTTGTCGCCGGGCTTCACCACGGTGGTCGCGCCGCGCTGATTGCAAAAGAACAGGTGCCCGTCGGCGTAAATCGGGGACGCGGAATATTCGCCCTCGAGCCGCTCACTCCAGACCTCCTTACCGCTTTTCGCATCGAGACAGGTGAGGATGCCGCCGTCGGAAATGACGTAGAGCCGGCCGTTCACGAGGAGCGGCGAAGGCTTGGCGGGGGCTTGTTTGCTGACCTTCCACGCGACGTGGGTTTTGGTGACGACGCCCTCGCCATCGGGACGGATCGCCCACAGCTCGGGCTTCATGAAACCGGTGGCGACGAAGAGCAATCCCTCGCCATAGACCGGCCGCGGCACGTTCGAGAAGCCCGGCACGTCCACCGCCCAGATCTCGCGGCCGCTCAACGGCTCCAGTCCGCTGACGCGAAAGGCGCCCATGCTCACGAGCTGATCACGCCCGCCCACCGTGATGATCTCCGGCGTGTGGTAGGCCTTGCGCAAATGGAAATTTTTCGCGGCGAGTTCCTTGGCGTTGCTGCGGATGGTTTTCCATTTCAGTTCGCCGGTCTTTTTGTCGAGCGCGGCCAGATACTGCTGTTCCGTGCCGTCGCAGGTGAGGATGAGCAGATCGCCGTACAGCAACGGCGAACTGCCGGGACCGTTCTTGTCGTGGTCGTGTTTCAGCGCGGTGTTTTTCCAGAGAACCTTGCCCGTCGCCGTGTCGAGACAGGCCGCGCCGTACATGCCGAAGAAGACGTAAGCGCGACCGGCCTCGAGGACGGGCGTGGGCGAGGCGTGACTGTTGAGCGCGTGTTTTTCCTCGGGCGCCTCGACGTAGAAAATCTCGGTCGAGTGGAGGAGCTTGCCAGCGGTTTTGTCCACGCAGACAGCGCGCAGGGACTTGCCGTTGTCGAGCGCGGTCTGCATCCAGACCTGGTTGCCGAGAATGACGGGCGACGACCAGCCTTCGCCGGGCAGGGCGGTTTTCCATTTAACATTTTGCGTGTCGCTCCAGGTGAGCGCGAGGCCCGTAGCATCGGAATGGCCGTTGCCCAGCGGGCCGCGAAACTGCGGCCAGTCGTCGCCCGCGAACGCCGCGTTGGCAGCGAGGGAGAGGACGAGGCGCAGCGCAAAAGCGCCGGTGCGGGCGCGGGAAACGAAGTTCGTAAAATTGGTAATCATGGTTCAAATCCGCAGCCGGGGCCCAGCTTGGCCGCCGGTTGCGAGCGGAGAGTGACGGTGGCAGGCGGGGGTGATTCATCGGCTAGCGTTGAGCGCATCCGCGTCCTGCCCCCGTAGCGCAGGTTTCCAAACCTGCTGTATCGCCGATTTCCAAATCGGCGGCGGCGGCGGGTTTTCAGGCGCGTACGACCAGTCGCGGCGTTGCGGGTCGCCGCATGTCCAGCGGGTTTAGAAACCCGCGACACAGCAGGTTTGGAAACCTGCGCTACAAGTCCGCTCCGCCCCTCCGGGCACCCCGCCATTTCTTTTTCGCGTTCCGCCCCTTTGCCATCGCGCCGCCAAAACGCCCCGCCCGGCGCCCCCATGCGCCCGCGCCACAGCCAGTTACGCCGCGCGCGACCGCGGTTTCCCCCCCGAGTGGTCCGCCCCGACTTCCGGCCAGCGCCCCCTAAAGGCCGCCGCCCGCCGCGCCGATAGGGTGGAAGAAATAAATTGCGATGAGCCTGCTGCGAAATTCGGTTGCCTCCCTCTTCGGCCGTTCGAGCCATTCGAAACGGCGCGAAAACATTGTCGCCATCGACCTCGGCGTCGAGCACACCAAGGCCGTTTACCTCCAGCGCAAATCCGACCGCTGCCTCCTCGCCGGCTACGCCCGCCTCGACACGCCCTCGGCCACCAATCCGTACGCCCCCGATATTCTCGGCCCGCATCTGCGCGCCGTCGTCAACGCCACCGGCGCCAAGACCCGCCGCATCACGCTCGTCGTCGGTCCCAACGACGCCCTGCTGCGCCACGCCGACATGCCCATGGTGCCGGTGACCGACCTGCGCATCATGCTCAAGCTCGGCTCCAAGACCTACCTCCAGCAGGACCTCCCCGATCATGTCTTCGACTGCCACCTCCAGTCGCTCCTGACAGAAACCAAGAAGCCCGAGACCAGTCGCGCGCCGCAGAAGTGCCGCGTGCTCGTCGGCGGCGTCAAACGCCAGTTGCTCGACGATTTGCGCGCCGCCGCCCGGCAGGCCGAACTGTCGCTCGACACCGTCACCAGCAGCCTCATCGCGCCCACCAACGCGTTTGAAATGGCGTTCCCGGAGGCCTTCACCTCCGCCGTCGTCGCGCTCGTGGACATCGGCTCCAAGACCTCGACCATCAGCATCCTGCTGAAAGGCCAGCTCATCTTGAACCGCATCGTCAACTTCGGTTCCGCCCGCATCGTGCAAGGCGTGCAGGAGGCGCTCGGCATCAATGTCAAAGCCCTCGGCGGCCTCCAGCACGTTCCCGCCGCCGACCTCGAACCCATCCTGCCGCAGCTCCTGATTCCCCTAGGCCGCGAGCTGCGCGCGTCGATCGATTTCTTCGAGCACCAGGAAGACAAGCAGGTCGCCCAGGCCTTTTTCTCCGGCGGTCTGTCGCTGCTGGAGCCCGCCGTGCAGGCCCTCCAGTCCGAGCTGATGGTGCCCTGCCAGACCTGGAATCCGCTGAGCTTTCTGCAATTCGCGCTGCCGCCCGAACAACTCGGTGAAATCGAAAACCTCGCGCCCCAGCTCGCCATCGCCGTCGGCGGGGCCATCGCCACTTTTTAGCCTATGCCCATCCGCATCAATTTTCTGGCCGAGGAACAACTCGCCGAAGACCTGCGCCGCCGCGATCCCGTCAAGCGCGCGTTCCTCGCCGCCGCCGTGGCCGTCGGTCTGGTGTTCGCCTACGCCGCGTTTCTGCAAATCCGGCTCCAGCACGCCGGGGCCGAACTCGAGGCCCGCGAAAATGACTGGCGCAAGCTCGAGAAGGAATTCAACCAGCTCACGCAGAACCTCAATCAGATCAAGGAAATCGAAGGCCGCCTCGCCGCCCTCCAGCAGCTTGCCGCCAGCCGTTTCCTGTGGGCCAACACGCTCAACGCCCTCCAGCAGGTCATGGTCAACAACGTCAGCGTCACCGGCTTCCGCGTGGATCAATCCTACAAATACACCGAGGCCACCAAGTCCCGCGTCGTCGGCAAGACCCGCATTCCCGCCACGCCGGCCACGACCACCGAGAAGATCGCCTTCGCGCTCTCGGCCAAGGATTACGGCAATCCCACCGAGCAGAATTACAGCAAGTTCAAGGAGCAGCTCGCCGCGCTGCCGTATTTCAAATCCCAGTTGCCCGACCCCAACAGTTTTCGTTTCAAGGGCTTTTCCCAGCCGACCGTGGACAAGGACGACCTGACCCGGACGTTCGTCGGCTTCACCCTCGAGTGCTCGTTCCCCGAAAAGGTGCGCTGACATGAACACCCTCACCGCGGACAAAAAGCAGAAGCTCATCCTCATCGCCGTCCTGACCGGCGTGGCGATTGCGCTCATCTGGTTCCTCCTCATCGCCACCCTCCAGGATCACATCGCGCTCAAGCTCACCAAGGCCCGCGAGACCGCCGACAAGGTCGCCGACGCCCAGAAGAAACTCGCCCAGACCGCGGCCATCGAAGAGAAGCTCGCCGCCGCCACGCGCAAACTCGCGACCACCGAGGACGACGGCATGGCCTCGGGCGACCTCTATTTCTGGATCATCAACACGATCAATCGCTTCAAGCTGGCCTATCGCGTGGACATCCCCGTGTTCAGCCAGCCCGAGGAAATCAAGGCCACGCTCCTCCCCGACTTCCCCTACAAATCCGTCCGCTACAACGTCCGCGGCAGCGCCTACTACCACGATCTCGGCCGCTTCCTCGCCGCGTTTGAAAACAGCCAGCCCTTCCTCTTCGTGCAAAATCTCGAAGTCCTCCCCAGCGAAACCGTGCAGCACGACGACCCCGAGAAACTCAACTTCCGCATGGACATCGTCGCCCTCGTGAAACCCACCGCCCTCGCCGCGGCCAAGCCATGAACACTGCGCTCCTCTCCCCGTTTGGAGTCCCGCCTTTAGGCGGCGCGACGCTTGCAGCACTCCCGCCGAGCAATTCGACCCGCACCGGTATTCGCAGCGCTCGCCGCCTAAAGGCGGAACTCCGAACTCCCGGCACACTGCTCGCGCTGCTCGCTCTCTTCTCCCTCACCCTCCCCGCCGCGCGCGCCGCCGACGCCCCGCGGCCGCCGATGAAAAATCTCCTCGCCCTTTCCTCCGCCCAAGCCCGCACCCAGCCCGAAGCCACCGCCTCGACCATTGCCGCACATGCCTCCTCCCGCATGTCCGTGCCCGAGCCAGTCGTCGTGCCCGGCGTTCCCGTCGCCGTGTTCGTCGATGAACCCGGCACCGGCATCGATCCGTTTTTCCCCCACAGCCGCCGCCGCCCCGCCCGCGTCGCCCGACCTGCCAACGCTCAACCCGGGACCGTGCCCGTCCTCACCCAGCCCGAGCCGCCCCGGCCCGCTCCGCTGGCCGTGACCCTCTCACTGCGCGGCATTGTCGGCCCCGGCTATCGCCGCCTCGCGCTGATCAGCGCCAACGCCCGCACCTACGATGTGCAGGCCGGCGAGGCGCTGCTGCTGCGCAACGGCCCGCTCGACCTGCGCGTCACCTGTGTCGAAATCCGCGAAGGATCCGTCCTCATCCGCGTGGACGGCGAGACCACCGACCGTGAGCTGCAACTGAAAGAAGGCATTTAATTTTTAAGTGGCCCGGCGTGTCGTGCGCGGCTGTTCCTTGCAGCGCGCGCGACGGGCAAGCAACCAAACCCAATCGGCCATGAAGATCATCACCCTGCCCCTGTTCGCCCTGGCGCTCGCGCTCACGCTCGTCGCCGCCACCGCCCAGACCCCGCCCCCGCCCCTCTCCAATCCGCTGCCGCCGCCACCCCTCACGAGCACGCTGCCACCGTCCATCACGCCGACGCCCACGCCGCTCCCCCGCCCGCTGCCGCCACCGCCGATCAAAACCGCCGGCAGCGCCGCCTTTGAGCCAACCCAGCTCGCCTTCGATGACACCGACCTGGTGGACCTGATCAAAATCCTCGCGCGCCAGGCCGACCTCAACGTCCTCTTCGATCCCAAGGTTTCCGGCGGCATCGCCAACACCAGCACCAACAATCCCGAAGGCCGCCCCGCCTCCTCGCCGTATCGCGTGCCCGCCTTCCGCATGAACGATGTCACGCCCGACCAGGCGATGGAGGCCATTCTCGCCAACTACAATCTCCAGCTCGTCCGCGATCCCCGCACCCGCATCGCCCGCGTCACCATCCGCGATGAGAAGCTCCCCGACCCGCTGGTCACCAAAATCCTCCAGCTCAAATACAGCAACCCCACCAACATCATGTCGGCCATCGCGCCCCTGCTCGGCACCCGCAGCAAGGCCGCCCCCGACCAGCGTACCAGCCAGTTGGTCGTCAGCGCCACGGACAAGGAATGGGAATCCATCGCCGCCATCGTCAACTCGCTCGACACCGCCACCAAGCAGGTCCTCATCGAGGCGCGCATCATGGAAACCTCGCGCAAGCCCACCAGCGTCAAGGGCATCGACTGGTCCGGCACCTTGCAGAAACAAAACTTCGGCTACGGCAACGGCACGACCACCGGCACCGCCACGCGCAATTCCCCCGGCGCCACCACCACCACCACGTTGCCCGGCGGCCGCACCGTCACCTCCACCGCCCCCTCCTCGGAGAGTTCCGTGCTCACCACGCTCACCGGCGGCGCGGTGCCCGGCCTCAGCGCCAGCACCGCCATGGGCTTCATGCCCGCCGTCGCTTTCCTCAATGCCGACGGCGTCCGCGGCGTGCTCTCCTTCCTGAATCAGGACAGCGACACCGAGGTCGTCGCCACCCCGCGCTCGGTGACGCTCGACAATCAAACCGCCAAGCTCTCCGTCACCCGCGCCTTCCCGATTTTCAAAATCACGCCCGGCACTTCCCAAACGCCCGCCGGCTCGGAAGTCACCTACACCAACCTCGGCACCATCCTCGAGGTCACGCCCCGCATCGCCCCCAACGGCATGATCTCGCTCAAGGTCATCCCCGAAGTTTCGAGCGTGGATGGCACCGACAAACAGACCGTCAACGGCCAGCTCAACGAGGCCAATATTTACGCCATCCGCCGCATCGAGACACAGGTCACGATCCCCAGCGGCCACACGCTCGTCATGGGCGGCCTGATCCGCGACGACAACTCCAAGGCCTTTACCAAGGTGCCCATCCTCGGCGACATCCCCTTCCTCGGCGGCGCGTTCCGCCACGAGGCCAAGACCCGCAACAAGTCGAACCTCCTCATCTTCATCACGCCCACCATCGTCGCCGAACACGACTTCCAGGCCACGCCGACGACGTTCCTCAAAACCAAAATGGTGGAACGCAATGAGCCGACCGACACCGCCTGGGACAGCGGCAAGCCCAAGCAGTGGTTCAACAAGAGCAACAGCGGCAACAGCGGCAACTGAGCATCGGCCTCCGCACGCAACCCGCCACGCTCATGAACACCGCCGCCACCGCACCGCACCGCCGCCTCTCCCCGTTCGGAGTCCCGCCTTTAGGCGGCTCGGCGTCCTCCGTTACGCGATTAGAGAACTGTCACAGCGCACCCACTCCCCGCGCTTTCCGCCTAAAGGCGGAACTCCAAACTTCCGGCGCGCTCGTCGCCCTCGCCCTCGCGCTCCTCCTCGTCCTCGCCCCCGCGCACTCCCACGCCCAAGTCGTCGCCGACACGCTCGGCGGCGGACCGAGCCAGTTCAATCCCACCTCCTCCGCCGGCTCGGCCGATGGCGACACCGGCGCGACCGCGCAATTCAACCAGCCCGCCGGCCTCGCCCTCGATTCCTCCGGCCGCTACCTCTTCCTCGCCGACACTGGCAACAACGCCGTCCGCCGCCTCGATCTCTCCGCCGGCCAGACCACCACGCTCCTCGCCGGCCTGAATCGTCCGGTCGATGTCGCGCTCGATCCCGCCGGCAATCTCTATGTTCTCACGCAGGGCGACGGACTCATCCGCCGCTACGACAGCTTCGGCAATCTCATCGCGACGAACAACGCCACCGCGCTCAGTTCGCCCACCGCCTTCGCCCTCGACGCCAGCGGCAACTGCTACGTCACCGAACTCGCCGGCGCGCTGCGCTTCGTCAACGCCACCAACCGCATCGTCACCACGCTCGCGCCTGTCACCGCGATCCCGCTCGCCGCGCCGCGCGGCGTCGTCGTGCTCGACAACGGCAACGTTGCGATCAGCGACTCCGGCAATCACGCCCTTCGCATTTTCAATCCCGTCACGCTCGCCCTCACCACCCTCACCGGCCTCAACGGCGCGGGCGCGATCAACGGCGGCCCGAGCATCGCGCGCTTCAACTCCCCGCATCGTCTCGCCAAAGCCGGCGGCGGGTTCCTCGTCGTCGCTGACACCGGCAATCAGCAGCTCCGCAAGATTGCGCCCGACGGCACCGTGTCCGTGCTCTACGGCATCGCCGCGGCGAATTGGTATACCGGCCCCGACAGCTTCCCCGGCTGGGTCGATGGCACCGCCGCCGTCGCCGAGGCCCGCGAACCCGAGGGCGTCGTCGTCAACGGCAGCGGCGACGTGTTCGTCACCGAGCAGTTTTATCATCTCGTGCGCAAAGCCACCGGCACCGGCCTCACCGGCCCGAGCGGCTCGTCCAGCGGCGGCGGCGACACCATCGGCAGCTCGGGCATCACGTTGAATCCCCCGTCGCTCACGCTCACGCCGAACTCCGGCTACTTCCCGATGGGCCAGCTCCTCACCGTCACCAGCTCCAGCACGAACGTGTTCTTCACCACCGACGGCACCGAGCCGACGACCAACAGCACGCCCCTCGCGATCTCCGGCGGCACCGGCACGATCCGCTGGGCCAGTCCGACGAATGACCTCGCGAGCCTGCGTTTGAAGGCCTTCGTCTTCAGCGGCACCAACAGCGCCAGCACCAATCTCAGCGGCCTCGCCGCGCCCGTCACCACCATCGGCATCCCGCCCGGCTACAACGCCACGCTCGCCGCCGGCATCGGCTCGACGATCGTCGTGCCCGTCGTCGTGAACCTCCGCGCCAGCGACCGCCTCAAGTCCCTCCAGTTCCGCGTCGAGGTCACGCCCAACGGCGCGGCCCCGATGATTCTCGATCAATTCCGCGCGCTCCCGATCTCCAGCAACGACTTCATCGCCACCATCACCTCCGACCAGGCCGGCGCGCCCACGCTCGTCAACTCGCTCGGCTACACCTTCGGGACCACGCGCGGCCTCGCGCTCTCGATGATCGGCACCAACTCCAATTTGTCCGTCAGCCGCTTCGGCGTCGCCGCGATGCTCGCCGTGCCCCTCCCGCCTGGCGCGGCGAATGGCGACAGCTACCAGATCACCGTCCTCCAGCCCTCCGGCACGTCCGACGGCCTCCAGACGCCGGTCACGCTCACGCCGCTCGCGTCGCAAACGATCACCGTGCAAAGCCTCGCATACCTCGTCGGCGACACCGCGTCGTCGGGCTGGTACAACGCCGGCGATTTCGGCTCGGGAGATCTCAACAATAGCGATGTCAACAATGTCTTCTACGCCTCCCTCGGCATCCGCCTCCCCTACAGTTTCACCGACGCCTTCGATGCGATGGATGCCTACCCCGAGGACGCCGATGGCACGGTCGGCGGCGACCACCAGATTCGTTTCCTCGACTGGCAGATCATCCTCCTGCGCTCGCTGCGCCTGAACGGCGCGCCCGGTCTCGGCGTGAGCACGAACAACTGGTCGCGCGGCTGGGCCGCCGGCGGCGTGCGCACCAACGGCACCACGACGCTGCGCGCCAGCCTCGTCGGCCGCGTGGTCCCTCCCGGTGCCGGAGAAATCTGGAAGCGCCAGGCGCTGCTCGGCGCGGGCCTCGTCGAAAACGTCGCGCCCGGCTCCGATGTGAGCGTCCCGGTCTTTGTCAAAATCGGCGCACTCGCCCGCCTCAGCGGCCTGCAATTCCGCGCGATTGTTTCACCGGTCGGCCTCGCCACGCCGCCGCTCGAGAGTGCCGTGCAATTCGTCCCGCTCGCGGCGGGCGCGCTGGCTCCAGTCAATTTCACCGCCACGCAAGTCGGCTGCGCGTGGAACCTCGGCGCGCTCAATCTCGCCGGCCAAACCCGGACCGTCCTTGGTCATCTCCGCTTCCGCATTCCCGCCGCCGCGGCGCGCGGCGATGCCTATCGCATCCAGTTCGCCAACGCCGACGGCGCGCCCGATCTCGCGACGCAGTATGAGTTTGAAACCCTCTCCGGCGCGGTCTGGGTCGGCCCCGCGCCCCGCCCCGTCGACGGCATTTCCGATGAGTGGAAAATCCGTTTCTTCGGCAGCGTTGATGACCCGCGCGCCGCTGCGGACGCCGATCCCGATGGCGATGGCGTGTCGAATCTCACCGAGTTCCTCGCCGGCACCGATCCCACCGACCGCGCCTCGCGGCCCCGCCTCGATGCCTCCGCGCGCCTCACCAACGGCCGGCCCGACGGCCTCGCGCTCCGCCTGCTCACCGCGCCCGGCAAGCTCTACGTCTCCGAGTGGAGTCCCTCGCTCGTCGTGCCGAACTGGACGCCTTTCGCCACCAACTCCGGCGACGGCTACACCGCCGACATCCCCGCGCCCACTGCGCCGGGCGGCACCGGTTTCTACCGCCTCCGCGTGCTCCCGTAATTCGCCGCCACCCCGCCAGCAGCCATGAAAACAAAGGCATTCACCGGATTTCTCCTCACGGCGTTCCTCGCGGCCACGGTCACTGGCGCGCACGCGCAGACCGTTGACACCGTGTTCGCCAGCGGCCTGGTCGAGCCGCACAGCGTCGTGATCGGACCCGACGGAAATTATTTCATCACCGATGGCGGCGGCTTGTTCGGCGGCGCGCATCGCGTTGTGCGCTACACGCCCAACAACGGCTCGCTCCTCACGCTCGCCGGAGATTTCTCCGGCAACCGCGGCACCAATGACGGCGCGGGTTTCGTCGCGCGCTTCTTCGGTCCGGCGGGCATCGCCCTGGCGCGCGGCGGTCTCGTCGTCGCGGACTCGGGCAATCACACCATCCGCCTCGTGGGTTTCGATGGCCGCGTCACCACGCTCGCCGGCGCTCCCGGCGCTCCCGGCTCGGCGAACGGCGCGGGCAGCGTCGCACGCTTCAACACCCCGCTCGGCGTCACCGCCGATGCCGCCGGCAACGTCTTCATCGCCGACTCGAAGAACAACGTCATCCGCAAGCTCGACACGAACAACGTCGTCACCACCTACGCCATCGGATTCAACCAACCCAACGGCCTCTCGCTCGGGGACGCCGGCGAACTCTGGGTCGCCGACACGCTGAACCATCAGATCAAGTCCGTCGCCCCGGACGGCTCCGTCAGCATCCGCGCCGGCACCGGCCAGAGCGGTGCCGGCGATGCTTTTCCCAACGCCCTCAACGCGCAGTTCAGCGCGCCGCGCGCCCTCTGGTGGATGGGCGCCGGCCCCGGCCTGCTCATCGCCGACTCTGGCAATCACACGCTGCGGCGGCTCTTCACCAACGCCCCGTTCGGCACCTTCACCGTCGAGACCTCCGCGGGCCAGGCGGGCCAGTCCGGCCTCGCGAATGGCGCGACCAATATCGCGAAATTCAACTCCCCCATCGGCCTCGCCCCCGACCCGTTGAACGGCGCATTTCTCGTTGTCGATTCCGGCAATGGCGCCGTGCGCCGCGTGCAGCAATCGCCGCCGTTGCCGGCCATCGACTCCCCCCAGATTGGCTATGTGATTCTCGCCGTGGATCCCACCACCGGCCAGACCACGACGCAGCTCGTGCCGGTGACGCAGGCCGTGTTCAACAACGAGGTCCCCATCGCCATCCTCGCCGAGGCGGGCGTCGAGACTTACTTCAGTTCCGGCAGCACGCCGCCGAACGCGTTCGAGGACACGGTGCCCAATCCCACCTCGGCCACCGGCCTCGCGCCGCTCTATCGCAACGGCGGCTCGTCGCTGCCGCCTTCGCTCATCTCGCCCGTGCAGCCCGATCTCACCATCAAGTCGATCAGCTCGATGGATGGCCGTCGGCCCAGCCCGGTGGTGAAGGCGCGCTTTCAATTCAAGACCGCCACGCCCGACATCGCCGGTGACAACGCCGCGTCCTTCCGGGTCTCGAACCTCACGACCGGCGCGAAAATGTATTACACCATCGACGGCTCGGACCCGACCAACGGCCTGCCCAGCCTCGGCCCGATTGCCTCCGGCGATCCGGTTTCGCTCAACCTCGGCACCAGCAACCTGCTGTTCAAAGTCATCGCCTACAAAGATCACTTCGTCCCCAGCGCCGTGGTCTCGAATCTCTTCACGCCCTCCAATTTCGTCGCCAACCGCATCACGTTCGGCTTCGACAGCGGCGAGGCCTCAAGCTCGTTTGTCGGCTCGCCGGGACAACGCTTCTACGCGCCGATCACGCTCAGCCTGCTGCCCGATCAACGGATGATGTCGCTCCAGTTCGCGGTGAGCGCCGCCGCCACCAACGGCTCGCCCGCCGTCGCGCCCGGCGCGGTGGGCTTCACCTCGCACCTCGAAAAACCCCATCCCGTAAACAACGGTTTCTTCCTGCGCATTCCGCCGCTGATGTTCTCCGGCGGCTCGATGTCGAACCTGCTGTTCACCAACGTCGCGCAAAATCTCATCGGCGTCGGCTGGCTCGAAACCCCCGGCATGACCAACCTCTACGACACCGGCAACCAGGACCTCATCACCTACTCGCGCGCCCACAACCGCCGCTTCCTCAGCGCCGACGGCCGCGTCGTCGTGGGCAGCTTCGCCTTCAGCATTCCGCCCGCGGCGACCGCCGGGCAGCAGTATCTCGTCGAGGTCACCCGTCCCAGCGCCACCGCCAACGGCCTCTCCTCCGACGTCTTCATCGAGACGCCGACCGAGGGCGCGCTGACCAATGCCGCGCCGATCAACTCGGTCAAACTCGTCACCGTCGGGCAGCTCAAATACATCGTCGGCGACACCGCGCCGTTCCGCTGGTTTAACGCCGGCGATTTCGGCGATGGCTCGCTGTTGAGCGTGGACGTGCTCCAGATTTTCCAAGCCGCCGCCTACTCGGTGAACCGCCCGCCCACAGGCAGTGATTTCTTCGACGCGATGGATTCCTCCAACGGCAGTTCATTCCCGATTTTCAATGGTTCCGACGCCTCCGTGATCGACGCCATCACGCTGGGCGACGGGGCGCTGAACGTGGACGACATCTTCGTCACCTTCCGCCGCTCGCTCGACCCGACGCTCAAATGGTACCGCCGCTACTGGTCCGGCGGCGTGCGCGTCGCGGAGGAAGTGCCGAATGTGTTCCGCACTGGTTTGTCCGCGCCGCTGCGCGCCAAACTCGGGGCCGAGACGCCGACTGGCGACGAACCGGCGGCGGTGACGTTTGTCGCGGGTGACGCAACCGCCAGCGCGGGCGGCACGTTGGCAATCCCCATCAGCGTTCGCATCACCGGCGCATTTCCCATCCGCGTGCTGATGCTGAATCTCAACGTGAATCCGCTCGACGGCTCGCCGCCGATCACAACGACGGTGCAGTTCAATCCGGTCGCGGGACTGGGCCAGCCGTTCACCAGCACTTCGACCGGGCCGGGCAATTACGCGGGCGTGTGGCTCGATCACACCGTCGCGGGCGTCACCGGCACCAACCTCGTCGGCACGCTGGTGGTCACGCTTCCGGCGAACGCGCCAGCAAGCGCCGCCTACGCGGTCAGCTTCGATCACGCGTCGGCTTCACCCAACGGCATCGGCCTGTTCCCGCGGCAGATCGTCAACGGCCTGCTCACGCTGCGGGATCGCTCCGGCTCGGCGCTCGGCGATGGCATTCCCGACGCGTGGCGGCTGCGGCATTTCGGCTCGGTCTCGAATCTCCTCGCCGCCGCGCACGCCGACGCCGATGGCGACGGCATCTCCAACCGCGCCGAGTTCCGCGCGGGCACGGATCTGAACGACGCGGCGTCCCATTTCCACATGCGCGCCGGCCGCGGCTCGAACTCCCACCCGCACGAGATCGTCCTGCGCTGGCCGACCGCGTTCTCGAAAAACTACGTCCTCGAATGCAGCCCGAGCCTCTTCGGAACCAACTGGACCGCGGTGATTACCAACGTCCCCGGCAACGGCTGGGACCGCGAATACCGCGCCACCAACTCCGCCGCCGGCCCGCTTTTCTACCGCGTGCGCTTGGTGGAATAGCGCGAGACCGCCACCGACTCGTAGCCGCCGACGTGAGGAGGCGGATAGGGCGCGGCAATTGGTGGGGCGCGTCTGTCCTCAGCGCGCCGCGGAACGGATGGACGCCCCACCGGCGCGCTGAGGACAGACGCGCCCTACCTGCGACGCGAGGCTGGCAACCACGCCGGGGTTTGCGTTAGCGTCCGCCCCACGGTGCCCAAACGAATATTCATTCCCGTCGCTGCCACGCTGCTCCTCTGGCTCGCCAGCAGCGGCTGCGACTGGCGCAATTCCTCCGCCACCGACCACGCGATCTCCGGCACCATCGAGGCCGACGAAGTCCACATCGCCTCGCGCTACGGCGGGCGCGTCGAGCGCATCCTCGCCCGCGAAGGCGACGCCCTGACCGCCGGCGCCACCCTCATTGAACTCGATGCCGCCGAGCTGAAGGCGCGCCGCGATTATTCCGCCGCGCTGCTCGAGGAAATGGTCAACGGCCCGCGCCGCGAGGAAATCGCCGCCGCGCGCCAGGAGTGGGAAGCCCTCACCGCCGATCTCGAATTCGCCCGCTCCGAGGACAAACGGGCGCGCGAACTGTTCGCCGTCCGCGCGGTGTCCGCCACCGAACGCGACCGCGCCACCAGCCGGTTGGCGATGCTCGACAAGCAGGCGGCGGCGGCCCGCAGCCGCTTCGATTTGCTGACCGCCGGCACGCGCCCGGAACGCCTCGCGCAGGTGCGCGCGCAACTGGCGGAGATCGATGCCCAGCTCCGCGAGACACGGATTCTCGCGCCGACGAACTGCATTCTCGAAGTGCTCAACGTGAAGGTCGGCGACGTGCTTGCCCCCAATCGCGAGGCCGCCACGCTGCTGCTGAACGATCATCTGTGGGTCCGCGTGTTCGTGCCCGAGCCGTGGTTGCGCCATCTCCAGGTCGGCCAGCGAGCGGTGGTGAAACCCGATGCGTCGCCGAACGAAACCTTCCCCGGCGTCATCGAGCAGATCAGCCGGGCGGCGGAGTTCACTCCGCGCAACGTGCAGACCCGCGACGAGCGATTGCAGCAGGTGTTTGGCGTTAAAATCGGCCTGCCAAATCCCGGCGGCAAACTCCGCGGAGGCATGTCCATCGAGGCGGATTTTCCCAACCTGCCGGCGGAGTTGGCCCGACCGGGCCGCAAGCCCGCGGCCCCGGTCGCGGCTGCTCCCGCGACGGGGAGGAAGAATTGAGCAACCACCGATGGACACGGATGAACCCGGATAAAAACCCATCTCGGCCGCCGCAACCGTTGAGTGCTCTGCGCCGCTGGGAATCCTCCTTTCCCACCCGTGGCCATTCGTGTCCATCGGTGGTTGAAAATCACTGATTCCCTCCGCCCTCCCGCCGCCGCCCATGCCCGCCGAAGCCATCATCCGCTGCGAGAATCTCACGCGCCGCTTCGGCAGTTTCACCGCGGTGGACAACGTTTCCTTCTCGATCGCGCGCGGCTCGATCTTCGGTTTCCTCGGCCCAAATGGCTCGGGCAAATCCACCGTGATCCGCATGTTGTGCGGCCTGCTGCAACCGACCTCCGGCCACGCCTGGCTGAACGGCTTCGATGTCGCCGCAGAGACCGACCGCATCAAGACGCTGATCGGCTACATGTCGCAGAAATTCTCGCTCTACGACGAGCTGACCGTTCACGAGAACCTCATGTTTTACGGGCGTTTGTACGGCCTGGGCGGCGCGGCGCTGGCGAAGCGCCGGGATGAACTGATCGCGATGGCGCATCTGGAGCCGTTCCTGCAACGCCGCGCGTCCCTGCTCTCCGGCGGCTGGCGGCAACGCCTCGCGATGGCGTGCGCGCTCGTGCATCGCCCGCAGGTGCTGTTCCTCGATGAGCCAACCGCCGGCATTGATCCGGTCGCGCGGCGCGAGCTGTGGGATTTGCTGTTCGAGTTTTCGAGCCAGGGCATGACGCTGTTTGTCACCACGCACTACATGGACGAAGCCGAGCGGTGCTCGCACGTCGGCTACATCCATCTTTCCAAGCTCGTGGTGTGCGGCCTGCCCGACGACCTCAAGCAAATGCCCGAGGTCAATCCCGCCGGCACCCGTCGGCTCGACGTGACCTGCGACCACGTCACCGTCGGCTTGCAGGCGATGCACCGGCTCGCGGGCGTGCGCAGCGCGACCGTGTTCGGCCAGTCCATGCACCTGCTCATCGACCACGGCCTGACCGAGGCGCGCATCCGCTCCGAACTCGCGCTGGTGGGAATCCTGCGCGCCGACATCCGCGTGATCGCGCCGTCGCTCGAGGATGTGTTCGTGGCGCTGACGACGAGGGGGGAAAAGCTCAAAGGATAAAGCTCAAAGCTCAAGGGAAGGACCGGAACAGGGGGAGCGGCGGACCTTCGTCGGCGGGAGAATAAGCCGTGACTATGCAGCAGGAGCGCAGCCTTCAGGCCGCAGGAGCGTGGATACTGTATGGGGCGAGCGAATTTCCAGACTCCTTTTCTGACTCAGTATAGGGTGAGTGGAGGTCCGCGTTCGGGTTGTTTGTAACGTTCGCTGCGGATGAACGTTGCTGCGGCCTGAAGGCCGCGCTCCTGTCGCCCTCACTGCATAGTTACGGATAAGAGCGGCGCGTGCGCCGGTGGCCCAGATTCCGCGGGTGGCAGTGCCGCCTGCTCCTCAGCACCCGGCTTCAGCCGAGAGTCAGCGCAGCCAAACCCTCATGCCCGCTTTGGCCGTGACTATTCACTCGAGCCAATTAGGGGAACCACCGAGACACGATGAACACAGTTCGGCGGAGCCGCAGCCCAAGGAGCGCGGCTGTGTCCGCCGAGGACCAGCCGCAGCAGCCCCGAAACGTCGTGGGCACCCTTAGAAATCAGAGGCTTTCCGTGCGGTCAACCTGCTGCGGCTGGTGCTCCGCGCACACAGCCGCGCTCCGGGAAAAATCCTCGCGGCGGGCGAGGATTTTGCAGAGTTGTAGGACAGGGCGGCGGAGCTCCAACCCAAGGAGCGCGACCGGACCCCGGTCGCAGCGGCAACACCGGAGCCGGGGTGCTGAGAATTTTTGGGGTTGTCGCAGGTGCGGAGCCGTTGCGGGCGGGCACTGCCCGCGCGCCAAAATCCAAGCGCGCTGCGAGGACTCCGGAGCGCGGGCGTCCCGCCCGCAGCAGCCACGCACTCGCGAGGGCGCAACAAATTTCCAACGCTCCGGCTCCGGTGTTGCCGCTGCGGCCGGGGACGGCCGCACTCCGCGGCCGTTGTTCGCTGTCCGATCCCGTGCCCGGCCACGCCTCTCGCGCCCCGCCGGGGCGCAGGGATGGTTGGTTCGGTTGATCCCGTGGTTCCGCTGCGCTTCACCACCGGCTAATTTCTTGCGTGCCTCCGGCACGCGCCCGAGGGGGAAGCGATGCAGCGCGGTTGATCAAGGGGGCAGAAATGTCAGGTGTCATCCTTCTTGGAGGTGAGAGCGTAGATTGAGAAAACACCGATGCCGCCACCCAACGAGGCCAGCACCGCCAGCACCACCCACATCTGCCAACCGGACATCACATGGCTCCCGTCTGAAAACATCAAATCCCCGTGACCCATGGGATTCACGTATGTCAACCAAACCGTAACCACGAGTGGCGCGAAAAGCAGCACGGCGAGAACCATGCCGGCTACACCGATGATTATTTTTCCGATCCGCATTTTTCTGAATTTCGTTGGGGGTTTTGCGGTGCGCTCATTTTCCTGAAACAGACGTTCACCGCGCCCCGTCACACGGTCGGCATGAAGATGCACACGAACAGGGTCCACAGGCTGAGGAGCAATCCATAGACTGCCAATCGTCCGTATCTTCGAAGGCAGAATAATGCGAGGAAGAACAGCACAGTGCCGCAGAACACTCCCGCATCGAGCGGAGCTCCGTGCATGACGCTCTGGATATTCTGGCTTCGGGCCTCGCCCCAGAGGATCGCTACGGAAAGGGTCAAGCACGCCGCCATCAATGACCGAAAGCAGATGAGTTCAACCGGCCGTCCCGGATGTGGAATCTCTGGCATGGCGCTTGATGACAGTCAGCTGCGGATTGGCCAAGTTGCCCGTCCGTTCATTTCCCCTTCGTCTCCGCCGCCGCGGCCGTGACCTTCGCCGCCTTCACCAGTTCCGCGATCAGTTCCTCGGGTTTCCATTCGTTGCCGATGAGGATGGATTGCACGCGGCCGGCGGCGTCGATCACGACGGTGCGGAGGTTGTGATTAAAGATCGTGCCTTCGCGTGCGAAGCCGAGGCCGAACTGTTCGGTGAGCGCGTCAATTTCGATCTGTGCGCCGGTGGCGTAGCTCCAGTGTGCGGGGTCCGCCGGGTAGCGCGCGGCGTAGCCTTTGAGCACGGAAGGCGTGTCGAACTCGACATCGAAGGTGATCGAGAGGAGATGCCAGTTGGTCGGGGCATTGGTCAGGGCGGCGAGCTTTTTGGCCGTGGCTTGGAAATTGTTTCCCATGCGCGGGCAGAACTCGGGGAACGGGCAGCGGGTGAAGATGAAGGTGAGCGCGAGGGCCTGGCCTTTGAACTGCCCGAGGCTGATGGCCTGGCCGAGGTGATTGGTGAGCGGATAATCGGGGACGGCGTCGCCGATGTTCAGCGGCAGCACGTCGCGCACGCGGCGGAAGGCACCTTTCGGTTTCGCCCCGGGCGCGTTCGTCGTCCCGGGAGTGACGGCGGGGGCTGTGCCGGTCTTGGTAACCTGATCGATCCAGCCTTCGAAATCGGTGACGACCATGCGGAAAAAGACCTGGTCGCCGGGGTGGAGGCTGGCGAGTTCGTTCGTGTTCTTCACGCGCAGCGGCATGGTCATGGCGTCCATGTAATTGGGGATCGCCTCGTGCTCGATGATCGCGGTGCGGCCGTCGGGCTTGAGTTCCTTGATCACGCCTTTGACGAAATAAAAATTGGTCTTGGTGTTGGCGGGGGCGGAGGTGGGATCGGCGGGCACGGAAGGCGCGGCGGGTTTTTGCTGGCAGGCGGCGAGGGCGAACACGAGCGCGAGCAGCAGGGCGGCAGCGAGAATGCGGAGGTTGGGCAAATTCATAAATGGCGCGGGGAATCTCGGCATTCCGCGCGGGGCTTGGCAAGGGGATCGTGGGGAGGCGCGGGTGGGGCGCACTTCCGTCCCTTGTAGGAGTCGAGGTGACGAGACTCTGACCTCCTTCCGCGAGAAGCCCGCCCAAGAACGCTTCACGCCGCGTCTTGCAACCAAGTTCCGATCTCGCACGCCTCACCCGAGTAAGCCCACGAGACTCAGTCCGCTGCTCGCGTGGAAAAGGTCAGAGTCTCGTTACCTCGACTCCTACAAGGGGGGCGGGCCGCCCGCGCGCCGGCAGCGGTTCTTTGACTCGCCGTCGCCTTTCCCTATCGTGCGCCGATGCGCGTCGTAAAAGTGCCGCTTGGCTCACGAAGTTATTCCATCCTCATCGCTCCCGGTTTGCTGGACCGGCTGGGCGCGGAGTGCCGCAAGCTCGGTCTCGGGCAGCGGTGCGCGATCATCACGGACACGAATGTCGCGCCGTTGCTCGCCGCACGCGCCGAGGAGTCGCTGACGGCGGCGGGGTTCGCGCCGATCCGCATCACGGTGCCGGCGGGCGAGAAGTCCAAGAGCATCGCGCGGGTGCAGGAGTGTTATCAGCAGCTCGCAGCGCACCGGCTCGAGCGCAAGGCGTTCGTCGTGGCGCTGGGCGGCGGCGTGGTGGGGGATCTCGCGGGCTTCGTGGCGGCGACGTATCTGCGCGGTATCGCGTTCGTCCAGGTGCCGACAACGCTGCTGGCGCAGGTGGACAGCTCGGTTGGCGGGAAGGTTGGCGTGAACCTGCCGGCGGGGAAAAATCTCGTGGGCGCATTTTATCAGCCGCGCCTCGTGCTGTGCGATCTGGCGACGCTGCAATCGCTGTCGGACCGCGAGTTTCGTGCGGGTCTGGCGGAGGTGATCAAATACGGAATCATCTACGACGCACCGTTGTTCCGGCGGTTGGAGCGCGAGCTGCCAAAAATTTTGGTGCGCGATGCGGGTGTGCTCGCCGCCGTGGTGGCGCGTTGTTGCGAGATCAAGGCGGAGGTGGTCGGACAGGATGAAACCGAGTCGGGGCTGCGGGCGATTTTGAATTTCGGCCACACCATCGGGCACGCGATCGAGGCCATTTCCGGTTACGGAAAATTTCTGCACGGCGAAGCCATCGCCATCGGCATGGTCGCCGCCGCACGTCTGTCGGCGACGCTGCTCGGGCTGTCGGAGGGCGAGGTCGAGCGCATCCGCACGTTGCTGGCCGCGACGGGATTGCCGGTGACGATCCAACTCAACCGCGCCAGCCGGGCGCGTCTGGGCGAAGCCATGAAGCTCGATAAGAAGGTGAGCGCGGGCGAGATCAAGTTCGTCCTCGCGCGCAAGATCGGCGCGGTGGAATACGGGCAGCAGGTGCCGGGGGCGTTGATCGAGACGGTGCTCGTGGGGTGAGAGGGGGAAAGCTCAAAGCTCAAAGTTCAAAGCTCAAGGGAAGGGCCAAGGGACAAGTTCGAAGGCTCGTCGCTTGAGTTGTGGAAATTCCTGGCCGTAAGGATGCAATGAGCGCGACCGGAGCGCGGCCTTCAGGCCGCAGAAACGTGCGGCCTGTGTGGGGCGGGCGATTTTTCCGGAAAACTTTTTTGACTCACCAAACGGTGAACCGAGATGCCCGTTCGGATTGTTCGGAACGGTCGTTGCAGGCGCGCGTTTCTGCGGCCTGAAGGCCGCGCTCCGGTCGCGCTGACTGCATAGACACGGCTTGGATTTTCCGAACTCCGCGGCGGGTCAGGGATTACCACGTCCGCCCCGTTGGAGCCTGGTCCTTGGCACTTCCCTTGAGCTTTGAGCTTTGTCCTTGGAGCTTTTTCCCCGCGCCCGGGGGAAGTGTTTGACCGTCCAAAGTCGGTTCCCTACTGTGCCGCCGCTTTAATTTTTATGAAGGTTTTGATCTGTGATCCAATCTCGCCGCGCGGCATCGAATTGTTCCGGCAACGCCCGGAATTTCAGGTGACTGTGCTCGAAAAACGTCTTGCCGAGGCGGACCTCCTGTCCGTGGTCGCCGACGTCGATGCCATCGTGGTGCGCTCGGAAACCAAGATCACCAAGAAGGTCCTTGAGGCCGCCAAACAGCTCAAAGTCGTCGGTCGCGCGGGCGTCGGCGTGGACAACGTGGATGTCGAGGCCGCCACGCAGCGCGGCGTGGTGGTGATGAACACACCCGGCGGGAACACGATCACGACCGCCGAGTTGACCTTCTTCATGCTGGGCGCGCTGGCCCGCAAAATCCCCGCGGCCCAAGCCTCGATGGCCGCCGGCAAGTGGGATCGCAAATTGTTTCAGGGCACCGAGATTTTCGGCAAAACACTCGGCGTGCTCGGCCTCGGGCGCATCGGCGGCGAGGTGGCCAAGCGCGCGCTCGCGTTCGGGATGCGGGTGCTGGCGTATGATCCCTTCCTCACCGAGGCGCGCGCGCGGCAGCTCGGCATCGAGATGGTGCTGGACCTCGACGGCGTGTATCGCGAGGCCGATTTCATCACGGTCCACATGCCGGTCACCGACCAGACGCGCAACATGCTGAACCACGACGCGTTCGCCAAAATGAAGCCCGGCGTGCGTATCGTGAACTGCGCGCGCGGCGAAATCATCAAGGAGGACGACCTCACTGCCGCGCTGCAATCGGGCCGCGTCGCCAGCGCCGCGCTGGATGTGTTCGTCGTCGAACCGCTTGCGGCCGATCATCCGCTGCGCAAATTGCCCAACGTCATTCTCACGCCGCATCTCGGCGCGAGCACCGAGGAGGCGCAGGAAAAATGCGGCATCGAAGTGGCCGAGGTCATCACCGGCTACCTGCTCACGGGCGAGGTGCGCAACGCCGTGAATCTCCCGTTCCTCGACGCGAAGACCTACGAGGCGGTAAAGCCCTATCTTGTGCTCGGCGAGAAGCTCGGCCGGCTGCTGGGCCAGGTCGCGCCGCCGCTGGTGGACCGGCTCCACATCACCTACGGCGGCAAGGCGAAAGACCTGCCGAACATTGACCCGGTGACGCGCGCGATTCTGCGCGGCTACCTCTCGGTCGGCGGCGCGAAGGATGTGAACAACGTCAATGTCCGCGCGGCCGCGACGGCGCAGGGCCTGAACGTCGAGGAGAAGCGCTCGGACGAGCCGGTGACCTTCAACGAGTGGCTGCACGTCCAGTTGTTCAGCGGCGACGCGAAGGTGATTTCGGCGGGCGGCACGTTCTTCGGTTCGCCGAACAATCCGCGCATCGTCCGCCTGTTCAGCCGTCCGGTGGAAATCAATCCCGAGGGCGTCCTGCTGCTGCTGAACAACAAGGACCGGCCAGGAATGGTCGGCTATCTCGGCACGTTGCTCAGCAAGCATAACGTGAACATCGCGAACATGAGCCTCAGCCGCGACGCCGCCGGCGGGCAGGCGTTGACGGTGTTCAACCTAGACAGCGTTCCGCCCGCGCAGCTCCTGCAGGAAATCCAGACCGACCCGGACATCACCAACGTCCACGTCGTCACGCTCTGATACCATTTGATACCATGATGCCCACCTCGCGCCTGTTGCTCCGTGTTCGCGCCGCCGTGCTCGGCGCGGCCCTGTTGTCGGCCTTGGCCGTGACCGCCGCTGAACCCGCGCCGGCCAAGCCGGCGGCGGTCGAACTTTTTCCCGACCTGCCGGTGGTCAAAGGCAAGGGTTTTGAAATCAAGGCCAGCGAACTGGAGCGCGCCTTCATGGAGTACCGCGCCAACCAGGCCGCCCGCGGTCAGGCCGCGATCCCCGAGGCCCAGCGCCGCGAGATCGAAGACAAGCTCCTGGCGCGGATGATTGTCACCCGAATTCTCGTGAGCAAAGCCGGGCCGGACGACAAAGCCAAAGGGGAGGTCGCCGGCAACAAGGCCTACGCCGATCTGCGCCAGCGGGCCGGGACCGAGGAGTCGTTCAAACGGCAGGTCGAGTCGATGGGCATGACCACCGAGTCGCTGAAGAGCCAGTTGATCGAGCGCGGCGTGAGCGAGGAGGTTTTCAGCCGCGAGGTGAAAAACAAAATCGCGATCCCCGAGGCCGACATGGCGAAGTTTTACACGGACAACCCGGCGCGCTTCGAGCAGCCGGAGAAGGTGCGGATCAGCCTGATTCTGAAATTGACCGTGGACCCGAGCCTGCTGCGCGTACCGAACGCCAAGCTGGAGTTGCCCGAGGAAAAGAAAAAAGCCAGCCGCGCCGAAATCGAGAAACTGCTCGTGCGCGCGAAGGGAGGCGAGGACTTCACCAAGCTCGTCCTCGAGGGCAGCGACGACCCGGACAAGAAGACCAACAACGGCGAATACACCTTCCCGCGCGGCGCGATGTCGCCCGAGTTCGAGCTGGCCTGCTTTGCGCTCAAGCCCAATGAAATCAGCGGCATCGTCGTAACCAAGCTCGGCTACCAGATCATCAAGCTGCACGAGAAGATTCCGGCAAAGAAAACGGAGTTCGAACTGGTGAAGGTCCGCATCCGCGAGCAATTGCAGCAGCAGGAGGCGGAGAAGCAGATGCCGGGGTACTTCGAGAAGCTCAAGGCCGAGGCGGAAGTGAAAATTCTGCGGGCCGTGCCCGCGCCGTGAGCGGCGGAGACGCGCGCCTTGGAGCGCCGGCTTTCCAGCCGGCCCAAGAGGTATGGAGGTCGGCAGCGGTGGACACGCCTGCGAACTTCGCTTCCCCATTCAGTGATCGGTGCGCCACTCCAAGCGCGCCGTGACGATTTGCGGGCGGCCTGAGCGCGTGAGACGCCCGCGTTCGGCCTGAAACGCTCCAACCTAAAACGGACAATCGTCGTTCTCATCCGTCGCCGGGGGGCAGGCGTCTTCGGCCAGCAGTTCGGTGAGCTTGCGCAGCCGCTCCTCGACTTCGATGGATTCGAGAATGGTCTGCCGGTGTCCCGGCTGCGGCAGGAGCGCGCAGGCCGCCATGTCGGCGAACAGCCCGGGGTCTTTGATGCGCCCGAGGTGCCGCGCAAACTCCTTCATCGATTCGAGCGCCAGCTCTTTCACATGCTGGCCGGATTTGCCCGGCGGCAGATTTTGAATCAAGGGACCGGCCAGCTTCAGCCCTTTCTCGAGGCGGAATTGCACCAGTTCGCCCAATTGCGCCATCAATGCCTGCACCACGAGGCCCGCCGGCAGCGCGGGTTGCAACGCCCGCACGCGGTGGACGCGATACGGTTTGAGGCGTTTGGCGCGCGGTTCCAATTCCACCCGGGCCAGCCCCTGCAGGATGAGGTTGGACGTGCCGTCCTTGTTCCGTACCGCCGCGCGCACCAGGCCGACGCCCGCGACCACTGAGGGAGTGTCCTTGCCGCCCCCGGATTTGCGCATGGCGATGGAAAACATGCGCGGCCCCGCTAAGACATCCGCCAACATCTGCCGATAACGCTCCTCATAGACAAACACTGGCAACATCGCCTGCGGAAACAGCGTCGCATTGGGCAGCGTCATCACCGGAATTTCGGTCGGCAAATCCATGCGGCGGAATCTAGGTGGCGACCCCTTCATTGCAAGTCATAGATGCTGCTTGCCAACCCCCTGACCCAAACACATCATCCCGCGCGTTCCATGAAAGCAAAACTTACGATCGTTGCCCTGTTGTTCTTGAGCATCGGCCTAGGCGTCGCGCTTTTCCTCATCTATCAGGTGAACGAAAAACAGCGCGTCAAGGCCGACGGTTACATCGAGGATATCAAGCGGGAGCGGGACAAGGTGCGCGCCAATCTCGACGAACAGTTGAAGGTCAACTACACCCTCGAATCCGCCGTCTCCAACCGCGTCGCCGAGACCAAGTCGCTGTCCCTCAACCTGACCAACTACGTCACCAACTTCACCGTCGTCGCCTCCAATCTCTTCGATACCAAGGCCAAACTCGCCACCACGGAAACCAAGCTGGCGACCACGGAAACCAAGCTGGTCAAGGCCGAGACCGAGGTCAAAGCCACCGAGGCGGCGCTCACCGCCACCAAGAACGCGATGGCCGCCCTCGAGAAGGCCAAGCAGGACGAGATCGCCCAGCGGGACGCCAAGCTCGCCCAGCTAGAGACCAACAAGGACGAACTCAGCAAGCAGGTCGTCGTCCTCAACGGCACCCTGACGAAGCTCAACTCGCAGATCAGCGACGCCGAGCGCCGCTTGGCGGTGTCGGAGGGCGACCGCGAATTTCTCCTCAAGGAACTCAAGCGGATGCAGGCGCAGAAGGCCGAGCTTGAACGTCAGCTCAACGACCTCGAATTCCTCCGCGAACAGATCAACCATCTCCGGGCTGAACTCTCGATTGCCAAGCGCCTGGACTGGATTCGCCGCGGACTGCTGGGGGGCGAGTTTAAGAAGAGCGGGCAGCTTCTCGTCGAAGGCTTCAACCGCACCGGCACCAATGCCGCGCCGCGGCTGGATGTCGAGGTCCGCCGCGACGGCACGGCCACGCCGGCGCCCGCGCCCGCGCCGCCGAAGTGAGCGGGAGGGCCGCGAGTTCGCGGGACCGAGACGGGGCGGGAAAGCTCAAAGGCTAAAGCTCAAAGCTCAAAGCTCAAGGGAAGCTGCAAGGGCCAAGGGGCACCGCTTGGAACTTGGTTCTTGGATCTTCCCTTCCCTTGAGCTTTGAGCTTTTAACTTTGAGCTTTTCCGCTCCCGGTACGGTGTAGCGTGAAGCGTGCCGGGACGCCGCCGCTCGGGTCCAAGTCCACCGCGTAAAAGCCTCCGTCCTTCAGGAGTTCGATCCCCGCCAGGGCCGGGCACAGGCGCACGCGGAAGGCCCGCCAGTGCCGCGCTTCATGCAAAGCCCCGCTCAGCCGGCGGACCGTGTGACCGAGAAAACAGATCTGCGGCATCCCCGCCAGCAGCCGGCTTTTCCACAACACCACCGGCGTGTGCAGATGCCCGATGATGGTCTGTTCGATCTGCCCGAGCCGCACCCGGACCACGTCGTCGCGCCAGAGAAACGGCAGGGCTGACGGGTCGTGACAAAACAGCAGCACCCGCTGCGAAGATTCGATCCGGGAAAAAATCGCGCGCACCTCCCGCCAATGCTGCGCGCGCGCTTCCTCCCACACCGCGCGCTCTTCGTTCAGCAGGTCGTCCGCAAACAGGTCGAGCGCGAGCACCGAGGACGCCACGCCGATCAATACGTAGCGGCCGATTTCCTGCCGCCACGCCGGCTCGATTCGGAGGTCCGCCACCGTGCGCCGCCAGCTTTCCCAGCGCATCCCGCCGAGACCGCCGACCATGCTGCGCTTGCCCAGTTCGTGGTCGCCGATCACCGCGCGAAACTGCCCGCCGCACTGCGCGCGCAGCCGCCCCAGACACAGCAGCGCGCTCTCCCGTGCCGCCGCGTCGCTCACGCCGACGAACGCCGAGTCGCACGAAAAATCGCCGTTTGCGATCACGCTGTCGGCGTTGCCGGCGCGCGCGAGAAAGCCGTCGAGATAGTGATTGTGCGCAAAGGGATCACGCTCCCAGACGAGGTGATGGAAGGCGTGCAGGAGCATCCGCGCCGCCGGATTGTCCACGCCCGCCAGGCGGAACTCGCGCCGCGCTTTCTCGGCGTCGCTGGCGTAGTGGATGTCGCTGACGAGCAGCAGGCGATGGGTGGTGGTCACGCTTCAGGCCGCGTCCGGCGCTGGGCAGGCGGCGGGGGCAGCTAAACCGGAGCCAGCCGGATGCGGAAGGGAAATGTCGGGCGACTGCCGGTGCGCGGATGGCCCGCCTGCGACTCACTGGGCACCCGCACCTCGCGGGTGGGGCAGGCATCCTTGCCTGCCGGTTCACGGGGCATCCCTGCCCCGTGTTCCCGGTTCCGCCATTCCGCATGTCCGCCGCGCGGAACGGGCGGCAGGATGCCGCCCGAACCGGCAGGCTGGAAGCCTGCCCCACACGCGCGGCGCTCGGCCGTTCCCGTAATCCAATTGAACCGCGCCCCGGATTTTGTTAATGCCCATCTCGATGTTACTCGAACGCTGGCTTCCAATCGGCGCCGTGCTCGTCCTCTACGCGGCCCGCATGGCCGAACTGGGTACCCGGCGCGACACGGTGCCCGGGCCGGTGCGCGAGCGGTGGACGCTGCGGCTGTTCGTCTTCGCCGGCACGCTGATGATCGTCGGCGGCATCCTCGAATATCTGCTGTCCGACGGCCGCCTCGGCGGTCCGACGTTCGCCGCCGGCGTGGGGTGCGGGGTCGGGTCGTTCCTGCTGCGACGGCGGGCGATCCAGGCGCTGGGGCGCTTCTGGAGCCTGCATGTGGAAATCCGCGAGACGCATGAGTTCGTGCGCGAAGGCCCGTTCCGCTGGGTCCGCCACCCGACGTATTTTTCGATGGTGCTCGAGCTGTTGTCCGCCGGGCTGATGTTGCAGGCGTGGTGGTCGCTGGGGGTGGTGAGTTTGGTTTTCGTGCCCGCCCTGTTCTGGCGCGTGCGTCTGGAGGAGGCGGCGCTGGTGGCGAAGTTCGGCCCGGTTTATCAGGCCTATCAGCGCAGCACGCCGGCACTGTTTCCCTACAAAATTCCGAAGTTATCATGAGCTTTGATCCTGACCAGCGGCGGGTGGTGATCACCGGTTTGGGCGTGATTTCCGCGTGCGGCACGGACGTGCCCACGTTTTGGAGAAACATCTGCGGCGGTCAAAGTGGCGCGCGGCGGGTGACGCGTTTCGAGACTGCCGGTCTGCCCAACGAAATCGCGGCGGAGATTGCGGATTTTGATTTCAGCAAATACGGCGACCCGAAACTGGCGCGGCGCTTCGAGCGGTCGATCCAGTACGGCATCGCCGCCGCGGTGCAGGCCGCGAAGGACGCGGGGCTGGACTTCGCCAAGCTCGATGCGGACCGCGTCGGCGTGGTCGAGGCCAGCTCGGTGGGCGGCATGGAAAGCTCCTTCAAAGGGCAGACGGCCTACGAAAAAAGGGGCTACCGGGGGATGAGTCCGTTCACGTTGATCAACGCCTACTGCGGCGGGGGCAGCGGCGAGGTTGCGCTCGAACTGGGCTGCAAGGGCCTGGCGGTCACCTACAGCTCGGGCAGCGCGTCGGGCAACGACATCATGGGCTACGCGGCGAGCCTGATTCAACGGGACGAGGTGGATGTGATGGTCGCCGGCGGTTCGGAAGCGCCGCTGCTGGCACCGCTCTGGGCGGCCTTTTGCCAGATGAAGGTGATGACCAAGCGCAACGACGATCCGCAGCATTCGATGCGGCCGTTTGAACGGTCGCGCGATGGCTTTCTCCTGGGCGAAGGCGCGGGATTTGTCGTGCTCGAGGAGTTATCTCACGCGCTGGACCGCGGCGCGCCGATTTACGCCGAGTTGCTGGGGCACGGGCGGAGTTGCGAGGCCTACGATTCGGTGGCGCCGCATCCCGAGGGCGTGGGCATGTATCGCGCGATGGAAAAAGCACTGCGCCAAGCACGCCTGCACGCCTCGGAAATTTCCTACATCAACGCACACGGCACGGCCACCGACACGAATGACCAGGTGGAATCACTCGCCATTAAAAAGCTGTTCGGCCCGCACGCGCGGCGGGTGGCCATCAGCGGGACCAAGCCCGTCACCGGTCACATGCTGGCGGCGGCGGGAGCCATCGAGACCGTGATCTGCGCGCTGGCCATCAAGCACCAAGTCATCCCGCCCACGATCAACTTTCAGGAACCCGCGGACGGGTGTGATCTGGATTACGTCCCGAACCAGCCGCGAGCGTATCCGACGCGGGTGGCGATGAACCTGAACGTCGGATTCGGCGGGAAAAACTCCTGCCTGATTCTCCGCGAGTATCAGGCGTATTGATGCGCTTCTCGGAACTCATCCCGCTGGCGGCGGCGCTGGTTAATTTCGCGCTGGCGGTGTTCGTTTTCAGCCGGGACACGCGTTCGACGCTGCACCGGGTGTACCTGCTCTGGGGCCTGTCGCTCACCGTGTGGAACGTCGGGACGGGCTTCATGTTCCGGGTGCAGAATCCGGCGGACGCGCTGTTCTGGGCGAAGTTTCTCCAGGTCGGCGTGATTTTTCTCCCGGTCAGCCTGCTGCATCTGAGCCTGCTGACCGCGCGCGTGCCGCGCCCGAAATGGCTGGCCTACCTCTACGGATTACACGGGCTGCTCGCCCTCGCCGACGTGGCCGGGGTCTTCGTCCGCGGCGTCCACTGGACGGGCTACGCCTTCTACTCGCAGGGCGCGCCGCCGTTCTGGGTCTTCACGGTGTTGTACGCGGTCGAAACCATCGGCTCGATGCTCATGCTGCTCGGTCGGCTCTCGTCCCTCTCGCCGCTGAACCGCGCGCGCGTCAAGTCGCTGATCTGGGCGCAGGGCATCCTGATTTTTTTCGGCAACAACGACCTCCTGCCCATCCTCGGCATCTACCGCTATCCGTTCACTGGCTGGCAGATCTATCCGCTCGGCAGTCTGGCGGCGATTTTCTACGGCTTCATCGTCGCCTACAGCGCGCTGCTCCACCAACTGCTGGACATTCAGTTTGCGCTGGGCCGCGTGGCCGGCCGCGTGCTGCGGCTGTCGATGCTGATGATCGTCGCCTGTTCGCTGCTGTTTCTCGCGCGCTCCCTGTTTCCCGCCGAGATCAGCCGGTTCGCCGTCGGGGTGGCGCTGCTGGTGTTCCTCGGGAGCGCCGTGGCCGCCGTGAACTTTTTCCCGCTCCTGCTCGGCACCGGGTCCGACGCGCTGGAGCGGCGCATGCTCGGCGGCCGCTTCGACTATCACGACAAGGTGCAGACCTTTATCGAGTCGGTGCCGTGGTACTCGGACCACAAACAACTGCTGGAGGATCTCGACGATTTGTTCAGCCACACCGTGCGCGCCCGCAGCTACCAGATCATCCTCCTCGACGAGGCCACGCGGGCGGCTTCGTTGTTTGTGTCGCGCCCGGAACTGAGCGCGGCGCGGCTCGGGGAGCTCCCCCGCGCCCTCGGCATCTTTGAGCTGTTCCGGCAGCGCCGGGCGGATTATTTCGCCCTCAATGAAGCCTTCGCCGATCCCGGCGAACCCGAGGCTGAGCGCCAGGCGCGGCGCGAACTGCAGCCGTTCGCCGCCGAGTTCTGCTTCCCGATGATCTTCAACCAGCAGCCCTTCGGCATTCTCCTGCTGGGCAAAAAAAACAACGACGAGCCCTACACCCCGCTGGACCTGCACCTGTTGCTCCTGCTCACCAAAAATCTCGGCCTCATCATCAACCAAATCCGGCTCAAAAATAAGCTGCTCGTCGCCGAGGAACTCGAGCTGCTCGGCCGCATGTCCCGCGGCATGGCCCACGATTTGAACAATCTCCTGACGCCCGTCTCCACCCTGCTGCAACTCGGCCGCGAAGGTCTCACGGATCCCGAATCCTTGGGCCAACTGCTGCCGGTGGCGCTGCGCAACGTCGGCACCATGCAGGCCTACATCAAGGAGGCGCTGTTTTTTTCGGAAAATAACGCGCCGGAATTCCAACTCGGGCGCCTGGACCTCGCGCTGCCCAAGGCCATCGAATTTGCCGCCGCCCGTCTCCAGAAAAAGAACGTCACCGTCACGCTGGACGCCCCGCCCGAGGTGCTCATCGAAATGGATGAAGTGCTGATCCAGCGCCTGATCGGCAACCTCCTGGCCAACGCCATCGACGCCTCGCCGCCGCACAGCCGCGTGGCCCTGCTGCTCACCCGCCTCAGCAAGCACGAGAGCGGCCTCGAATGGCTGCGCCTGCGCGTCGTGGACAACGGCATCGGCATCAGCAAAAAAAATCTCCAGCGCGTCCTCGACCCCTACTTCACCACCAAGGACCACGGCGACCAGGACCGCGGCTTCGGACTCGGACTGGCCATCTGCCGCCAGGTTGTCCATCTCCACGGCGGCAACATCACTATTGCCAGCGAGGAGAAAGTGGGTACAACCATCCAAGTCGATTTGCCCAGCCGCCAAGTCCGTCAGGACATTCCGGTGCTGGCCAAAACAGCATGAAGAATCTTCTGATCCTCTCCAAGTTGTCCGGTCCCGCCGCCGCGGTTCGCGCCGTGCTGGATCCGGCGGACTACCGTGTCATCGCCAAGAGCGAGCTGTGGGAGGTCGAAACCCTGCTGCGTCAAGGCACCATCGACGCCTGCATCCTCGATTTCGAACTGACCGACATCCAGCCCATCCGCACCCTCGAGCAACTCCGCGCCCTTGCGCCCGAGCTGCCGATCTTCGTGTATAGCGCCAACGCCAAATGGGAATGGGAAGAGGAAGCCTTCCTGCTCGGCGTCCGCCATGTCCTTGCCAAACCGATCCGCGGAAAGATTCTCAACATCCTGCTGACCCGCCTGTGGCAGCAGCCCGCCGCTCAGCAACTCCCCGCCGCCGCCCCGCGCGCCGTCGAGGAACTCCGCGCCGCCAGCCCCGCCATGGCCCCGGCGCGTACCCTCGAGGTGCTGCGCAATTTCTCCAGCATTCTCACCCACAGCCTCTGCTCTGAATCGCTGCTCAAGGAATTCCTCCTGCTCCTGCGCGAGATTCTCGGCGTCAACCGCGCCGGCATCTTTCTCCGCCGCCCGCCTTCCACGTTGCCCAATGTCGGCATCGCGCCGGACGACCGCCAGTTGCGGGCCGCCTGCGCCATCGGCCTGACCCCGAGCCTGATGGATTATTTCGAATTGTCCCTCAAGGCCGGCATCGGCGGCTACCTCTACCGGCACGGCCGCATTCTCAAAAGCAGCAGCGACGAGGCCCGCGTCGATCGCGAAATCCTCAAGGAATTCGAACTGCTCGGCACCCAGGTCGCCTTCCCCATTCTCGACCGCGAATCCATGGTCGGCGTCGCCGTGTTCGATGGCCGCATCACCGGCGAACCCTTCACCAACGAAGAGCTCGCGCTCGTCTTTCATCTCCTCGAAGAAGTGGGCCTCGCCATCCGCAACAGTTGGTTGCACGACCAGCTCCTGGGCAATCACCAGATGATGTCGGACGTGCTCTCGCAGCTTTCCTGCGGCTGCGTCGTCGTCAGCCGCGACCTGGCCATCCTCCAGGCCAATCCCGCCGCCCGGCAGTTCTTCCCGCCACCCGCCGATCAGGCTCGTCCGCTGGAATTCACCGACCTGCCCTCGCTCATCGGCAGCCGGGTGTTTGAAACCTTCAACACCGGGACCAACGCCCCGCTGTTCCGCTTTCGTCGGCCGGAAAATCCCGAACTGGTTTTGCAAATCAGCATCTCGCTCTTCAAGCGGCAGAAATCCGCCACCCCGAACGCCGCGCTCCTGCTCATCGAAGATTTCAGCCAGGTCGAGCGCTCGCAGGTTCTCGAACTCGAGACCTCCAACCTTCGGCTCGTCAAGCGCATGGCCGAAAGCCTCGCCCACGAAATCGGCAATGCCGTCGTGCCCATCTCGACCTACCAGCAACTGCTCGCCGAGCGCGCCCACGACCCCGAATTCATTGGGGAATTCAGCAGCGCGATGGGTGACGGCGTCAAACGCATCACCCGTCTTTCCCGCCAGATGCTCTTCCTCGCTGGCGACGAACTCGACCGGCGGGACAAGATCCCATTGCAGAGCCTGATCACCGAAGCCTTTCAAGACGCCCAGGGCCACCTGTCCGCCGCCAAGGCCAAATTCAGCTACCAGACCGACCGCAAAAATCTCACCGTGCTGGGCAACCATCTCGGCCTCCGCCACGCCCTCTCCGAGGTCATCCTCAACGCCTGCCAAGCCCGTCCCCACGCCCCGGAAATCCGCATCCTCCAACGCACCGAAGTCGATGCCGAAGGCGCCCCGTGGGTCCGCCTCGAACTGACCGACGCCGGCGAGGGCATCTCGCCGGAAGTCGCGCGCAAGGCCGCCGATCCGTTCTATTCCCAGCGCAACGTCGGCGTCGGCCTCGGCCTCACCGTCACCCGCAAGATCATCGAGTCCCATTCCGGCAAACTCGAAATCTGCGCCTCGCGCGAGGGCACGTCCGGCACCATCCGCATCTCGCTCCCGCTCGACGCCGAACCCGTCGGCCAGGCTGAGCAGTCTTGGTCCGAATCGGTCGAAGTGTCCCAGTCTGCGTCCTGAACGCGGGTCGCCGGATGTTCAAGATCCCGTTCCGGCACGGATTCGTCCTTGCCCCGACGCCGACCCGTGCTGTACCACTACTCCGCTCCTGATTGTGTACCCGTCATGGCAGCGCTGATTTTTTGTAATTAGTGTCTGGCCGAAAACGCGCGTTTTTGGAAACGGGGCGCGACGCGGAGGGGGTGCGCAGGCGGTGCGCGACGGATTTTTCCTCCGGCGACGGATAAATCACCCAAATTCTCCGTTTTTAGGCGCATCGCTCCTGGCGGAGTGGCTTGTTCGGCGGGGGCGGGGTGGCGTCAGGCCACCAGCCGGGCGGGCTGGA
>CAMAUZ010000052.1 GCA_945861535.1 Akkermansia muciniphila | reverse complement strand
CGCAGGCGATTGCCGCGCTGGCCTGCGGCACCTCGACCGTCGCGCCGGTGCAGAAGATTTTCGGTCCGGGCAACGCCTATGTCGTCACGGCCAAGCGCCTGCTGTTCGGCCACGTCGCGGTGGACCTGCTGCCGGGACCGAGCGAGGTGCTGGTGCTCGCGGATGATTCGGCGAATCCGAAGTTCATCGTCGCGGACTTGCTCGCGCAGGCGGAGCACGGCTCCGGCCACGAACGCGTGTGGCTGGTGACGACTTCGGCGAAGATTTTGCGCGCGGTGGAAAAGGAGATTCCGCGCCAGCTCGCCACGCTCGCGCGCCGCGAGTTCATTACGAAGGCGCTGGAAAACAATGGCTGGCTTATCCAAGTGAAAACCCTCGCCGACGGCCTCGCGCTGGTGAACCGCCTCGCGCCCGAGCACTGCGAAGTGATGGTTCGCTCGCCGCACCGGGCGGCGGAAAAAATCCTCACCGCCGGCGCGATCTTCCTCGGCAACTGGTCGCCGACAGTGCTCGGCGATTACGTTGCCGGCCCGAGTCATACGCTGCCGACCGGCGGGGCTGGGCGGTCCTTCGCCGGGCTGACGGTCGATCAATTCCAGCGCCGCACGAGCGTGGTCGAGTATGAGCGTGGCTCGCTGAAGAAGGCGCTGTCGGCCGTGAAGAAATTCGCGGAACTGGAGGGTTTGGACGCGCACGGGAAGTCGGCGGAGATTCGGGGTTGAGCCGTAACCATGCAGTCGAACCGAATCGTTTGGACCCCAGAGACACGATGAACACAGAGAAAAACCAAGCAATTGCGGGGCGGGATTGAGCCACTGATTGGTGAGCAAATCCAGCAGTCTGCGTCCCCACGTCTTCTCTGTGTTCTTCGTGTCTCTGTGGTTCAATCTCCGGTCCTCACTGCATAGGCACGGCTGAGCGGACGCGGCCTTGTAGCGCAGGTTTCCAAACCTGCTGTGTCGCCGACTTCCAAGTCGGCAGGGTGTCGGCCTCGCCGTACGCGCTGCGGGTTTAGAAACCCGCGATACAGCAGGCTTGGAAGCCTGCGCTACAAAATCGGTGTGAAATATCCAGGCTGGCGCCCGGAGCGCGGGCGTGCCGCCCCCGAGTTTTTGGTCCGGGTCAGGCAGTCGCAGTGCGTAGTGAAAAATATGGCGACATCATCGGTGCAACTCGCGGACGGGCCGCCCGCGCTCCCAGGGTGCGCGGACCGAAGCCACGCCATTCCGTGGTCCTGCCTCGCCGCGGTGTTTGGCGCGACGTGCATTCCGCTGGGCGTGCTGTGGGACATCTCGTGGCACGAGAGCATCGGGCGCGACACGTTTTGGACACCGGCGCACATGGTGATTTATCTCGGCGGCGTGGTGCCGGGGCTGACGTGCGGCTGGCTCGCGCTGCGCACGACGTTTTTCGGCACGGCGGAGGAACGCGCGGCGGCGGTGAGTTTGTGGGGCGCGCGCGCGCCGCTGGGGGCGTGGATTTCCATCTGGGGCTGTTTCGCGATGCTCACGTCCGCGCCGTTCGATGACTGGTGGCACAACGCCTACGGCTTGGACGTGCAGATTCTCAGCCCGCCGCATTCGCTGCTGGCGATCGGCATGTTCGGCGTCGCGCTGGGCGTGTTGCTGCTGGTGTTGTCGTGGCAGAACCGCGCGGCGGAACCGCAGCGGACGGCAGTGGCGCGGTTGTTCGTGTTCATGGTCGGCATCATGACGGCGATGAACTCGGTATTCGTGATGGAGTACAGTTTTCCCAACCAACAGCACGCGCTGCGGTTTTACCTGATCGCGTGCTGGCATTATCCGGCGCTGCTGGTGATGGCGTCGCGCGCGTCGGCGGTGCGCTGGGGCGCGACGTGGGCGGCGACCGTGTATGTGGGCGTGTATCTGCTGATGATCTGGGTGCTGCCGCGCTTTGCCGCGCAACCGATGCTCGCGCCGATTTACAATCCGGTGACATCGATGGTTCCGCCGCCGTTCCCGCTGCTGCTGGTGCTGCCCGCGCTGGCGATTGACTGGCTGGTGGAACGCGAGAAGCGCGGGCGGAAATGCGGCGCGGGCGCGATGGCGTCAGCGGAAATCCCGTGGTGGCGCGACTGGGTGCTGGCATTCGCGCTGGCCGCGGCGTTTCTCACGATATTCTTCGTGGCGCAGTGGATGTTCTCGTCGTTCATGCTCAGCCCGGCCTCGAACAACTGGTTCTTCGCCGGACACCGGCATTGGCCCTACACCTCGAATCCGGGGACATGGATGGATTCGTTCTGGCGGGTGGACCGCGATCCGGTGACGGCGCGCGGGCTGGGTGCCGCTTTGGTGCTGGCCGTCGCGACGTGCCGCGGCGGGCTGTGGTTCGGGAACTGGATGCTCAAGGTGCGGCGATGAACGAGGAACGCCTGAGCCGCGCGGAGACGAACGCTGGGAAGGGGGAAATGGGGAGAGGGGAAATGGGGAACGTTCAACGTTCAACGTTCAACGCTCAACGTTCAGAGGGCGGTCGGAAAAGTCTTTGGCGTTCTGCCGCTCTCTTTGAACGTTGGAAGTTGAACGTTGAACGTTGGACGTTCCCCGCTTTTCCGTTTCCCTCTTTTCCTCTTTCCCCCTTTTCCCTCGCCCTGCTGTTCGCGCCGCGGCGCGCTGTGGTTCGGGCATTGGATCCTCAAGGTGCGGCGATGAACGAGGGACGCATGAGCCGCGTGGGGACGAAGGCTGGGAAGGAGGAAATGGGAAGGAGGGAAATGGGGAACGTTCAACGTTCAACTTTCAACGCTCAACGTTCAGAGGGCAGCGGGAAAAGTCTTTGGCGTTCTGCCGCTCTCTTTGAACGTTGGAAGTTGAACGTTGAACGTTGGACGTTCCCCGCTTTTCCGTTTCCCCCTTTTCCTCTTTCCCCGTTTTTCCTCGCCCTGCTGTTGCTCCTCTCGCTCGCCGCTCCGGCTGGCGCGCACATCGGCAGTCCGAACGTCGTCTTCGAGGGCAACGCCGGTCCGTATCCGGTGCGCGTGGTGGTGCGGCCGCCGCAGGTTGTTCCGGGCTTGGCGGAAATATCCGTGCGCGTGCTGCGTTCCGGCGTCACGCGCGTCGCGGTGCTGCCGGTGCATTGGAAGGCGGGCAAAGGCGGTGCGCCGCCGCCCGACGTGGCGAAGTTGGTGCGCGGCGAGACGAATCTCTACACCGCGACGCTCTGGCTGATGGCGGCAGGTGCCTACAGCGTGGATGTTCGCGTCGAGGGCGGCGCGGGTGCGGGCGACGTGATGGTGCCGGTGAATGCGATCGCCACCGCGCGGCTCACGATGCCGCGTTGGTATGGCGCGGGGCTGATTGTGCTAGCGAGCTTCCTGTTCGTCGCGGCGGTGCGACTGGTTGGCGCGGCGTGGGGCGAGGCGGTGGTGGAACCAGGCGCGCCGGTTTCCCCGCCGGTACAGCGACGGGCGCTGCTCGCGATGGTCGGCAGCGCGCTGTTGTTCAGCGGCATGGTGGTGGGCGGCAAGGCGTGGTGGGACGCGGTGGACCGCGATTATCGCACCAACCGGCTCTACCGCCCGCTGCCGATGACGACCGATGTGCGCGTGACCAATGGCGTGCCCATTCTGCGGCTGCGCGTCGACCTCAGCGGTGGCGGGCAACGCTACTGGACGCCGCTCCAGCCGGACCACGGCAAGCTGATGCACCTCTTCCTCATTCGCGACGAGGAGCCGGACACGTTCGCGCATTTGCATCCCATACAACGCAACTCGACGACGTTTGAAACCGCGGTGCCGCCGTTGCCTGCAGGGCGCTACTCCGTGATCGCGGATGTCACGCACGAGACGGGCTTCACGCAGACGCTCGTGGCCAAGGCGGATTTCCCCGAGCCCTCGCTGCTGCTCGACAACGTGCCGCGGCGGGGTGGCGCGGCCGATCCGTTTTGCGGGGTGCCGTTGCGACGAATGACCGGCGCGGCGGTCACGGCGGGCGCGGCGGATGGGCGCGGCACAAATGGCACGAACCCCGCGAGCAGCGTTCCGGCGGCGACCGCGTTCGATCCGGATGACTCGTGGCATTTCGGCGATCCGTTGCCGGTGGGAAATCCACCGCGTCCAGGGACGTGCCGATTGCCCGGCGGTTTCGTGATGGAATGGGAAAATGCCGCCCCGCTGACCACCCGCCAGGAAGCCGCGCTGCGCTTCCGCGTGCGCAAGCCCGACGGTTCGCCCGCGCCGCTGGAATCGTATATCGGCATGTCCGGCCACGCGGCGGTCCGGCATGCGGACGGCGGCGTCTTCGCGCATCTGCATCCGGCGGGAACGATCTCGATGGCGGCGCAGGAGGCGTTTATCCGGCGCGAGGAGAAGACGGAAAGGAAATCCCCGACCAGCGTCGCGCAGCGCGGACACGTCGCCGCCGCGCCCACCGCAGCGGCGTCGGCAGTTCTTACAATGTCACCCGCGCCCGTCGCCGAGGTCGTGTCCTTCCCCTACGAATTCCCGCGCCCCGGCCGCTACCGCCTCTGGGTGCAGGTGAAGTGCGACGGCCGCGTGTTGACGGGGGTGTTCGATGCCGAGGTGGCAGAGGGGCGGTGAGCGGTGGGTATAGGTTTTTTGCACTTCTCATTGGCCCCAGGCTTCACAGGCTGCGTGATATGTAGCCGCCGAGGTGACGAGGCGGAGGCGACCCACGCGAATGCCGCGGAAATCCGCCTCCTCACGTCGGCGGCTACCGGGAAGCGATGGCGTTTTCACACAATCTGTAAAGCCGGGTGCAAATGAACTTGGGGAAACCCGCTGCGAGGAACTGAACTGCGCCCATTGCTCGCCCGTGAGCGCGCGGCCTATCCCAATTGCGTTGACCAACCCGCTTTCGCTGCGAAGCTCAACCCGCGAGTAACTCGTAAATTATGTGTCTTAACTTGGTGGGTACCATCCGTAGTCTCTCTGTCATACTCTTTGGGCTGTTACTCCTCCCCGCGGCGGGCCGCGCCGAGACTGTCATCACCAATGCGAATTACACGTTGATCGTGAACAATTCCAACCGGGTGGTTCAACTTGTCCTGTCCACCAATGAGTTCAATACATTCGCCAAGGTCGGCTATCCGTCCACCGCCGATGTCCGCAACCTGACGACGCGGATTTACACCCATTTCAACGATCAATTCGACTTTCTCATTCTCATTTCGGACCAGGACACCGTTCCGTCGGGAAAATACTTCGGACTCTATTTCGAGGCGAAGAATGACATCGCCGGGATAGGCTATCGGATGTTTGATTCCACCGCCTACTATGGCTCCACGGGCACCTTGCAGGGGACCATTCATCTGACTTCCAAGAATGGTCTGAAGGGCGGCCCCAGTCTCCATGAGATCTGCCACCGGTGGGGCGGACACCTGGCCCGCCCTGCCGACGGGACTTCTCATTGGGGCTTATCGAGCGTGGGCGGGCAGTTGGGCGGCTGGCTCTATGGCTCGGTGACGAGTCTCGGCGGCAATTTGTATCAAGCCAAAAGCCCGGCCGGCAATCTGGCCTTCGGTGCCACCGCCAACTACGGCAACAGTGTCCCTTACAGTGAGCTGGAATTGTATTTGATGGGACTTATCTCGACCAATGAGGTGATCAACCCCATTCAAATCGCCCGCAACGGGGTGCAAACCAATCCCAGTCTCGGCCAGTTTACCGCCACCGGCTTTGATACCCTTACCATTTCCAACATCGTGGCCACGCAAGGTGCCAGAGTTCCGAATGTGGCGGCGGCGCCGAAGAAGTTTCGGGCCATGGTGGTGGTCCTCACCGTCGCCCCCCTTTCCACCAGCCGGCTGGCGCAATACGACGCCGACGTGCGAAGCTTCAGTCTGCCGGGTTCCGATGGGAGCAGTGCTTACAATTTTTGGGAGGCGACCGGGGGCCGCGCTGAGATGCAGATGGATGGGTTGGTTCCGAAAGTTGCCATCGTGCCCAGCCTCGGCGTCCTGACCCAGGGTAGCTCCATTATTCTCAGTTGGCCGGCCAGTGCGGTGGGCTTCGTTCTGGAATCCAGGACCAATCTGGCGCCTGCACTGCCCTGGAGCGCGGTCACTCCGGCGCCCGTGGTCGTCAACGGGCAGAACGTCGTGACCAATCCCATTTCCACTGACGCCAATTTCTATCGGTTGAAGAAGTGACGGGAAATCGCCGCCATCCCGTGGACAAATGGGAAGGGGATTGGCAGCCTCGCGGTGACCGGTCACACGGCATTTTGCAAAACACATTCAAACGATCGGCTGAGGCCGAAACCCAACCTTTGAAAACTCCCACCCTCAAAGCCCGCGCGCTGCTGGTGAAACTCCAGGCCCTGGCCGACCGCGGTATCGACGGCGAAAAAGCCACGGCGAAACGCAAGCTGGCGCAACTCAAGGCGGCGTATGACTTCGGGCTGCCGGACGCCGAAAACAAGGACGACATCTTCTCCGGCCGCTACCAAGCGAAGCGCGGCGCTTCCGTGACGGTGGCGACCATTGCGGACATCGAGATCGGGAATTTTGTGAAATGGGCCATCGCGTCGGCCACGGGGGTCGAATGCATGTTTCGCGGGCACCAGTTGGTGGCGGAGGTGAACCCGACCTCGGCGCGGCGGTTGAAGGGCGTGGCGAAGACCATTGCGGACGGGTTCCGCGAGCTGTGGGCGAGATTCGCCGCGGTGCCCGGCGTTGACCCGGCGGATCGCGCGGCCTTTTTCGCCGGGCTGTACGACGGGATGATGGGCGAGGTGCGCGGCCAAGGGCAGCCCCTGCCGGGACGACGCGGCGTGAAGCCGGTGCCCAAGCCGGGCAAGCGCACCGTCGCCCTTGTCCCTGCGCCCGGCCTGCACGTCCACCCCTACACCATCGCCGTCGGGCTGGGGAAACAGATCCGCTTCTCGGTCCCGCTCGAGACCATCGTCGGGGAGTTGGAGACTTTGGTGAAAGGGGAGATCGCCGGATAAGGAGACGCAATCGAAACGGCCCACCGCCTTTGGAGTGCGGTCGTCCTTGGCCGCAGCAGCGTGGAGCGGAGGGTGACGTGGAATGATCCCGGCACCTGCGTGCGTGCGGGCGGCGCTGCGACCGGGGACGGTCGCACTCCGGAGCGCGACCGGTCCCCGGGCGCAGCGGCAATATCGGAGCCAGGGCGTTGGAACTTTGTTGCGCCTTCGCGGGTGCGCAGCCGCTGCGGGCGGGGACCGCCCGCGCGCCGAAATCCTCGCGTGCCGCGAGGATGTTTTCCGGAGCGCGGCTGTGTGCGCGGAGCACCAGCCGCAGCAGGTTGGGCGCAGGGGACGCTTCGGATTTCAACGGATGCCTCCGCGAATTCGGGGCTGCTGCGGCTGGTCCTCGGCGGACACAGCCGCGCTCCTTGGGTTGCGGCTTCGCCGCTATGTGTTCATCGTGTCGCTGTGGTCAATCTGCACCGGCGCGACTGCATAGTTGCGGCTAGTTCCAAGCTGCGTTCACGATGCGGCCAGGCAACACGCAGCGTGGTTTGGAAACAGCCGCATTCCGCAGTCCTCGCTGCTTTCTCCTCCCAATTCCCCCTCAGCGTTCTTCCCATCGCTGCGGTGTTTTGTGTAACGCCCCGCCCGGAATGGCCGCGCCCCCCAGAAACCGCAGTGATCGGAGGCGCGCAGCAGCGGACCCGTTCCAACGACATCGGTCCGGCCGCGTCGCCTCACGCTCCCCGCTCCAGCCCGAGCACTTCCCGGCAGTAGCGCACGCTGCGCTCCAGCTCGGCGCGCTGAAATTCCTGCTCGGCGAGCACGCCCGCAGGACCGGCGGGCGGCACGAACGGCGGCCGTGGCTGCCCGCGCTCAATCCAGGCCATGAACGCGGCGAACTCGCGGGGATCGCTTGGCGGATAGGCGGTCCAGAAATCCGGCGCGCGAAACGGAATGGGAATCGGCCGGCCCGAAATGGTTTCGAGAATCACCGGCACCTGGGGACACAACCGGGCGAACTGCGCGAAATAGTTTTTCAAATCCACGCTCCCCTCGCCCACCGCGGCCCACTGCAACACCGCGCCGTCCGGCGCGGGCCACAGCACCGAGTCGCGGATGCCCGAAGTGAGCGCGACAGGCGCGAGCCGTGCGAGATTGCATAGCGGTTCCTCGAGCGCCCAGGTCGCGTTACCCGCGTCCACCAGCGCGCCCACCCAGTCGCGACCGGCCGCGTCGATCAGGCCCAACAGTTCGCGGGACTGGAGATCGCCCGCGTGGTTCTCGACGGCGACTTTGATGCCGCGGTCCTGCGCGAAGCTGCGCACGCTCTGCAACACCGCCACCGTCTCGGCGATGCGCGCGCCAATCCCGCCGGGGCTGCGGCGGTCATCGACCTTGCCCAACACGCACCGCGCAATCGGCGAACCCACCGCGCCCGCCACGCGGATGGTCTCGCGCAATTGCTCGCCCGCCGTGCCACGCCGCGGATCGAACATCACCGACGACGGACAAATGCTCAGCATCCCGACCTGCAACGCGAGGCCGCGATCCGCAGCGCGGGCGCGAATTTCACGCAGGTGGGTGTCGGCGCGAGTTCCGAAAACGTCGAGGTCCGACAGCATCAGGACATCGAGTCGCAGCGCGGCGGCGTACTCGATGAGTTGCGCCGCGTTCCAGCCGAACGAACGGAGCGAGTAATTGTCGATGCCGAGTTGGAGGTGCATGGGTGCGTACGGAGTTCGGGGTCGGTGCCCACGGAGTATTGCCGCCCATTGCAGCGGGGCGAGGAGAAAGGAAATTACGGCGGGCGAACCGCGCATCGCGAGCGGTGACTCGCGCATGACGAAGGGAGTCGGCGGCGGCTTGCGAGCCAGCATTCAGTGCTCCTGAAGACTGCCGTTCAGCCACCGATGGACACGGATTAATAAGGATAGGAAAAGGGGTTGGAAAAACGGGAGTTCACCCGGCAGGCGAAGCAACGCACACCGGTTTTGATCCGTGCTTATCGGCGTTTTTCCGTGGCGTCTCAGTTCCAACTGCCGTCTCCACGGTGATCTTTTTTCTCACGCCTGGCGAAGCGTCGCCGGCCGGTCTGCGGACGGCGGGAGCGGACTGAAAGCGCGGACTCCGAAGGCACGGTTGGGGCCAGGATCGGTCAGGCCCGACGGGAATTTCGGGCTGACTGTGCGGCCCGACCCTCCGCAGTCACTCTGACGAATCGCCTACTCGCCACGCCCGCCGCACCCCGCTTGGTTATTGGCGCTTGGCCTCTCCCTTGAACTTTGAACTTCGTGCTTTGAGCTTCCCCCCAAACGCTTCGTTCACTCCAAAATTTCGCAGCCACCGGTGCGCCGTCGCGAGGGCAGATTTCCGTTTCCCCGGTCGGACCGTTGTGTAGTGTCCGGGCGCCAAAATCTAAAAAACTCTTATGCCTTCTATTATCCCGCTCTCGTTTGAAAACCGTCCCGCGGACGAAACCCGTTCTCGCGTTCCCCGGTTTGGAACCCGGTGGCCGCTGGCCGTGCTCGCAATCGGATTGCTCGGGGCCTTGGGTTGCAGCAAGGAAGAAGCTCCGCCCGCACCGGCTGCCGCACCGGCTCCGTCCGCGCCCAAACCCAAAGCCGCCGTGCCGCCGACGGGCACCAATGCCACGGCGGGCGGCGCGGCCACCAATGCGGCGGCGGGAACCGGCGAGGCGGTCGATCTGCGGCTGAAATGGCCGGTGGGCAAACGCTATCTGCAACGCATGGATGTGGTGCAGGAAAGCGAGACGACCATCCCCGGCGTGCCGCTGCCGACGAAGCAGGAGTCCACCCAGTCCCAGGATTATTCGCTCGCCGTGCTGAAAGCACGTGAGGGCGGCGGCCAGGAACTCGAGGTGGAATTTGTCGCTCAGAAGATCGATTCCAAAGCGGGCGGACGGCCGCTGGTGACGTTTGATTCCAAATCCGATGCCAAGGGAGACCGCACCAACGCCGTGGCCACCGCGCTGCGGAAGCTGGTCGGGGTGAAAATTCATTACCTCACGGACACCAACGGGCGAATCGAGAAGGTCGTTGGCGCCCAGGAGTTGCAGAGCAAACTGCTCGCCACGGTCACCCAGCAGGCCCGCGCGATTCTCACGCCGCTGCTGACCGAGGATAATCTCAAGCGCGTCGTCACGCTGGACATCGACCTGCCCACCAAACCCGTGAAGGTCGGCGAATCCTGGCCGGTGCAGCGCGACACGCTCATGGGCCAGTTGGGGACGCTGGTGTTCTCCACGACCAACACCTTCAAAGGCTGGGAGGAACACGGCAATCGCCGCTGCGCCGTGATCGAGTTCACCGGCAGCGTCACCAACAAACCCGGCGCGCCGGCCGCGCCCTCGGCCATGCCCGTTTCGATGACCGTCGAGTCGGGCCGGACCTCGGGCAAATCGTGGTTCGATCCCGCCACCGGCATGATCGTCGATGCCTATACCGATCAGGAAATGACGATGAAAATCACCACCGCCGGCCGGACGATGGACAGCAAGACGCGCAACAAAATCACCGTGAAAGTCATCGAGAACGGGGAGCCACCGAAGACGAACTGAAATCAGTTATGAGCGCGAATCCCGGCGGCACCCAGCGGACCGCGGCGGCCTCGGTCAACGCGTCGCAAGCGCGCGTCGGGGACGCTCCTCCCGGTGCCGAAGCCCCAGCCGCCGCGACGGATCGGTCGTGGCGCAGCGGAGCTTCCGGAAGCCGTTGGTTTCCTCGCGCGGGGTGGCTCGTGGTCCTGATTGGCGTATCCGCAGTTCTTGCAGCGTGCCGGACGCATTACCAAAAACAGGCCGCGACCGTTGACCCACAAACGGCGGTGGACTTCCGCCCCGGCTGGCAGGTGGGGAAGCGCTATCTCCAACGGTACGAGACAACCACCGAGTTGGAGGTCTCCAAATCCGGACCCTCCCAATTGTCGGGACCGCACAATTCACACGCCATGGACGTCGGCGTTTCCGTGTTGGCAAAGCTGAGCACCGGCGGATTCGACGTCGATGTGGAAATCGTCCGCTTTCGCGCCACGCACGCGATGGGGCCGATGGGCTCTTTCGTTTTCGATTCCGACCGAGATCCCGTGACGGACTCGTCAAACCCGCACAACGCCCTCTATCGCCGGCTCGGCGGTGCCCGGATTCGCTGCGTCACCGACCGGCACGGGCGGATCAAGCGCCTGACGCTTGGCCGGGAACTACACGCTTTCGTGAACTCCGTCCGGCCGTCTGGCGGGGAAGGAATCCTGCAAACCCTCCTCGCCGCGGAATCTTTCAGCAACGTGCTTTCCCTCGTCGGCGCCTTGCCCGAAGGCCCGCTGAAGCCGGGCGAATCGTGGTCCGCCATGCACGTTCAGCACGACAGCCCGCTGTTCCTGATGAGCCCGCGCGGGAATCTGCGAATCGACCAAACCAATACGGTCGCTGGATTTGAAAATCACGAGGGCCGCCATTGTGCCATCGTTCGCGTCGCGGGCACGATTTCCCCGGAGGGATTCAACAGTGGCCACCCCTCCAGCGTTCGTGTGGTCAAGGGCACGACCACGGGCAATTTCTGGTTCGACCTGCGCCGCGGGGTTTTCACCGAGGCTGCCGTGACCCGCGAACTGGCCCGCGAGAGCAACCGCGATGGCCCCAGCCGCATCAGCGGCGTCACCACGCAGATCAGCCGCCTCAAGCTGCTGGCCGTCACGGAGCTGTCGGCGCAGGAATTCGCCGGGCTGGTGCCGACGTTTGTCCCCACTGACCCGGCCGCAAAAACTGCGCCAACGCGGGCCATTGCGTTGCCGGGCGACACGGTCTTGCTGCGGCGAAACTGGGCGGTGGGCAGCCGTTTCCTACACCGGATGGAGATCCAGCGGGAAAACGAAGTAATCCTGCCCGTTCCTCCGCGGCCGCTGAAACAGGAAATCTTTCTGCACCAGGAGTGCGTGGTCAGGGTACGGGAAAAACAACCGGATGGCCGGAGTGAACTCGAAGTTCAGTTTGGCACCCAAAAATTCCAGTTCCCCACGTTCGATGGGCGCGGCCAGTTTGCCAGTTTTGAGGCGAAGCCCGAGGCGAACAATGACCGCGACAATCCTGGGGTCGTCGCGCTGCAGAGCCTCGCCAATGTGAATTTCCGCTATCTGATGGATGCCTATGGCGGTTTCGTCCGGGTTGCCGGGTTGTGGGAACTGTGGACCAGTCTCTCCCCCGGTGCCACACCTCTGGCCTTCAACATTTTTCACACCATTTTGAGCGACGACCACCTCCAACAGGTCGTGGCAATCGCACCTGACTTTCCCGACCATCCGGTGAAGGTCGGCGACACTTGGCCGTCGCACCGATTCCTGTCGATCGACCCGTGGGGAATGCGCGCTGCGGCGAGATTTTTCCAAGGCAGTCTGACGAATACTTTCCTCGCTTGGGAGCAACACGACCAGCGCCGCTGCGTCGTGATCGAATTCAGCGGCACCATCACCACCAATCCAGCGCACCCCGCCGGCAAGACGATCACCGTCGAGGACGGACGGATCGCGGGCCGAGTATGGTTCGATCCCGCTTCCGGCACGGTCGTCGATTCGGTGTGCGAACAGGAGCTGAAGGTGACCTCGCCGTTCGGCGGTCGTAACGGAACGACCAAAATGAAAACGAAAGTCGGCGTGAAGGTTCTTGAGATGACCGACATTCCACCGACGAACTGAACTCCATTATGAACGCGAAACTCCTGCTGGTATTTTCCGTGGTCGTGAACGTCGCCCTCGGGGTGGCGTATTTCAAAAAGGAGGCCGCCGCCCCCGCTGCTTCACCACCGCCACCGGCCACCGTCGGATCAGTCGCGCCCGCGCACGCCGCATCCGTTGCGGGACCCAAACTCAAAACCCAGATCGTCGTCCAGACCGTCACCAACACCGCCGTCCAGAAGATCGACTGGCGCATGGTCGAGTCCGCCGACTACCGCCAATACATCACCAACCTGCGCGCCATCGGCTGCCCGGACGAAACCATCCGCGACCTCATCACCGCCGATGTCACCAAACTCTACGAGGCCCGGTTCAAGGCCCTGCGCCCCGGCGGCACGAACAAATTCGAGTATTGGAAACCGGGCATGGCGATGTTCAAGGAGATGGCGGATGAAACCCAGGTCGAGAAACGCCAGGCGCTCAGCCGCGAAAAACGCGCCCTGCTCACCGAATTGCTCGGTTCCGCCCCCGAGGAAAAACCCGACCTGATGGCCATGTTCGGCGGCGGCAATCCCTTCGAGCGCATGCTCGACTTCCTGCCGTCCGGCAAACAGACCCAGGCCATGGAGATCGAGCAGAAATTCGCCGCCAAGCTCATGAAATCGATGGACGGCGGCGGCTTCGGCGACGCCGACGGCATGAAAAACATGTTGAAGGTGCAGAAGGAAAAGGAGGCCGAACTGGCCAAGTTGCTCACCCCGGCGGAACTCGAGGACTACAATCTCCGCATGTCGCAAACCGCGAACATGATGCGCTTTCAACTCACCAGCTTCGCCCCGAGCGAGCAGGAGTATCGCGACGTGTTCAAAGTGAAGAAAAGATTCGATGACGAATATGGTTTCGCCGGCGTCCCGCCGACCGACAAGGCCGAGCGCGAGAAGTACGACGCCGCCAAAAAAGAACTGGAAACCCAGCTCAAACAAACCCTCGGCGAAACCCGCTACGCCGACTACGAACGCGCCCAAGACTATGTTTATCAGGGTCTGTTTCGCTTCACCGAAAAACAGCAGCTCAGTCGCGACGCCGCCAACAAGGTGTTCGACATGAAGAAGGTCGCCGAGGAACAGGCCAAAAAAATCCGCAACGACTCCGCGCTCTCCAGCGAACAACGGCAGGCCGCGCTGGCCGGCATCCGCACCGAGACCGAAACCGCCGTCACCGGCGTGCTCGGCCCCCAAGGCTACGAGGCCTTCAAAAAAGCGTCGCAGGCCAGCAATTGGCTCAAGCAGCTCAGCCCCGATCCGAAGCCCGCCAAGCAGCCGTGAACCGCGGAGCGCCGATCGCTTGATCGGCGCGCTGGAATTCGGAGGTTTTTTGAGGAGCGCGGGTGGTCCCCGCCCGCAGCGGCAACGAACCCGCAAAAGTGCCGGGATATTTCCGGGCCGCCCGCTCGTGTGCCCACGCACCCCGACCGAGATCCGGTCGCGCTCCGGCGGTGGCGCGCGGACATCTCCGCCTCCGCTTCGTGCCGGAGGCACGCAAAGAAATTAGCCGGTGGTGAAGCGCAGCGGAACCACCGGATACGCCCCCAAAAAACCCGTGCGCCCCGGAGGGGCGCGAGACGCATGGAACCCCGCCGACACGGTTCGCCGCTGCGACGCATCGTCGGTCGCTCTGTGTCCCGGTTGGCGCAGGTCGAGAAATCTGCCAGTGCCGAAACGTCGCTTGAGCGAGACCCGGCGGCGGAGTACCCCGACTCTCGCGCCCCGCCAGGGCGCAGCGCGCTTCGGTCCGGTTTTTCCGGTGGTTTCGCTACGCTTCACCACCGGCTAATTTCTTGCGTGCCTCCGGCACGACGCGCAGGCGAGGCGGGACGCGCGGGTAAGGGCCGAACGCAAATGTCGAAACTCCAGCCCGCCGAACTGGAGTTCGGCGCTCCGACTTAGCCTGCCAAGGGCAATACAATCACACGGAATAACACCGACAGGCACGGCAGAGTCACCCGGTCTCAGTTCACCACCCCGAGTAGCAAGCGAAACCCTTTCCTATTGGTGTTAATCGTGTCCATCCGTTGTTGAACGACGGTTTCGATTTCTTCGGCTGCAACCGCCAAACCCCACCCTACCCGCCGTCCGCGCCGTCACCGTCCAGACCACACTCACTTACCCGGTGCAGGCTGGTTCTCACTCACCGTCTTGATCCCACCGTCACCAAAGTGAATCGACACCAGCCGGTGGGCCGGGATGACTTCGGTCCCGCGACCTTTCCGCTGGGGATGGGTAATGATGAGATAGTCCCGCGTCAGCTTCCCGTAGGCATCCACGTTCCAACTACCGTTGCCGCCAGGGACCGCACGGCTGTCATTGATCCGGGTGAAACCTCCAGTTTTACCATTATCCAGTTTGTACTCGACGGACCAGATCACTCCCTCGGCCACCGTCTGGTTGCCGCGGTCGGTTGGTTGACAACCGACCAGCGGCAACAGAACGACGGAACCAATCAGTAATATTACGAGCCTTCCTGACATGAGAATAGCAGCGGCTCAGGTGAACCTCAGCGTCAGCTCAAGGTGATTTCCGGCACGACGAAGGGCTTGCGATACTCGCGGGTGAGCATCTTGTCGGCCTCGGGGTTGCCGAGGAATTTCTCCGTCTTCGGGTCCATGGTGAGGACGGGGCCGAGAGCGAGCTTATCCATGTTGATGTCCACTTCGTTGGCGCTGAGATGGTTGGTCATACGCTCGAAGGTTTCGGAAGCACCGCGGTCGCCCTTGATGCGCTCGATGATTTCGCCGGGGACATATTTGGTGCCAAGGCGGTAGGAGATGTTACCGGTGTGACAGAGAGCGCTGGAGAGATGGCCTTCGAGGATGTCTGCGTGGAGGTCAGTGTGTTTCCGGCTGCGGCAGGCTTCGATGAAGTTGGCGAAGTGATCGACCGAACCGCTCCATTTCTTGATTTCCTTGCCATCCTTGTCGTGCGCCGAGCCGCCGTTGTAGTTGGGCACGGTGACATAGCCGCCTTCGCAATGAATGACCACGCCGACCCCGGCACCCATGAACTTATCCATGTCCTTCCCGCCCTTTTTGCTGGGCAGACCGCGAACCTCGAAGATGAGCGGGGCTTTCTTGTAGTCTTGGAAGACGATCTGCGTGTTGGCGGTTTCGCCGTCGTCGATGTAGCCGAGGCGGCCGCCGACGCTCCAGACCCGGGGAGCGAGTTCCATTTCGCCAAGGAACCAGCGGGCAATGTCCATCTGATGAATGCCCTGGTTGCCCAGGTCGCCGTTGCCGTAGTTCCAGATCCAATGCCAGTCGTAGTGGAGCCGCTTGCGGCGAAGCTCATCCTTGGGGGCCGGGCCGCACCAGAGATCGTAGTCAACCGTATCCGCCACGGGAACCGCACCTTCGCTCTTGCCGATGGAGCCGCGGGGTTTGTAGCACATGCCGCGGGCGATGAGAATTTTGCCGAGGTTCCCTTCCTGGACCCATTTCACGGCCTCAAAGATACCCGTGCGCGAGGAGCGGCTCTGGGTGCCGGTCTGGCAGATCTTGTTGTACTTGCGAGCGGCGTTGACGCACTGGCGGCCTTCCCAAACGTTGTGGGAGACCGGCTTCTCGACATAGACATCCTTGCCGGCCTGCATGGACCAGATGGCGGCGAGGGAATGCCAATGGTTCGGGGTCGCGATGCTGATGGCGTCGATGTCTTTGTTTTCGAGCAGCTTTCGGATGTCGGTGTAGCCATCGACCTTGCCGACTTTGCCGCCGTATTTGTCCACGTTGGAGCCGAGGACTTTCTTGTCCACATCGCAGAGCGCGCCGAGGCGGACGCTCTTGTCTTTGAGGGCAATGTAGCCGCCGATGTGGGACTGGCCGCGGCCGTTGATGCCGACGACGCCGACATTGATGGTTTCGCCCGGACTCCTGGTCTGGGTGATGGCCGGGAATGGCATGCTGAGGGTGGCACCGGTGGCCACGCCCGCTTTGAGGAAGTTACGACGACTGAGTGATTTCATGGAGTTAGTAATGATAGGTTAAGGAGTGGAACCAGGGACGATGAGTGGAAGCGAAATTATTTGGCGGCGGTGGTTTTGACATAGTCGGCGTAGTGCTCGGCGACCTTCGCGGTCTGGTCGTCGCCGGCGTGGAAATAGTAGCGGTAACGCCAGGTGACACTCTGGCCGGCGGGGACTTTGAACTCCCCGGCCTTGGGGTCTTTGAGTTTCTCGAAGTGGCGTTTGCCAAAGGGATTGGCGGCAAAGAGACCGTAGTCGCGCACATGCCACCAAGTAGGATGCCGCGGATTGGCGGGGTGATCGAAAATGGCCACGCCGACGGTCTTGCCGCCGACCGGGCCGTAGTAATCGCACCACGCGGCCTGCTTGCCCCACGTCTCCTGATCGCGAGCTCCGGTGCTCAGGACGATGTGGCCGGTGGGCTTGTCGCCGCTGCCCTTGGGATGCTTGAGGCGCATGGATTCGGCGATGCGGATGGACATGGCGCCGTCCTTGTCGTCGCCGAAGACGAGGTCCTCCGATCCGGCGGTGAAGGTGATGTCGAAGTCAAGGAGGCGCTCGTCCTTGCGATTGTGGATGCGAATGGTGCGGGTGTCGGTGCAGACCACGGTGCCGTTGGGGGCGACCCATTTGTTCTGGGCGGTGATCACGCCGATGTCCGCGCCGCTTTTCAGTTCAAGAAACTTGTCGTGGACGACTTTTCCCTCCTTGCCGGTTTCGCCCCAGAAGCTGATGCCGTTGACGAGCTGATGCCCATACCAGAGGCCGCGGTGATGCTTGTGGTCGGTCTCCTCGCCGGGGACGGTCTTCATCGGGAAGTTGCGCGTCATCGGCGCGTCGCCGACGCCGAGAACGGGATAGAAGAAGGGCCGCGGCACGTCCTGATAATGGTAGTCGGTGAAGAGCTGCCCGTTGATCTCGACGCGGACTTTCCCCTTTTGATCGGTGAATTGCACCCCGTCGACGGCCCGGGCGGCGAGGCTGGCGGCCGCGAGGATAAGCGTGACGGCGAGGAGTCGAACGGAGGTTCGCACTGGAATCATTGGAGGTGACGCTAGGTTTTGGCGGTGGGGTGGTCAAACGAAAATCAGGGCAGGAGCATGTGGTTTGGCGACTGAACATCTGCGGTCGTTAGTGTGCTGGAGCGAGATGGAACCTGCCCCGAGGCGCGGCTGTGTGCAGAGCACCAAGCGCACCAAGCTGACACCTCCCAGCCACTTCAGAATGTTTCCTGATCCACCCGTGAGAAGCCCGCCGCGGCTGATCTGCGACCTACCCCCGCTCCGGCGATCTGGCCAACATCCGCCTCGGACCCGCCAATCACTACGGGACGCACGGGCGAGGGTTTGGTCGGTCGGACGAACTTTGGACCACGACACCGCTGCCGATCCCTTGCTGGCTTGATCGCGACCACGGACATCGACCGCCCCCCCAGTCGTCGGGCGCCGCGCAGGCTGATCGATGGAGACCTGCCCGGGATGCACCTATGGAGCAAGTCGGCAAAAGGTTTTGACGCCGACTCGCAGCTTCGTAGCATCCCGGGAGTGAATCCCGCGCGTAAACAGTTCTTCCCGAGCCGCACAGCGTTCCGGGGGCAATCCCCAGACAGTTGCCGGGGCGCATAACTCACGACCGGTGCCATCGCCATTCATACCCTCCAGCCCCATGTCCCCCCGACTCCCCACCACGAATCTGGCAACCCGTGCCAGCGCGATCACCGTCAGCATTCCCACCCCGCTCCGGGACTGCTGCCGTGGCGCGGGCGAGCTGTCTTTCCCGGCTGCCAACCTACAAGCGGTGTTGGAGGAACTGGAGCGGCGTTGTCCGAAGTTGCACCGCAGCATCTGCGACGAGACCGGAGCGCTGCGCCGACACATTAATCTTTTCGTAAACATCCACCACATGCGCGACCGCGACGGGCTGGCGACCCGGCTCGCCGCGGGCGACGTTGTTACCATCATGACCGCAGTCTCCGGAGGTTAAATTATGAGCGATAAAATCATCCTGTGTATCGGCACCAAGAAGGGTCTGTTCGTGGCCGAGTCATCGAAGAGCCGGCGCGGCTTCGCGTTGCGCGGACCCTTTGCCCAGGGCGTGAGCGTCTATTCCGCCCTCATTGACAACCGCGGGACGCCGCGACTCTACGCGTCGAGCTGCAATCCCTTCTTCGGCATGAAGGTGCTGTGCTCATCCGATCTGGGAAAGAGCTTCAAAGAGACCAAGTCGGCTCCAGCCTTTCCAAAGGACGATGGCCGCGCGCTCGCCAACATCTGGTCGCTCGAACCGGGCAAGGATAAGAAGGAACTGTTGTGCGGCGTCGAGCCGGCCTCGCTGTTCAGGAGCCGCGACGGCGGCGACTCTTGGGAATTAGTGCCTGGTATCAGCAACCACGAACACGCGCGCAAGTGGCAGCCGGGCAATGGCGGATTGTGTCTGCACACCATCCTGCGCGACGGGAACCGGGTGCATCTCGGCATCTCTACCGGCGGACACTATCTAAGCGAAGATGGCGGCGAGACCTTTGCGGCAGCCAACCAAGGTGTCGGCGCGGGATTTTCGCCCGATCCCTACCCCGAGTTCGGACAGTGCGTCCACAAGATCGCGGGCCACCAAGCTGCGCCCGGACGGCTCTACATGCAGAACCACGGCGGCTGGGCTGAGTGGGAAGGCCCCGGTGGCAAGCGACCCGACATCGGCGTGCTGCGCAGTGACGACCACGGTCACACCTGGCGCTCCATCGCCAAGGGACTGCCGTCTGACTTCGGCTTCCCCATCGCCGTGCATCCGCACAATCCTGACATCGTCTATGTCGTCCCCCATGAACCGATGACCCGCACCTGTCCGGGTGGTTCGGCGGCCGTCTGGCGCAGCGAAAACGGCGGCGGCTCGTGGAAGAAACTCGCGCAAGGACTGCCCAAGAAAGACAGCTACTTCACCGTCCTGCGCGACGGCATGGACATGGACGAGTTACCCGCACCGGCTCTCTACTTCGGCACCACCACCGGCCAGCTTTGGATGGGCCGCGACGGTGGCGAGAAATGGGAATGTCTCTTCGACTCACTTCCGCCCATCCACTGCGTGAAAGCTGCGGTCGTTTGAGAAACAACGACCCACCGCCACGGCGGCGGTCAGTTTCGGCTGAAACCAAAACCTTCCCGGTGGCCAACTGTACGAACGGCACGAAAGGAAATGGGCTTGAGGAGGCGGGAGTAATATCAGCCGGGTGAGATGATTCGGTGTCGGTCAAAAGAATTCCGCCCTTTCTTTTCGTGCCTTTCGTGTCTTTCGTGGTTCAACTCAACTGTCCTTTCCAGGATCACACTCCTTCCAGCCAGTCCCGCCGCACATCTTCCAAGACAACATCCAGGTTCGGTGACGCGAAACTGATGCCCGGTGCCGGCAGACGGTGGTCGCGTAGATTTGGCGGCCGGTGTCGGTGATGCGGAAAGGTGATTGCCAGTGCGGGAATTTCGGGATGCTCCCATGAGTCATACCAGCCGATTTTCTCAGTCCCGCGATACACCCCATAACTGTAAGTTCGAATCCGCCGGGCCGCGAAATCCACCAATTCCCAAACTTCCACATGAATTCCGCGCTGACACTCTATCCGGCCTTCCAGCTTGGCCAGCGTTGCGCCGATGGGTGCGAGAATCAGTGTCGAGTGGGTGACCAACGAATGCCGCTCCGCCAACGCGTAAACAAAGCTGCTATAGCTGGCGATGCCGTCCAGCGGTGTGCTCATGCACCCGCCGGGGTGAGTTCCAACGCGCCCAGACCCGACTGCCGCCGCAACTCCCGCAGATGCTCATACACCAGCCGGCGATATTGCGTTTCGCGTTCCTGTTTCGCTTCGTAAAAGCCCGCCCAGCGGATGAAATCGCGCGTCTGCTCCAATTCCCCGGCGCGGAAGCAATGATAAAAGTCGGCCGACAGCAGGCCGTATTGCTCCTCCAGCGTCGCCAGTTCCGCGTCCAGCCCGTGAATGTCCCGGATGATGTCTTCGCGTTTCATGGCCGGAAAATACTGCGCCGCCGCCCGCGCAACAAGCCTCCAGAACATTGCGGTCCGAGGTCGGGGAATCGGACCCGGAAATTGTCGCGGGCGCGTGGGGTTTTGAGCGCATCCGCCACGACCAGCGCGACCGCCGCCGCCTTCATTGGCAATCGGATGCGGTAGTTCGTATCGAGATGGATCATGCCGAAACCCGGGCTTCCGCCGTCACCCGTTCCTCGCGCACCTCGCGCAGATATTGCTCGGCCTGCTCGGGTGTCAAACGGGATTCCTCCTGCATCAACCGCAGCGCCTCACGCGGCGACAGTGCTTCCTTAATGCCGGATTGCGTCGGCTGCGTCGCGCGCAGTTCCACCACTGCATCGCCCTGGCAGATTTGGATTTGCTCCCCGCCAGCGCCCGCTCCACCCAGCGGGCCAGACCAGCCCCTGCTTCCTCGACCGTCAATGTTGTCATGGCCGCAAAGTACCGCAGTGCCGCCCGCGCAACAAGGCGGCAAAACCACGTCCTTGCGGTGCGTGATGGCGGTGAGGTGGAAGACAGTATTCGCGTCGGGCAGGGTGTAGTAGCCGGTGTGTTCGCCGAACGGGCCTTCGTCGCGAGGGGTTCGAGGGGGGCGATGTAGCCTTCGATGACGAAGTCAGCGTTGGGCAAAACGGTTTTCAAATTCGGGCAAGCTCTCAAGCCCGCAGTTCAATGAGCCGCTCTCCCAGTTCCAACCGCTTCAACGTGTCGGGCCACAGCGGTTCGAGCCATGCGATCAACGCCCGGTTGGAACAATTCCCTTTCCGAATCCAAACCAATTGCACCGGTTCGGCGCTCAAAAGCCAGTGGTCAACGAAATCCTCGTCCTTGCTGATGATGACGGTGCTTTCATTTCGGGCGCGTTCCCAAATCACCGGGTCATCGGCGGTCTGCAAGCCGATGCCGGAGACATGCGTGGCTTGATGCCCTTGGCTGCCAATCCAGCGTGCCAGCGCGGGCGGGAGTTGCGCATCAACCAAGAAGTTCACGCTGCCTGCAAGACCGCGTGGTCGGCCTGCCGGGCCGCATAGGCGAGCGCCGCCTTGATGTCATCCGGTTCAAGGTAGGGAAAGTCGCGGAGGATTTCCTCGTGCGGCACGCCCTCGGCCAGCATACCGAGAACGTCCGTCACACGGATGCGCAACCCACGGATACAGGGGCGCCCGCCGCATTTACCCGGCTCGACTGTGATGCGTTCCAGAAGTTTCATGCCGGCAGAGTACTCCAACGCCCTGTGCGCAACAAGCTCTCAAATGGAAACATCCCAACGGCGTTGGCGACGATGGTGGCGGGATAGACGGCGTCCTTTCGGTGCGTGATGGCGGTGACGTGGAAGACGGGATACGGCTCGGGCAACGTGTGGTAACCGCCGTGATCGCCGAACGGGCCTTCGTCGCTGAGCGGCTCTTTGGGGTCAATGTAGCCTTCGATGGTGAAGTCGGCGTTGGGCAGAGTGGTTTTCAATTCGTGGAAAATGACTTTAAGGCTCGGCCAACTTTGGAAAAACTCTCTGCGAACTCGATCAAAGTTCGATAACCGAAACCGTCCTTGCGCTCAGCCAAAACTTAGTTCAACCGCTGATTCGCTCCAACGCAACGCCACGGAGGCGCAAAGAACTCCCACCACGGATGGACACCGATGGACACGGATTTCTTTTGCCTCAAGAGAACGAAGAGAAAAGCTCCCGCCGTCTCGTGGCGAACCGAGCGAGATTACTTCAACGCATACTGCATAACGACAGAAACGAGCAGGAGCACGAACGAGCCAACCAAGAACCAGTCTGGATTTTGATGAATCCGCCTTGTTTCAATCACGTTCTTCACGGCGTAGAGACCGAAGCCAACGACCATCGCCTTATCGAGCGAGAACGTGAAAAACGAAATCGCCCCCATCAACAAGCCGACGACGATGTCGAAACCTTTGTAGAGTCCGGCCTGCCAAGCGTTGCGGGGCAACAAGAGCCAGCCGACATAAAGTAGGATTCCCGATGTGGCTACAACTGGGACGAGGCCAATCAATCCGGTTGCGAAGACGCTGGCAAGCATCAGAATCCCGCAGACAATCGCGACAATTCCTGTCCGCCCGCCAGCCGCAATGCCAACGGCGCTCTCAACATAAGTGATGATGCTCGTAGTTCCCACGAGAGCACCGGCACTGGTGGCGATGCCATCAACCTGCATTGCCTGCGCGATGTTCGTGACACCCTTCTCTGGCGACTTCAAATTCGTCGCTTCGGTCAGGCCAATAAACTTTGCGATGCTGCCGTAAAAATCGATGAGGAACAAAACAAGGAACACAGGCCAGAATTTGGGATTCAGTAGAATAACGAAGAATTCCAACTTGAACGCGGCGTCAAGGAAGCCGGAGGAAGTCGGCGCGTCATCCACCTTGATTCCTTTGGAGCGGCAGAAGATGGCTGTGCAGATAATGGCGATGAGAAACGAGCCTGGGATTAATGAGCCGGCCGGGAATCGCGAAACCAAATGCCCTTCGGCGTCCTTCTTTGATAGCCAACTCCAATCCAGCAAGAAACAAATCGCGAAGCCGATAAAGAGCGCCGCCACCTCTGGCGACCACGAGAACGAAAAAGAATCCAGTTTACCATCCTTGAACGCGACAGCCTTGACCAAAAACAAACCGATAGTCATCACGAATACACCAACACTGACAGCGAGATTCGACTTCAAGGCGTCCGGCACTGACTTCACGATTCTGTCACGAACTTTCATGAAACTCAGCACTGTGCACAGCACGCCCGACCAGAATACTGCGCCAAGAGCTTGCTGCCACGTCAGGTGGAGCGCACCGACGACCACGAACGCCACGAAGCCGTTCATCTCGAGACCTGGTGCAAGCGCGAAAGGAAGTCTTGCCCAAATCCCCATCGCCACTGTCGCCAGACCAGAGGCGATAACTGTCGCAAAGAATACACCACTGATGGGCATGTCCGCTTTTGCCAGAATCGCGGGATTCACGATGAAGATGTAGGCGAGGGAGAGGTATGTCGAAATGCCGGCCAGAACCTCAGTGCGGATGTTTGTCTTCCGCTTTGTGATTTCAAACCATGAGTCCAACCGCGCCCGGATGCTCTGTGTTTCAGTATTCATGATGTTTTGGTGGTGTCGGTTTTCGTGGCCTTCTTCTTCGTGGCAGCGGCGGACTTGTCTTTCGCTTGAAATCTGCCGCCGACTTCCAAGCCGAGTGCAAAGCTTCCAACCGCCGTTGCCCCTTTGAACAGCCATTCGGCCCTTTCCTTTTCTTGCTTCATGAGAAGCATTCCGGCCAAACCAAGCGCGCCAGCGACGGCTAGGAGGAAAAGGCACAGCATCGTGCTCGTATCAACTATTGAGAGATGTGCAGCAAAAGCGTCAAAAACCTGGATGAGGATTGCCAAGACAATTGGAATGATCCAACCCGGGGAGCGAAGCCAGAATATTGCCCCAATCTGATCCTGCGGGATGGTATCGCTTCGAAGAATCGGCATTTCCAGCCAAAGAAATAACAAGATGCCCAGCAGTACCAACCCGAAAAAGAAAACCCTGCTTGTTGTCATGATGCCTAAATGGTGCTGTGGTTCGCTGTAAAACACTTGTTCGCTTTCATTTCATCGGGGATCGGCCTGGGCAAGAGCACGAGTGCCGCCAAGGATTTTCCGGCAAATGTGCCGAGTTCGGTCTTTGACCGTGCAGCCCAATTCTCGCGAGGCTGCTTTTCGACGAATCTGAACGGTTCATGCGGAAAGATTACACTCAGACAGAGCACGAGGTACAGCCTCGTGTTTGGCTGGCCAGCTTTCCCCGACGATTCGGCAATGCCGTCGCGCAAACCCGAATTCTGTCCGCATCGAAGGCGACTCGGAAAGAACGTCGCCTCATTGCGAGCGCGTCGGGATTTGACTCAAGAAAAGCTGGCCGAAATAGTTGGCGTGAGCGCCCGCTACAACCAAAACGTCGAAGCTGGCGACAACTTTCCCAGCCTGCCCGCGCTGGCGCGTTTGCGCGCCGTCCTTCGCTGTGATTGGAACGAACTCTTCGCTGGTTGCGATGAGGTTTGAGAAGATTTGCATCAGCCGGGGTCACCCGGAGCCGCAGGCGAGTCGCCCGCGCTACCGTCGATGATTCTAATGCAAGTTCAATCCTGAGCTTGCGGCCCCAGGGCCAGCGCAGCTTGCTCCATGAGTCGAAGCATCATGGAAGATTCGTTCTGTGCAAACTAGCGGTCGAGGGTCGCGCGTTTGGTTTTCATGCGGCCCGCGAGCTTGGACCGTGAAGGTTTTGCGGCGCTTCTTCTCTCGCTCAATTTGCCGTGCGCCTACGCGCTTGAGCGCGCCGGCTTCGCACTCCGCCAGCAGACCGTCCGCTTGCAGGAAGCCGTCGAAATCAGAACCGATGTGTTCGCGTTTCATGGTTTCAAAGTAGATTTTGCCGCGTTGGACAGCCATCAGTGCCTCTCCAAGCCGTCGGCTTCGGTCACGTCAAACTCAGCCTTGATGCAACTGAGTTCCCGTTGCATTTCCGGATCGGCGGCCATCGCGGCGAGATCGGCGTCCCAAGTATCCCGGCGGTCAGACACCGTGACCCAGGTGCGGTGGAGGAGACGTTCCAGCAGGCTGAGTTGGACCTCCGGTGACAGGCGCGCGAACTCGTATTCGAGGTCGCTGAGGGCTGGCGGTGTCATCGTTGCGGCAGTCTCCGGTTTTTCGGTGGTAAGTGAACGGCACGACTCCCAGAACAAGGCGTCAATTTTCGCCTTCACGGCGGCATCCATTTTGATCAGCGGCGGCACATTGTTGCATGGCGTTAAGGTTTCAATCCGGGTGAAACCGCTTGAGAAAATCTTTCGGACTTAGTGCTGGAACGCGGGAGAATTTGAAGTCCTTCACGTTGCGGGTGACGATGAAACTCGCGCCAGCGGCTTGCGCGGCGGCGGCTTGCAGCGCGTCTTCCCAATCGCTCATTCCCCAGCGCAACACGTCCTGAACCGTGGCGCTGCTTGCGCCCTGGACGGCCAAATGAACCAGCAGCCGCTCCCGCAAAAACGGCGTGGCAGCCTTGCCGTAGTAATAAAACACATTGGCGACGGTGTGATAAGCCACCGCACCGACGATGGCCTTGCGTTGGCAAAGACAGAGGATTTGATTCGACGCAGCGTAATGCGGCTGGCGTTTGCCAAGAACGTCGAAAACAACGTTCGTATCGACGAGAACTACCATGTCAGCCGTGTTTGCGTTTCAGGAATTCGTGGCGGGCGTCGCCGGGGCGTTTGATCGGCTTGAGCGCGCGTCCGGGCCAGAATTCTTCAGGTCCCGCAGCGGCGGAAGGAATAGCCAGCAATTGTTCCTCCACAACGTCAGAAAGACTTTTGCCAGTTTCAGCGGCAAGCTGTTCGCCGCGAGCAATGGCCTGGTGGGAGAGGGAGAAACTTTTGCGGTGTTTCATGCGGCAAAGGTACGTTTTCTCCGCGCGCGATGCAACGCAGGACACCGACCTACGGTTTGTGCCCGAACAGCGCGTCAATTTTCTTCCGCGTGACTTCATCCATCTTGATGAGCGGCGGCCAGGGGCGGTTGAAGCTTTCGCCGGGGAGTTTCTTGGTGGCGTCGATGCCGAGCTTGCTGCCGGTGGCGATTTCGGTGGTGGCGTGGTCGAGCACGTCGGACGGGCCTTTGGTGAAGAGGCTGTCGCGTTGCGGGTCGGTGTTGGCGCAGAGGTGGAAGAGGACTTCGCTGGTGTTGTGTACGTTTACGTCGGCGTCCACCACGATGAGGTATTTGGTGAACATCATCTGACCCATGCCCCAGAGGCCGTGCATGATTTTGTAGGCTTGCATCGGATAGGTCTTCTTGATGCTTACGAAGACGAGGTTGTGGAAGACACCTTCGGCGGGTAGGGCGATGTCAACGATCTCGGGGAAGTTCATCTTGAAGATTGGCAGGAAGAGCTTCACGGACGCGCCGCCGATGTAGAAGTCTTCCATCGGCGGGATGCCGACGATGGTGGCGGGATAGATGGCGTCTTTGCGGTGGGTAATGGCGGTGACGTGGAAGACGGGATACGGCTCGGGCAAAGTGTAATAGCCGGTGTGGTCGCCGAACGGGCCTTCGTCGCGGAGGGGTTCGAGCGGGTCGATGTAGCCTTCGATGACTATGTCGGAGTTAGCCGGGACTTCTAAGTCATTAGTCTGGCACTTCACTAACTCTACGGATTTCTTTCTTAAGTAGCCGGCGAGTAGAAATTCATCCAAACCGTCGGGTAAGGGCGCGGTGGCGGCAAAGGTGAACACGGGGTCGCCGCCGAGGAAGATACTGACGGGCATGCGGGTGCCGGTTTCGTAGTAGCGGCGGCCGTGGCGTGCAGCGACTTTCTGAAGCTGCCAGTGCATGCCGGTGGTGCGGTCGTCGTAGATCTGGATGCGATACATGCCGAGGTTGCGGTCACCGGTGTCGGGGTCGCGCGTGACGACGCAGGGGAGGGTGAGGAAACGGCCGCCGTCGAGGGGCCAGCAGCGCAGCACCGGGAGATTAAGCAGCGTGGGTGACGCGTGGGTCTGCGGTCTGGGGTCTGGGGTCTGTGGAGCGGGAGCGGAGATTAAAGATTGGAGATTGGAAATCGGAGGGGCCGGTGGCCAGGAGATGGTGCGGGTGGGGGGGACGGCGAATTTGTGGATGACTTCCTGGCAGGGACCGGACTTGACGAGTTTGGGTTTGGCGTGGCGGAGGTCGAGGGCGGTGCCGAGGAGGCGGAGGGTTTCTTTGAAGCCGGTGGGGGGCTTGGCGCGCATGAGTGCGCCGAGTTCGGCGGCGGCGGCATCAACGGTCTCAACGCCGAGGCTCATGGCCATGCGTTTGTGGGAGCCGAGGGTGTTGATGGCGACGGGGAACGGGGAGATGACGCCGTTGACAGTGGGTTGCTCGATGAGGAGGGCTTTGCCGCCGCCGGGCTTTTTCATCTCGCGGTCGGCGAGTTCGGTGATCTCAAGTTCAGTGGCAAGAGGCTGGGTAATGCGGAGGAGTTCGCCGGCGCGTTCGAGGGCGGCGAGGAAATCGCGGAAGGAATCAAAAGCCATATTCCCGCGACGCTGACATAACGAGGAGGTGCTAGCAACGAGAGGAATGATGGCTACGAGCCGTACATTTCCCGCGCTCAAGAAGAAACAGCATCCCGTAATATTTCCAGAAATAGGTCACATAAATCGGAAACCATGATCTCCGGAGATTCACAGCCATCATCCGCAGAGATGGCGACATCGGGAGCCGACGCAGAGGCATTTGTAGCGTGTGGTTTCATACAAGGCGATGACCCGCTCAACGATAACCAAGCGACGATCTCCGCTCTGATTTCCTTGCAGGGATGGCGTCAAGTCGTGTTTCTGAAAGACAGTCCGGCGGCAGCAAGTTTTTCGTTTGTTGACTGGCAACCAACCCTACAATTTGGCCACTTTGCTACTCTTCAGCGCTGCGGAAGCACGAAGGCCCCGTCAGCATGGCCTGCATCCTCGGGCGGTCCGCGCCCGCAGTAGCTACGCACCCGCGAAAGCGCAGGAAAACCCAAGCCGTAACGACTCAGTTGGAACGGGAAAGAAAACCAAAACTATCCCATGAACACTGGGCGCCAGCGTCACAACCGAAGGAGCGCGACGGGTCCCCGGTCGCACCGGGGGAAACGGGAGAAGGGAGCGCAATTTTCCGGCCGCTTTCGTGCGGCGGGCGCAAAAGGAAACGGATTATTTGGCTGCCGAAGTGCGCCGCCGGCATTCGGGGAGACACAGCCGAGTTTGGCAGGGGAATTTGGGGCAGGGGAATGGGAAGGCGACGAACTGGGGACGGGGTGAGCGTGGTATGCAAAGTCCTCGCGGGACGCGAGATTTTTGCACAGTTGTAGTATAGAGAAAGCCGAGCGACCGGGTCGGCTTCAGGGAGCTACCAATCAGTGAATGACGATTGAGCAGCGAGTTCTTGTTTGTTCTCTGTGTCCATCGTGTCTCTGTGGTTCTCACATCCATTCCAACGGAATGGAAACAGTTAAGCCGCGCCGAGATTATTACCGCCGCCACGGCGCAAGGGAAGATCACATCCCAACGGGACCTGTGACACAAATTACGCGGCCGCGGCGAAAAGCACCGGCGAATCAGCCTTCTCTGGAACGCGCACCAGAATTAGCGGTCATTTCCAGTAGGGACAACGGACAAATCTCCCCGGCTCGACCTCCACCAACTCTGGCGCTTTCTGCGAGCAGTCACTTTGCGCCTTCGGACAGCGCGGGTGGAAGCGGCAGCCGCTGGGGAAGTGACCCAGGTTCGGCACATTGCCGGGGATGGCTTCCAGGCGCTGCTGCTCGCGGCCAAGCTTGGGCACGCTGTTCATCAGGGCCTGCGTGTAGGGATGGAGCGGGCGGCGCAGCAATTCGCGAGCGGGCGCGAGTTCCACGATCTGACCGGCGTACATCACGGCAACGCGGTCGGCGATGTCGCCGACGATGCCGAGGTTGTGGGTAATGAGCAGGATGCTCATGCCGAGGCGCACTTTCAGTTCCTTCAACAGCTCGAGAATCTGCGCCTGGATGGTCACATCCAGGGCGGTGGTCGGTTCGTCGGCGATGAGCAACTTCGGCTCGGAAGCGAGGGCCATCGCGATCATCACGCGCTGTTGCATGCCGCCGGACATCTGATGCGGGTAGTCCTTGATGCGCGATTCCGGCGCGGGAATGCCCACGAGCTTCAGCAACCGGATGACTTCGTCGTCGGTCGCCACCTGCGGGCGATGCAGCTTGAGGGATTCCTTGATCTGGTTGCCGATACGGAAGACGGGGTTCAAGGACGCGCTGGGTTCCTGAAAAATATAGCTCACCACGCCGCCACGGATCGCGCGCAGCTCGGTCTTGTCCATCTGCAACACATCGCGGCCGTTGAGCAGTATCTGGCCGCCGGGATAGCGCGCCGGCGGCATGGGCACAAGCCGCGCGATCGAGAGCGCCGTTACGCTCTTGCCGCAACCGCTCTCGCCGACGAGACAGACCGTCTCGCCCGCGTTGATGGTGAAGGACACGTCATCGACCGCCCGCACGGCATCCTTGCCGGTGCCGAACTCGAGTTTGAGGTTTTTGATTTCGAGGAGAGGCATGGAAATTACGAATTTAGAATTACAAATAACGAATGGAAATGCCGCAGCGGCGAGGGCCACGTCTCGTCCGATACCATTTGGAGTTTGTATCTCATGGCATGAGCGACGAGGTGCGAGTCTGATTCAACTCAGTCTGGCAGGTTAGAAAGCGCGGCTTCCAAGGCTGAAATTCACCGGCGAGGTCCTCGGCCCGAGCCGCGCATAGTTCTGCGAGCATGCCGAGATACTGCGCCGTCAGCCGGTTCTCGGATTCGTCCAGCGTTTTCGCGGATTGCAGAATAGGTGCAGGATTTTTCACAACTTTGACTTTTACAGCTTCAGGTTGTCGGGCGACTCCCAATTTGCCAACCAGCGGGCGTCTGGGCCATTCGCAATTCTTCATTCGCAATTCGAAATTTGGCGTTCACTGGTTTTTCGTGTCGGCCGCATCGCGCAGCCCGTCCCCGAGGAAGTTGAAGGCCAGCACGGTGACAAAGATGGCCACGCCCGGCGCGAGCAGCCACGGGTAACGCTGGAGATACTCGGTGTTTTGCGCGGCGTTGAGCATGATGCCCCAGCTCGCGTCCGGTTCCTGAATGCCGACGCCGAGGAAGCTCAGTACCACTTCGCCGAGGATATAATACGGCACGCTCAACGTCGCCGCGATGATGACATAGGAGAACGTGCTCGGGAGGATGTGCTTCAAGATGATCGTGAGTTCCCGCTGTCCCAGCGCCCGCGCCGCCAGCACGAACTGTCGCTCGCGCAGCGACAGTGTCATTCCCCGGATCACCCGCGCCATGCTCGCCCAGCCGATCAAGCTCAGGATCACCACGATCAGCGCATAGACCTGCGTCGAGCTGAGTTTCGGTGGGAAGGTCGAGCGCAGGGATATAATCAGATACAGCCCCGGCACGGACATGATCAGTTCGCAGACGCGCATGATGACATTGTCCAGTGTCCCGCCGTGATAGCCCGAGATGCCGCCGATGAGCATCCCGAGACTGAACGACAGGAGAATGCCGAGCACGCCGATCGACAGGGAAATCTGCGAGCCGTAGAGCACGCGCGACAACACATCGCGCCCGAACTGGTCCGTGCCGAACAGATACACGGGGTAAGCGTCGTCGCCGGTGCCGAAGAGATGCAGCGTCGCGGTGGTGAGTCCGAAGAAGCTGTATTTCTCCCCGCGGACGAAGAACTTGAGTGGCTTGGAATCGCCCGGCACGCGTTGATAGACAAACTGTCCCTTCACCTGTTCGTAACGCGGCACGACCAGCCGCACGCCCTCGATCCGCGGCCAGATCGGTGAATGAAAAAACCGCTCGCGATCCTGCCGTTCGTAGTGATAGGGCGCGATAAAGCCGGCGAAGAGCGCGAATAAATACAGCGCGATGAGGATGACCCCGCCCGCCATCGCCGTCCGGTAGGTGCGGAGGCGTCGCCAGAAAATCTGTCCTGGGGAAACGGGCGCAGTGGTGGCGGCAGCAGACATGTTCAATCGCCCGGCGGAATCGGCACGGACAGGTTTTTGCAAATTGAGCGGGCCAGATGCTTTTTGATTTCGTTGTGGCGAGGAATCGCCTCGCGACGGCCCGTTTTCGAATTGGTCCAGATGGAGTGGCTGCCACCCTCGCGCACCGACGAACAGCCGTGTTCCTGCAAGTGACTGAGGAGCGCGCGGCGCTTCATGCCACAAGCAGCTCGGCGGTCTCGGCCTGGGGATCCAGACGGAGAGCTTCTTCGCGCCCGAGGTCCAGCAGGAGGCGCACGGCCGCGGCGAGGCTGGCGAGGCATTCGTCGCGCGTTTCGCCCTGGCCGTTGGCGCCGGGGACTTCGAGGCACGTCGCCCAGAAACCGCCTTCGTCTGGCTCGCCGCGGTGAATGATGGCCGTGAGTTGTGTCATGCGGGATTCCTTACTTGGTTCCAGTCGGTTTGCCAAAAGGCTTTTGCTGGGTCACTTGAGCCGGATGCGCGGGTCGCTCCACGCCAGCAGCAGGTCCGCGATGAAATTGCCCGCCACGAGCAGGCCCGTGGCCATCACCACGGTCGCGACCACGAGCTGGTAGTCCTTGGCGAAAAGCGCTTCGAGCGTGAGCCGGCCCAGACCCGGCCAGGCCATGATGTTCTCGACGATGAACGCGCCGCTGAGCAGACCGGCGAGCGAATAGCCGAAGATGGTCAGCAGCGGATTGATCGCGTTGCGGAGCGCATGTTTATAGATCACCCGGCCTTCGCTGAGGCCCTTGGCGCGCGCGGTGGTCACGTATTCCGAGCGCAAGGTGTCGAGCAGGTTCGAGCGCATCTGGCGCATGATTCCCGCCAGCGAACTCGCGGCGAGCACGATGGTGGGCAGCACCAGATGATGCGCGCGATTCCAGAATTTCTCCGATGGCGTCATCAGGTCATAGAGCGCGCTCTGTACGCCGCCGACCGGGAACCAGCCCGTCGAAGCCGCGAAGAGCAGCGCCAGCAGCGCCAGCAAGACCTCCGGCACCGACAAGCCGATGAACGCGATCAGCGAACAGGCGCGGTCCACCCACGAATCTTTTTTCACAGCGGCCCAGATGCCCAGCGGCACGGCCACCAGCCAGACGAGCACGGTGGCCGCGAAGGACAGCACGAAGGTGTTCCAAAGCCGCGAGAGGATCAGCTCCGTGGCGGAGACTTTGTAGGCGATGGAGTAGCCGAAATCGCCGCGCACTGCGCCCTTGAGCCAGTAGAGATATTGCACGTACCACGGCTTATCGAGGTGCATCTTGGCGCGCAGTTCGGCGAGTTTTTCGGGGGAAATCTGGGGGTTCTGCGAGAGCGTCGTGTAGTAGTCACCCGGCGTGAGGGACATCAGCAGAAACGTAAGCAACGACACCCCGATGAGGAGCGGGATCAGATGCACCAGCCGTTTGAGCAGGTATTGCCACATGGTTCGCGGCGCGGAGCGTGGCCGATGGGGGCGAGCGTTGGCGAGGGAAAAGGGCGGGGACGGGAGGCGTGATGCGTAAGGCGTGATGCGTGGCGCGGCTCTTTGGAGCGCTGGTCTCCAAACCCGGTGGACCGGGCAAGCCAACGTAGCACCGCGCCGGATCGGAGATCGGCGCTCCGGGAGAGGCGTCAGGCGTGGCGGCTGTGTGCGTAGGCGCGCGCGGCTCCGAAGCGGTGCCGGCGAAGGTGGAAAGATGTTCCGGCCCGCGATAGGCTCCCGCCCTTATGAGCGCACAAGAAAATGCCGACGGCTCGACGCTGGCGGCTGGAGCGGTGGTCCGAAGCCGACAAAACCCACGACCGAAAACACTCGCCGAAGTCGCGCAACTCGCCGCCGCTGGCGATTCCTTCGACCGCTGCCTGGCGAATTTTCTGGATGAGTTTTACGGCGCGCCCGCCGCGACGGCCTTGTCGCCCACGCCCGAATTGCTCGCACCGCAACTCGGCGAACTGGGCCGGGTGCAAGATGCCTATCTCGCGGCCACTGCCGAGCATCTGGCCTGCGCCCACGGCTTCCCGATCCCGGCCTGGGTCGGCACGGAGGATCGCAAACTGCGCCGCCCGTGGTTCGCCTCGCAAATGGCCTCCTTGCGCGCGGTTTTGATATTGGAAAGCCCCGCCGCCTTCCGCTCGCGCAATCTGTTCATCAGCGAAAACGCTTTAACCCGCGCGTGAGACAGCCCGCGCGCGTTCACAAAAACTCCCACTGCCCGAACATCGCCGCCTGGCCGCACGGCGCGCCGGCAGCATCGAGGAGATTCCACACGGTCGCGCAGGCGATGCGGAAGCGGCGGCCGCTCTTGGCGATGCGCACGCCGGAGTAGTTGTCGATGAAGCCGCGGCGCTTGACCTCGGCGAGCAGACGGGCGCGTTCCTCGCGGTTGGGCGCCTCGGCGGTGAAACGCGAAGGCGTGCGGGTGAGTTCCTCCCACGACATCTCCCAGAGCGTCAGGGCGGATTGATTGCCGTAGTTCAGGACCGGGTCCGCCTCCGTGCCGTGCGACACGAGCACGAATGGCGCGGCAAATACGCCCCGCGCCAGTTCGCGCGCGTCCGTGACGCCCGGCAGCAGCTCGCGCCCCGTCCAGTGCCGCAGGCTGCGCGCCAGCACCTGCGTGTGCGCCACGACGGCCGCTCGTTCGTAAATCAATCCGGTTGCATTCATTTGCGTGCCGCAGTTTCTACGGGGCATCCGTCCCGCCCGGCGAACACAAACCCGGGCGCGGGAGAAGCTCAAAGCTCAAAGTTCAAAGCTCAAGGGAAGGCTCAAGCGCATCCAAGCGCCAAGCCAAGTTAGGCAATGGTGCGTCTCGAACTGGTCAGGCGTGGTTTCCCGAGGGTGCCGCTTACGGCGGTTCGCGAAAACCTCCACGCGGCCGACTTCGCCGGTGGAGCTTGGCGTTTCCCTTGAGCTTTGAGCTTTGAGCTTGGTCCTTTCTCCCGCCCCTTTTCCGTTCGACATCTCCCGGCTCACGCCACGAAACTCCCGCCCCTATGAGCCAACCGCCACTCACCCTCGGCCACTCGCCCGACCCGGACGACGCCTTCATGTTTTACGCGCTCGCCAAGGACTTGATCCCGGCGCACGGCCTCACGTTTCAGCACATTTTACAGGACATCCAGACCCTCAACGAACGCGCCACCCGCGGCGAACTCGACATCTCCGCCATCAGCATCCACGCCTACGCCTACGTGTGCGATCAGTACGCGCTGCTCCCCAGCGGCGCGAGCATGGGCGACGGCTACGGCCCGATGCTCGTGGGCAAACAGCGCTTCACCCGCGCCGAAATCGCGACCCAAAAAATCGCCGTGCCCGGTACGATGACCAGCGCCTTCCTCGCACTGCAACTGTGGCTCGGTCGCCCCGCCAAAGATTTCAATTACGTCGTCGTTCCCTTCGACCAGATTTTTCAAACCGTGCGTTCCGGTGCCGCCGATGTCGGCCTCATCATCCACGAGGGACAGCTCACGTATCGCAACGAAGGCCTCGAATGCAGCGTCGATCTGGGCGCGTGGTGGAAGGCGGAAAACAACGGCCTGCCCCTGCCCCTCGGCGGGAACGTCATCCACAAACGCCTCGCGCCCGCCTTGCGGAAAACGATCTCAGACACCCTCACCGCCAGCATCCGCTACAGCCTCGAACATCGCGCCGAAGCCGTGCAGCACGCGCTGCAATACGCCCGCGACATGGGCCGCGACCTGGCCGACCAGTTCGTGGGAATGTACGTGAATCACTGGACGCTCGACTACGGCGACGCCGGCCGTGAATCCATCCGCCGCTTCCTGACGAGGGCGCACGGGCAAGGCCTCATCCCGCGCCCGCCGGAGCTGGAATTCGTCGTGTGAAACTCGGGTGAGAATTGCGCTGAAAATGAAACCCATTTCCCTGAGCCGCCCGACCCGCCGCCGGTTTGGAGTTCCGGCTTTAGCCGGAGGGACGTTGAACGGAACGCCAATGGCAAGCTGTCACACCGCGCCCATTCGGGGCACCCGCCGCCTAAAGGCGGAACTCCAAACCAACGCCGCTCCGCGTCCGCTCCACGCCGCGCCGCGCGGGCTTTGCCTTCTGGGAAAGCTCTTCCTCCTGCTCCTCGCCCTCTGTCTCTGCACCTCCGCCCCTCTCGCCCCCGCCCGCGCCGCGGCACCTCCCGTGCCCCCCGGCGCGCCCCCGGTCGCCGCGCCGCCGCCACCCACCCGCGCGCCGACCACCCTCAACCGTTATCCGCTCGATCCCGTCTGGCAACAAGCCCGCCTGCACCTCGGCGGCGCAGCGGCCGCGTCCACCACGAACGCCCCGCCCACCGTCATGAAACGGCAGGACTACCTCCCTTACCTTCAGGCCAACGCCACCTACTTCCGGCGCTTTCAAGACGCAGACGGCAAGATCATGGATGAGTTCCAGTTCCGCGAAGTGCAGAACGCGACCGCCTGTTACGCCGTGGTCGCCGCCGCCCTCGTCCTCAGCGGGCAGGACACCAACTTCCTCAGCAGCGCCGCCCTCGCGCTGGACTACACCCTCCAGCGCGTGGTCAATCTCAATGAAAGATCCCCCGGTGCCGACCTGAGCATCGCTCCGGCCATGATCGCCTACGAATGGCTGCAACCGCTCGTCACCGCCGAGCGCCGCCAGCAGTGGCAGAATCAGCTCCGCGCCATCGCTCCGAACCGAGCCTATCGCGACCGACTCACCGACTCCCGCACCCGCGTCACCAGCTACAACGTGGGCGCGCTCACCGGCGAATATCTCCGGCAATACAACGGCGTCGGCGACCCCGCCTTCCTCTACCAGCATCTGCCCGTGCAACTGCGCAACTTCACCGTGGAGGGCATGTATCGCGACACCTTTGCCCCGGTGGCCTACGACGGCATGGCGCGCCATTTCCTCGCCCAGCTCGTGTGGCACGAATACGCGGGGCCGGGCAAAGACTTGCTCCACGAACTCCTCGACCGCGGCGCGCTCACGGCGCTGCTCGCCCAGTCCCCCCTCGGCGAAGTCCCCACCGGCGGACGCGGCTCGCAACACCAGTGGAACGAGGCACAGCAAGCCTTCGTCTTCGAACTCTGGGCGACGCGGAAAAAGGCGGCCGGCGACACCCTCGCCGCGCAGGCCTTCAAGCGCGGCGCCCAGTTGAGCTGGCAGTCTGTCCGCCGCTGGGTGCGGCCCTCGGGTGAACTCAACGTTGTCAAAAACGCCTTCGATCCCGCGGCACAGCACGGCTTCGAGAAATACTCCTCCCACTCGCACTTCAACCTCCTCACCGCCTCGATGCTCGCCCTCGCCTGGCGCGTCGCTGACGACACGATCTTCGCCACCGTCGCACCCGCCGAGGTCGGCGGCTTCGTGTTCGAACTGGCGGAATTTCGGAAGATCATCGCCAACGCCGGCGGCCTCTACGTCGAGCTCGATACCAAGCCCGACACCAACTACCACAGCACCGGCTTCGTGCGCCTCCACAAGACCGGCGTCGAGGGCGTCATCGGCCCCAGCGATTCGCTCCCGCTGCGCCATCACCCGCTCGCCATCGGCGTCGCGTGGCGCGACGGCGACATCTGGAAACCCCTGGCCGGGGAACTCTTCGACTTCGCAAAAGTCCCCAAGCTCACCGTGCTGAAAACCGCCCCGAACCACGTGCGCTTCACCGTCCGCTACCCGGTCGGCACCACCAACGTCCACGCCGTCCTCGAGCACTACGACCTCACCCCGCAGCGCGTGCAGGTCACCACCACCGTCGAAGGCACCGCGAAAGAACTGCGCCTGCGCTTCCCCGCCCTCGTCTTCACCGGCGTGCGCGCCACCACCGTCCGCCTCACCAACTCCGTCGCCACCGTCACCCTCGGCAAAAGCCGCCAGACCTGCCGCATCGAGGAACCCGCCGACGCGCAGTGGCGCCGCACCGGCGACATCCTCTCCGCGCGCAACGGCTTCGTGGAACCCCTCGAGAGCGACCTCGGCACCAACCGCGTGGTGTACACGCTGACGCCGGAAGTGCTGCCGTAAGGGGAAAAGCTCAAAGCCTAAAACTCAAAACTCAAAGGAAGTACCAAGCACCAGCGGGAGATTTCGTGGCAGCGCCAATGACAGTCCCGCCCTGCCCTGCCCGCATTTATCCAACACCAACACCCGATGAATGCAGCAATCCCACCCACCAATCCCCTGCCCTCCCACGAAGCGTACTATGCCAGCGACATCTTTGAGAAAGGGATCGGCTGGGTGGTTGTCGCCCGCTTCAAATCCGGCGGCCAGCGCGCCGAAGTCGGCGTGTTCTGCATCGATACTTGGTGCCTCGGAGCAAAAATCGCGCACCTCGACGACACCACGCCGGAGGTCTATCGCGCGCGGATTCTCGGACATTACGCCGCCGACTTTCCCATGGTTCCGCTGGCGCCCTGCTGTGCCCGCAAGCTGGTCGAGGGCGCGGTCAAATATGCGGCCAATCTGGGCTTCGCACCGCATTCCGATTACAAGAAAGCCAGCCGCGTATTCGGGGGCATCCAACCGGAGGCGTGCACCGAGGCTTTCACCTATGGAAAAGACGGCAAGCCGTTCTACATGCGGGGGCCGAGCGAAACCGAGGACCGGGCGCGGCTGATCGTCGCCCATCTCGCACGGCGCTGCGGCGAGGGGAAGTTCGACTACTTCGTCCGCCTGGGAACCGTGGCCGAGATCAACGCCGATCTCGACCCTTGAGCCGATGCCCGCCAGACGAGGAAGCCCGGTCCTTGGTGCTTGGCCCTTCCCTTGAGCTTTGAGCTTTAGCCTTGGAGCTTCTCTTCTACTTTCCTTCCAACCCCTTCAAGTACGCCAAAATCAGCTCCGGCAGATCACTGCTGTATCCGCCCTCGAGCACGTTGAACACCGGCACGCCCAGCTTCCGCATCGTCTCGCCGAGCCAGTGATAATCCTCCGCCTCGAGCTGCTGCTGGCAGAGCGGATCGCGTTTGTACGCATCGAATCCCGCCGACACGCCGACCACGTCCGGCTTGAACTTCTGCATCTCCTCCAGCGCCCGCACCGCCACCGCGCGCCACTCCAGCCGCGGCGTTCGCGGCGCGACCGGGTAGTTGTGGCAGTTGTCGAAACTCTTCAACCCCGTGCCCGGATACGCCGGATGCTGGTGAATTGAGAAGAACGCGCAGCCCGGCTGGTTGTGCAAAATCGCTTCCGTCCCGTTCCCGTGATGCACATCGAAATCGAACACCGCCACCTTCTTCACCCCCGCCGCCCGCGCCTCGAGCGCCGCTGTGGCAATCGAATTGAAAAAACAAAAACCCATCGCCCGATCGCGTGTCGCATGATGTCCCGGCGGCCGCAGCAGGCTGAAATTCGTCTCGCCCTTCCGCGCCAGCGCCAGCGCGTGCAACGCCCCGCCCACCGACCGCCGCGCGTGCGCATCGATGTCCGGATACGCCGGCGTGTCGCCATCAAAAAACTTCGCCACCGCCACCTGCTTGACGTGATCGGGAAAATGCGCGCGCAACAGCGATTCATCCGTCACCGCCAGCGGTGCGAGCCAGGTGATGGGAACTTCCTCCTGCGCGCGGAGCCGCGTCAGCGTGCGGCTCACGCGCTCCGGCCGTTCCGGATGCCCCGCCTGCGAATACCCCGTGCAACGTTCGTCGGTGATGATTTTCATATCGAGTGCCGCGAGTAAAACCGGCCGCCGCGGGGAAGGCAACCGCACGCGGAACCTATCGCGATCCGGCCCCACGGCGCGCGGCCAGGTGCCGAGCACCAGCCGCAGCGGCGTGGAACGGAACGGGGCGCGGCGGTTTCGGGTGCGGTGGCTCGTCACCGCTTTTGCGCAGGCTGCTTGTCGCCGTCGAACTGCCGGGGGTCACAGATCAGCCCCGGACTCCCGCCCAGAGATCTCCGCCTCCGTTTCGTGTCGGAGGCACGCAAAAGATTAGCCAGTGGTGAAGCGCAGCGGAACCACCGGAAAGCCCAAACCAAAGCCCGCTGCGCCCGAGCGGGGCGCGCGTAGGACGAAACCCCGAGCCAAGGGAATACGGCGTGGAGCCGAGTCGTGTGGTGCATTTTCACGCCTCTCGCCCCCCGCCGGGGCGCACGGTCGGGATGGGCCGTGGTTCCGGTGGCTCCGCTCCGCTTCACCACCGGCTAATTTCTTAGGTGCCTCCGGCACGACACGGAAGCGATCCCGGCCGCCACCGCCGCCTTCGGCTTGGCACTTGGCGCTTGCTGCTTCCCTTGAGCTTTGAGCTTTGCCCTTGGAACTTTTTTTCCGCCCTTTCCACGGCCCCGGAATCAGTATTTGCAAACGCCCCGCACGATCCGCAGATTCGACGCCATGAAATCGGTAATTGAAGGCTCAGTTTACGTCGTGCGCGACAACATCGACACGGATCAGATCATCCCCGCGCAGTATCTCAACCTCGTCCCCACCATCGCCGAGGAGTACGAGAAACTCGGCAGCTACGCCATGTGCGGCCTGCCCAACTCCCTTTATCCCGCCCGCTATGTCGCCGAGGGCAAGCTCGACAGCGACTACGCCATCATCATCGCCGGCCGCAATTTCGGCTGCGGCAGCTCCCGCGAACACGCCCCCATCGCGCTCGGCTCCGCCAGTTGTCGCGTCGTGTTGGCCGAGAGTTTCGCCCGCATCTTTTTCCGCAACAGCGTCGCCACCGGCGAACTCTATCCCTGCGAATGCGCCGACCGCTTGTGCGATGTCCTCAAAACCGGCGACCGCGTCTCCGTCGATCTCGACGCCGCGACCGTGACCGATCTGGCGACAGGCAAAACGTACGGTTTCAAGCCGCTCGGCGACGTCCGTCCCGTGGTCGATGCCGGCGGCCTTTTCAACTACGCCCGCCAAACCGGCATGATCGCCGCCCGCGCCTGATCCACCGCGTGCGTGGGGCAGGCATCCCTGCCTGCCGGTTCACGGGGCATCCCTGCCCCGTGTTCCCCGCTGCGCACGCCGAACCGCCGCTTTAAAATAGGCGGCACTGATCGTGCCCGAACCGTCACACCGGTCTTCTCGGCTTCCCCTCCCGCGAGTCCCGGCCGCGCAAGCGGGTCGTTCCCATCCGTGTCCATCCGTGTGGTTAATCCCCCATTTCCCGGTTTAAGCTTTGAACTTTCCACCATTCCCCGCCACCAATACGCCCATGACACTCCACGCCCTCCGCCCACTCGTCGCCACGCTCGCCGCGCTTCTCGTCACCCTCACGTCGCTGACCGCGCAAACCGCCAAGCCTGCCGCCAACTACGTCCTCAGCGCCAAACCCGACCGCCCCGCCGCCCTTTACCAACAAGGCGAAACCGTCACCTTCACCATTTCCCTCACGCTCGATCAGCAGCCCGCCAAGAACACCGAGGTGCAATGGAGCATCACCAAAGACGGCATGCCGCCCGTCACCAACGGCCTGCTGAAATTGGAGAACGGCACCGCCACCGTCGCCGGCAAACTCGACGAACCCGGCTTCCTCCTCTGCCGCGCCACCTTCACCACGCCGGACAAAAAAACCGTCACCGCCCTCGCCGGCGCGGGTGTCGATCCCACGCTCATCAATCCCAGCCTGCCCGTCCCCGAGGACTTCGACGCCTTCTGGACCGCGCAGAAAAAAACGCTCGCCGCCATCCCGGTGAACCCCCGCCTCACCCCCGTGAAATCCCCCATCGCGGAAACCGAGGCCTTCGACCTGCAAGCCGACAGCGTGGGCGCGCCCGTGTCCGGTTACTTCGCCAAACCCGCCGGAGCCAAGCCCAAGAGTCTCCCGATCATCCTGCTGGTCCACGGCGCGGGTGTGCGCAGCTCCAGCCTCGGCGGCGCGGCCAACTGGGCCAAGAACGGCTTTCTCGCGATGGACATCAACGCCCACGGCCTGCCCAACGGCAAACCCGACGCCTTCTACACCGCACTGATGAACGGCGACCTGAAAGATTACCGTGCCCGCGGCCGTGAATCCCGCGACACCGTCTATTTCCGCGGCATGTTTCTCCGCCTCGTGCGCGCCCTTGATTTCCTCACCGCCCAAACTGAGTGGGATGGCAAGGTCGTCGTCGTTTACGGTGCGAGTCAGGGCGGCGCGCAAGCCATCGTTGCTGCCGGACTCGATCCGCGCGTCACCTTCATCGCCGCCGGCGTTCCCGCCATGTGCGACCACACCGGCATCATCGCGGGACGCATCAATGGCTGGCCGAAATTCCTCCCCAGCCCCTCACCCAGTCCCCAGAAGCCCGACCGCAAGATCGTCGAAGCCGTCCGCTACTACGACGCCATGAACTTCGCCACCCGCACCACGGCCGGTGCCGTCTTCACCGTCGGCTTCATCGACACCACCTGCCCGCCCACCAGTGTTTACGCGGCCTATAACAATGTGACCGGAAAAAAGAGCATCCATCACGACCCCGACGCCGGCCACACGAGCACGCCCAAAGCCAGCGCCGCCATGCAGGAGGCCGTGCGCACGCATGTGGCGGAGATGAAGGGGAAATAGCTCGCGGCAGCAGCACGCGGTCCCTGCCGCAGGCAAACCCGCTCAGGAATTATGGCTTTGCAACCGCCGACGCGGACGTGGCGGCGGCACCAGGCAATTGGTAACACGCCGCCTCACGATCATTGCGGACCAGAAGCAGGCGGCCGGCGAGCGTAGGATGATTCCAAGTCTTGCTGCTGAGGGCGGGCAGGCGGGCGAGTTCCTCGTAGGCGTCGGGGCGGGCGCGGGCGAGGACGATCGGGCCGGGTTCGCTCTGGATTAGCACGAGGTCATCGACGAGGAGGGATTGGCCGGAGCCGAAGCGGCCGTCTTTCCAGCGGCGCTCGCCGGTGGCGGCATCGACGCAGGCGAGGAAGCCGTCGTCGAGACCGTAGATGAAACCGTCGCGATAGGCCGAGGAGTTGAACTGGTTCTTCATGCTGCGCCCCTTCCACAGCTCGGTGACCGCGAGCTTGCCGGTGCTCAGGAATTTCAACTGGAGCAGTTCGCAACCAATGCCGTAGCCCGCGGAGAGGAAGACGCGGTCGCCGTCGAGCACGACGGGCTGCGCGGCCTTGGGCCATTTCTCATTGGACCACGGATGGTCAAGGAGGACGGTGCCGTTGGTGGAATCATGGATCGTGAGGGAGGAGGCGTTCACCGAGAGAATCACGCGGCGGCCCGCGATGGTGGCGAGCACGGGCGAGGCGTAGCTGCATTTGTCGGTGCCGGCGCGCCAGAGCGGTTCACCGGTCTGGCGATGATAGGCGAGGACGGTCGGGCCGTTGCCGAGGCCGCCGGTGACGACGACGGATTCATCGAAGACCAAGGGTGATGCGCTGACGCCCCAGGTGAGGTTCGGCAGTTTGTTTTCGCCGAGGACATTGCGGGACCACACGCGGCGTCCGGTGTCGGCCTCGAGGCAGTCGAGCACGCCGGTGCCGCCGATGGCGAAGACGCGATTGGATACCACGGTGGGCGTCGCACGCGGGCCTTCGCCGCCCTGCCATTGGAAGAAGCGGGCCTGGTTGGTGTGCGCCCAGAGCAGGCGTCCGGTGAAGACGTCGTAGCAGGTCACGCACTCGCCGTCGCCGCGCTGTTCCTGCGTGAAGGCGCGTTCGCCCACGACCGCGAAGGCGGACCAACCGCCGCCGATGGGCTGCCGCCAAAGCTGCTTCGGCGGCGTGGTGTTCCAATTGAGCGCCAGCCGCGCGCCGCGCACCACGCCGTCGCGCGCGGGGCCGAAGAACTGCGGGACATCGGCCACGGGCTTTTCGCCTTCGAGCGGGGACAGTCCCGCGACGGGCCACGGCGCGGGCGCGGGCAGCGCGAGAGCGCTGCGGGGAGATTTCCAAACGAGCTTGGGCCGCCCGGTGCCATCTATGGTGCCATCGACCGTGATCAACCCCTTTAGCACCGCGACGCCGACGAGCGCCACCACCGCGACCAGCAGGCGGCGTCGCCACGAGAACCGGCTTAACAGCACGAGCCAGAGGAAATTCAGCAGCACCAGCAAAATGAGCAGCGCGCCGGTGATCCAGCCCTTGATGTTGCGCTCCAGTTCCGGCTGCGCCTGCACGACGACAAAGATCACAAAGATTACGGTGCAGATCGTGCCGGGAATCCAGAAGCGGTGGCTCGGGGGCGGAGTTTCGGTGGTGTTCATGGGGTTGGTTTGGAGAGTGATGGGGAAGGCAACACGAAGCGATTCAAACACGGATGAAACCGGTCATCGCTACGAACGCAACCGACAGCGCGCCTTTGGAGTGCGGTGACTTGTCACCGCTTTCCCGAGGCGACTTGTCGCCGTCGAACTTCGACGGGGCAACGATTGGAATCAGCGCGTCCACGGCTCGCGCCAGCGCAGCGACGTTCGCGTGACCGGACGCGCCCGGAACTTCGACGGCGACAAGTCGCCTGCGCAAAAGCGGTGACGAGTCACCGCACTCCAAACTGCCGGGTCTCGGACCCTTCAAGAAGTCTCCACCCACGGTCGCAAAGTTGGAGTGTGGATGGAAACGGATGGGAACGGTGAATTCCTCAACGGCTGCGTGGGTTGTCGGCCTAAACCTCATGGCTGTTTTGCGGTCGCAATATTCTTCAGCAAGGCTTGCGCGCAAGCCGCGGCGAAGGCGGTGTCGTTGACAGTACAGTCGAGTTCAATCACGGGAATGTCGCGGCGGAGATGGGTCTTGAGCGCGGTGAAGAGCGCGGCGTCGGCGTCGGGATCGTGGAACTTCTGCCCCGGCGCGGAGATGACGCTGAGGGCGCGGAGCGGGAGCAGCACGGTGACGGGCGCGGTGGAGAGGTTGAGTTTTTCGGTGAGGATTTTCCCGAGCTGCGCGCATTCGTCGGGCGAGGTGCGCATGAGGGTCACCTGCGGATTGTGCGCGTAAAAATTGCGGCCTTGGAATTTGGCGGGGACGGTTTCCGGCCCGTGGAAATTGACCATGTCGAGGCAGCCGGGCGTGACGATGGCGGGGACGCCGTGGCGTGCGGCGGCTTCGAGGCGGGTCGGTCCGGCGGAGAGGACGCCGCCCACGAGTTCGTCGGCCCATTCGGTGGTGGTGATGTCGAGCACGCCGGCGACGAGGCCGGTCTCGATGAGCGATTCCATCGTGCGCCCGCCGGTGCCGGTGGCGTGGAAGACGAGGACTTCGTAGCCGGCAACTTCGAGGATTTTGCGCGCGTGCTCAACGCACGCCGTGGTGTTGCCGAACATGCTCGCGACGATGATGGGCTTGTCCGGCGCGGGCTGTGGGCGGGCTTCGACCATGCCGCAGATGGCTCCGGCGGCGCGCGTGAAAATCTGCCGCGAGATGCGGTTCAAGCCCGCGACATCGACAATGCTCGGGAACATCACGATGTCCTTCACGCCGACATATTGCGCGGTGTTCCCGCTCGCGAGGGTCGAGACCATGAGCTTCGGAAAACCCACCGGCAGCGCGCGCATCGCCGCCGTGCCGATGGCCGTGCCGCCGCCGCCGCCGAGCGAGATGATGCCGTCGATGCGGCCCTCGGCGGCGAGCTGTGCGACGAGCACGGGCGCGGCGAGTGCCATCGCGGCGACCGCCGCACCGCGGTCCCGGCGCGCGACGAGCGCGGCGAGATCAAGGCCGGCGGCGGTGGCGACTTGTTCGCGGGTGATGTCGGGGCGGCACGTCGGCGCGGCGAGCAGGCCGACGTCGATCAGCAGCGCGGTGTGGCCGCGCTGGCGGATGAGGTCGGCGACGAAGGCGTGCTCCTCGCCTTTCGTGTTGAGAGTTCCGAGGACGGCGATGGTGGGCATGGGGGACGGGAAAAGGGTTGAAGGGTTGAAGAGTTGAAGGGTTGTTCAGGAGCGCGGACGACCCGCCCGCAGCAGTGTTGTCGGCGAGTCGCGGCGTTGAACCATCAAGTTCCCCGCCGCTCTGAACGGACTGACCTGCGTAGGTAGGGCGCGTCTGTCCTCAGCGCGCCGCGGGCGTGTGGACATCCCACCGGCGCGCTGGGGACAGACGCGCCCTACCAGCGACGGCGTGCCGAGGATCGGACATCTCTCAGCTCGGTCATGCCCTTCAAAACGACGGAGAATCAGAGTTGCAGGGTTCACGAGTTCAGGAGGGGTGGGTCACGGAATGGCCAAGGCCCGCCGCCCGGCTTCGAGCTGGCGCAAGATCGCGTCGGCATCATACACGCAGCCGCCCCAGGTGCCGCCGCTGGCGTGTTGCAGGCCGGCCCAGAGACGCGTGTCGGCGGGGAGTTTGGCATTGGCCGCGAGGTCGGGACGCGATGGGCGGCGCGCGAGAATCTCCGCGCCTTCCTCGGGCGTGAAGCGCGTCGCACCCTCGCCGATGAGATCGAGGCTGCCCTCGCCGCGGTCGCGGTCGATCACGATGCGAATCCAGTCGCCGTCGCGCAGTTTGCCAATCGGTCCACCCGCCAGCCCCTCGGGGCCGACGTGCCCGATGCACGCGCCCGTCGAGACGCCGGAAAAGCGCGCATCGGTGATGAGCGCGACGTGCTTGCCAAACGGCAGATGTTTCAGCGCGGACGTGACCTGATAAGTCTCCTCCATGCCCGTGCCCATCGGCCCGATGCCGGCAAGAATCATCACATCACCGGCCTGCACCTGATGCCCCTTGATCCCGGCGATGGCGGCCTTCTCGCTCACGAACACGCGCGCGGGGCCTTCCTTGCGATAGACATTGTCGGCATCCACGACCGACGAATCGATGGCGGTGCTTTTGATGACCGCGCCTTCGGGGGCGAGGTTGCCGCGCGGAAAGGTGACGGTGCTGGTGAGGCCGCGTTCGCGCGCGAGTTCAGGCGCCATGATGACGTCGTCGGGATGCACGCCGTCCTCGCGCTGGAGAATTTCACGGAACTTCGTGCGCCGTTCCGATTGCTCCCACCAGTCGAGCGTTTCGCCGAGCGTGAGGCCCGCGACATTCAGGACGCTCAAGTCGAGCAGGCCGAGCCGGCGCAAATGCAGCATCACTTCCGGCACGCCGCCCGCGAGGAAAACGCGCAGCGTGGGATGATGCACCGGGCCGTTCGGCAGCACGCTCACGAGGCGCGGCACGCGGCGATTGACCTCGATCCAATCCACCACCGTCGGCCGGCGCAGGCCCGCGGCGTGGGCGATGGCGGGGATGTGCAGCAGCAGGTTCGTCGAGCCGCCGAAGGCTGCGTGAACGACCATCGCGTTGCGCACGCTCGCGTCGGTGAGCACGTCGCGCATCGCGCGACCGCGGCGATCCTGTTCGGCCAGCGCGCGCGCCGAGCGCACCGCCATGTCCAGCCACACCGGCTCGCCCGAGGGTGCGAGCGCCGAGTGCGGGAGCGACATCCCGAGCGCCTCGCCGACGACCTGCGACGTCGCCGCCGTGCCGAGAAACTGGCACCCGCCGCCCGCCGAGCCGCACGCGCGACAGCCCATTTCCGCCGCGTATTCCAGCGAGATCAGGCCGTGCGAAAACCGTGCGCCCAGGGTTTGGACCATCGCCGTGTCCTCGCCGTTGTTGGGTGGCAACGTGACGCCGCCGGGCACGAGCACGGTCGGCAGCTCGGACAACGCCGCGAGCGCCATCATCATTGCGGGCAGTCCCTTGTCGCACGTGGCCACGCCGAGCACGCCGGCGCGCGTGGGGAGCGAGCGCGCGAGGCGGCGCAGGACGATCGCGGCGTCGTTGCGATACGGCAGGCTGTCGAACATGCCGACCGTTCCCTGCGTGCGGCCGTCGCACGGATCGGAGCAGGTGCCGGCAAAGGGAATGCCGCCGAGCCGTCGCAGTTCGCGCGCCGCCGCCTCGACGAGCAATCCGATTTCCCAATGCCCCGTGTGATACCCGAGCGCGACGGGCGAACCATCCGGCGCGCGCACGCCGCCCTGCGTGCTGAGAATCAAAAACTGTTTGCGCCCCAGCTCCGCCGGATTCCAGCCCATGCCGACATTTTGCGTGAGACCGAACAGGTCGCCGCTCGGGCGCTCGGCCAGATATTCCGCCGTAATCGGCAGCCGTCCCTCGGGTCCGGGCGCCTTGGTGCGAACGCGGTAAACATCGGGCGAAGTGGCGGCGAGAAGGGAGTCAACGGCTGGATTCATCGGGCGAAAGTGAAGCACGCGCGGAGGGGAAGCTCCAAGGACAAAGCTCAAAGCTCAAGGGAAGGGACCAAACCGGGCCAAGGACCAAGGGGCACGGTGCGGTGACAATGGGCGCACGGGAGTGGGGCTGCGGAGTTTTGGGCAAAGGAATGGAGGCAAAGGAATGGGGACGGGGAAGGTTTTTGTCTGCATTCCTTTGCCTCCATTCCTTTGCCAAACCGTTCCGGGGATTGGGGTTCAGCTTGAGGTTGGCCATGACGCGTTCGACCGAGCGCGGTCGCCGCCGACGTGAGGAGCACTGGAGCGCCTCAACGCCTTCTCCTCATGATTTTGCCTTTAATGATTCTGAGCACTCCCCATCCCCCCGCGAGCGCCAACCCGAAGAAACAGAATGAAGATTGGAACAGAATCATTTGAGGCAGAATCATGGGGAAGATTTTGCGGGGCACTTCGACGCCCAATGTTCGGGCACACCGCTGTGGCCGCACGCGCGTGGGGGACAAGTAGCCCCCGAAGTGACGAGGCGGAGGAACCCAAAACAAATTGCAGGGAAATCCGCCTCCTCACGTCGGCGGCTACGGGGCGGCAGCGGCACGCTCACCTTTTGCATTTGTGACTTTCCTGCGGCGGCGGCGGACAACAGCATCGGGCGGGTTGCTGGTCATTTGCGCCCGGGTGGGCGCGGAGAAAACAAGCAACGGTGCAGGAAACCGGCGGTTGGAACGGATTATGGAAGCAGCAAAAAAAACGCCCACGGAAGCGTGGCTCGGTCACGGTGTCGAAAAAATTGGGATGGGCTATGTCATCGTCGCGCGGTTCAAGGCGGATGGCGAAGCGGAGGCGGCGGCGTTCCTGCTGGACATGAAGTGCCTCGGGGTGAAGGACGCTTTTTTGTCCCGGCTGAGTTTCGCGGAATATCAGACGCGGCTGGTGGAGGGCTTCCGCGGGCACTCGGGGCTTGATCCGATCTCGCCGGCGTGCGCGCGCAAACTGGTCGAGGACGCCGTGGCTTACGCCCGGAGATTTGGGTTCGAGCCGTACGCGGATTACCGGATGGCGCAGCGGGTGTTCGGCGGCATCAATCCGGCGGAGGCGGAGCGGACGTTCACCTTCGGCGAGGAGGGCAAGCCGATGTACATCCAGGGTCCCAACGACTCGCCGGAATTTGCGGAACGGGTGATGGCGCGACTGAACCGGCACTGCGGGAAGAATGGGTTCAATTACATTCTTGCCAACGGCGACGTACCGGGGCGGGACGAATGACCGGGCGGTTCCTGAATAGGTCGGGGTGGTCGGCTGTCGGTGACACCACGTAAAATTTTTCATGAAAATCCCCACTCACCTCCTGCGGCGGAATCTCGGTGGCGCGGCGTTCACCCTGATCGAATTGCTGGTGGTCATCGCGATCATCGGGATTCTCGCCAGCATGTTGCTGCCGGCTTTGGCGTCGGCGAAGGCCAAGGCGAAAGGCACGCAGTGCGTCTCGAATTTCAAGCAGCTTCAGTTGGGCGTCACTTTGTACGCGGGCGATTACGCGGACAGTTTTCCGAGGAACGTCAACCCACCGGCGCCAACGTACGCGGACTCCGGCGCTTGGATGGGGGCCACGGAATTTGGTTCAGCGAACCCTTCACCGGCGTATCCCAACCGCGATTATCCCATCACCAACGGCACCCTGTACCGCTACGCTGAAGCGCCGTCGTTGTTCCGGTGCCCGTCGCAAAAAGCCGAGGTGGGGGCGTCCTTCAGCCACGGCACCTACAGTGTGTGTATGAATGGGAACTTGGGTGATCCCGGGGTCACCGCTCCGAACGTGAGGAAGGTGGATCATCTCAGCAGTCCGGCGGGCGTGTTCGTATTTGTGGACATGAAATGGGCCAGTCATTGCGATCTGATCATCACCCCGGCGGACACCTTCTGGGGCAAATATCCCGGCGCGCGACATGCCAACTCGGGGCTGTTCAGTTTCGCGGACGGCCGGGTCGTCATGGAAAAATGGCAGGGCTCGTTTCTTTCCCAAAACGAGGCCGGCTTGACCCCCTCCTCCCCGAATCATTACGGCGGTGCCGGGGATATTCCGCTGATGACCGCAGCGGATGCCAACGACCTGATCAAGGTGAAGGGCTGGCTGCGTTGAGTTCGGCCTGCGGCTTACCGAGTTCCAAGGCCTTGGTTGTGCTTCCTCCCCGCCACGGCATTCAACGCCCACGTTGGTTTGCAAGCTCACGGCCAAGGCAAATTCCGGTGGTGGAGGACGGTGGGTGGAGGTTTGTCCGTGGGAAGTTGGGACAGTTCGGGAGCTGTCGATGTGTCGGAACCGGAGGTCAATCAGGGCGCGACCGCACACTGCCCCCGGAGCGCGGCTGTGTGCGCAGCACCAGCCGCAGCACGTTGGCAGACGGGACGGTCACAGAACCATTCCGTCACCCCGACCGCTGGTCGCGGCTGCGGCTGGTCTGCGACACAGCCGCGCTCCGGGGGGCGGTCCTGGATGCGGCCGGTGAATCACCACGATGGCGGCGGCGTTAGTTTTGGAGCATAAGTATTTACATGATGTTGCGAATCACATTGGTTTTGTTGGTTGCCGCGGGCGTCGCGTCGGCGCAGGCGCAGGCGCTGAGCGCGAAGATTGACGCGGCGATCGCGGCCAAGGCGGGCGGGCCGCTGGCGGAGCGGTGCTCGGACGCGGACTTCGTGCGCCGCATCCATCTCGATCTGGCGGGGCGCATTCCGACGGCGGACGAGGCGCGACGCTTTCTGAAAGATGCCGATGCGCAGAAGCGGACCAAGCTGGTGGAGCAATTGCTGGCGGGAGCGGATTTTCCCCGCCGATTTGAGCAGGCCATCACCGTGATGCTGCTGGAGCGGCGCGGCGGCGGGAAGATTCCCGAGAGCAAGTGGCGCGATTACATGCGCGAGCAAATCGCGAAGAACCGGCCGTGGAATGAAATCGTCCGTGAGCTGCTGGCGGTGGACGGCGATTTCAAGAACAAGCCGGCCGCGAAGTTCATGGCCGACGGCGAGAAGCTCGATCCTGAGAAGACGGCGCACGACATCGCGCGGCTGTTCCTCGGGATGAACCTGGGCTGCGCGCAATGCCACGACCATCCGGTGGTGGATGATTTCAAGCAGGCGGATTTTTACGGCATCTACGCCTATCTGAACCAGACGCGCGTGCAGGAGGACAAGAAAACCAAGGCCGCGATGCTGGTCGAGGGCGCGGTCACGAACAAGGTCGAGTTCAAGTCGGTGTTCAAGAAGACCAAAGAGACCACCGCGCCGCATCTGCCAGGACGGCCCGAGGTGACGATCCCGGTGTTCGCGAAAGGCGAGGAATTCGCCGAGCCGCCAACGGATGGGAAGCCCGGTGTGCTGAAGTTCCGCGCCCGCGCGCTGCTCGCGGAAGAGCTGACTTCGGCGGACAACGTGCAGTTCGCCCGCAACAGCGCCAATCGCTTCTGGTTCGTGCTGATGGGCCGGGGCCAGGTGCATCCGCTCGACATGATGCACTCGGGGAATCCGGCGTCGCACCCCGAGCTGCTGGACGCGCTGGCGAAGGAGTTCGCGGCGCACAAATTCGACGTGCGCTGGCTGCTGCGCGAGATCGCATTGAGCGAGGCGTATCAGCGCTCCTCGCGCGCGCCCAAGGGCGTCGATCCGAAAACGATTCCCGCGGCGAGCTATCGCGTGGCGAATCTGAAGGGCCTGTCCGCCGAGCAGACCGCGTGGTCGGTGATGGTGGCGACGGGCAGCCTCGACAAGGTCACCAAGGCCCCGGCGGGCGCGTCGAAATTCGTGTACAAAGCCTACAACACCGGCACCAGCACGGTGCCGCCGGCCAACCTCGATGACACGCTCCAGCTCTTCACCTCGACCTTCGGCAATCCACCGGGCGAGCCGGAAGTCGAGTTCGCGCCGTCGATGGGGCACAGCTTGTTCCTGATGAACGAGCGGTTGGTGCTCGGCTGGCTCAAGCCGGAAACGGACAATCTGGTCGGGCGGCTGGCGAAATTGTCGAAGCCCGAGGAGATCGCGGACGAGCTTTATCTGAGCGTGCTGGCACGGCCGTCCGACAAACTGGAAGTGGCCGAGCTCGGCGACTACCTGGCGAAGAACACGAGCCGGCGCGACGACGCCTTGGGCGAACTCGCGTGGGCGCTGCTGGCGTCGGCCGAGTTCCGGTTGAACCACTGAACTGAAAACGGAATAGAAACCACTAACCGGCACTAACTGGCACTAATCAGAAAAATGCACGGAGCGAATCAAACTTCCCGGACCCGATTGAATCGGTTCCCATTAGTGCCGGTTAGTGCAGGTTAGTGGTGCTTCTTTGCCCCCGCCAACCGAGACGAAACAAAATTTAGCGTATGAAAAAGTGGTATGAATGCGGCAGTCCGGATCACGGAATGTCCCGGCGAAAAATGCTCGGTACGCTGGGCGGCGCAGCGGTCGGCATCAGCGGCTTCGGCGCGTTGATGCAGGAGACCGTGGCGGCGGAAATGCGGAAGAAAAACAAGCAGGTGATTTTCATCTGGCTCGACGGCGGCATCAGCCAGTTCGAGAGCTGGGACCCGCATCCCGACTCCGAGTTCGGCGGGCCGTTCCGCAGTATTTCCACCAGCATCCCCGGCGTTCATTTTTCGGAGCTGGTCCCGCAGACGGCGAAGATCGCGCACAAGATCGCGGTGGTTCGCAGCATGTGTACCAAGGACCCGAATCACTCGACCGGCGTGGCGCGCATCCAGCGCGGTGACCCGGCCAATCGCGGCGTGGATTATCCCTTCATGGGCTGCGCGGTGACGAAGCTCCTCGGCGCGCCGGACAATCACCTGCCGCCCTACATCTGGATCAAGCCCGGCTCAGGCGGCTTCATTTATCAGGAAGCGGGTTTTCTCGGCTCGAAGTTTGGCGCGCTGGCGCTGGGCGATGGCAAGCCGCCGATTCACATCAACCGTCCCGATTCGATCACCGACCAGACCGACGACGCGCGTAACAACCTGCGCCGCCTGGCCAACGCCCGCTTTCGCCTCGACCGCCGCGATTCCGAGGTCGATGCCTACGAAGCCTCCTACGACATGGCGATCAAGCTGATGGCGCGGAAGGACCTCTTCGACAACGACCGCCTCGACCCCAAGGAAATCGAGCGCTACGGCACGCATCCGCTCGGCCGGCATCTCCTGCAATCGCGCCGTTTGATCGAGGCCGGCGTGCAGTTTGTGAAGGCCACCTCGTATCACTGGGACACGCACGGCGACAATTTCAACATGTCGCAGCGCCTCGTCCCGCAGATCGACCGCCCGTTCGCTGCGCTCATCAACGACCTAGAAGACCGCGGCCTGCTCGACAACGTCGTCGTCGTGCTCATGTCCGAGTTCGGCCGCACGCCCACGATCAACGCCCGCCTCGGCCGCGATCACTGGCCCGATGCGTGGTCGCTCGTGCTCGCCGGTGGCGGTATCAAAAAGGGCGTCGTGGTCGGCAAGACCACCAAGGACGGCGTGTGGGTGGACGAGTCGCCCTTCGATGTGGGCCATTTGTTCCACACCGTGTTCGCCGCGCTCGGCATCAACTCGAAGAAGGTCGAATACAAGAACAACGGCCAGCCGCTGCCCATCGCGCGCGAGGATTGCGAGCCGATCAAAGAAGTTTTGGCCTGAGGAAAAACACCATGAGCAAAGAAAAAGATTCCGGGCTGACGGATGTCCTCGACGACCTGAAGGACAAGGAAAAGGGCGCGCCCAAGCCGCCGACGTTCGATCCCGCCAAGGCATGGGCCGACAAGGTCATCAAGCACGAGCGCCAGTTGATCCGCTGCCGCTTCAGTCCCTGTGGCAAGTTCGTCGCGGCCGGCGGCCTCGACCGGCTCATTCACGTTTGGGAATTGGATTCCGACAAAAAATACTCGTTCGCCGGGCATCAAACGTGGGTCGCGTCGCTCGCGTTCAATCCCAAGGGCAAGTCGCTTTTCACCTCCGACTATCACGGCGTCATCCACGCGTGGGACTACGCCACCGCCGGGTCCAAGCCGCTCTTCACCATCCCCAAGGCCGACGCCAACATCACCCGCGCCCTCGCGGTCACGCTCGACGGACGGCACCTCCTTAGCGCGGGCGACGACACCATCGTGCGCCTCTGGGACGCGATCTCCGGCAAGCTGGTGCGCGAGTTCCCCGGCCATCGCGAGTGCGTCTTCAGCCTCGCCTGTCATCCCGACGGCAAGTCATTCGTCAGCGGCGACCTGTTCGGCGTGGTCAAGCAATGGGACCTCGAGACCGGCAAGGCTACCCGCGATCTCGACGCGTCCGCGCTGCACACGCGCAAGGCCGACTTCATCGCCGACGTCGGCGGCGTGCGCAGCCTGGCGTTCGATGCGACCGGCAAGCTGCTCGCGTGCGGCGGCATGAAGGACGCCGAGAGCAACGCCTTCTGCCCCGGCACGCCGGTCGTGCTCGTGTTCGACTGGGCGACCGGCAAATCCAGCCTGCAACTCAAGCTCGCCAACAAAGCCGACGGCCCCGTCAACGCCCTGCGCTTCCTGCCCGACGGCACGCTTGTCGGCTGTGCGGAAACCCAGGGACCGGGCACCGAGCTGGCATTTTGGAAAACGGACAAGGACGAGCCATTTCATCATCTGAAAGCCACGTCCGCCTACGACCTTGACCTGCACCCCGACGGGCTGCGCCTAGTCACCCCGCAATTCGTCGCCTCGGGCAGCGGTGGCAACGGCGCCCGCGAGAAGTTCAAAAGCAAGTACGTCGCCAACAGCGCCAGCTTGCAGTTGTTCAACCTGTACGAAAACCCGAAGGCCAAAGCCCCCAGCAAAGCCCCCGCGAAGGCACCGGCGAAGAAGGTTTAGCGCACCGCTCGGCCAGGCGGGGCGTGCGCCCGTCCCCAAGCGAATTGATGTCCAATGTCGGCGAAGCTTTGAAAGGCAGGGTGGGAATAGCTTGTCCCCCCTCAGGATTGCGGTTGTGGGGACGGGTCGTCCCCAACCCGTTCACGCGCGGAGCGTTCGTTCGCGTTTCAGTTTCGACACCCGCCCCAAACTGATTCGCCAACCTCGCACCAACGTCCGAGCCGCGATCACACACCGACCCACGCACCATGAAACCTGAATTCTCCGCCTCCGCCACCACCGCCAATACCGCGCCGATGCCCCGTCGCCATTGGCTCAAAGCCGCGTCCCTCCTCGGCGCGACCGCGGCATTTTCCTCCCCCGTGCCCGGCTTCGCCGCGGCGGCCGAACCCGCTGTCGCGCCGCCCACGCCGCCCTCGCCCCTCGCCCTCGGCTCGCGCCGCGAGTTGTTCGTGGATGATTTTCTCATCGAGCGGGTTGCCGGCGCAGAGTTGAAAATGCACCGCCCCGTCGCGCAGGACGTCGCGCTCGTGTGCGATGCGCCGTGGGAGGGAAACACGTCGGCGTATTTCACGCTGTTCGCGGACGACGACCGTTTCCGCATGTATTACCGCGCCTCGCATTGGGACGTCGCGGCGAAGAAGGAGGCGCACCCGGAATTCACCTGCTACGCCGAGAGCCGCGACGGGTTGCGGTGGGAGAAACCGAAGCTGGGTTTGTTCGATTTCAACGGTTCGAAGGAGAACAACATCATACTCACCGGCACCGGCACGCACTGCTTCGCCGCGTTCAAGGATGGCAATCCCGCCGCGCCGCCGGAGGCCCGCTACAAGGCCGTGTCCGCCGTGTTTCGCAAAGGCCTGTATGCGTATCAGTCGCCGGACGGCGTGCGCTGGTCGTGGATGAAGCAGGAGCCGGTGATCACCGACGGCGCGTTTGATTCACAGAACCTCGCGTTCTGGGACGCGCTGCGCGGCGAGTATCGCGCCTACTGGCGTTACTTCTCCAAGCGCGGCGGCGTGCGCGCCATCCGCACCGCGACTTCGAAGGATTTCGTCCGCTGGGAAAACCAGGCCGATCTTCAGTATGGCGA
>CAMAUZ010000051.1 GCA_945861535.1 Akkermansia muciniphila | reverse complement strand
AAGCCACTCCGCCAGGAGCGATGCGCCTAAAAACGGAGAATTTGGGTGATTTATCCGTCGCCGGAGGAAAAATCCGTCGCGCACCGCCTGCGCACCCCCTCCGCGTCGCGCCCCGTTTCCAAAAACGCGCGTTTTCGGCCAGACACTATCTATGGGCGAAAGGTTTCGGGGTGGACTTGGCCTACTCGGACGTGCGGAAATCCGACCGCCTGTTCACCTTGGTCGATCAGGTCGTCGCGAACGGCGGGGAGGTGCTCAATCTGCGCGTCGGCAATTCCCCGGGGCCGGGCGACCTGCGGGCGTTCATCAACTTGGTCCGCTTCGTCCGCCGTCGGCGACCCGATGTGATTCATGCCCATAGCTCGAAGGCCGGCGGACTGGCCCGTGGCATGGCATTGTTACGGGTCCCCGGAGCCTATTTCTACACACCTCATGCCTACTTCGGCATGAGTGGCAAAGGAGGGGCAAAGACCTGGTTCTTCAATCAAGTCGAGCGTTTCCTGAGCCGCTTTGGCACCAGTATCAATCTCTCCGATGGCGAAGTGGCGTTCGCCCGCGAGCAACTCGGCATCCCCGCCAGCCGGCAGGTGCTGATTCCCAATCCGGTCGATACCACCATTTTTCGCCCCGTCGATGCCGCCGCGCGCGCGCGCCTGAAGTCGGAACTCGGCCTGCCGGGCGACGCCATCATTCTCGGGTCCGTCGGCCGGTTGGCGTTTCAAAAAGATCCGCTCACGCTCTATCGTGCCGTGGCGCCGGTGCTGCAGCGTGATCCGCGATTGCATCTCTATCATCTCGGCCAGGGTGAATTGAGCGACGCCTGCCGGGCGCTGGCGGCCGAACTGGGCATCGGCCGTCGCATCATTCGCAAGGACTATCTCAGCAACCCCGCCTGCTTTTACCAGACGATCGACGCGATGATCCTCACCTCGCGTTATGAAGGTCTCTCGTTCGCCGTCCTGGAAGCCCTCGCCTGCAATCTTCCCGTCCTCCTCAGTGACGTACCGGGCAACCGCGACTTCTTCAAACTCGGCCTGTCCCACTGCTGGTCCGCGCCCATGGAACAACCGCTCCCGTTCACCAAGGCCATCGAGGCCTGGCTCGCCGATCGCAAGGTCGCGCGCCCCTGCAACCACCGGATCGTCGCGGAAACCAAGTTCAGCCAGGAAGCCTGCTTTGGTGCCATCGTCCACGAATTCTCGGCCGCTCTCGCCGTCTGCGGCAATCCCTTCGGCGCGTTGATCTCCACCCCCGTCTCGGGCGCGGCGTCCCGGCCGCAGCCGTAGCATCGATTCAGCACGGAAGGCGCGCGGCCTTAAGGCCGCAAATGCGCCCCCCGCAGCGGCCCGTCCACCCAAGCCGGTCAGTTCCCTCCACTTCCCCTCTGGTGAGGCCAAAACGGGAGGTTCGGAAATTCGCCCTCCCTATTCCAGTCCCACGTCTCTGCGACCGACCGGCCCGGTTCCCGTCGCCCTCACTGCATTGTCACGGCTCAGATGGTCACATCCCCGCTGCTGGCAATGCGTTTTCCCGCCGACAGAAACTCGTCAAATCCGCCGCCAAACAGCGTCTTCACATCGCGCTCGATTTCCTGCTTGCTCGGCACCCAGCCGGTCACGGCGATATCGGTGTATTTGTTCACGAGCACCTTGGCGATGATGCGGCGGGAGTGGTCCCACTTGTAAATGATCTGGTCGAGCACACGCGCGTCGGAGTGCTGCGGCGTGATGGTCAGGCCGAGCAGCTCGAACCGCATCCGCGTCATCTCCTCGATCAGGAACGGGATGTTGGTGAACCACCAGCAGCCGAAGAGATGGAGGTTGCGGAACTTCCGCGCGGCGACGCAGAACTCGTATTGGTTTTCGCGCGGCAGCGCGGTGACGAGGAAGGTGTTGTCCGGATGCGCGGAGAAGATGTTTTCGTACGCGGCCACGTTGCAGCGCGCGACGCCATCGCCCGCGAGCCGGAGCTGCGGGTTCACGCCGCGTTTCACCCCGGGCATCATCGCGAACGGCAGCCCGGCCTCGCGGCAGAACGGCAGCACCACGCGCTCGATGAGCAGCGAGCAATAATTTTCCGACGGATACTCAAAGGTCGGCGGGAGCGAGACCATCACGTACTGCGCGTCGATGCGCTTGGCCCAGTCGCCGAGGAAGCGGCGCACCTCGCTAAGCGTGCGCTCGGTCAATTCGGTGGTGACGTTGTAGCCCCACGCCTTGAGGCGCGGCGCAGATTCGAGCCACGCGACGAGCAGCGGATCAATCCGCAGCGCGGCGGTGAAACGCTCGTCGCGGCGGAAGCCTTTGTCCCACACGGCGCGCTCCTGATCGTCGAACGGCGAGTTGGTCATGCAGATGCGCTCGACCTTCGCGAGGTCCATGCAGCGCGTGACGTAGTCCGTGGGCTTCCAGCCGACGAACCATTTGCGCAGCTTCGGCAGGTCGCGCTTCTTCACGTCGAGGCCGAGCAGATTCAGCGTGGTGAGCACCCCGCGGCAGGCTTCAGAGATGGGCGAGTGCTGGATGAACAGCGCGTCCCAGATCATCGCGGCCTGCTGCTCCTTGGTGAGCGCCCAGAACTTCTCGTAGGGAATGTCAAAGTACCGAAACGCCTCGGCGACCAGGTAGTGATAGACCAGCAGATCGTCGATGCCGTACAGGAGCAGATCGCCAAACGCCGGGTCGTAGAGATGCGTGTGGATGTCGTAAACGGGCGTGTTGGCGACCGTTTTCTCGACCAATGTGCGGAGCGCCGTGGACTGCCGGACCGTGAAAGTTCCCTTCATGCGGGCCGCACGCTAGCACACGCGCGGGGCGGTTCGACAATTGTTTTCCGCCGGGCCGTTCAGCGCAGGTGATCCCCTTGCACGGATTCGGCGCGCGACCGGTCCCCCGTCGCAGCGGCTCCACACCTGCGGGGGCGGTGGAAATGTCCGGGCACCCTCTCCGCCGCGTGGCCGCTGCGGGCGGAGACCTCCCGCCCGCAGCTCACTTCACCGTCACGAGCGTATAATTCTTCTTCCCCTTCCGGAGCAGCAGATTTTTTCCGAAGAGCAAGTCGGCGGGACCGATGACGCGCTGGAGGCTGGTTTCGCGGACGTTGTTCACGTAGATGCCGCCGCCCTCGATATCCTTCCGCGCCTGGCCTTTGCTCGGGCACAGGCCGGCTTCGACGAGGAGTTCGATCAATGACAGCGGCGCGTCGGCGAGCCGGGCGCGCGGGATTTCTTTCGAGGGAATTTCCCCGGCAATCTCGGCAAAGGTCGCTTCTGAAATCGCCTCGAGCGAACCGCCGAACAACACCTCGCTCGCGCGCTGCGCCTCGCTCGTGGCGGCCGCGCCGTGGATGAGATCGGTGACTGATTTGGCCAGCGCCTTGTGTGCGACCCGCGCGCCGGGATTGGCGGCGTGCTGCTCGGCGAGCGCGCCGATTTCGTCGTGCGTGAGGAACGTGAAATATTTCAGGTAACGCAGCACGTCGCGGTCATCGGTGTTGATCCAAAACTGGTAGAAGCGGTACACGCTCGTGCGCCGCGGCTCGAGCCAGACCGCACCGGCGACCGTCTTGCCGAACTTCGAGCCGTCCGCGTTCGTGATGAGCGGCAACGTGAGTCCGAACGCGTGCGTGCCGAGCTTCTTGCGGATGAGGTCGGTGCCGGCGGTGATGTTGCCCCATTGATCGCTGCCGCCGATTTGCAGCTCGCAGTGCAGCTCCTTGCGCAGGTGATAAAAATCAAACGCCTGCAGCAGCATGTAGCTGAACTCGGTGTAGCTGATGCCCACCTCGCGATCCTCCATGCGGGCGCGCACGCTTTCCTTGGCGACCATCTGGTTCACGGAAAAATGCTTCCCGATGTCCCGCAGGAAACCGAGGAAACTCACGGGCGCCGTCCAACTCGCGTTGTCCACGAGGCGCGCGGGATTGGCCGTGGCCTCGAAATCCAGCAAGCGGCGGAGCTGTTCTTTCACCGTCGCGATGTTGTGGTCGAGAATCTCCTGCGTGAGCAACTGCCGCTCCTGACTCTTGCCGCTCGGATCGCCGATGCTCCCCGTGGCGCCGCCCGCGACCGCGATGGGACAATGCCCCGCGAGCTGGAAACGGCGCAGCGCCAGCAGCGGCACAAGGTTGCCGACGTGCAGGCTGTCGGCGGTGGGATCGAACCCGCAGTAGAGCGTGATCGGCCCGGTCGCGAGGCGCTTGTTCAACTCGGTGACATCGGTGCAATCCGCGACCAGCCCGCGCCATTCGAGTTCTTCAAAGATGTTCATCAGGCGGCGAGTAAACGCCGGGCCGCGCGCGGTTCACAAGGGGAAAGTCCCTGTCGCGCGAAGCGCGAAAGCTCCAAGGATAAAGCTCAAAGCTCAAGGGAAGGTCCAAGGTTCAGGCTCCAAACCAAGCTGGTGAACAAAGGTACGCCTCGACCACTTACGCCCCAAAATCTCCACGATGTCCTCGATCAATTCGGGAACTGTTGGAGCTGGGTGCTTGGACCTTCCCTTGAGCTTTGAGCTTTGAGCTTTCAACCTTGAGCTTCGGCCGAACGCGAAAGTTACACACCCTTCCCCGCCACCCCCAGTCGGATCGTCACCTCCAACCCCGACGGCACGCGGTTGCGGCAGCTCACCGTCCCGCGACAGCTTTCCACGCACGTTTTCACGATGGCCAGCCCGAGTCCCACGCCGCCCGTCGCTCGATCGCGCGAGGCATCGACGCGATAAAACGGATCGAAGATGCGGGGCAGTTCCGCCTCCGCCACGCCCGGTCCCGAATCCGCCACCGTCAGGCACACCTCGTCCTTTTCGCGCACGGCGGACACGGTGATCGGCCCCGCGTGGCCTGCGTGTCGGATCGCGTTCCGCACCAGATTCGCCAGTGCCCGCGTCAGCAGCTCCGGCTCGGCGAGCACCGCCAGATCTTCGCCCGCCTCGACCCGGATCGTGCAGCCCTCGGTGGTCTCGCGTTGCACCGCCTTCTGCACCACGTCGCGCACCGCGACGCGTTCCAGCTTGGTCGCCGCGACCCCGAGCGAGGCCTTGGAAAACGAAAGCAACTCGTTGACGAGCGTCGCCATGTGCTCCGCTTTTTCCGCCGCGGACAAAACGTAGCGCTGCTGCTGTTCATCCGCGCGCTGCTCGATGATGCCCAGCGCGACGCGCAGCTTGGCCAGCGGCGAGCACAGCTCGTGCGCGATGTCGCCAAGGAAGCGTTTTTGCCCCGTCACCAGGCCCTCGAGCCGCTCCGCCATGTGATTGATCGTCTCGCCGAGCTGGCCCAGTTCATCGCGCCGCTGGTCCGTCACGCGCACATCGAAACGCCCCTCGGAAATCCGCCGGCTCGCCTCGCTGATCCGGCCGATGGACCGCGTGATTCCGCGGATGAACGGAAACCACAGCAGCGCCGAGAACACCACCGCGCCCAAGCCCACCGCGAGCCACGGCTTCGGATTGAAAAACAAACCGCCGCCCTGCAACGACGTGGACATCGCGATCAGCGTCGCGGGCTGCGGCCGTCGTCGTTCCCCATCGCTCACGCGCGTGCGCACGAGCATCCAGTAGCGCGTGGGATCGCTCGTGCGCAGCATCGTTTTCGGATGCACCACCGGCCCTTCGTCCCCGGGCAGCGGCTCGCGGAGCAGTCCCGGAAACGGATCGTCGGGGCGCGGCAGCGGCCGCCGGGCCTCGGGTGGCAGCGCGCCCGGCAAACCAGGTTCCGTCGGCCCCGCGGGCAATCCCGCCGGCGACCCGTCGAGGCGCGGCTGCTCCGGCGTTTCCACCGGTTTGAGCGGTGGCGGCAGCCGTTCCCCCGGCGGCCGCTCAAACCCTGGCAGTTCATTCGGCGGCTGCATCCGCGAACCCCACGGCGGCGGCCCCGGCCGCTGCGGCGGGCGATTGGGCATGGCCAGCCGTTCGCGCACCTCGGCGGGCAATTCGATGGCCTCGCCGGCCAGTTGCGCGCCGTCCTCGCGGAACACCTGGAACTTCACGCGATACGCCGCATCGAAACGCTTCAGCGCCGTGCTCCACTCAGCACGTGGATTTTCATTCAACTCGGCGGTGATTATGTCGCTCACCGCCTGGATGCGCTCGCTCGCGCCCGTCGAGAGCAGCCAGTCCATGCCGAAGCGAAACTCCGCGCGCACGAGCAGATAAAACGCGAACGCCAGGAGCGCGAGGTTCAGGAAAAACCACAGCAGAATCTTCGCGTAGAGCGGCAGGCGCGCGGTCATCGTTCAACTCCCCTCCGCATCCGGATTAATCAGCATGTACCCCACCGCGCGGATCGTGCGGATGAAGCGCGGGTTCTTCGGATCATCGCCCAGCTTCTTCCGCAGCGACCACACATGCACGTCGATCGAGCGGTCGAACACGTCGTAGTTGCGGTCCGCGATCACGTCGATCAGTTGCTCGCGCGATTTCACCCGCCCCCGCGCCCGCGCCAGGCACGCCAGCAGATCAAACTCCAGCGTCGTCAGCTCCAGCGGCTTGTCCCCCAGCGCCGCCGTGCGCGCATCGGGCTTGATGCGCAACTGCCCGACCACAATCTCCGCCTCGGGCGCGTCCGCCGTCTTCACCGCCGCCCGCGAACTGCGCCGGATCACCGCCCGCAGCCGCGCCAGCAGTTCCCGCGTGGAAAATGTCTTCGGCAGATAATCATCCGCGCCCACCTCCAAGCCCACGATGCGGTCCGCCTCCTCGCCGCGCGCCGTGAGCATCAGCACCGGCACGTCCGACTGTTTGCGAATGCGTTTGAGCACCTCGAAGCCATCCAGGCCCGGCAACATCACGTCGAGAATCACCGCACCCCACGCCTCCGCCACCGCCCGTTCCGCGCCCTCGACGCCGTGATGCACCGCCAACACCTCGTAACCCAGCGGCTCCAGATAATCCCGGATCAGCCAGCACAACTCGCGATCGTCGTCGATCACCAGCACGCGCGTGCGCCGCTCGCCGCCAGCGCTCGGGTTGCTCGGGGGACGCTGTTGTACCATGCCTGCCATGTTTCGTTTCGGCCCGGCGGCCGTTCTGATTTTTCGCGGATTGAATTCGTGGACTGGCGCAGACGCTAAACCGCCCGTTTCGGAAAATCTGTAGATTTAACACGCCCTTAACAATTCTCCTGCATTTCCAAATACAGGATTAACAGAGCCGCGCTGAAATGTAATCGTGATGCCCGCATATGACCGCCAGCCAAACGCCACGCCTCCGTGTCCCGCCGGACCAAATCGGCGGAATCCGGCGCGGGCGCGTCGGCCCGGAGCCGCGGCCAGTCCGGCCTCACGCAGCTAGCCCGTCCACTACCATGAAAACCACATCCCTCAGTCTGCTCCTGCTCCTCGGAGTCTCCAGTCTCGCCACCGCGGCCTTCGCGCAAAACGACGCCCCACGACGCCCCCGCAACGACGACGCCCCGCCACCCTCCCGCGCGCGTGAAAGCGACCGCACTCGCGAAGGCGACCGCGTCCGCGAAAGTGATCGCGCCCCGCGCCCACCCGGCCCCGCCTCCGAGCCTCGCGCCCACACCCGCCCCGACGACTTCCGCCGTGGCCCCCAAGGCGGTGGCCCGCCGTCTCATTTCCGCGAAGGCGACCGCAGCGGACGCCCCCCCGGTCCCCCATCGCCCGTTGATCGCCGCGAGCTAGGTCGCCCCGACATGAGCAGCCGAGACCGCAATTTCGGTCCGCCACCCGGAGCCTTTCGCCCGCCCTTCACCACCCCTCAAGTCTGCCCGCACTGCGGTCATGCGCTGACACCGCAACGCCCCGACTTCCGTGGCCCCGACCCGCGGCGTTTCTCCCCCGAGAACCGCGGCCCCGCCTTCAGTCCCGAACGCCGTGGCCCGGCCTTCGGTCCCGACCGCGATCGCCCCACGCCCCCGCGCGGCAACTTCGGCCCCCAACGCCGCGGCCCGGATGCCCCCAACCGCCCTCCCGAGCGCAACGACGACCGTCTCCGCGACGACCGCCGTGACTTCCACTCCGATCGCCAGCCGCCCCCTCCCCCCCGCGACGACCGCGACCGCAAGGCCGACAAGAAACGCGAGCAAAAGAACGACCAAAACAAAGACCGCAAGGCTGAGAAGAAGCATGGCCAGAAGGATGGTCGAAAAGATGGCAAGAACCGCCGCGACAACGACGACCGCCGCCCCTGATCGGCCCACGGCCACTCTCCCCCAAAAAAATAAACCTATGCGCACCCTCTCCCAACTTGCCCTCAGCGACGAAGGCTTCGTCTTCGACCCCAACACCGGTGACAGCTTCCAAGTCAGCGCCACCGGCCTCTTCCTCCTCCAAGCCCTCAAAGACGGCCGCGGCGACGACGAAGCCGCCCAACTCCTCACCGAGAAATACGAAGTCACCCTCGAAGAAGCCCGCCGCGACTGCGCCGACTTCCGCAGCCGCCTCCGCAACCTCAATCTGGCCTGATCGACCTCATGCCCAACCCCAATGGTAGGGCGCGCCTGTCCCCAGCGCGCCGCTGGAGCGTAATCCCACCCTCGCGGCGCGCTGAGGACAGCCGCGCCCTACCCATCACCGCACCGCACCTCCCGCCCACCCCTGCTAATTACTAATCACTAATTACTTCCCCTCTCCCCCGACTAATCAGCAATTACCAGTCACGCATCACGCATCACTCCCCCATGCCCCCCTCCCTCACCATCGCCCTCTCAGGCATCAACGCCATTGACAACCCCGGCCCCGGCGTTGGCGTCGCCCGCAGCCTCAAGGAAGACCCCGACCTCCACGCCCGCATCCTCGGCCTCGCCTACGACGCCATGGAACCCGGCATCTACATGGACTGGGTCGTGGACAAATCCTATATCATGCCCTACCCCTCCGGCGACGGTGACGCCTACTTCGACCGCCTCGCCTTCATCCGCGACCAGCAAGGCATCGACTTCCTTATCCCTAACTTCGATGCCGAGCTACCCCTCTACATCAAACGCGCCAGCAAGCTCGCCGAGGCCGGCTTCAAGACCTTCCTGCCCACAATGGAACAGTTCAAACTGCGCGGCAAAGACAAGCTCATCGAAGTCGCCGAACGCATCGATATAGGACTGCCCAAGACCCGCGTCGTCAGCTCCCTCGACCAATTCGCCGCCGCCATCGAGGAAATCAAACTACCTGTCATGGTCAAAGGTAGCTTCTACAAAGCCTACCGCGCCTATACCTATGCCGAAGCCATCGGCCACTACCACGCCCTCGTCGCCGAATGGGGCTATCCGATCATCGTACAGGAAATCGTGACCGGCGAAGAACTCAACGTCATCGGCGTCGGCGACGGCGCGGGCGGCTCGCTCGGCCTGGTCGGAATCAAGAAAATGAGCGTCACCGCCCTCGGCAAAATCTGGACCGGCGTCACCATCAAACACGCCGCCATGCTCGAAGCCACCCAGCGCTTCATCCGCGAATACCGCTGGCGCGGCCCCTTCGAGCTCGAGTGCATCGTCCGCGACGAAGATGTCTTCCTCATCGAGATCAATCCCCGCTTCCCCGCCTGGGTCTATTTCGCCACCGGCGTCGGCGTCAACCTCCCCGCCCGCATGGTCCGCCACTGCCTCGGCCTCCCCGTCCCGCCCACCCCCGACTACGAAGCCGGCAAACTCTTCGTCCGCTACACCTACGAGTTAGTCACCGACATGAGCACCTTCCAAAAAGCCATCACCCGCGGCGAAGCACCGTAATTACCTTCACCTCTCAATTCGCCATTCGAAATTCGCAACTCGTAATTCCCCATGAAACTCGCCTACGAAAAACCCGTAATTAACAAACTCCGCTCCGGCCTGATGAACAAATTCGGCTGGAGCCCCGCCTACGCCCGCAAAGTCCGCACCAACATCGACGGCGTCTCCATCGACGATCTCGTCGAGCGCTACGGCTCACCACTCTTCGTCTATTCCGAGCGCACCGCCCGCCAGCGCTACCGGCAGATGTACAACGCCTTCTCCACGCGCTACCCGAATGTTCAGTTTGGTTGGAGCTACAAAACCAACTATCTCCAGGCGGTCTGCGCCCTCATGCACCAGGAAGGCGCCATCGCCGAGGTTGTCTCTGCGATGGAATACGACAAAGCCCGCGCCCTCGGCATGCCCGGCGACCAGATTATTTTCAACGGTCCGCACAAACCCTACGCGGCCCTCGAGAAAGCCGTCTCCGAAGGCGCGGTCATCAACATCGATCACCTCGACGAAATCGTGGACCTCGAAACCATCGCCAAGAAACTCGGCCGCACCGTCCACGTCGGCATGAGACTCAACCTCGACGCCGGCATCTATCCCCAATGGTCGCGCTTCGGGTTCAACCTCGAATCCGGCCAGGCCCTCGATGCCGTCAAGCGCATGGCCAGCGGCGGCAAACTCAAGCTCAACGGACTTCACTGTCACATCGGCACCTTCATCATGGACCCGCAGGCCTACGCCCGCGAAGTCGAGAAGATGGTGAAGTTCGGCTATGAGATTGAAGACGCCTTCGGCTTCGGCATGGAATACCTCGACATCGGCGGCGGCTTCCCTTCCCAGAGCCGCCTCAAGGGCGTCTATCTCCCGCCCGAAGTAGCGATCCCGAATATTGACGAGTACGCCGAGACCATCACCACCGCGCTCTCCCACGCCCTCAAACCCGGCGACTTCCCGAAACTCATCATAGAATCAGGCCGCGCTCTCATCGATGAGGCGGGCTATCTCGTCACCACCGTCGTCGCCACCAAACGCCTGGTCGATGGCACCCGCGCCTATGTGGCCGATGCCGGCGTGAACCTTCTCTTCACCGCTTTCTGGTATAAGTTTAACGTCGAACTCGACCGCGAAGCCGGCGGCGTCAACGAAACCAGCGTCATCTACGGGCCCCTCTGCATGAACATCGACGCCATCGACGAAGGCATCCAACTTCCGCCCCTCAAACGCGGCGCGCGCCTTATCTTCTCGCCCGTCGGCGCCTATAACAACACCCAGTGGCTCCAGTTCATCGAGTATCGTCCCAACGTCGTCCTCGTAACCACCAACGGTGAGGTCGAAGTCATCCGCGAAGCCGAAGACCTCTCCGACATCCAGCGCCGCGAACGCCTCCCCAAGCACCTCGAACTGCTGAAAAAAGCGTGATAGCAGGGCGAACTGCGAGTTGAGCAAAGTAGAGGCAACAATGAGGGGAAACGTTCAACGTCCAACGCCCAACGCTCAACGTTCAAGTGCTCGGTATTGTCACCAGTCACCCAACGTCCATTTTCAGGTTGTCCCCGCTCCTTCCGGGGTTCCTACTCTGAACGTTGAGCGTTGGACGTTGAACGTTGAACGTTCCCCTTCTTCCCCATCCCCCTCGTTCTCCCCATCCGCGCCTCGCGCATGAAGGATCTCTCCCACGCGGTCTTCCGCTCCTACGCCGAGGTCTTCTTCCTCCAAGGCGGCCTCGTCGGCGCGGCTCTCTTCGGTATCACCCTGCTGAATCCCCGACTCGGCATTGCCGGCATTATCGCCGTACTTAGCGCCTATGCCTTCGCCCGATTCATAGGTCTGGGCAAAGTCTTCCTCGAGTCCGGCTTCTACACCTGCAACCCGCTGCTGGTCGGACTCTCCATCGGCCACCTGTTTCAGCTTACCCCGCTCGCTGTCTTCTTCTGCATCGCCGCCGGAGTGCTGACACTGCTCGTCACCGTCACCCTCGCCAATGTCTTCTCCGTCTATTTCCGCCTGCCGCTCCTGAGTCTGCCCTTTGTCGTCGTCAGTTCCCTCGCCTACATGGCCTCGCTGCGTTACGGCAATCTCCTCACCGCCGGCTCGCACTCGCCAGCCTACCTCAATGATGACTTCGGCCTGCCCGCCTGGCTCGCGGGCTTCTTCAAATCCTTCGGCTCGCTCCTTTTCACTCCGAGCGTCGTGGTGGGCGGAGCGCTGGCCGCACTGATCCTCATCCGCTCGCGCATCCTATTCCTCCTCGCCGCCCTTGGCTATGCGGTCGGTACCACCGTCCGCTACGGCATGTTAGGCTCGCCCGCGAAGGCCTTCTCCGATCCGTTGAACTTCAACTTTCTTCTTATCGCCATGGCCCTCGGCGGCGTGTTCCTCATTCCTTCCATTCGCAGCTATGGCATCGCCGCCATCGCCGTCGCGCTCTCCACCATTGTCATGGATGCAATCGCCGGATTTTGGAGCTACTACGGCATCCCAGCGTTTACACTGCCGTTCGCCGTGGTCACGCTCGGCGTGGTCTATGTGCTCGGATTAGTTGGCAATCCCCTCGTCGCCCAGCGCATCGGCAAGACCCCCGAGGAAACCCTCGAGACTCATCTCGCCAACCGCCTCCGCTATCCCGGCACCGAACGCACCTTGCTCCCCCCTTTCGCCGGCAAATGGACTGTCTGGCAGGGCTTCGACGGCGGCTGGACCCACAAGGGTGCCTGGCGCTATGCCTATGACTTCGTCCTGACCGGCGACGACGGCAAGACTCACACCAACGATGGCACCAAGGTCGAAGACTATCTCTGTTTCAACAAGCCCGTCCTCGCTCCCGTCCGCGGTCGCATCGCCCACCTGGTCGATGACCTCCCCGACAGTCCCATCAATCAACCCGACAAGCTCAACAACTGGGGCAACTTAGTCGTCATCGCCGATCCGCGGGGTTTTTGCGTGGAGCTATCTCATTTCGCCTGCAAGTCACTGCGCGTGAAAGTGGGCGACTGGGTTGAACGGGGCACCGTGCTCGGTCTCTGCGGTAACTCGGGCTATTCTCCGCAGCCGCACATCCATGTGCAGGCGCAAGTCCTGGAGACTCCCGGCGTCGCCACGGTACCTTTCAGCTTCGTGAGCTATCTCGCGGATGGAGTCTTCCACGCCAACGACCTCCCGCAGGAAAAGCAAATCATCGAACCGCTCTACGCCAACAAGCGCCTCGACGCCGCCACCAACTTTGTCCTCGACGAAGAGTATCGCTACTCCGTCCGCCGCGCCGGCCGCGATTACGACGAACTGAAACTCAAGGTCCGCATGGGACTCGACGGCACCTTCTACTTCGATTCCGGCCGCGCCACGCTCGCCTTCGGCCGCCACGAGGGAACCTACTATTCCTATCGCTACGAAGGCCGCGACCCGCGCCTGCTCGCGATGTTCCTCGCCTTGCCCCGGCTGCCGCTGGGGCTGCGCGATGGCATCCAATGGCACGACCACGTCCCCGTCGGCGCGGTGGCCCGCGGACTGCGCGGCGCGCTCGTCGGCGTCGCCAGCAGCTTCTGGCCGAAGCTCGCCGAAGTCCGCGTTACCCAGACCTGCACCGGGGAAAACCGCCTCGACACAGTGATTGAGTCCACCGCCCTGCGGTTGCGCAAGACCGGCAGCGTTGTCTTCGACCGCAACAAAGGCATCGCCGCCCTTACCTTCGACGGCTGGGAACTGAGGAGAAAAGATGAGGCGAACTGAACGACCGCTGCAGCCTGGTAGGGACGCGCTGCCGCGCGGACGTTGCGTAGCCGCCGACGTGAGGAGGCGGATCGGGCGATGCTCCGCGGTTTCCGCCTCCTCACGTCGGCGGCTACAGGGACTCTGGCTCCAAGCCGTGGGCTTCGTCCTGCTCTCCATGCTTTCGGCCGTCGCCGCACCGTCACTCCCCACCGACGCGCCCACCGGCACGGCCTTTCGCGAATCCTTCCGGCTCGAAAACACCGGCGAATTCGCCCAAGCCGCCGCCCTCCTCACTCCCCTGCCCCGCACCTACGCCGTCGATTTCCGCCTCGGCTGGCTCCACTACCTCGCGACCAATCACGCCACTGCCATCACCCACTACCGCGCCGCGCTCACCGTCGCCCCGCAGTCGCTCGAGGCCCGCCTCGCCATTCTACTCCCGTTGCTCGCTCACTCGCGCTTCGCCGAGGCCGAAACCGCCGCCCGCGCCATTCTCCGCGATCACCCGCACAATCACCCCGCCACCCTTCGCCTTGCCATCGCCCTCCGCCAGCAGGGCAAACTCGCCGAGGCCCGCCGCGTCCTCCTCCGCGCCCTGCCCGCGCACCCGAGCGATCCCGCGCTGCTCAACGAACTCGGCCACGTCCACGCCGCACAAAAAAATCTCCCCGCCGCCCGCGACTTCTACACCCAAGCCTTCTCCCTCGATCCCGACAACGAACCCGCCTTCGCCCAACTCACCAACCCGCAACTCTTCCGCGACCTCGTCGAATCCACCGGCCCCTTCGCCCGCCCCGCGCCGCCGCCGCGCCCACCCTCGACTCTCCGCCTCAACTTCTCCCCCTACGGCGGCTACCTCGCCTACCAACGCACCGCGCTGAAGCGCCACGCCACGCTTCTCGGCGCGTCCGGCATGCTCGCCCACGATCCGGCGCACGTCTTCGAGGGCGGGATCGATCACATCGACATCGCGCGCCGCTTCCTCCCGCACCTGCGCCAGACCGACGCCACCTTTGCCTACGCCAACTACTTCATCCACGGCCTGAAACTCCGCCTCGGCGGGCACTACGTCGCGACCGACGACGACCTCACCGACGGCGGCTGGTCGCTTTTCGGCAGCGCCGAGTATTTGTTTCCCCAGCGCTTCGTCGCCGGCGCGCAGTTGGCCTACACGAGCTTCCCTGACTTCTCGCCGCGCATGGAAATCGTGCAGTTCACTCCCCGTCTGAGCGCGACCCTCTGGCGCGATCTCGACCGCAGCCTCAGTGCCGATCTGCGCGCCCACTGGATTCATCTCGGCGAAAAGGTCACCGCGGGCCGCACCGATTTTTTCTCCGTCGAGCCGCGCCTCACGCTCACCTGGGAACGCTGCACACTCGGGCTGTTCGGCTGGGCCGGAAACCAAGCCTTCGCCCTCCGCAACGACGGCTACACGCTCTTCAATCTCGCCGAACGCCACCTCGCAGGCTTCGGCGGCGATCTGCGCATCGCGTTCACTCCACGGGCCGCCCTAGCGCTCCGGTACGCGCGCGAGGAATTCCGCGAACTCGGCGCATCCAACACCGCCGCCGCCAACAGTTTCCTTGGCACCATCGCCGTGAACTTCTAAAACCCAGCCGCAAACCTGACATGAAAAACCTGCTCCTCCTGCTCCTGCTCGTCCTTGGCGCGACCACGACCACCACCCGCGCCGCCGCGCTCACCGAAATGGAAATCCGCGACGCTTACCACAAGTCCTACCGCTACGAGCGTTCGCAGAGCTACTCCGACGCGATCAAGGCCCTCTCGCCGGTCGTCACCGCCTTTCCCCAGGGCTACACCGTCAATCTCCGCCTCGGCTGGCTCAACTACCTCATCGGCTCCTATGCCACCGCCCGCACTCATTACGTGGCGGCGATCAAAACCGCGCCCGATTCCCTCGAGGCCAAGCTCGGTCACACCCTGCCGCTCATGGCGCAGGAGCGCTACGACGAGGCCGAGATCGCCGCCAAACAAGTCCTCCGCATCGACCCCAGCAACTACCTCGCGAACCTCCGCCTCGCCTTCGCCTTCCGCATGTTGAAAAAACTCGATGCCGCTGAAGATCTCCTCAACCGCATGTTAATCCTCTACCCCACCGACATCAGCCTCCTCACCGAATACGCCCTCATCAAAACCGCCCGCAACCAGAGCGTCGATGCCAAGCGCGTCTTCAACGACATCCTCACCCTCGATCCCGAAAACGTCGTCGCCAAGGCACAGCTCTCGAAGCCGTGAACCGCGCGGCTACGGGTTTTCCCTGACCGTTCGCCGGCTGGGAATCGTTGTCTTCTTAATACGTTCTTAACAAATCCCGACCAGCATCTCCGCCGTTACCAGATTCAATTGCAGCGATAGCGCAACCACTTGATCCCATGAAAAAGCTCCTCCTCGCCCTCTCCCTCACTGTCAGCGTGGTCCTCGGTGCGTCCGCACAAGTGCCGCAGATCATCAGCTACCAGGGCCGCGTCAGCGCCAGCGGCACAAACTTCGCCGGCACCGGGCAATTTAAGTTCGCCCTCGTCAACGCCGCCGGCACCGCGACCCACTGGTCTCACGACGGCACCGCCGCGGGCGAACCTGCCACCGCACTCGCCCTCACCGTTGCCGACGGCCTCGTCAGCGTGCTCCTCGGTGACACCACGATCGCGGGCATGACCAGCGCCATCGCCCCGAGCATCTTCGCCAACTCCGATGTCCGCCTGCGCATCTGGTTCAGCGACGGCGTCGCCGCGTTTCAGCAACTCGCGCCTGACCAACGCCTCGCCGCCGCCGCCTACGCCCTGGTCGCCGCGACCGTCTCCGACGCCGCGATCACCACTGCAAAAATCGCCGACGCTTCCGTCACCGCCGCCAAGCTGGCCGCCGGGGCAGTCGCGGCCGCCAACCTCGCCAGCGGAGCAGTCGCCACCGATGCCCTCGCCGACAACGCCGTCACCACGGCGAAACTCGCCAACGCCAATGTCACCGCGGCAAAACTCGCAGTCGCCGCCGTCGACAACGTCGCACTCGCGGACGGCTCCGTGACGTCCGCCAAACTCGCGGCCGGCTCGGTCGCTTCCGCAAACCTCGCCAACGCCGCCGTCGGCACCACGACGCTCGCCGACAACGCCGTCACCACCCCGAAGATTGCCGACGCCAACATAACCGCAGCCAAGCTCGCCACCTCCGCCGTCGGCAACTCCGCGCTCGCCGACGGCTCCGTGACCACCGCCAAGCTCGCCGCCAACGCCGTCGGCGCCGGCCAGCTCGGCAACGCGGCCGTTTCCTCCGCGCAACTCGATCTCACCGGCCTCGCGACCACCCTGTGGAAAGTCGGCGGCAACGCCGGCACCGTGCCCGCCGCGCACTTCCTCGGCACCACGGACAACCAGTCGCTCGAAGTCCGAGTCAACAGCACCCGCGCCCTGCGCCTCGAACCCAACTCCGCCGCCGCTCCGAACGTCATCGCCGGCGCGGCCGTGAACGCGGTCTCCGGCGGCGCGGTCGGTGCCACCATCGCGGGCGGTGGCGCGGGCAGCTTCGGCGGCACGGCGATCACGAACCTGGTGCAATCGAGCTTCGGCACCATCGGCGGCGGCGGCGCGAACGGCATCAAGACCAGCTCGCCCGGCGCGACCATCGCGGGCGGCTACCTCAACGTCGTCTCCAACAACGCGGCCTACGCGACCGTCGGCGGCGGCTACGCCAATGGCGCAGGCACCAATTCCGCCACCGTCGCCGGCGGTTACTTCAACCTCGCCAGCGGCTTTGAATCCACCGTCGCGGGCGGTGAAGCCAACCTCGCCAGCGGCGCCGTTACCTTTGTCGGCGGCGGCCAGGGCAACATCGCCAGCGGCTCGGCGGGTGTCGTCGCCGGGGGCGTGACCAACACCGCCACCGGCTTCGAGTCCGCTGTGGTCGGTGGCGAATTGAACGATGCGACCGGGGCCGTTTCCTTCGTGGGCGGCGGCTACTACAACGCCGCCTCCCGCTACGGGGCCTTCGTGGGCGGCGGCTACGCCAACCTTGCCTCCGGGACCAATGCCGTCGTGTCCGGCGGCGAGGCCAACGTCGCCAGCGGCAGCGTCGCCAGCGTGGGCGGCGGCTACTACAACGGCGCAACCGGCCTCGGCGCGACCATCCCTGGCGGCTACGCCAACGCCGCCACCGGCATCGTTTCCTTCGCCGCCGGATACTTCGCCAACGCCGCCCACAACGGCGCGTTTGTCTGGTCCGATTTTTCGAGCACCAACATCTTCTCCTCGACCGCCGCCAACCAGTTCAGCGTCCGCGCCAGCGGCGGTGTTCGGATGGTCGCTGGCAGCACGATAGCCACGCTCGCTCCCGGTTCCGGTGCTTGGAGCGTTACCTCAGACCGCAATGCGAAGAAAAATTTCGCCCCGTTGGATGGCGCGGCGATCCTCGAAAAACTGGCTCACGTCCCCGTCCAGCGCTGGAACTACAAGTCCGAAGCCGACAGCGATGTGCCGCACATCGGTCCAGTCGCGCAGGACTTCAAGGCTGCGTTCTTCCCCGGTCGCGACGACAAGAGCATCAGCACCTTGGAATTCGATGGTGTCGAACTGGCCGCCATCCAGGGCCTCTACAGCATCGTGAAGGAGAAGAACCAAAAAATCTCCGTCCTCGAACGCCGCCTCGCCGACCTCGAAGCCCGGCTGGAAAAAATCGCGAAATGACCCAGCGCCCGCGCCCAGGTACCGTGGCGTGGGTCATCACCTTCACGGACACCCGGTGCGATGTACGGGCGACGGGACGCCGCCCGAACTCGCAGGTGACGACGCGGGCGCCATCCCGCCCGCGGTCCGCCCGTTCGCCGAGCACCACGAGGGTGTAATCGGGAAGGCTCGTTATTATCAGCCGTGTTTCCACACCCCTCGGTGTCTTCCCTTCTGCGGCACCGACTAGTTTCAAACTCCCCGGACGCTTTGCCCTCGGCGTCCTTTTCAATGAGTCACTGCGCCCAAGCGGCTACGCCCGGGCGAAGATTGCTTTACCCCACCGTCGCCAAATAAGCTCGCGGTCGCGCGCCGCACAACGAGCGGCGCCCGGGTTTTTCTTCTGTGTCATGCGAATCCTGATTTCCGGTGCCAGCGGGTTGATCGGCTCGGCGCTGGTCGCGAAAGCGACCGCGCTTGGACACGACGTCGTGCGCCTCGTGCGCACGCCGCCGACGGCGACGGACCGCACGGCCCGCGTGTGGGATCCGGCGCGCGGCAACTTGGATCCGGCGGCGGTGCAGGGCTGCGACGCCGTCGTGAATCTGGCCGGGGAGAACATCGCGGGGCGTTGGACCCGCGCAAAAAAAGACCGCATTCTCGAGAGCCGCGTCCAGGCGACGAGCCTGCTGGCCGCCACGCTGGCGGCATTGCGCGAGCCACCACGCGTCTTCGTTTCCGCCTCGGCCATCGGCTATTACGGCAACCGCGGCGACGAGGAAATGACCGAGCGAAGCGGGCCGGGAACCGGGTTCGAACCGCAGGTCTGTTGCGACTGGGAGCATGCGGCAAGCGCCGCGAAAGAGCGCGGGATTCGCACCGTGTTTACCAGGTTCGGAATCGTCCTCAGCGCCGCGGGCGGCGCGCTGGCGAAGATGCTGCCCCCCTTCCGCCTCGGGCTGGGCGGCGTGGTCGGGAGCGGCGAACAGTATTGGAGCTGGATCGCAATTGAGGATGCCGTGAACGCGATTTTTCATGCGCTCGAAACCGAAACGCTGGCCGGGCCCGTAAACGTGGTGTCGCTCGAACCCGCGACCAACCGCGAGTTCACCGCGGCGCTCGGGACGGCGCTGCGACGCCCGACGGTGTTCCCGCTGCCGGCGTTGGCCGTGAAACTGTTGTTCGGACAGATGGGCGAAGAAGTGTTGCTGTCGAGCACGCGGGTCAAGCCGGCGCGACTGCTCGAGACGGCGTTTCAGTTCACGCGTCCGCATCTCGACGCCGCGCTGGCGCAGGCGCTGCTGCTGAGGAAACCGTGAGGCACCCGAAAAAAGAGAAATTATGAAACCGCAGATGAACCCGGATAAACACGGATGGCAACGGCCACCCGACGACGACGTGATGTCCCCGGTAACCGCCGCGAAAGAGGGCCGTTGGAGCGCGGACTGCGCGCCCGCTCACGGCGTCCGCATTCCGTCCGGGTGCGCTGGACGTAACGAGCAAACGAGTCCCGCCTTCGAGCTCCGAACGCCACTGCCGCTCCCCTCGCTTCCAACCGCCACACGTCCTGAGCGGGCGCGACGCGCGGGCCCCGGTGGAGCCATCATTCCGGCCCCGAAAAAAAATCCCCTGCAGAAAATCGGCATCACCGCCGTGGTGCTGTTCGCCATCACGTTCGCCGCAGCCGGCTGCCGCCAGGTGCCGAAGAATTCTTCCAGCCCGGATTTTTATCCGTTGGGAATTTACGGAGTGAAGAGCAACGACTTCGGCGCGGTGCGCGCGGCGGGGTTCAACCTCGTGTTCGGCGCGCCCTCGCTGGACGTGCTGGAGACGGCGACCCGGCAGGGATTGCGCGTCGTGGCGTCGCCGCCCGCGCTGGGCAAAGGCGACGCCGCGAGCGCGGCCAACGCGGTCATGGCGCGGACCGCGGACCGCCATCCGGGCTTGTGGGCGTGGTATCTGGCCGATGAGCCGGAACTGAACCAGGTGTCGCCCGTAGTGCTGCGCGAGCGACGGGCGGCCTTGCGCGCGGCGGGCGCGAACAAGCCGACGGCCGTGGTTTTTTATCACGCCAGCGACGCCCATCACTACGCGGCGGAGAGCGACATCGTGATGGTGGACCGCTACCCCGTGCCGTGGGAGCCGCTGGCGGTTGCGGGCGCGCAATGGCGCCTGGGACGCCTGACCGCCGGTCCGGCCAAACCGTTCATCGCGGTATTGCAGGCGTTTGACTGGAGCGCGCACAAGGACCTGCTGCCGGGCGAGGGGAATCTGCGGCCGCCCAATCGCGAGGAACTGCGGTGCATGGTGTATCAGGCGCTGGCGCAAGGTGCCGACGGCCTGTTCTTTTACGCGTTCGAATCCGGGTCGTGGAAACTGCGGGAACACCCCGCGACGTGGCAGGCGTTGCAGGAAGTGATCGGCGAGGTGAACGACCGGCGGGGCTTGTTTAAAGGAGAGCGACTGTGGGTGCCGCGCGCGTTCAATCTGGGATCGGGCCCCGAGCGGCGCAACGCGACCCTGGATGCCAGCATCGCGCCGGTTTTGCTGCGTGTGACCATCCCGAGCCGCACCGTGCCGGTCGGGGATTATCTGTTGTGCGTGAACACCACGCCGATGCCGCAATTCATGGGATTCGGCATTCCTGCCAAGAAGTTGGAGGGACTGCCCGTGCTCGGTGAGGGACGTTACTTGCCGGTGGAATCGGATTGGGCGGCGGATGATTTCGCACCCTACGCGGTGCATATCTACGGCCCTTTCCACGCCACCGAAGCCGCGCGCTGAGCAGCGGCCTGGTCCCATTTTTGCGTCTCTTTGCGTTCGTTGCGGCCAACGTCGGAGTTTGAGACTGGCCCCGCGTCCGTCCGCCTACTCCCGAAAATTCCCAAAGCTCACCGACACCGGCCAGTCTTTCGCCCGCACCGCCGCCATCACCGTCTGCAGCTCGTCCCGCGACTTGCTCGTCACGCGCACTTCCTCGCCCATGATCTGCGTCGTCGCCTTGAACTTTCCATCGCGGATAAAACCCGCGATCTGCTTCGCCACCACCGGCTCCAGGCCCTGCTTGATCTTGATCACCTGCCGCGCGTGACCGAGCGGCGATAACTCCGGTTCGCCCTGGTCCACGTTCTTCAGGCTCACATTCCGCTTGGCCAGCTTGCCGACCACGATCTCCACGAGCGTCCGCATTTTGTACGCGTCCAGCGCGGCGAGCTTGATCTCGTTCTTCTCGAGCACGATCTCGGCCTTGCTGTTTTTGAAATCAAAGCGCGTGAACAATTCCTTGTTGGCCTGGTTCACCGCGTTCTCCAGTTCCATCGAACTGACCTGCGAAACAATGTCGAATGAAGGCATGGCCGCGAAGCTAGGGAACTCCACGACGGAATCAAAGCCGAAAGGACGGCAGGGCAGACAAGGCAGGGGAATTTGGGGCAAAGGAATGGAGGCAAAGGAATGGAGGCAAAGCAATGGGGACAAGGAAAGGGAGCTTCCAGTCCCCGTTCCCTTGCCTCCATTCCCTTGCCCTAAAATCCCCTGCCAACCCTTCGGCCGCAAAGCCCCTTGGCCCTTGGACACTTGTTCATTCCCTTGAGCTTTGAGCTTTATCCTTTGAGCTTTCCTCCCGCCCGCCGTGAATAGCCCCCGCGGGACCCTCTTCAAAAACCGGCATCCCAATCGCCCGCCACCCGCGGAGCAATCGAACGCAACCAACACCCATGGCCCACCGCCGAATCACCCGCTGGCCCGCCGCCCGTTTCTCCCTACGTCCCGTGCCCCGCGCGCCCCTCGCCCTCCTCCTGCTCTTCACCGCCGCCGCGCTCTTCCCCGCGCGCTCCGCCGCGCCTCCGCCGGCCCCCGCCCCTGCCCCCGCTGCCGCTCCCGCAGTTGCACCCGCCGCCCCCGAACCCCTGCCCGCCCGCATCGACAAGCTCCTCGCCGCCACCTTCCCCGGTCCCGCCGTGCCGCCGGCAAGCGACGCCGATTTCCTCCGGCGTGCGTATCTCGACTTCACCGGCAGCATTCCGACCGCTGCCGAGGCCCGCGCTTTCTTCGCCGACACGGCACCAGACAAACGCACCAAACTCATCGACCGCCTCCTCGGCTCGCGCGAATTCGTCCGCCACTTCACCAGCGTTTTCGACATCTGGCTGATGGAACGCCGCGGCGAGAAGCATGTGAAAACCGCCGAGTGGCAGCAGTTCCTTTTCAACTCCTTCGCGACCAACAAGCCCTACGACCTGCTCGTCCGCGAAATCCTCTCCGCCGACAGCGCGGATGAAAAACAACGCCCCGCCGCGCGTTTCCTGCTCGACCGCGAGGCTGAGCCGAATCTCCTCACGCGCGATGTCGGCCGCATCTTTTTCGGCATGGACCTCTCGTGCGCCCAATGCCACGACCACCCGCGCATCGACGATTATCTCCAGCGTGATTACCAGGGCCTCTACGCCTTTCTCAACCGCACCTATCTCTTCACCGATGACAAGGCCAAGAAATCCTTCGTCGGCGAAAAAGCCGAAGGCGACGTGAGCTTTGCCTCGGTCTTCACCAAGGAAACCGGCGCGACCGGCCCACGCCTGCCCGGCAGCGTCTCGCTCACCGAACCCATCCTCGCGAAGGGCGACGACTATCTCGTGAAGCCTGATCCGAAGGACAAAAACATCCGCCCCGTCCCCAAGTTCAGCCGCCGCGCGCAACTCGCTGCCGCCGCCACCGACGGCACCAACCGCGCCTTCAATCGCAACATCGCCAACCGCCTCTGGAAACACCTCATGGGCCGCGGCCTCGTCGATCCCGTCGATGAACTCCACTCCGCCAATCCCGCCGCCAGCCCCGCCCTGCTTGATGTCCTCGCCGACGAACTCGTCGCGCTCAAATACGACACCCGCGCCTTCCTCCGCCAGCTCGCCCTCACCCAGACCTACCAGCGCAGCATTGAACTCCCGCCCGTCCTCACCTCGCCCGACAAACCCGCCGCCAGCCGCGTCCCCGACCTCGAGGATGAAGTGAAACGCCTCACCGACGCCGCCGCGCAGTCCGACGATCTCCACAAGAAATCCCTCGCCGCCCTCGCCCCCGTGCAAAAAGCCCGCGACGCCATCGTCGCCGAACTCACCAAAACCAACGCCGCCATCGCTGAGGTAAAAAAAGTTTCCACCGCCGCCGCGCAGGCTCAGGCCAATCTCGAAATATCCCTCGCCGCCAAACGCGACGCCCTCAAATCCCTCCTCGCCGCCGTCACGAACGCGCAAGACGCCATCATCAAACTCGCGCCGGAAACCAACCTCGTCGCCGCCGTGGACCAGTTCAAAGCGCGCATCGCCAAGCTCACCAACGAAGTCGAGCTTGCGACGAAAGACCTGCCCGTCAAAGCCGCCGCCCTCAAAACCGCGTTGGAAAAACTCGCCGTCATCGAACTCACCGCCAAACCCGTGCTCGCCCGCCTTGCGGACGCCGACAAACAACTGCGCAAATTTGAGGACGACCTCGCCACCGCCACCGCCAGGCGCCAGGCCGACCGCACCGCGCAGAATCACGACGAAAAACGCCTCGGCCTCGCCCGACTCTTCGCCGAGTACGAATCGCAATCCGCCGCCCTGACCGCCGCCCGCGCGAACATCGCGCAGACCCAGGCCAAGCTCGCCACCGTGCAGTCCGTCCTCACCCGCCACGACGAACTCACCGCCGCCCAGCTCGCCATCAACGCAGGACAAACACCCAGAACCGCAAGCGTCCCACCCGCGGCGGCGGCACCCGTCGTCACACCCCCGCCCACCGTCCCGACGACCAATTCTCCCACCATCAAAACGAATGCCGCTGTTGCCGTGCCGCCCGTCGTCGCGACGCCAAATTCTGCGGCTCTTAAAACCAACACCGTCGCCGCCGTCGCGCCCACCGCTCCCGCAACCGCCCCTGCAAACAAAGCCACCGTTCCACCCGTTGCGCCTCCCGCCCCCGCCGAAACCCGCCTCGCCGACGCCCGGGCCGCCTTCGCCAAAGTCGCCGCCGATCTCGCCGCCTCCGCCCGCCAGGATTTCACCAACCTCCAAGCCCAACTGAAAACCGCCGAAGCCCACGCCACCGCCACGAAAGCCCGCCTCGACGAAAGCCAGGCCAAACTCAGCACCGCCTTCACCACCGCGTTCGCCGTCGGCGCATTCGTCGCGCTCACTCCCGAACAACTCGCCTGGAGCCTGATGAAATCCGCCGGCCTCACCGCGCCGCAGCAGCTCGCCGCCGCGGCCGACTTCGACAAAAAAACCCCGCCCACCGACGCCACCAAAAACGATCCCGCCCGCCTCCTCGCGCGCGCCCAGCACGTCGAGCAGTTCGTGTTCGACAAGCTCAAAGGCAACGTCGGCCAGTTCGCCACCCTGTTCGGCAACTCCGCCGGCGAACCGCAGGACATCTTCTACGCCTCCGCCGACCAAGCCCTCTTCTTCAACAACGCCGCTCCCCTCCGCGGCTGGCTCGCCCCGAGCACCGGCAGCCTCGTCGAGCGTTGCGCCAAACTCCCCGACCCGAAAGCTCTCGCCGAGGAACTCTACCTCAGCACCCTCACGCGCCTGCCCGCGGACGACGAACTGGCCGCCGTGAAAAAATTCCTCGAAACCCGTCCCAAAGAAACCACCGCCGTCGTGCAAGAACTCGCCTGGGGCCTGCTCACCTCCGTCGAATTCCGCTTCAAACACTGACCCCGCACCCCGAAGCCGCCGGGGGACCGCACCCGTCCGGGCACCGTTTTCCGCGCCCGCGCGGAGAACCCGTCGGCAACTGAGACCGAGCGGAGTTTCTGCGACCGGAGTGCGCGGCCCGACACGAGACGCGAGGGAGCATTCGGACAGTCGCCGGACGGCACAGACTGCCAGCCGGTGGCACCCATGGCGGTCCGGACGCCTGTGAAATATCCGGGCCATGGCCAAGCCGCCACGCACCGCGACCTGCCAGCTTCACCCGCCGCCACAGGCCCCCGACGCTTGGCTTGACGCGTCCCCGTCAACCCGTAGTTTCCGCCGAGTTTTATCCCTATCCGGACCTACTCTTACGGTGCGGGGACAACCAACAAACGAAACGTAACGACACGCAACGAAATGAAAAAAACCGCCCTCCACCTCGCCAGTCTCGGATTGCTCGCCGGCAGCTTGTCGGCCGCTGATTCCGCCCCGGCCCTCAAGACCGAGCAGGACAAGATCAGCTACAGCATCGGCCTGAACATCGGTCGCAACTTCAAATCTCAGGGCATCGATGCCAACCCCGACCTCGTCGGCGCGGCCATTCGGGACGTGCTCAAAGGCAACAAACCCCTGCTCACCGAAGAGGAAGCGATGGCGGTCCTCGGCACTTTCCAAAAGGAGATGCGCGCCAAGCAAATGGCCAAAGCGTCCGAGTCCGGCGACAAAAACAAAAAGGAAGGCGCCGCCTTCCTCGCCGCCAACAAAGCCAAGGACGGCGTCAAGACCACCGCCAGCGGCCTGCAATACAAGGTCATCAAGGCGGGCACCGGCAAAATCCCCAAGGCTTCCGACACCGTGAAAACGCACTACGCCGGCACGCTCATCGACGGCACCGAATTCGACAGCTCGATCAAGCGCGGCGAACCCGCCACCTTCCCCGTCGGCGGCGTCATCAAAGGCTGGACCGAAGCCCTCCAGCTCATGCCCGTCGGCTCCAAGTGGCAGCTCTTCATCCCCGCCGACATCGCCTACGGCGAACGCGGCGCCGGCCAGGCCATCGGGCCCAACGCCACGCTCATCTTCGACATCGAACTCCTGAGCATCGAACCCGGCGAAGGCAAGTAAGCGCCCGCCAGTCCATCCTTCCGCTTCACCAACAGCGACCCTCACCGGTCGCTGTTTTTCTTTCTCTCATTCCTTTTCCCGGAAGTCGGCGAGCGCCATCTGGCCGCATGCTTGATTCCGAAGACGCAGTCCGACCGCGGATGGATAAGGACGGACACGGATCGGGATGGGAATTTCAATCTGGAGGCGGCAGTCGGGTTGAACAACGAAAGACACGAAAAACACGAAAAGCTTGGAAACAAAGGGCGGAAGCGGGGTGGCTCAACCTCCGAATAACTCACGAGTCAGATGACAACCCTCGATTCCGCAAGCCCTTCTCCTTTCGTGCCTTTCGTGTCTTTCGTGGTTTCGACTGCCTTTTCCGCGTTCAAAAGTCCTGCGCTCACCCGGCGAGCGAGGCGGCGACAATGGGTTTCCATCCGTGTTTGTCGGAGTTTATCCTTGGTTTCTCGGTTTCATCGGCCTTTGCCAGGAAGAGCTGGAAAAGGAATCCGACCCGAAGGTCTGCATGCGTTCCGGGCCGGAGTTTCCGGCCGTTGTCGGTGCTGAAGACACAGCTCAACGCGGCAGCGTTCCCGGCGGATGCCAGGCGTGGGCGCGGGCGGCGGGGACGCGTTCGAGACTGGCCAGCAGGCAGTCGTAGGCGAAGCGTTCCAGTTCGCCAAGCTGCGAGCGGGTGGGCTTGAGGGTCGGGAGCGCGGGCCAGTCGGCGGCCCCGAGGTGTTCGAGGAATTGCACCGCACCGGGGCTGAGTCGCGCGCGAGTCAGGTCGGGTGCAAAGCCCAGGATTTCCAAGAGTTTCACTTCAAACGTCAGCATCCCCAGCGCGCCGGACGGGCACTCGCACAACGCGCGCAGGAAGCCGGAGAACAACTCGAAGATTTCCTCCAGGGGGGTCTCCACCTCGGTCGCCTGTTCGATCAGCATCGCGGCGTAGGAGGCCTGCTCGACGAGCGCCAGGTCGCGACGCAGGGCGACGTGCAGCTCGCGCACGCTCACTTCGCGCAAGGTGTGGAGGTCCGAGCGTCGGCTGCGGCTGAAGCTGAAGTCCGCGAGATAAAACAAATCCAGCTTGCCGCGGAACGGGGACTTCGCGCGGCGCGCGCCCTTCGCCACCGTGGCCACGCGGCCCAACGTGGGCGTCAGCCAGTGGACGATCAGGCTCGTCTCCGTGAGCGGGCGGGTCCGCAGAATCACGCCGGGGCAGCGTTCCTCGTTCACGCGGACCTCCGCGGCGAGTGGGGGCCGAGGGCTTCCGGCGCGGCGGGCGCGCGGCATGTACGCCGCTTCAGGGTGGGGAGGACGTGGGGTGTTCGAGCACCGCGTTGGTTGCGGACGGTGATGCGGCCTGAAGGCCGCGCTCCGCGAACGCGCACGGAGCCAGACTCGGACCTCGGGTTCACAGCAATTCACCCCGTTTCACCACGACCGGCGCGGGCGTGGCGGGGGCCGGCGGCACTGGTGCGGACGGTCCCGCTTCGGGCGCGATCACGCCGAGGCTCACGATGAATTTGATGCCGTCTGCGACGGACATGTGGAGCCGCGTCACCTCGGGTTCGGGCACGAAAATCAGGAAGCCGCTGGTGGGATTGGGCGTCGTCGGCACGAATACGCCAACCATCCGCGGGCCGAGTTTGTCCGCACCCGGGAGCTGGGGTTCGCCCGTTTGGAAGCCCATCGCCTTGTTGCCGGGACGTGGGAAATCAATCAGCACGACGTGCTTGAACGAGGAGCGGTTGTTGGGCGAGAAGGCCTCGTTCACCTGCTTCACCGTGCTGTAGATTTTGTTCAGCAGCGGAATCCGCAGGAGCACATGGTCGAGCCACTCGATCAGTTTGCGCCCGACGTAATGCCGCGCCGCCCGGCCAATCATGCCGATCAAAACGATGGCCCAGACGAAGGCAATGAGGCTCCAATACCAGTGCATCGGCCCCGCCCCGTTTTTTTCATGCGTGAGATTCCACGGGAGAAACACGAGCAGCAGGTCGGTGACGGACGCGACGTTGCGGAACAGCCAGATCAACACGGCAATGGAAACCACCGACGGCAGCACCACCGCCAGCCCCGTCAGGAAGTTTCCCCGCCACTGACTCCAGAAAGTCCGATTCATGCGGCGAGCGTAGGTTTGCGCTCCAGCTCCCTCAAGGCAAAGTGCCGCGCCAACCGCGCGACAAGGCGGTTCTCGTGGCGTTTCATCACGCGCCGTTTCGCCGGCTCAAGGTCGTCGAAGCCGCGCAGATGCAACACGCCATGCACGAGGTAACGCACAACCTCCGACTGCCAGGTTGTCCCCCATTCCGCGGCCTGCGCCACCGCGTCGCTCACGCAGATGAAAAGCTCGCCGTGCAATCGCGCTTCGCCCGGCTCCGCATACGAAAACGTGATCACGTCCGTCGAGCCGGCGTGATTGAGGAACTGCTGATTCACGCGCGCCATTTCGCGGACGCCCACGAGTTGCACGCCGAGTTCGTACTCCTCCAGCGCGAGCAGTTCCTCGAGCAACGTCACGGCGCACGTCCGCAGCCACCGCGTGTCCACGCGCCGGTCCCGCTGGCGATTGGCGAGGAGCAGGGTTTTCATTGGGAGGGACGTGCTGCGTGATGCGCGAGGTGTGATGCGTGCGGCGGGAGACGTGTCCGCTGGCCAGCTCCGACTATTGGGACTCGTGCATCAGAGTGACATCGCCGAGGTAGCTCGACATTCCAATGTCGAGTGCGGCGGCGCTGGCAGAACGTGCCGGTCTCGACATTGGAATGTCGAGCTACTAGTCCACCGCTTGTCGCTCGATTGCACGAGGCACAGTAATCACTAATCACTAATTACTTTTCCCTGCCCCGCCGCCTTCCGCCCCGCCCGGTGCTCCTCGTACGCGCCGATGATCCGCTGCACGAGCGGATGCCGGATGACATCGCGTTTCTGAAATTCGATCAGGGCGATGCCTTCCTGTTTCTTCAAAGCCTGCTGGGCTTCGATGAGGCCCGAGCGCCGGTGCGGCGGCAGATCGATCTGGGTCGGGTCGCCGGTGATCACGACCTTCGAGTTGAAGCCCATGCGGGTGAGGAACATGAACATCTGCTCGGTGGTCGTGTTCTGCGCCTCGTCGAGAATGATGAAGGCGTTGTTGAGCGTACGCCCGCGCATGTAGGCGAGCGGGGCGATCTCGATGCTGCCGCGCTCCATGTGCCGCTGGATTTCTTCGGCGGGCAGCATGTCCAGCAGCGCGTCGTGGAGCGGGCGCAGATACGGCGCGAGCTTTTCGTGCAGGTCGCCGGGCAGAAACCCGAGCGCCTCGCCGGCCTCGACCGCGGGCCGGGTCAAAACGATGCGTCCGACCTTTTCCTCGCGCAGCGTCGCGACAGCCATCGCCATGGCGAGATAGGTTTTCCCCGTGCCCGCCGGGCCGATGCCGAAGGTGACATCGTGGGTGCGGACGGCTTCGAGATATTTTTTCTGGCCGGTGGTCTTCGGGACGACGTGCGGTTTTTTGCTCGAGGTGTGGATGCGGTCGGAGTGGAGGTTTTTCAGCGCCGCGACGCCCTCGTTCTTGATGATGGCCAGCGCCTGGAGGAACTCGCGGTTGTGGACGGGCGTGCCGGCCTTGATGGATTCCTCAAGCAGCGCAAACAACTGCTTGGCCAGCTCGACGTCCGGCGCGGTGCCTTCGAGTTTGATCCAGCCTTCGCGCGCGGTCGCGGTGACGCCGAGCTGTTCTTCGAGACGCTTGAGGTTGCGCGCGTCGTTGTTGAAGAGCTGCTGGGCCAGGCGGGCGTTGTCGAAATGGAGGGTTTCGGTGGGCATAGGTAGGTGGGAAGCGTCGCTGTTTTAAGCGGACCAAACGGCGGTGGGTCGGGCGCGTCTGTCCTCAGCGCGCCGGTTGGATGGCCACACGCCCGCGGCGCGCTGAGGACAGACGCGCCCTACCATCGAAGGGGTACGCCCGTTCATAAATTCAGCACCGCGCGCAGCCTTGCCGCGACATCCAGCAGCGCCTCGGGCAGCACGTTGGTGCCGGCCACGACGGGCATGAAGTTGGTGTCGCCGTTCCAGCGCGGCACGATGTGGAGGTGGAGATGCTCGACAATGCCCGCGCCGGCGACCTGCCCGAGGTTTACGCCGACATTGAAGCCCTGCGGTTTCATGGTCTGCTTGAGGGCGTCGATGCAGCGGCGGGTCTGGTGCATGAGCTCGAGCATTTCCTCGTCGGTGAGCGCCGCGAAATCGGGCACCTCGCGATAGGGGCAGATGAGGATATGGCCGCCGTTGTAGGGAAAGGAGTTGAGGACCGAGTAACACGTCTTGCCGCGGTAGATGACGTAGTTCGCGAGGTCGTCGCTCGACTGCGCGATGCGGGTGAAAACAGATTCTTTCGCGCCCGCTTCTTTGGGACGGAGGATGTAATTGATACGCCACGGGGCGACGAGAGATTCCATGGCGGCGGACGCTAGGGAGCGGTCAGACAAAAGTCAAAAAGCGAACGCCCCGCGAGCGGCGGCGGCGGCGCAGCAAAGTTTTTGCGCATGGGCTGGTTTCCCGTGCTGGCACAACGGGCGAACGAAAATGGCCCAGCACTATAGGCGTATCGATCCGGTGGAAGGCGATGAGTGGGCTACCAAGCGTGAGGGGGTTGGGGCGCGGACCGGACCCGCCTGCGAGCATGGTCGGATTTGGCAGGGGAATTTGGGGCAAGGGAATGGGAAGACGGAGGACCGCGAGCCGGACGGAGCTTCCACTGCACGATGTAGTCCTCGGCGCGGGCGCGGCGCTCCGGCACAACGCTTGTTCCTCATTCATGGCGCTGCTAAACATTTTCGCCATGAGCAAGGCTTTCACCCGTGAGGATGATGATATTCCAGAGCGGCCGGTGCTGCCGCGGTCGGCGCCGGCGCTGCCGCCGGGGGCGAAGAATTTTCTCACGCCGGATGGCGAGCGGCGGCTGCGGGCGGAGCTGGAGCGGCTGACGCGGATGGAGTCGTCGGAGGTCGCGGATGCGGCGGGTGCTGACCGGTCGGACGGCGCGCAGCGGCTGGGGGCGGCGGATCGGCAACGGAGGTTGCAGATTCAACAGGGTCTCGCGATGGCGGTGGTGGTCGCGCCGCCACCAAGACCGTGGGAGCAGGTGCGGTTCGGGGCGACGGTGACGGTACGCGCGGATGGCGGGGCGGAGACGCGTTATCGCATTGTGGGCGTGGACGAAACGGACGTGGACCGGGACTGGGTGAGCTGGGTTTCACCGATTGCGCGGGCGTTGCTGAACGCGCGGATGGGGCAGCGGGTGCGGTTGAAATTCCCGGGTGGGGAACAGGGAGTGGAGATCGCGGGGATTGTTTACGAGTGAACGGCAGTTAAGGCGAACCACGAAAGACACGAACAGCGCGAAAACAAGGGGCGGAACCGTGATTGGCCGGAGCCGATTTACCTCACCTGCCCGATGAAACTGCCCGATTTCTCATGCCTTTCTCCTTTCGTGTTTTTCGTGTCTTTCGTGGTTCCAACTGCCTTTCCCAGGGGGAACGGGGGAACGGGGAGATGGCAAAAAAATAGGGGGCAGAAAAATGTGACGGGGAGGGAGTTCGAGCGGGCGGCGTTTGGAAATTTCCGGCACCCCTGCGGATTCGGAGCCGCTGCGGGCGGGGACCGCCCGCGGGCCGGGGGCGCTGACAGCGGCGGCGGTCAGCGGGAGGGGAGATATTCGGGAAGGGGCTTGAGCCAGCCGAAATTGATGAGGAGCACAATCAGGCCGGTGTAGGCGAGGGAGATGGCGAGGTCACGGAGGATGGCCTTGCGGGTGTAGGGCTGGACTTCGCCGGTGAGGGCTTGCGCGCCGCCTTTGTGGAGAAGCACGAAGCCAAGGACGTTGGTCAGCCAGTAGCCGAGGACGAAACTCGCGGTGAAGGCCGGCCGGTGAAAATAGCTCACGAGCCAGGCGAAGGCCCACGCCAGCGGGATGTTTACAAAGAGATCGTTCCACCAGGAAAGCGGTGAGAGCAGGAAGCCGATCAGGGCGATCACGCTGCCACGGAATTTACTTTTCCACATCGGCACAAGAATTGGAGCGGGAGTCGGGACGCGGTCCGGCGTGGAGGATTGGTTGGTCGGCGGGAAAGGACGCGCCACGGTCAGCGACCGGCGCCGGGCGGCGCGGCGTTGAGGAATTCCGCCGCGGCGGCGGCGGGGGCGAAGGTGGCGCGAACGGGCTGCCGGCCTTGGAGATGGTGCAGGAGGTTGGTCCGGTACGGCTTCTCGGCGACGGGCAGGCGCACGCTCACATGCGGGGCGGTCTCGGTGCCGAGGCGGACGATGAGTTCATCGTTCTCGTGGCGGAATTCGCCGCCGCCGGCGCGGAATTCGGTGAGGAGCTTCTGGTATTTCGGTTCGTTGGCGATGGCCTTGTCGTATTCCGCGCGGGACACGGGGCCGCGGAGCAGGAGCCGGTTGCCGGTGACGGTGAGGACGTCCTGTTTGCGGTCGAGCCAGCGATTGAGCCGCGTCTTGCGTGCGTCCGAAGCGTCGGGGTTGGCGGCCTCTTCGATGAGCAGGTCGCGGAGCACGCGGTTGGCGGCCGGCACCAACTGCGAGAAATGGTTGAGGGTTACGCGCTGAACGCCGCAGAGACGCTTCTCGGCGTCGAGGTAGAAGGTGCCGTTTTCGACGCGGACGTTGGCGAGCAGGAGTTTCAGCAGCGCCTCGAGATGCTGTTTTTTCTCGGTCTGGCGGACGAGTTCGGCCCCGGTGGCGTCGGGGGTGGCGGCGAGGGAATTGGTGAGAGCTTCCGCAATTTGGGTGCGGGAGTATTCAGCGATCCAGTTGGCGAAGAAAAAGGTGCGCTGGCCGGTGAGCACGGATGCGAGCTGATCGATTTCGTTGCGGGTGATCTCGCCGGGTTCGTCGCTGCCAAAGAGGCCGTGGTAGGTCTGGAAGATGCGCACGGTGTCGGTCTCCGGGTCGTGCCGATAGGTGGCGGTTTGCAGCACCCAGTCGAGGCAGCCGGTCTGGCCAAGGGCGAGGAGGGCGAGGGCCCAGCAGGTGAAGAGTCGTCGAGTCACGGTCTGATAGTCTGGGTTATCGCGGGTGGGAGCAAGCTCGGTCGGTGGACGACGAAGGATTCCGATGTGGCCGGAGGAATCGAATCCGATTCCCGCTTGAAATGGCGCGCGCCGCGGACCACCGCCGGAGTGCGCCCGGCCCCGGCGCACAGAAAGTTGGAGCGTGGTGAGGCTCTGGCAATTTTCCACCCGTTCGCCTGCGGGGACGTTGCTGTGGCCGAGGACGACCACACTCCGCGGCCGCTCCCGCCGGCGGCGCCTGAGGTGTGGCGAGCTACTTTTCCCCAGCGGAAACCGCGACGAGCATGGCCTCGACTTCTGCGAGGGTGCCGAGGGGGACGAGGAGTTGATATGTGTAGTCGCCGGCGGGGAGGGAGTCGGAGGCGCGGAGGCGGAAGACGCAGTTCCATTTCACCACTTTTTCCGGGCCGAACCGCCAGCGGCCGTAGGTCGGTCCGGTCTGGCCGGCGCGCGGCTGCAGCGGGGCGTAGATGCCCATGGCGTGGCTGCCGCTGGCAGTGGCGAGAACGACCGGGCGCGGGATTTCGCCGGGGCCGTCGGTGAGGGGTTCGAGCTTTTTGGTTGTGACATTGAACTGCCAGAAGCGTTCGAAGGCCGCGGGCAGGTAGCCGGTGAGGGCCTCGAATTGCGCGGTGCGATGGGTCTCGCCGACGGGCACGGTGAAGGTGGCCTGGTAGTCGAGCATCTGCGAAAACCGATCGTGGCCGAGGCGCACGCGCTTGGTGAGAAGATGCGCGGAGAGGGTGTTGGTGTTGCGGGCGAGCTGGCCGGCGGAGCGTTCGCCGGGGGCGAGCCAGTAGGCCATCTGGGTGCGGGTGACGAGTTCGTGGCCGGCGCTGCGGAGTTCGAGAAGTTTGCTGGTGGAACGCGGACCGGCACCGTCGCGGCGGGAGCCGGCTTCGGTGGGATTGAAGGTCTCGGCGTTGGCGGTGGGGGAATTGTCGAAGGAAGCGGCGGACTGGAGTTGGCGGCCGTGATCGACGCTGTCGATGAATTCCATTCCGTTCCAAGTAAGGGAATGGATGGCGCCGGCGAGTCGCGCGGTGGTGGTGAGGACGATTTCCGACACGCCGGCCGGGGCGCGGGTGACGGAGTGACCGAAAAGGGGCGTCGGCGCGGGGCCGGGGGCGTAGCGCCATTCGGCGGTGAGCTTGCCGTCGGCATCGCGCAGGGCGAGGCGGGCGAGGCGGATTTCGCCGGGCGCGGTGGCGGGATCCCAGCGCAGGGCGGTGATGGCGTTGGTGGCGGGGATTTTCACCGTGTAGTCGTGCCAGAGATTGTCGTGCTCGACGGGGAAGGTGACGCTGGCTTGGGGAGCAAAGCTGTCACGCGGGGCAGTGCTCCAAAAGAACTGGCCGTGGCCGGCACTGGTGGAGCGGAGGCGGAGTTCGGCGACGTAGGGTGGGCGGCCCGGAGAGAGGAGGCGGGTGTGGAGAAAGGGATCGCCGCCGAGGGCGATGAGGAGGAACTGGCCGTCGCGGATTTCGAGGCGCGCATCGGGGCTGGTGGACCAGGCGGGGGGCAAGGGTGCTTCAATCACCTGAGCCGCGGCGGCGTGGGTGAGAGCGAACGTGAGCAGCAGGCAGAACGCGGTGAGGGAGTGCTGGCGACGGGCGGGTCTGAGCGGTGTTGAGGGTCGCCGCAGCTGTTTTTCACGGACGCAAATTTCTGACACCAGAACGCCGCGCAGGGAATGAGGAAACGGATTGGCAAGGGAATTTGGGGCAGGGAAATTTTTCATTCTGAAGCAAGCAGGTGGAACCACGAAATACACGAAAAGCACGAAAGGGAGGATGGTGCGAAAGCGCGAGTCTTGCTCGGGCTGCGGAGGTGACTGGGTGTCGGCCAACCTCGCTTCGGCCCTTTGTTTTCGAGCCTTCGGTGGGTTTTGTGTCTTTCGTGTTCACCGCTTCTGCCATTTCGAGGCGAGCTTGCGCCAGAGCGGCTGGGACTCGCGGGCGAGGGCGACCGCCTTGGAAACTGCGGAGGCGCCGGACGGTCTGCCCGTCCGACGCCTCGTCGCTGCGGTTGCCCGCCGGGGCGGCTTATTTTTCGGTGTCGCCCATCTTTTCCATCATCACGATGAGGGGCAGGAACATCGCGATGACGATGCTGCCGACGACGACGGCGAGGAAGACGATCATGACGGGTTCGAGGAGGGAAGTCATCGCGCCGACGGCGTTATCGACTTCTTCTTCGTAGTTGTCGGCGACCTTCATCAACATTTCGGGCAGGGCGCCGGTTTGTTCACCGACGTCCACCATGCTGATGACCATGGGCGGGAAGACGCGGGAGGATTCCATGGGCGAGACGATGGGTTCGCCTTCCTTGACGGCGTCCTGAATGGCGGTGACGGCGTTGGTGACGATGATGTTGCCGGCGGTTTCCTTGACGATGTTTAGCGACTGGAGAATCGGGACACCGCTGCTGACCAGCGTGCCGAGGGTACGCGAGAAGCGGGCGATGGCGACCTTGCTGACCACCGGACCGAGGCCGGGCATGGTGAGCAGCATCTTGTCCTTGAAGTAACTGCCCTTCTTGGTTTTGAGGATGAGTTTAATCGAGACGAAAATGGCAACAGCGATCCCCAAGGTGGTGAGAATGTTGTTCTTGATGAAGTTGGAGATGCCCAGGACCAACTGTGTGAAGCCGGGCATGGGCTCGCCGTTCAACATGTCCTTGAAGATTTCCTCGAATTTCGGAACGACGAAGGTCATGAGGACACCGACGATGACCACGGCCACCACGAGCACGGCCATGGGGTAGAACAACGCCGCCTTGACCTTGCCTTTGATTTTCTCGGCCTTTTCCTGGAACTCGGCGAGACGGTTGAGAACGACTTCCAGCACGCCACCAAGCTCGCCGGCCTTCACCATGTTGACGAAGAGGCGGTCAAAGGTCTTGGGATGGCCGCCGAGCGCTTCGGAGAATGTGCTGCCGCCCTCGATCGAACCGGCCAGCTTGCCGAGGATTTCCTTGAGGGTCGGATCTTTCTCCTGCTTCTGGAGCACGCGCAACCCGCGGAGCAGCGGCAAACCGGCGTCCACCAGCGTGGCCAACTGCCGGGTAAAAGTGGAGAGGGTCTTGGCTTTTACCTTTCCGCCAAGGCCGGGAATTTTGATGTTGAGCGAGACGTTGAGTCCCTTGCCCTTGGGTTTGGCGGCGCCCTTTTCCTTGGTGGCGACAGCTTTCTCGCCCTCTTTGCCGCCTTTGCCGGCCTTGGGCTTCTCGGCCTCCACCACCTTGGTGGGGAAGAGTCCCATTTCCTTGATGCGCCCGATGGCCTCGTTCTGATTGGCGACATCGATGGTGCCCTTGGTCTCCTTGCCCTTGGCATCCATCGCGACGTATTGAAACTTTGGCATAACGGGCCTCGCAATTAGGTGTATTTGATGACTTCTTCGATGGTCGTCTGGCCGTCGTAAATGGACTGGAGGCCGTCCTGCCGGATCGACCGCATGCCTTTTTCCATGGCCTTCTGTTTGATGACCATGCCCGGCGCGCGCTCATTAATCAAGATACGGACGTCGTCGTTGATACGGAGAAGTTCGTAGATGCCTTTGCGTCCGCGGTAGCCGGTGTCGTTGCAATTTTCGCAGCCCCGGCCGTAGAAGAAGGATTTGTCGCCGATGTCGTGGAGCGAGAGGTTGAGCATCGACAACTGGGCCTCGGTCGGCTCGTAGGGCGAACGGCACTGCTTGCAGATCGTCCGCACCAGGCGCTGGGCAACCACGCCCATCAAGCTGGAGGAAATGAGGAACGGCTCCACCCCCATGTCCACGAGGCGGGTAACGGCCCCGCAGGCGTCGTTGGTGTGCAGCGTGGTCAAGACGAAGTGACCCGTGAGCGAGGCCTGAATGGAAATCTGCGCCGTCTCCAGGTCGCGCATTTCCCCGATCATGATGATGTCGGGGTCCTGCCGCAAAAAGGCGCGCAGGGCCTTGCTGAAGGTCATGCCGAGGGCTTCGTTGACCGGCACCTGCATGATGCCCTCGATGTCATATTCCACCGGATCCTCGGCGGTGAGGAGTTTCACTTCGATGGAATTAATGCGGCGCAGACAGGCGTAGAGCGTTGTGGTTTTGCCCGAACCAGTCGGCCCGGTGACGACGAAGATGCCGTTGGGCTGCTCGATGATCGAACCCATCGCGTCGTACACATCCTTCGGGATGCCCAGCGCCTCGAGGTCCAGTTTGATCGCGCCGCGGTCCAGCACGCGCAACACGACCGACTCGCCGAAGCGAGTGGGCAGCGTGGAAACGCGGAAGTCGATGGGCCGCCCGCCAACGTTGGTCGAGATGCGTCCGTCCTGCGGCAGACGTTTTTCGGAAATGTTGAGGTTGGCCATGACCTTCAAACGGGAGGACACGGGCACGGACAAATATTTGGGCGGTGGAGCCATCTCGTAGAGCGCTCCGTCCACGCGATAGCGAATTTTAAATTCGTCCTCGAACGGCTCGAAGTGAATGTCACTGGCGCGGTCCTTGATCGCCTGGAACAACACCAGATTGACGAACTTGATGATGGTGTTGTCGTTGGCGAGTTCATCGCCCGCCGCATCATCCTCGCTTTGCTCGACCTCCTTGACTTCGTCCGCCCCGAGGTCGCGGAGGATGTCATCAAAATTCTCCGTCTCGGTGTAGTACTTCTCGATTTGCTTGGCCACCGTGGTCGGATCGGCGATCACGACATGGATTTCGCGACGGACGATGTAGCTCAACTCGTCGATCATCGACGGGTTCAGCGGGTCCGCAAAAACGAACCGCACGGTGTTGCCATGCGCCTCGACGGGGAGGCACTGATACATCTTGGCCGTGGAGGGGTTGATGATCGAGATGACTTCCGGCGGAATCACCGTGTCTTGAAAATTCGGGATCACCTCGGTCCCAAGGTGCTCGGCCATGAGCTGCAGTTGGGTGTCAATGTCGAGGATCTGATTGTCGCGCAGCAACTGGGTGACCGGCTTGCCGGACTTCTTGTGTTCGTCCTCGATCGCCTGCAACTGGGCGTCGTCCGCGTAGCCGCGGTCGCGCACAAGCACCAGCAGGGGGATGGAAAGTATGTCGGCCATCTTGGTTACTCCTTCTCCGCGCTGGCTTTTTCCGCGTCCACTTCCTGAAGTTTGGCCACCATGGATGGCGCATCCAGCGCGCGATTGATGCACTGCTCTTTGGAAACCATGCCCTTGGCATATTTGTCCAACAAACTCATGTCCAGGGTCTGCATGCCATACTTGGCCCCGGTCTGCTGATCGGAGGGAATGCGGAAGGTTTTGTTGTCGCGGATCAGAGCCGAGATGGACGGAGTGTTCACCATGATGTCGTGAACGGCGACGCGGCCGGGCTTGTCGTGGCGCGGCACGAGCATCTGGGAAATGACCGCCTGCAAGACCGTCGAGAGCTGGATGCGGATGGTTTCCTGCGCGTTGGTCGGGAAGGCATTGACAATACGATCAATGGTCTTGGCTGCCGAGTTGGTGTGCAGCGTGCCGAACACCAAGTGACCGGTTTCAGCCGCGCCGACGGCCGCCTCGATGGTTTCCAAGTCGCGCAACTCGCCGACGAGGATCACGTCCGGGTCCTGGCGCAACGCCCGCCGCAGCGCCTCGGCAAAACTGGGCACATCAATATTGACCTCGCGCTGCGTGACCACCGCCTTCTTGTGCTTGTGATAAAACTCGATCGGGTCCTCGATGGTGATGATGTGGGCCTCATCATTGTTCTCGTTCAGGATGTTGATCATCGAGGCGAGCGTGGTGGACTTGCCGGAGCCGGTGGGGCCGGTGACGAGCACCATGCCGCGCGCCTTGTTCAACAGCGTCATCACCAGATCGCGGTTCAACCCGATCTGGTCGATCGTCAGCAGCTTGTTGGGAATCTGCCGCAGCACCATTGCGTAGTTGCCACGTTCCTTGAAGCAACTGACGCGGAACCGCGCCAGTTCGCCGAATGCGAAACCAAAGTCTGCGCCACCCTTGGTCTTGACCTGGTGCATGTGGTCTTCCGAGCAGATGGAATTCGCCAGTTCTTCGGTGTCCTCCGGGGTGAGGTCCGGCCCTTGGACGCGCTCAATCGTGCCGTGCGCACGGAACGCCGGTGGAATGCCCACCCGGAGATGAAGGTCGGCGGCACCCTCAGACACCATCAACTGCAGGAGGTCGGACATCGAATACGACATAGAATCAAGTAAACTTGGCCAATTTTCTCGTCCGCAACTCAGTTGCAGCCCGCGGCATGCCCGTCATAATCTACCACTGCACTGCCACTCATCAGTGATCGCTGGTGGTGGCGGAAATAACTTCATCGGCGGTCGTCAGCCCGGCGACCACCTTGCGCGCACCGTCCTCACGCAGCGACCTCATCCCCGACTTAAGCGCATGGGCGCGGATTTCAACAGCCGACGCCTTGTCAAAAACCAGCTTCTTGGCCGAATCATCGACCACGAAAATCTCGAAGATACCAAACCGGCCGCGATAGCCCTTTTTGTTGCAATCGGCGCAACCCACACCCTTCGAGAAATTGGCCCCGGTCACCTTTTCCGGATCGACTTCGATGGCCTTCAACTGCTCCTCGGTGGGCATGTGCGGGGCAGCGCAGCCCTTGCAGATTTTCCGCACCAGCCGCTGCGCGATCAGCCCCCGACACGCGGTGGCGACGAGGAAGGGCTTGATGCCGATGTCGATGAGCCGCTGCACGGCGCTGGGTGCGTCGTTCGTATGCAAGGTGGAAAACACGAGATGCCCGGTCAGCGACGCGTTGATCGCAATCGTCGCCGTCTCCAAGTCACGAATTTCCCCCAGCATGACCACGTTCGGCGCCTGCCGCAGCATCGCGCGCAGCGCTACGGCAAAGGTCAGACCGGAGGCCTCGCTGACCTGCACCTGGTTGATGCCCGCCAACTGATATTCGACCGGGTCCTCGACCGTGATGATCTTCTTGTCCGGGCGATTGATGTAGTTGAGGCAGGAGTAAAGCGTCGTGGTTTTGCCCGAGCCAGTCGGGCCGGTAACCAGCAAGATTCCGTCGGCCATGCCGACCAGCCGCTCGAAGGTCTGCTGGTCGTCTGTGAGGAAGCCGAGCTGCGCCAGACCGAGCTTGATGCCGCTCTTGTCCAAAATACGCAAAACCATGCTCTCGCCATGGACCGTCGGCAGGCAATTCACGCGGAAGTCCACCTGCTTGTTGGTGATCATCAACTGGATGCGTCCGTCCTGCGGAATCCGCTTTTCCGCGATCGACATGCCCGCTTGGATTTTGATGCGGCTGACGATGGCCCCCTGCAGCCGCTTGGGCGGGTTGTTGACCTCCTGCAACACGCCGTCCACGCGATACCGGACGCGCAACCGCTGCTCCAACGGCTCGATGTGAATGTCCGACGCGCGAAACTTGAACGCCTCCGAAATGATCGTGTTGACCAGCTTCACCAACGGCGCGTCCGAATCGACATCCATGTCCGCATCCGAACCCATCGCCTGCTGCTGCTGGAACTCGTCCATGTTCACGGTGCCCGACGTGATGTCCTGCAACATCTTGTCCACCGTTTCATCCGCCGTCCCGTAGTACTTGTTCAACACCGCATCCACCTGCTCATCCGAGGCGACCCGATACTCGAACGTCTCCTTTTTGAGCAGATGCTGCAGGCTGTCGATGGTGTCGAGGTCGGAAGGGTCGGTGAGCGCGACCACGATGCCCGTGTCCGTCACCGACAAAGGCACCACGCGATACCGCTTGGCCACATGGCGGGGGATGGAGTCCAGCACCGATTTTTCAAAGCGCATTCCCGCCAGATCCACCACTTCGGCGCCAAATTGCACCGCGCGGGCTTGGGTTACGTCGGCCGGGCTGACCCATTTCTTGACCAGCATCAGATCGACCACCCCCTGTCCCGCCGATTCGGCTTCCGCGCGGACCTCCTCAAGTTGGGACGTGGTGATCAAGCCCATGTCCGCCAACGTATCGACTAGGTAATCGTCTTTAGGAGCCACAGCTATTTTTCGCTACTCTGGGTGTGTTTTGCTAATGGCGCGAAAGTACAATCCGCCCACCTCAAAGTCAATTAAGTTGGTTTCCGGAAGCACATTTCCGCCACCTCCAAAGTGAGTGGGGACGGCCGATTCGCCGCTGGACGCCGCACCCGCGATTGGGGCGTGGCATTCACCCCGCTTCCGAATGACGCGCACCGGGCTGGCGCGAACCCGATTCGAACGAGCAAACGACGACGACACGGGAAGACCGAGCGCCAGACGTGCCTGCCAGTGCCGCGCGGAACCGGGCCATTCTTCCACGGGGCGCTCGTAATCTTCCCACAACCTCTTCGTGCTACTTCGCGTTGCCCCCACACCTCTTTCCGCCGCCCAAAAACAAAAACCGCCTTCCCCTTTGCCGCCACCGCCCTCCTCCGCCACACTCCCGCCCATGCCGGACATCCTGCTCAGCACGCTCAACGCGAAATACATTCACGCCGCGTTCGGCCTGCGCTACCTCCTCGCCAACCTCGGCGACCTGCGCCCGCGCGCCGCCCTCGCCGAGTTCGACATCAACCAGCGCCCCATCGACATCGCCGAATCGCTGCTCGCCAGCCCGCCCAAAATCCTCGGCCTCGGCATCTACATCTGGAACGTCACCCAGACCACCGAAGTCGTCGCCATCCTCAAACGCCTGCATCCCGAAATCATCGTCATCCTCGGCGGCCCCGAGGTCAGCTACGAGACCGTCGGCCAGCCCATCGTGGAACTCGCCGACTACGTCATCACCGGCGAAGCCGATTTGAAGTTCGCAGAACTCTGCCGCCACCTGCTCGCCGGCCAGTCCCCCGCGACCAAAATCATCCCCGCCGAACTCCCCGACCTCGCCCGCCTCGCGCTCCCCTACGATCTCTACACCGACGACGACCTCGCCCACCGCGTCATCTATCTCGAAGCCTCGCGCGGCTGCCCGTTCACCTGCGAATTCTGCCTCTCCTCGCTCGACATCCCCGTCCGCGCCGTCCCGCTCCGACCCTTCTTCGACGCGCTCGAACGCCTCCTCGAACGCGGCCTGCGCCAGTTCAAATTCGTGGACCGCACCTTCAATCTCAACCTCCAGACCAGCCGCGCGATCCTCGAGTTTTTCCTGCAACACTGGCGCGACGGAATGTTCCTCCATTTTGAAATGATCCCCGACCGCCTCCCCGCCGCCCTGCGCGATTTGATCGCCCGCTTCCCGCCCGGCGCGCTGCAATTCGAAGTCGGCATCCAGACCTTCGATGACGCCACCGCGCACAACATCAGCCGCCGCCAGGACTACGCGAAGCTCGCCGACAATTTCCATTTCCTCCGCGAACACACCGGCGTCCACATCCACGCCGACCTCATCGTCGGCCTTCCCGGCGAAACCCTCGACACCTTCGCCGCCGGCTTCGATCAACTCGTCAAACTCGGCCCGCAGGAAATCCAGGTCGGCATCCTCAAACGCCTCCGCGGCACCCCCATCATCCGCCACGATGCCGAATGGCAGATGCGCTACCACCCCGCGCCACCCTACGAACTCCTCGAAAACAAATCCCTCGATTTCGCCACCATGCAGCGCCTGCGCCGCTTCGCCCGCTACTGGGACCTCGTCGCCAACAGCGGCAACTTCCTCGCCACCACGCCCCTCCTCTGGTCCGACGGCACCTCACCCTTCCGCGCCTTCCTCCGCTGGAGCGACTGGCTCTACACCCAAACCGGTCAGCGCCACGGCATCGCCCTCGACCGCCTCGCCGAACTCCTCTTCCAATTCCTCACCCGCGAATCCGCCCGCGACCCACACACCGTCGCCGCCGCCCTCTGGACCGACTGGCAACGCGCCGGACGCTTCGACCCGCCAACTTTCCTCCACCCCCACCTCCCCGCCGGAACCAAACCCCTCTCCCGCAAAGACCGCAGCCAAGGCCTCAAACGCCAATCCCGCCACTGGGCACCCGCGCCCGAAACCCCCGCCGCGCGCGAGCAGAACTGAAAAAAGCTCAAAGCCTAAAGCTCAAGGGAAAATCCAAGGATCAAGGTTCAAAAAACTCCCCTGCCAAATCCTGCCGCATCTGCCCACTCCCGCTCCGATCTGAAATCTGAAATTTCAAATCTCAACTTCCCCATCCCTCACGCCTGCCTCCCCGCCTTTGAACCTTTATCCTTGGCCCTTCCCTTGAACTTTGAACTTTGAGCTTTTGCCCGTTGGCGTTCAACGCGAGGAAACCCGGCTTCACGACGCACTCCCCCACCGCCGCTTTCTGCTGACAACGCGCACGGCGGGCCATAGAAACTTCGCGGTCCACCCGCACCACCTGAGCACACTTCTGCCATGAGCAAATCCTCATTCAACCGCCGCAAATTCCTTCAAACCGGGGCCGCCGGCGCGCTCGCGAGCGCGGTCGCCGGCTGCCAGACCGCATCCACCGGCGCGCCAAACCCCGGACCGACCACGGCGTCCGCAGGGGCTCTCCGCCGCGAGAACGAACGCGAGGGCGCGCGCGACTGGCAGCTCACGCGGGTGCGGCTCGACGGCGCGAAAGGCTTTCGATCGGCATGGATCGAAGGCTATTGCTCGAAGCAATCCCTGCTCGCGGGAGAATCCCTCGACGTGATGGTCAGCACCAAGCCGGAGGAAAAGTTCACGCTCGAGATATTCCGCATGGGCTACTACGGCGGACGCGGCGCGCGCCTGATGACCGCGCTCGGACCATTTCAGGGAAAAACGCAGCCCGACCCGCCGGTCGGCGACAAACGTCTGCGCGAATGCCGTTGGGAGCCGAGCGTGACGCTCAAGATTCCTGCCGACTGGCGCAGCGGCGTTTATCTCGGACGGCTCACGACCGTGCCCGCCAGCGCGGACAAGCCCTATTGGCAGAGCTACGTCGTGTTCATCGTGCGCGACACCCGGCGCGCGGACGTGCTTTTCCAGTGCAGCGACAACACCTGGCAGGCCTACAATCCGTGGCCGGACAAATACTCGCTCTACACCGATCCCCGCGGCGCGCACGCGGTCGATCTCAGCGTGAGCTTCGACCGGCCCTACGGCAAATATGCGCAGATCTTCGATCACCCGCTGTCCGTGGGTTCGGGCGAATTTCTGCTCTGGGAATTCCCGCTCGCCTACTGGCTCGAAGAGCACGGCTACGACGTGACCTACTGCTCGAACAGCGACTGTCTCGACCCGGCGCAGATCACGCGCTGCCAGACGATGCTCAGCGTCGGCCACGACGAATACTGGGATGTCCGCCAATACGCCGCCGTCAAGCAGGCCATCGCCGACGGCGTGAATGTCCTGTGGCTCTGCGGCAATTCCGTCTTCGGCGTCACGCCCTTCTCGAATTCCGCGGACGGCCGCGCCCACCGCATCCTCACGCGCATCGGCATCTACGGCGGCCTCACCGACGCGGAAGTGAACGAGCAGAAAAACGTGTTCACCGAGCATTGGCGGCGCGCCGGTCCCGACGAGAGCCTCCTCATCGGCGCGCGTAGCATCGTGCCTTTCAATGGCGGCGGTGACTGGATTTGCACGCGGCCCGACCATTGGATTTTCGCCGGCACCGGCATGAAACGCGGCGACGCCATTCCCGGCCTCGTCGGCTGGGAACATCACGGTGCGCCCGCGAAACTGCTCGGACTGGAAGTGGTGGCCGAAGGCAACGTCTGGCGCGGCGGCGTCACGCCCGCGCACTGGACCGCGACGATCTATTCGGGGCCGAAGAAAAATATCGTCTTCAACGCCGCGACCATTTTCTGGGCGCAGGGACTCTCCTCACCGCCCGGCCACATCCTGCCGTGGTCGCACTGGAGCCGCCCGCACGGGCCGGACGAGCGGGTGCGGCGGATCACGGAGAACTTGCTGCGGCGGGCGATAGGATAGGTTTGGGAAGTCCCAGTTGCGAAGTTTGGACCGGAGTGTGTGGTGTCAACCTCGTAGCCGCCGACATGAGGAGGCGGAGGCGTCCGTCGAGCGCCCGATCCGCCTCCTCACGTCGCCGGCTACGCACGGGTCTTTGTAGGAGACGACGTAAGGAGACTCTAACCTCCTTTTGTCCAACCACGCTGCTCGCGCAGAAAAGGTTAGGGTCTCCTCACGTCGTCTCCTACACGGATGGAGCGAACCGCTCGCAGTAGCGCTGAATGGCGTGGCGCAGGGAGGGGAAGGCGAGTTCGTCGGAAGAAATCGCCGCGGGCTGCAACCACACGAAGCTTTCGACTTCATCCAGCGCTTGGGCAGATTGGGTAAGCTCAACCCGGGCGGTGAAATAGAAATCCAAGACGCCGTAGGTGACGTCGCGATAGGTGTATTGGTTGGGATGGCTCAGGAAAAACTCCACCGCATCAAGCTGCAGCCCTACCTCCTCGCGGGCTTCGCGGCGCAGGCCGTCCTCAGCACTTTCGCCGAAATCGACGAAGCCGCCGGGCACGCCGAGTTTGCCTTTCGCGGGGTCTTTGGCGCGGCGCAGCAGGAGGATGGCACCGTCGGGACGACGGATGATTCCAGCGACGCCGACCACCGGATTGAAGAAGAGCGTGAACTCGCAGGCCACGCACCGAAAGGGAACCAGTCGCTCCGCAGTCGCCGCCGCCGCGCCGCAGCGGGGGCAGAAGCGGAAGGACTCCCAAGGCTTCACAGGCTTTGCAGGTCGCCCGTGTTCCTATGCCGCCTGCGCCACAGGCGCCGCTGCCGCCACCGCAGCAGGCGCGGTGCGTTGCGCGAGCGCGTGCAACATGCTCGCGAAAATGAGGCGGCCGTCGGTCGAGCCGAGGAGCGGTTCACTGGCGCGGTCGGGGTGGGGCATGAGGCCGGCGACGTTGCGGGCGGCGTTGCAGATGCCGGCGATGTTAAGGAGCGAGCCGTTGGGATTGGCAGGTTCCGAGAGTTCTCCGGCCTGGTCGCAGTACTGCCAGAGGATTTGATCGCCAGCCTGAAGTTGCGCAAGCGTCTCGGCATCGGCGAAGTAGCAGCCTTCCCCGTGAGCGATGGGGATGCGGAGGATTTTGCCCGCGGGAATCTGGCTGGTGAACGGCGAGGTGCGCGACGCAGTTTTCAGGAAGACTTGCTCGCAGTGGAATTGCAGGTCGCGATTGCGCACGAGCGCACCGGGGAGCAGGCCGGCTTCACAGAGAATCTGAAAGCCGTTGCAGATGCCGAGCACGAGACCGCCGTTGTCGGCAAACTGTTTCACGGCCTGCATCACCGGACTGAACCGCGCGATGGCGCCGCAGCGCAGATAGTCGCCGTAGCTGAAGCCGCCGGGGACGATCACGGCGTCAGGCGCGCCCAGCGTGGTGTCCTTGTGCCAGACGAGGCCGGCGGTGTGGCCGAGGACGCGGATGCCGTGGACGCAATCCTGGTCGCAGTTCGAGGCGGGAAATTGGAGGACGGCAAAGTGCATGGCGTGAACCCCGGTCAATCGGCGATTTCCAGTTTGTAATCCTCGATCACGGGATTGCTGAGGAAGCGGTGGCAGGCCGTGTCGAGGGCCTGGCGGGCGGCCTCACGGTCCGTGCCAGGCGCGAGGTCGATCTCGATGTACTTGCCCACATGCACGCCGGCGACGCCGGTGTAGCCCATGTGTTCGAGGGCGCTCTGGACGGTCTTGCCCTGCGGGTCGAGCACGGCCTTTTTCGGGGTAATGACGATCTTTGCTTTCATCGGGGTTGCGACGTGACGCCGCGAATTGCCGCGGATGGTGGGGAACGGGGATTGCCGATGCTAGCTTTTTCTCCGTGCGCGATGCACTGGCACGCGGGTGGGGCGCGGCTGTGTCCCGCGCCGAGCGGGATCAGCCGCAGCGGCTGCACCGGGAGTCCCGCGCTGGGGCACAACAAATCCCGCGCAGTGTTTTCACGCGCTGGGGCTGGTCGCGGCGACGCTGCCGCGCTCCAAGGAGACGATGCCTGTAGGCGCATGGGCGCTGGAACGACTCGCGGATTAGCATTGGCCCAATCTTATCCGAACTGCTATCGCTCCCCGACCAAAACCTATGCCACTCATCAAATGCCCGGAATGCGGCCGCGAGGTCTCCACGGCGGCAAAAGCGTGTCCCAACTGCGGGTTCCCCGTGGCGGAACAAGCCGCCTCGGCGGCGGCATCCCCTGCGAGCGCCTCCCCGACAGTGCCGACGGAGGCCCCCACAATCGAACTGCTGGCCGAGGTGCGCACGTCCTGGTGGCGCTACTTCTGGTATCTGCTGTTCGCGTGGCTGGTGGTCCCGTTCCTCATCGCGTGGGTGAAACGCAGCGCGGTGGTGCTGCGCATCTATCGCGACCGCATCACGCTGGAACAGGGGATCCTGTCCAAGTGCGAGCGCGAGCTGTTTATCCGTGACATCCGCTCGGTGGACATCGACCAGAGTTTCATGAACCGCATCTTCAACATCGGCGACCTGACCATCTCGACCGCAGCCTCCGCCGACGCGACGAACTTCATCGCGGGCGTGCCGGATCCGCAGCAGATCCGGGACCTCATCATCGCGCGCCGGCAGGGTTCGGAGCGCGAAAAAGCGAAGTGAAATTGCGAACAGGGATTTCGGAATGGCGCATCGCGGCGTGAATCGGTGAAGCGCCGGGCGTGCGGGGGAGCTTGAAAAAAGCTCAAAGTTCAAAGCTCAAGGGAAAATCCAAGCTCCACACCGCAAGAAGGGCGCGGCGCGCATTGCGGCAAGGGGGGCCGCGAGACCGAACAGAACACCGCAGCGAGCGGAAGAGCGCAGCCCGGCGGGGCCACAACCAAAGCGGCGCGCGACCAGTCCCCGGTCGCAGCGGCAACATCGGAGGCGGGACGCTTGGAGTTTCTTGCGCCAGCGCCAGCGCGGAGCCGCTGCGGGCGGGGACCGCCCCCGCTCCGGGGAAGGGCAACGGCACGCCTCTACGCCACCCACCACTTCCCGTCCCACCGTGCCGCGATGCCGCGATCCCCATCCTGATTGCCTGTTGAAACGCAGTTGCCCCTTCCCTAGTCTGCGCCGCGTCGCCGAAGAAAACCCCGGCGGGCATTGGTTAAAATGGCAGATCGAACGAGCACATTATGAAGCTGAATTTCCTCGGTAATTTTCCGGCGCTCCTGGCGGTCGCGGGCGTAGTCCTGCTGGCCACGGGTTGCGACAACAAAACGGACGCGTCGAAAAACACCGGCGGCTCCGATGGCAAAGGCGCCGCGCCGGCCGTGATCAAGGTCGGCGAGTTCGCCTCGCTGACGGGCAAGGAGGCGACGTTCGGGCAGTCGTCGCACAAGGGCACGCTGCTCGCCATCGAGGAACTGAACGCCGCGGGCGGCGTGCTGGGCCGGAAGTTCGAGCTGATCACCGAGGACACGCAATCCAAGCAGGGCGAGTCGGCCAGCGTGGTGCGCAAGCTCGTTTCGCGCGACAAGGTCATCGCGATCCTCGGCGAGGTCGCGTCCGGGCGGTCGCTCGAGGCCGCGCCGATTTGCCAGAACGCCAAGGTGCCGATGATTTCACCCAGCTCGACCAATCCGAAAGTCACCGAGGCCGGCGACTTCATTTTCCGCGTGTGCTTCATTGATCCCTTCCAAGGCACAGTGATGGCGCTCTTCGCCAAGAACACGCTCAAGGCGCAGAACGTCGCCGTGCTCACCGACGCCGCCGCTCCTTACAGCGTCGGACTGGCCACGTTCTTCAAGGAGAAGTTCCTCGCCGACGGCGGAAAGATCTCCGTCGAGCAGAAGTTCAGCAGCGGCGACAAGGACTTCAAAGCCCAGCTCACGGCGATCAAGGCGGCGAACCCCGACGCGATCTTCGCGCCGTGCTACTACACCGAGGCGGGCCTCATCACCCAGCAGGCCCGGCAGTTGGGCATCAACCTCCCGATCTTTGGCGGCGACGGCTGGGAAGCGCCGGAGCTGCTCACCATCGGCGGCAAGGCGATGGACGGGACGTTTTACTCGACGCACTACTCGCCCGAGGACAAGGCCGAGATGGTCCAGACGTTCGTGAAAAAGTTCAAAGCCCGCTGGAAGAACGAAGTCCCCGACGCCATGGCCGCGCTCGGCTACGATTCGGCGCTCGTGCTCGCCGACGCCATCAAGCGCGCCGGCGGCACCGACGGCCCGAAGCTCCGCGACGCCCTCGCCGCGACGAAAGAATTCGTCGGCGTGACCGGCAAGACGACGCTCGATGCGAAACGCAACGCCACCAAGCCGGCGGTCATCATCGAGGTGAAGGACGGGAAATTTGTGTATAAGGAGACGGTGAATCCGTAGGGAGAAAACGGGCTGTTCCCGCCACCGGCATCGCCCTGATTTCCTCACACCGCCCAGCCCGCCTCCCGCAGCCACGCGAGCTTTTTCTTCCGGCCGAACATCGGTGGCTCGATGCGGAACTCCAGTCCGTCCACCACGACGAAAATCCCCCATTCCCAAAACGAGTATCGGATCGACTCGATCTCCTCCCGCCGGACCACCAGCACCCGGCCTTCCGTCGCCTTCACCGGCCAGTCGGGATGCGCCGTCACCTCCGCCGGCAATTCCCGCAGATCGGTCTCGATCACGCGCGGAGCCGCACCGGCCAGCGCCTGGCCGCTCCGATTGCGCTCCATGACTCCCGCGATCAATCCCCCCACCGCACCGCCGACTGCGGCCAGGCCCATCTTCATCGCGTTCTGGCCCACGACCAAATACAGCGCCGCAGGCGAAGCCACCACCTGCGCCGAGTAACTTCCGGAGATGTGTTTCCCAATGCGGAAAGCGCGGCTGAGCAGCATGAATTCAGGCATGGCTGCCGAGACTAGTTTCTCACTTCCCCGCGGCAAGCACTGGCAGCCCGCTGCGCCGGCGAGATCGCGGGGCCACGCTCCCCGGAACGCGGCTGTGTCACAGCGGCCAACCGCAGCACTCAACTGTTCTGCTGACAAACGAAACCCTGACTGCGTCCGAAATTCCCCGACGCGCGGAACTGAATCTCAAAGCTCAAAGCTCAAAGCCCAAAGCTCAAGGGAAGGTTCAAGCGCCAAGCGCCAACACTCCCCTCCGCACGCTCTCCCCCGTTTGGACCTTTTCCACCTTGGTCCTTCCCTTGAGCTTTATCCTTTGAGCTTTGAGCTTTTCGCCCCCTACTCCGGCAACGCCTGCCCCTTTGTCTCCGGCCCCAGCCAGATGATCCCCACGCCGATCAGATAAATCACCGTCATCACCGACCCCGCCTTCGGAAAACTCCCGTCAAAAAACGCCATCAGATTTGCCGTCTGCAACACTCCCACCGCCGCGACGATCCGCCCGAAATTAAAGGCGAAACCCTGTCCCGTAGCCCGCACCGCCGTCGGGAATAGCTCCGGCAAATACAACGGGAAGAACCCATAGAACGACGCCGTCGCCGCGCCCGCGACGAACGCCGAGAACAGGAAGAAATTCCCGTAACTCGTGTTCCCCTGATACAGCAGCAACGCCCCGCCAATCGACGCGAAACACAACACCGTGTACGTGATCCGCCGGCCGAACCGCCCCGCCGCCAGCGCCGCCACGATTGTCCCGACGATCGCCCCGACCGACAGCCAGAACAGCGTCCACTCCTTTGCGTGCAGCGCGACATTGGGTTCCAGTTGCAGCACCCAGCGCGACGCCCATTGCGTCGATCCCCACGTCCCCAGCAGCGCGACCGCCGCCAGCCCCGCGCCGAAGAGCATCATTTTCACCGTGCCCAGCTTCCCTTCCTTGAACGACCCCGCGGCACCCACCACCCCCGCCCGCGCCAGATACCGCTGCACCGGATACAAAAAGCTGAACAGCGCCACGACCAATCCCACCACCGTGATCAGCGTCGCTGGCAGCGCGCCGACGCCCGCCGGCGACCACGCCCAAATAATCGCCAGCGCCGCCAAGGTCCCCACGACGACTCCGATCAAATCCACGTTCGCCCAGTGCGACGTCGCGCCGCGCTCCGACTCGGCCTTCCATTTCTCCGATTCCGGCACGAACAGCCGGATGAAGAAAATCAACAGCGCCGGCAACGCCCCGCTGATCATCAACAGCCGCCACGCCGAGTTGGACAACAGCCGCGTCGTCAATTCCTCCGACATCCCCGCCCCGAGCAGCAGCCCCTTCGCCGTTGCGATGAAACTCAGCAACACCATGCTCAGCACCGCCACCAGCAGATACCCCACATTCGCCGCCGCGCCGATCAAACCCGCGATGAGCGCGCGCGATTTCCCCGGCCAGATTTCATTCACCAGCGCCACCCCCAGCGACCACTCGCCACCCATCCCCAGCGCCGCCAGAAACCGCAGCGCCGCGATGTGCCACGCCTCCGTCGCGAACCCGCACAACCCGGTAAAGACGGCGTACATAAAGATGCTGAACGTCATCGCCCGCACCCGCCCAATCTTGTCGCCGAGCCACCCGAAGAGCACGCCGCCGCTCGCCGCCCCGACCAGGAACACCGCAATGATCGCCCCAAACCATTTCGCCGCATCCGCCTTCGGCGAATTCGGCCCCAGCAAATCCACCAGCGCCGACTGCCCGATCAGCGGGAACAACCCCATCTCAAACCCATCAAACAGCCACCCCAGAAACGCCGCCGCCAAAGTCATGTAACGCGCACGGGAATTGTCGGGGGCTTGGCTCATAAAATTAAAAAAACAGGCTGCTTGCGGGCTTTCGGAAAGCGCGCATTGGAGCGGACAACGGCGCGACGGGTCAAACCATTTGCTCATTTTTCCCGGCGCGCGGGCGCATCCGCGCACCGCCCCCTTGTACCGCAGACTTCCAAGTCTGCTGTACCGCGGGTTTCCAAACCCGCAGACCGTTCGGCCACCCGCAACGCCTCAGCTTGTCGCACGCGCCCCAAACGTCGCGGCTCCTGCCGATTTGGAAATCGGCGATACAGCAGGTTTGGAAACCTGCGCTACGAGGAGGCGACAGCTTGTCGCCTCGCGGCTCCCCGCCCCTCCCGCCCGGAGCGCGGCTGTGTCGCCGCGACCAGCCGCAGCACGCACCTCCCGCACGAGGGCTGCGGGGATTTGCTGAGCCGTTACTCCCGAGGCAGCCGCTGCGGCTGATCCCGCCCGGCGCGGGATACAGCCGCGCTCCGCCAACACCGCGCTCCCCCCGCGCACAATCAGCGCGGCGCGTCCCGCGTTCCGTCTTCCCGGTTTCGTTTCCCCCATTCCCCCTCCCGCCCCTCCCCTCACTAATCACTAATTACTAATCACTTCCCCCCTCACAGCTCCACCTGCATCCCCAGCTCGACCACGCGGTTGGGCGGCAGTTTGAAGAAGTCCGTCGCCGGCTGGGCGTTGCGCGAGAGCACGGCGAAAAGCCATTTGCGCCAGAGCCGCATTCCTTTTTTGCCCGACGGTAGGATGGTTTCGCGGCTGAGGAAGAAGGTGGTTTTCTGCACTTCCACGGGGCCGCCGATGAGCGGCGCGGTCGCGAGCAGTTCGCGCACGTTCGGTTCCTCCATGAAGCCGTAACGGGCCAGCACGCGTTGGAAACCGGCGGGCAGCGCCTCGACCTCGGCGCGCTGGCCGGCGGGCACATAGGGGATGTCCTCGGTGACGAGCGTGAGGAGGATGTTGCGCTCATGCAGCACCTTGTTGTGTTTGAGATTGTGCAGCAGGGCCAGCGGCGTGCCGTTGGGGTTTCCGGCGAGAAACACGGCCGTGCCGGGAATGCGCTGCGGCGCGTGGTGCTCGATGCTCTCGAAAAACAGGTCGCGCGGCAGGGAGCTGTTTTGCAGGGTTTCCCACACTAGGCGACGGCCGGTTTTCCAGGTGGCCATGATGGCGAAAATGCCCGCGCCGACGACCAGCGGGAACCAGCCGCCGTGTACGATTTTCAAGGCGTTGGCGCTCAGGAAGGCGAGTTCCACCACGAAGAACAGGGCGCACAGCGCGCCCGCCCGGACGGGACTCCAGTTCCATAACCGTTGGGCGGCGACGAAGAACAAGATGGTGTCGATGAGCATCGTGAGGGTCACGGCGATGCCGTAGGCGGCGGCGAGATTGGTCGAGGAGCCGAAGCCCAGCACCAGCCCGATGCACGCGACCATGAGCATCCAGTTGATGTGCGGCATGTAAATCTGCCCGCGCTCCTCGGAGGAGGTGTGGATGATCTTCATGCGCGGCAGATAGCCCAGTTGAATGGCCTGCATGGTCAGCGAAAACGCACCGGAGATGACCGCCTGCGACGCAATGACGGTGGCGGCGGTGGCCAGCACGACCAGCGGATAGAGCGCCCAGCCGGGCGCGAGCAGGTAGAAGGGATTCTCCTTCGCACCCGGATTGTTGAGCAGCAACGCCCCCTGCCCGAGGTAATTCAAAAACAGCGCCGGCAGCACGATGCGGAACCATCCGCGCCGGATTGGTCGCACCCCGAAGTGTCCCATGTCCGCGTACAGCGCCTCGCCGCCGGTCACGGCCAGAAACACCGCGCCGATGACGACGAAGCCCTTCCAGCCGTTCTCCGCGAAGAACTGCACCGCCGCCCACGGGTTCAGCGCGCCCAACACCCGCGGGGCGGTAAGAATACCTTTGATGCCCAGGGCGGCCAGGCAGACAAACCAGACCAGCATGATCGGCCCGAAGACTCGCCCCATTTTGCCCGTGCCGTGGTGCTGCACCGAGAACAGCGCGATCAGCACGGCGATCGTGATGGGCAGGACGAAGTCCTTCAAATGCGGCGTCGCCACGCCCAACCCCTCCACCGCGCTGAGCACGGAGATGGCGGGCGTGATGATGCCATCGCCGTAGAGCAGCGTGGCGCCAAAGACGGCCAGCGCCACCAACAAGGCCCGCCGCCGCGGCAGTTTGTCGGCGCGGTCCGGCACGGCCAGCGCCAGCAGCGCGAGGATGCCGCCTTCGCCCCGGTTGTCCGCGCGCATCACCGCGCCGAGGTATTTGATCGAGACGATGAGGATCAGCGACCAGAAGATCAGCGCCAGCACGCCCAGCACGTTGCCCTCGGTCGGGACGACGCCATGCTTGCCCTCGAAGCACTCCTTCAAGGCATAGAGCGGACTGGTGCCAATGTCCCCAAACACGACCCCGAGGGCACTGACCATCAGCGCCGCAATCGGGGCGCGCCCGGTAGTTTTCCTGTCCATAAACAATGCTGCCAAGTTTCCACGCGCCACGCCCGCCAATGGCGAGCCTGCGCGTCTGTCGGTCAACCAGGGAATCGTGGCGCCCGCGAATGGCGGGTCAGAGGATTGCCCTTCCAATTGGCCGGCGAGGTTAGCTGTCGGGCTGGGTCTTGAAAGTAACCCCGGCGGTTGTGACACCCCCGTTCGCCCCGGCCCAGGCTGTCCCAGGCTTTTGGGTCCCCCGCTTCCGGCTTTTGGAATCAAAGCCGGAATTAGGCTGCGGGCGAATGCTTCCCACAGCCGCCGCAGGGTGTCAAATGCTCCCCGGCGCGCGCCGGGCGCGCAAAGCTCCAAGGACAAAGCTCAAAGCTCAAGGGAATGGCCAAGGACCAAGATCAACTCCGGACAATCCGCGCGCCCTCGGAACGCGGCTGTGTCGCAGCGACCAGCCGCAGCACGTTCAAACACTACGCGGGACATGACTTTCCCCCACGCGTCCCTCCTGTGCGCAGCCGCTGCGGCTGATCCCGCTCGGCGCGGGACACAGCCGCGCTCCATCCGCGCGGCCCCGCGCTCGCGCCTATTTCGCCAGCGACTTAATGAAGGCGTCGGACTCCGCGATGCTGGCGCTCATGCGGCTGAGGAGGTCCTCGATCTGTCGCTGAATGTTGGCGGCCTCGCCTTTGAGCGAGCCGATGGCCGCGGCGTTCAGGTTGTGTTTCAGGAAGAGCACGTTGTCCTTGAGTTGGGCGAGCACGGGTTTCATTGCGTCGGCAGAGGCACGGACGGTGCGGGAAAGCTGGGCGTAGCGGTCCTTGGTGTCGCGCAGTTGCTGCCGGCTGTTTGCGGCAAGAGCCGGATTGGAGTACTGCGCCAGCTCCTTTTCCCACTCGGCAAACATCGACGCGGCGATGCCCTCCATGTTCTCGATGCGAGACTGCACGGCCTTGGTCTCCGCGTCGCATTTCTCGTAGGAGCCTTTGAGTTTGTTGTAAGCGGACTCCAACTGGCCGCCCTGAAAGCCGTAGAGTTCTTTCAGGCGCGTCATCGCGTCCTTGAATTCCTTCTGCGCGTCCTGCTGTTCGTCCTGCAGCGCGACCACCGACTTCTTGAGCAGTTCGCGTTTCTCGTAGCCGAAAACTTTTTCCAGCGTGGTGTTGTAAACCGTCTGGCAGCCGGTGCCGAGGTCGAGGGCCAGCAGGGCGAGGAGGAAGAGGGGGCGGGGTTTCATAGGGATGGATGGATCATGGTGTCGGTAATGGCTGCCGTGCGGCGGTCGGTGGCGTCGAATCGGGCCTGCAGGGCGCGTTGCTAATGGTGACTGCGTTCACGGCGGGAGTGTTGGATTGCAGGTTCTGACCGTCAATCGCCCAGTTCGACGCAGCAAGGTTTCAGGCGAGCTGCGACCGTCGTTTTTCGAAAGCGCTGGGTTCATGGGCCGCGCAGCCGCCGAAGTGCGGCGGCGGAGCGGCGCGCTGGGGGACGCCTCCGCCTGCCAACGAACGGTTGCGCCAGGGTGCCGCAGGCGTCCCGCCTGCGAGTTCGCGGGGCGTCTCGCCCCGAGTCGGAACGGGCGGCGAGACGCCGCCCGAACTCGCAGGCGAGGCCGCCTGCGGTACCGCGACCTCGGGCCGCCCGCGTGCCGCGCCCCACGCCGGTACGATGGCCCCATGGTGCGCCTTCTTTTGGCGCTGCGGTTCTCCTCACGTCGGCGGCTCCGGTTTCACACAGTCTGCAAAGCCGGGTGCCAATGAGAACGGCCAAGTCACCGTGCTTCGCTCC
>CAMAUZ010000050.1 GCA_945861535.1 Akkermansia muciniphila | reverse complement strand
GGAATGGAAAACCCGGTCCTCGCCCTTGTTGACAAGGGTTTCAGGCGCTTCGACATGCAATACCGGTTGTCTGCAACATAAAAACGTGCGGCAGCCCTGTATTTATTGATCAGAACTGCATTTCGCAGTTCCTTACGCGGGGATTTAGGGGTTGTCTGGCCGCTTGTGTCGGACGGATCGGCTGGTACTGTCGGTGCACTCCCCGGTTCGTCACCTGGCCACGCCGCGGCTGGCGTCGGCCATCGGATCGTCCAGTGCGGCGGAAACTGGCGGCGATCGGGAAACGGCTTATGAATGCGAAACAAACTTTCGGGCAGTGGAATCAGGTCTCGTGGCGCCGCGCGGCGCGGTTCGCGGCGCTCGTCGGCGCGATAGTTCTGGGCGGCAATCTGCCGGCGTTCAGCGCGCCGGGGGTCGTCCTGTGGGACACGGACGCGCCGCTGGCCGACGCCACCGCGCCCGCGAATCGCACCGGCTGGAAGGCCGTGCCGACGGAGTTGTTCGCGTTTGAAGCCAGCCCGGCCAAGGCGATTTCCGATCCCGGCTACTGGGGGCGCGAGCACGCGTTCACAGGCGATGCGGTGGTCGAGAATCCCAGCCTGCTCGCGGTGTTTTCGTCCACACGCGGCACGGTGACGATTTACGCGAAAGCCGGTGCCGAGCTGCCCGCGACCACCAACGCCGCCACCGCCGCAGTGACTGCGCGCGGTCGCAAAATCGCCGAGATCCTCCCGCTCGCGACCGCCGCCGGTGCGCCCGCAGGCAGGAGCCGCGTCACCACCATTCGCAATGCCGGGGACGAAATCGTGCTCGAGGTCACCTATGGCGGCGCGGGCGCAAACGCCGGGGCGGGCGCGGGTGCGGGGACAGGCGCGCCGGGCGAAACCGCGCTGTTTTCGTTTGGCCGGAACGAGATCGTCGAACTGAAACCGACGGGCGCGTCGAAGGGCCTGCGGGTGCTGAGTGCCCTCGAGTACGGCGTGCTGCCCAGCTTCATCGGCGACGATCTCATTTACGATCCGGCGGCGTTTCCCGAGGCGAAGTCCCTCGCCGTTCCCGCGGAAAATATGTTCGTGGGCCTCCAACCCGGCGGCGACCGGATGCTGGTCGTGACGTGGCCGAAGGGACAGCAGCAGGTGCGCCTCGGCCTCGCCGAGGCCGACGGCCGGCGGCGCATCGAATCGCTCGAGTTGCAGGGCGACGGTCAGAGTTTTTTCCTCGCCTTGCTGTCCGCGCCCGCGCTGTGGCATCGCGAACCGTTGAAGGCCATTTTCCTCGAGAAAGATGTCGCGCTCGCGTGGCAGCGGCCGTTCCCGGCGAAGTGGAAAACGCAGTTGTTCGAGGCGGGCACGCGGACCACGTATGCGTTCCGACAGGCCAAGGGCACGGTCTGGCGCGGGGTTGCCGGCAACTATGATTTTCCGGCGTGGTTCGAGGGCGAGACGGCGTTCCTGCGCCTTGGCAAGAAGGTGCCGCCGAAGGGCGACGCGCTGGTTTATTTCCTCGAAGCCCGCGAGACGCCCGCGACCGTCACGACCCCGGTGGACATTCTCAAAGCCACGCTCGGCCGCCCGATGAGCGAGGCGATCCTCGATCCCGCCGGACGCAAGCTGCGCACGCATCATCGCCGCGGCGGGGAGAGCGTGCATCGCGCCTGCACCTGCGGCTACACCGAGGCGATCGAGGCGATCTTCAAGGCGAAGGAAGAAACCGGGAAGCAGGCCTTCATCGCCGATGCCATCGAGGACATGATCTTCTTCGTGCGCTGTCACCTTGACCGCATCGCCGAGTATCAGCGTTTCGCCGCCGACCTCACCCAGCATCTCCGGGCGAAAAGCCAGGCCGCGCCGGACTTGAAGCCGTTCCTCGAGAACCTCGAAGCGATCGTGCAGGTGATCCCGCAGGAGTACGAGGTGCAGAAGGAAAACATGAAGTCGCTCGACCACGCCGCCGACCTCGCGAAACAGACCATGGCCCTCGCGAGCAAGGCCGACCCCGACAATTTGAAAACCTACGCGGCGCTCCTGAAGGCGTGGCGCGGCATGGGCGGCGCGCAGGATTACGTGCTCGCGCAATGCCACACCGTCACGCGCAAGCTCTATCAGGAAGCCGGCTACACTTGCGCCGAACTGCCCAAGGCGGTCGCCGCCGCCGAGGACATCCGCGCCCGCTGCCGCCAGGTGCTGCGCCACGCCGACGGCTACGAAATCTGGGCCGATTACTGACGCGGAATGCTCGGACGGAAATTTGAAACCACGGATTAACACGGATGGACACGGACGAAATGCCCGCGCTGGTGAAACTGACTCGCTCCATGACTAAACAACTCCTCTCCTTGCGTTGGCTGGCCCCGCTCGCGGCCGCGATCGTGCTCTCGGCGTGCGGCGAAAAACCCGCTGACTCCGGCACGCCCACGCCACCCGTCACGGCCGCGAAACCTGCCAACCCGGCACTGTCCGCCGCGCCGGCTGCCGCCGCGCCCGCCACGCCCAACGCGCCCGCCGCATCCGCCGCCCTCGTCCCCATCCCCGCCGGCAAATTTTTGATGGGCGATAAGGACGAAGTGGACGCCCCGCCGCACGAAGTCTCCGTGAGCGCCTTCCTGATGGACAAGCACCTCGTCACCCAGGACCAGTTTCAAAAGCTGATGGGCACCAATCCCTCGCGCTGGAAAGGCGGACAAAATCCCGTCGAACAACTCCGCTGGTCCGACGCCGCCAAGTTCTGCAACAAGCGCTCCGAAGCCGAGGGCCTCAAACCCTGCTACGACCTCGCGACCCTCAAGTGCGACTTCACCGCCGACGGCTACCGCCTGCCCACCGAAGCCGAATGGGAATACGCCTGCCGCGCCGGCACCACCACGCCCTACTTCTTCGGCACGTCTCCCGCCAAGGCCGGCGACTACGCCTGGCTCGACAAAAACGCCGGCGGCAAGCCGCATCCCGTCGGCCAGAAACAGCCCAACCCCTGGGGCCTCTACGACATCGTTGGCAACGTCTGGCACTGGTGCCACGACTTCTACGCCGTGGATTACTACACCACCGCGCCGAAGCACGATCCCCCCGGTCCCGCCGATGGAAAAAACAAAGTCCTGCGCGGCGGCGCGTGGCGTTTCAGCGCCGACAACTGCCGCTCCGGCTATCGCTACAACGAAAGCCCCGGCTCCGCCGACACCTGCTTCGGCTACGACATCTACGGCTTCCGCTGCGTCCGCCGCGCCACGGCGGCGGCCGCAGGGAAGTGAGCGCGCTCCAGTTCGCGCCCGGCGCGCGGCGTTCACGCCGCTTCACCGTCCAAACGTCGCCCCCCGTTGGCACCCGCCCGGACGCGGCACACCGAAGCCGCATCGTTGCCGCGCTCCGCTCCCTTCCGCCGACCGCGCCCGCATTATCCTGACGGCACCGGCCTATGCTTCGCTGAGGATGACCTTCGAGCCGGCTGGCGATCCTTTTAGCGCTGCGGGCTTCAGGGCCGGACTTCGGCCGGGAGCCGGCCCAAGACGAAATTGCAAATCGTCTGGGCGTGCTCGATTGCCGTCGCCACTTCCAAGTCCGACGGGAAGAGCACTCCCAAGGTATCGGGATAACGAAAGGCGGTGGCGTATGGGTTCAAGGTGTCGGCCTGGACTTCGAGCGGCGCAAACGCGGAGTCGAGTTCCGTGGCCAACTCGACGAGGCGCTCCAGATCGTGGGTGCGCGCCAAGGGTTGATCGCGAAAGGCAAGGTAGCCTTTGAGCGCCTTCTCGGCGGCTTGCTGGCAGTGGTACACCGCCGTGTCCGTGGCCGGTTCGGCCAACCCCGCCAAGGCGCGGGCGGAGCGCAGGTCGCTTTCGGCTTTGACGAGCCAGGACCGCACCCACTGGCGTTTGGTGTCATCCATAGAGTTTGCGGCCCCGCTGAAACACGAGGTGATCGAGCGTCGAAGGCAGGGCGCGGAGGCGGTCGAATTCCGCGCGGGTCTTCACCAGCACATCCTTGGCCAGCCCCAGCCCCCGCAGGCAGCGATGCGCCCGCCGCATGCGCTGAATGGGCGGCTCATCGCTTTCCGGCACGACCACCAGCAGATCGAGATCGCTTTCTTCATCCGGAGTGCCCCAAGCGTGCGAGCCAAACAACCAGATGCCCTCGGGCTGCAGTTCCTCGGACAACCGCCGCGTCACTTCGGCGAGCAGTTCCGGGCTGAGTGTTTTCATGCGGTCAAAGGTAGCAGCCGGAAAAAAAGGGGGAAGCCCGCTGCGCAACTCTTTCGTTCCAGGATACCAGCCTACCATTTCGGGATGAACCCGCGTTCGCTCTGCTAAGTTTTCATTGATTGAAGGCCCGCCGAGCACGGTGCAAGCTTTCTGGAAGAATGAACTTTCGATTCAACCTCAGGAAGGCGACGGAGGTCGCGTGCCTGCTCCTGCAGCACGGCGGTGGACGCATGAACATCATGAAACTGGTGAAGCTCGTGTATCTGCTCGATCGCCTGTCGCTGGACCGGCGCGGAATCCCCGTGGCCGGCGGTGACTACCTCTCCATGCGCAACGGGCCGGTGACGAGCGAGCTCCTCGACCTCATTAACGCGGGACGCCTGGTCGGCGAGAGCGACACCCGGTGGGAGCAATGCGTGAGCGACCGGCGGAATCACGACATTCAGTTGGAGCGAATGCCCGAGCGGGAACACCTGGCCGATGCCGAGGTGGCGCTGCTGGACGAGATCTGGGCGGAACACGGCGGCAAGGACCAGTGGGAACTCGTGGACTGGTGTCACGCGCACTGCGCCGAGTGGACGCCCATCGCCCGCGGATGCGCGCCGATTGCGGTCGAGCGCATCGGCATGGTCCTGGCCAAGACCCCCGAACAAATCCACCGCTTGACCCAGGAGGCGGTGGAGTTGAACCAGCTCGACGAAATCTTCATGCCCGCATGATCCGCCTGGGCACCGCGCTCAAGAGCAAGGAACCGCCGCATCACCGCTGCCTGATCCTTTCCGATCCTGAGACCAACGGCGGGCAGATCGTGCTGGTGCGGTTGACGGCCGCGACGAGCTGACCACCTGACCGCCCGCCCACCATGCTCTTCCACACCTGGCCTTTCTTCCTCTTCCTGCTGGTCGTGGTGCCAGGCTTTGTCCTGCTGCGCAAAACCCGGCTGTGGATTCCGTGGCTGCTGCTTGCCTCCTATGTTTTCTACGGCTGGTGGAATCCCTACTACCTCCTTCTGGTCGGCTACTCGACGGCGCTGGATTTCATCCTCGTCGCCTTGATGGATCACTGCCCGCGCGATCAGCCTCGGGCCAGCCTGCGCGCGCGGTTGGCGCATCTCCACACCCACGACAAGGTGCTGAAGTACGCGTTCATCGCCTCGAGTCTCGGCGCGCTGGGCTTCCTCGCGATGTCCGTCGCGGGCCTGCCCACGCTGCGGCCGACGATGGCCGTGCTCACGCTGATCTTCGCGCTCATGGCGGTGGGCGCGTTCTTCGCGAGCCGCCTGGTGTGGCTCGGCGTGAGCATCGTGAACAACCTCGCGATCCTGCTGTTTTTCAAATACGCGCAGTTCCTCGTCGAAAATTGCAACGCCCTGCTCGCCCGCCTGCACGTCGCCGCCACGCTGCCCGATCCCGCGACGCTCATGCCTTTCGGCGCAGCCTACGTCCTGCCCGTGGGTATCTCGTTTTTCACCTTTCAGTCGATGAGCTACAGCATCGACTTCTACCGCGGTCGCGTGCATCGCGAGCGGAACTTCGTCCGTTTCGCCGCGTTCGTGAGTTTCTTCCCGCAGCTCATGGCCGGACCTATCGAACGCGCGTCGCATCTGCTGCCGCAGTTCTACGAGTTTCCGAAAATCACCACGCGCGATGTTACCGACGGCCTCTCGCTTTTTCTCGTGGGACTCTTCAAGAAACTCGCGCTGGCCAACTACCTCTCCTATTACGTCGAGCGCGTGTACGACAACCCCAAGGCCTGCGGCGCGCCCGCGCTGGTCCTCGGCACCGTCGCCTTCGCGTGGCAGATTTTCTTCGACTTCAGCGGCTACACCGACATGGCGCGCGGCATCGCGAAGGTGATGGGTTTCAACCTCATGTTGAACTTCAACAACCCCTACCTCGCGACCGGCCTCGGCGAATTCTGGGGCCGCTGGCACATCAGCCTCTCGACGTGGTTCCGCGACTACCTCTACATCCCGCTCGGCGGCAACAAGGAGGGGACGTTCAAGATGTATCGCAACCTGTTCATCACCTTCTTCATCTCCGGCATCTGGCACGGCGCGGCGTGGACGTTTGTGATCTGGGGCCTGCTCCATGCGTTCGGCGTGATGGTGACGCGCGAGCTGGAAAACTCGGCCTTCTACCGCGACCGCGTGCCGCGTTTGCTCAAGCAGCTCGGTGTGTTCGCGTTCGTCTGCTTCGCGTGGATTTTCTTCCGCGCCAGCTCGCTCCCCGACGCGCTCCTCATCGTGCAGCGCGTCTTCACCACCGGCTGGTCGGACCCCGAGATGCCCCTGCTCATGCTCGGCATCATCGCGGTGATCTGGCTCTACCAGATGTGCTTGGAATCCAAGTGGCGGCCGGTGTTGCAGACGAGCTTCGTCCGCGTGGGCGGGGCGGTGCTGATGATCCTCTACCTGTTCCTCTGCTCATCGGGCGGCGGGGCGTTCATCTACTTCCAATTCTGAGTCACCGATCAGATGGACATGTTTTTTAACCACAGAGACACGATGAACACAGAGAAGACAAAGAATGGGGCGGGCGGCTTTTGGTCTCTGATTGGGGGCTGCTCGCTGCGGGCGCAGCCTCTCGTTTTTTTCTCTACTACCACTCTGCAAAATCCTCGTGTGCCGCGAGGATTTTTCCCCTGGCCTGGCTGCTGGCCGTCAGCCCCAAAAATTGTCGCCAACGCTTTGCTCTTTGTCCCGGAGGGACGCCGGAGGAAATTAGCCGGGGGCAAGTCCGCGCAGCGGGCGCGGCCCCCGGTTGCGTCGCCGAACGGACCATGCCCCAGCGGGGTATCGAAGAATTTCTTGGCGGCATCCTCGCCGCAGCATTTCCGCCGCCCCTCGTCGCCCCGGGCCATTTTCTTCGATGCCCCGTTGGGGCACGGAGCCACGCGGCACGGTTTCCGGGGGCTGCGTCCGCTGACGCGAACTTGCCCCCGGCTAATCTCCTCCGGCGTCCCTCCGGGACGGGAACCGCGCGGCGATACTCTGAAACAGGAACTCGGCGGCTGCTCGCTGCAAGCGCAGCCTCCCGTCTTCCTCTGTGTTCATCGTGTCTCTGTGGTCAAAATTCCCGTTTCCATTCCACGCACGCTCCTGCGATGAGCCACGCACCCAAACCACCCAAACCGCCCGCGACCGACACGCCGTTCGTCAACGAGATGCGGCTCAACGCGCGCCAGTGGCGGCTCGTCGCGGGCATCGTCCTCGTCCTCCTCGCGGCGGCTCCGTGGGTGTGGAAAAAGGCCGAGCGGTTCGACACCGGCCCCGACTACCGCATCCCCTACACGCTCAGCAAAGACTACTGGCTCTACGAACGCCGCCTTCAGGAACTGCCCGCGACCAACGCCGTGCTCCTCGGCGACTCCGTGATCTGGGGCGAATACGTCCTCCCCGACGGCACGCTCTCGCACTTTCTAAACCAGGCCGCCGGCCAGCCCGATGCCTTCGTCAACGCCGGTGTGAACGGCCTCTTCCCGCTCGCGCTCGAGGGCCTCGTGCAGCACTACGGCGGCGCGTTGCACCACCGGAAAATCATCCTGAACTGCAATCTGCTCTGGCTGAGCAGCCCCAAGGCCGACCTGCAAACCAAGAAGGAGGAGCGCTTCAACCACTCGCGCCTGGTCCCACAATTCTCCCCGCGCATCCCCTGCTACCGCGCCGACGCGAGCGAACGTCTCGGCGTACTCGTCGAGCGCAACCTGCCCGTCCTGTCGTGGGTCAATCATCTGCAGAATGTCTCGTTTAACCAGAAGAGCATCCCCGACTGGACCCTCGAAGCCGGCACTGCCGAACCACCCGGCCGCCCCAACACGTACAAAAATCCGCTCGCGCAACTTACCCTCCGCGTCCCCACCGCGCCCGCGAACGACCCTGAGCGCGGCCCCGCCAGCGCGCGCCACAAGCCGTGGTCCACCACCGGCGAAGGCACCACGCGTTTCGAATGGGTCACGCTCGACTCCTCGCTGCAATGGGCCGCCTTCCAGCGCCTGACCCGCCTCCTGCGCGCGCGGGGCAACGACGTCCTCGTCGTCGTCGGCCCCTTCAACGAACACCTGATGGCCGCCGAAAACCGCGCCCCCTACCGCGCGCTCCGCGACGGCGTCGCCGCGTGGCTCAAGGAAAACCAAGTCCCCGTCCTCGTCCCCGAACCCCTCGCCAGCCCCCTCTACGCCGACGCCAGCCACCCGCTCACCGAAGGCTACCGCGTCCTCGCGAAGCAACTCCATAGCGACGCGACTTTTCAGGAATGGCAGACCCGGCGGTGAGTCGCAGGCGAGCGCGAGGGCAAAACACGGCCCGGATTTTGGCAGACGAATGGGGGCAGACGAATCGGGAAGGGTAGAAGGCAAAGGAATGGGGGCAAAGGAGTGAGGGCCGGGGAATCTTGAGCCGAAACACCTTCCCCGCCTCCCCATTCGCCTGCTCCTTTCGTCTGCCAATATCTTTCCGTCCCCATTCCTTTGCCTATTCCCCGCGCTCGTAGGTGGGCAAACCTCCAACCGGATTTGGCAGACGAATGGGGAACCGGAGGAGGCAAAGGAATGGAGGCAAAGGAATGAGAACTGAGGAAACCTTTTGCCGAAACATCTTCCTGCCTCCCCATTTGCCTGCCGGCTGCGCTTGGCTTCAGCGGCGGTTCACTCTGCGATCATTCCGGTCCGCCTGTTGGCGCACGAGGCGGACCATTTTCCGCCACGCCGGCGCGAGGAAGGCGGGTGAGTGCAGGCTTTCCTCGGCATATTTCCGCGTCGCTTGGGAGAGGTTGATGTCCGCCACGATGACCGCCTCGTTCTGGTTGTCGGCCAGGCGCAGGACGCGGCTGTCGGGCGCGACGATTTTCGAATCGCCGGCGGACCATTTGCCGCCGCCTTGCGGACCGACGGAGTTGGCGAACACGTAGTAGATCGCGTTTTCGAACGCGCGCACCGCGATGCCATCGCGGCCGCCGCGTTTCCGGCGCGAGACGGCGAGATCGTCGAGACCCGCGTTGGGATGAAACAGAATCTTCGCTCCCGCCATGACTGCGAGACGCACCAACTCAGGATAGCGGCGCTCGTGGCAGATGATCGCGGTCGCGGGCACGCCATCGAGCTCGAACAGCGCGATGGCATTTCCGGGATGAAAAAAGCGGCGGTCGCCCGGCGTGAGCTGGCACTTCGCATAGCAGTGGATGATCTCGCCGCGCCGGTCGAAGACGACGAGGCAGTTTTCGAGACGGCCGCCACGAAACACCGGCGAGCCGACGAGCACGTTCACGCGATGTTCTGCCGCCAGTTCGCGCACGCGCGCCAGCGCTGTCCGCACGTCCGCCGGTTGCAATTTGGAAAAGTCGCAGGCGTAACCCGTGGTCGCGCATTCGGGAAACAGCACCACGTCGGCGCGTCGGCGGACCGCGTGGCGGATGGCCGTTTCGATCTTCGTCAGATTGCCCCCGAGGGTCGGCGCGAACTTCATCTGCACGGCGGCGAGGCGCAGGCGGGAAGGTGCTGGCTTCGTTTCTCCGCGCGGTGGAGGCGGCGTTGGCATGGGCTGCATCGGTGTTTGAGCATCTCTGGTGACCGCCCCGCGGCAACGCTTTTTCCCGCGTCCGCAGCCGTGCCGTCCGAATTTGTCGGGACGGCGGGGTGGAACCTGCCGGCACCGTCCGGAGTGCGCCCGTCCCCAGGCGCAGCGCGGTGGAGCGCAGCGGAACGCAGCCTCATACCACACCCCGTGCGTGCTGGCGTCGCTGCGGCCGGGGACGGCTGCACTACGCGGCTGCCGCTCGCCATCGCTTCCTTGTCTTTGTCCGCGCCGGTGGTAACACCCCTCCGCCACCGCTTACGCAATGACTCCAATGAAATCACTTCCGCGCGCCGGCTTCCTCTCTGCCCTCGTTTTCATCGCGCTCGCCTGCGCCTCCTTGGCACCCGCCGCGCCCGAGGCCTTCGAGATCGGGCCGGACACGCGGCAGTTGCTGCCGGGCGGCAAGGAGGCGGACGGCATCATCGGCGATTTTGTGCTGCGCAATAATCGCATCGAGGCGGTGGTGTCGGTGAATCTGCCGCTGCGGCGCGCGAACATGAGCACGTTCTACGGCACCAACGGCGTCACGCCCGGCTGCCTCTACGACCTCACGTTGCGCGGCGCGAACAACGATCAGCTCGTCATTTTCACCCCGTCGGCGCAGCAGGGGCCGGTGTCGTATGTGCGCGTGGCGAAAGACGGACGCGACGGCGAAGCGGTGGTCGAGACCGTGGTGACGGCGGCGAACAACGGCGGGCTGTTCAAGCGGCACGAGTACCGCCTGCGCGACGACTGGCAGGGCTTGTTCATCGTCACCACCTATCGCAACGAGGGCAAAACCAACCGCACCGGCAGCGTGGACGACCGTTGGATGCGCTTCGCCAAATCCGGCAAGGCGCGCGACATCGCGTGGGGCGACGCGAACGATCCGGCGGACAAGGCGGGCTATGCCTACGCGTGGCGCGAGCGCGACGGATTCACCGCGCCGCCAAAGGAGATTTCACTCGCGCCCGGCGAAGAACTGACCGTCGCGCGTTTCCTCGCGGTCGGTCGCTCGCCGCTCGAGGCGTTCGGCATTCTCGCCGCCGAGCGCGGGCCGACGGGCGTGGTTGCGGGCCGGCTCACGGATGCGAACGGCGCGCCGGTGCTCACGGCGAAAGTCGAGACGCTCTTCGGCACGAACCGCATCCCGGCGTATCCTGACGCGACCGGCGGCTTCAGCGTGCGGCTGCCGGTGGCTGATTATGAAATCGAGATTTCCGACCTCGGCCGCGAGCCGATCAAGCGCACGCTGTCGGTGAAAGCCGACGCGACGGCGCGGCTGGACGCGCAGCTCAGCACGGCGTCGGTGGTGGTGTTCGATGTGCGTGGCGAGACGGGAAAGAGCATTCCGTGCAAGGCGCAGTTCATCGGCGTCAACGGCACGAAGAATCCGAATCTCGGCCCGCAGGATCGCGCCCATGGCTGCGTGGACCAGTATCACTCGGAGCGCGGTGACTTCCGCGTGCCACTGCCGCCGGGCGATTACCGGATCATCGTCACGCGCGGCATCGAGTTCAGCCATCTCGACCAGACCATTCAGCTCTCGCCCGGCGCGACGCGGGAATTCAAGGGCGTGCTCAAGCGCCTGGTGGACACGCGCGGCTGGGTCAGCGCCGATTATCACAATCACTCGACGCCCAGCGGCGACAACGTCTGCGGCACCGACGACCGCGTGATCAACCTCGCCGCCGAGCACATCGAGTTCGCGCCGACCACCGAGCACGCGCGCTTCTACGACTGGCGGCCGCATATCGAGCGGCTCGGCTTGCACGACGAAATCACCACCATCCCCGGCGTCGAGCTGTCCGGCGACGGCCCGCATTTCAACGCGTTTCCCTTTGTCCCGGTGCCCTTCACGCAGGACAACGGCGCGCCGCCGTGGGTGAAAGACCCGCGGCTCAACGCGGTGATCCTCCGCGATTTCCAAGGCCCGAATCCCTCGCGCTGGGTGCAGATCAACCATCCCGACATGGTCGAGAACTTCATCGACCGCGACGGCGACGGACGCGTGGACGGCGGCTATCTCGGGCTGGGGCAGTTGATCGACGGTCTCGAGACGGCGAACTACAGCGCGTCGGGAATTCTGGAGGGCGTGCCGTTCAAGGTCGGCCGCGACGCCAAGACCGGCCGCGAGGCGGTGCAATACGTCCGCGAGTTCATCTGGCTCCAGCTTCTCAATCGCGGGCATCGCTACAGCGCGGTGGCCGTGTGCGACGCGCATTCGGTCTATGGCAACGGCGTCGGCGGTTGGCGTATGTACACGCCGAGCGCGAGCGACGAGCCGGCGGAAATCGACTGGCAGGAAAACATCCGCCACGCCAAGGCCGGCCGGATCATCCTCACGAGCGGGCCGTTTTTACAGGTGCAAACCGAGGACGGCATCCTGCCCGGCGCCACGACGCGCGCGAGCGGTTCGATCGATCTGAAGGTGAAAGTCCAATGCACCGACTGGATCGACATCGACCGCGTGCAGGTGCTGGTGAACGGCCGGCCGCGCGCGGATGTGAACTTCACGCGGAAATCGCATCCGCAGTTTTTCGCAGACGGCGTGGCGAAGTTCGACCGCCTGATCAACGTGCCGTTGAGCGAGGACGCGCATCTGATCGTGGTGGCGTGCGGGGAAAACTTCGATCTCAAGACCGGCTACGGCACCAGCCCGCAGGCCAAGCAACGGCCGTGCGCGTATAACAATCCGATCTTCGTGGATGTGGATGGCGGCGGCTTCAAACCCAACGGCGACACGCTGGGGTTCGCGCTGCCCGCGAAGAAAATCACCGTGCCCGAGGCGCGAAAGATACTGGGGCAGGATTGAGCGGCCGGAGCGTTGGCGGAGCGCGGCGTTTACGCCGCTTCAGCGTGCGAGCGCTCGTGCGGATTCGAGCGCGCCGCGACGTTTGGCCGGTGAAGCGGCGTAAACGCCGCGCTCCCGGGGTGGAGACCGACATTCCGAATTTGGAGCGCGGCGACTCGTGCGGCTCGACCACGGCGCCGCCGGGAATTCGCTCGCTCGCGAACGCCTCTCCGCCAGACTGCCGTCATGCTGTTGCCCGCTGATTATCACATGCACACGCCGCTCTGCCGCCATGCGGTGGGCGAACCGACCGAGTACGCCGCGCACGCGCTGCGCGTGGGTTTGCGCGAGATTGGGTTCACGGATCATTCGCCGATGCGGCGGGATGATTTCGATGACTGGCGGATGCGCGCCGACCAGCTCGACGAATACGTCGCGAAGGTCCAGCAGGCGCGGCGCGATCACCCGCAGCTCACGATCCGGCTCTCGCTCGAGGTTGATTATCTGCCGGGACACGAGGACTGGATTCGCGAGCTGGCGGCGCGGCATCCGTGGGATTACCTCATCGGCTCGGTTCACTACGTTTCGGACGCCTTCGACCTCGACAATCCGGCCAAGCTTTCGGAATGGAAAAAGCGCGACGCCTTCGAGGTGTGGTCGGTGTATTTCGAGCGGCTGACGATGGCGGCGGAATCGCGGCTGTTCGAGATCATCGGGCACGCGGATTTGCCGAAGAAGTTCAAGTTCTACCCGGACCGCGACTGTACGCCGCTGTTCACGCAGTTCCTGCGCGCGGCGAAACGGAGCGACGTGGCCATCGAGTTGAACACGGCGGGGCTGCGCAAGGAGTGCCGCGAGATTTATCCCAGCCCGGTCATCGTGCGGCTGGCGCACGCGGCGGGCGTGCCGATCACGTTCGGCTCGGACGCGCACGCGCCGGGCGAGGTGGGGATGGATTTTGCGGCGGCGATCCAGCTCGCGCGCGACAGCGGCTACACGCACGCCTGCCAGTTCACGCAACGGGTGCGGACGATGGTGGCGTTCTGAGAGAGGAGCGGCGTGCGGCCGGCAGAACTGGTGTGAAGAGTAGCCGCCGAGGTGACGAGGCGGAGGCCACTTAGCCGTAACTATGCACTGAGGGCAACAGGAGCGCGGCCTTCAGGCCGCAGAAGCGTGCGTCTTGTCTGGGGCGGGCGAGTTTTCAAGCCACCTTTTTGAGACTCACCAAATAGTGGGTGCTGATACGCGCTCAGGTGGATTGAAACGGTCGCTGCGGGCGGACGTTTCCGCGGCCTGAAGGCCGCGCTCCTGCCGCGCTGACTGCATAGTTACGGGTTAGGTGCCTTCAATTCGGGTACCGCCAGGGTGCGCGAGTGACTTACGCGGCGTCGAGGACGGCGGCAAAACGGAGGCCGCGGGTGCTGACGCGCAGTTCGGGGAGGTCGAGGTGCTGCAGGATGGCTTCGTAGATGGCGACGCCGTAGAGGATGACATCGGCGCGGTTGGGCGGGAGGCCGGTGATGGTGCGGCGTTGCGCGAGGGGGAGGCGCCAGAGGTGCTCGCGGTGATGCTGGACGTCGGCACGGGTGAGGCGGACGGCTTCGATGCGGTGGCGGTCGAAGTCGGTCATGCCGGCGTGGATACACGCGAGGATGGTGGTCGCGCCACCGGTGCCGACGAGGAGGAGGTTCGCGCGGTCCACGCGGGCGAGGGCGGGCTGGAGGCGGGGGAGAATCTGGCGCGTCAGGGTTTGTTCGAGTTCGTCGTGGCAGCGTTGCCAGTCGGCGGCGGATGGGGGATCGGCAACGGGAAATTTTTCGAGGAGGCGCACGCTGCCGAGCGGGAAGCTTTCGCGGAATTGCTGGTGCTGGCCGGTGCCGAGGATGAACTCGGTGCTGCCGCCGCCGACATCGAGGATGAGCAGGGGATGGCCGGCGAGGTGCGGATCGGTGGCGACGCCGTGGAAGGCCCAGTCGGCTTCCTGTTCGCCGGAGATGATTTCGAGCGGGAGGCCGGCCGCGTGCTGGATGGCGGCGCAGAGTTCGGCGGCGTTGTGGGCATCGCGCGCGGCGCTGGTGCCGATGATGCGGATGGGCGCAGCTCCGCTGGCCCGGGCGGCGCGGACGAAGGTGGCGACGGCCGCGGCGGTCTGCGCGATGGGACCGCGCTGGAGTTGGTGGGTTCCGTAGAAGCCAGCGCCGAGGCGGGTTTGTTCGCTTTGTTCGAGGACGGGGTGGAGGACGTCGCCGTGGAGATCGACGACGAGGAGTTTCACGGAGTTGGTGCCAACGTCGATGACGGCACGGCGGCGGGTGCCGGCGGGTGGTGGCGACGGGGCCAGGGGCGGATGGCGGGAGTCAGGCTCGGCGGGGTTCATGCGGGAAAGCTCCGTTGTAACCACGGTCGGTCCACAGATGCAGAGTGAGAACGGGGAACGAGCGGTTCGGCGGGCCGCCGAACCGTGCAGGCCAGCGGCCTGCGCTCCCCGCTGCGCGGTGGGATCGTCACGCCTGTGTTCATCGATCGGCGCGGGCGGCTACCGTGTGCGACGGCGGGCGAGGACGGCGGCGCCGACGATGCCGGCCTGGTCACCGAGCTTGGAGGCGCGGATTTCAATCCCTTTGCCAGTGCCGGGGAGGACGTAATCCTGAAACGTCTCGACGATGATCGCCATCATCTCGTCCTCGAGGGCGTCAATGACGCCGCCGCCGAGGATGACGACTTCGGGACTGAGGAGGTTGACCACGTTGGCGACGGCGATGCCGATGTACTCGGCGGCTTCTTCGACAATCTTTTCGACAAATTTGTCGCCGCGCCGGATGGCCTTGCGGAGGTCGCCGCTGCGGAGGTCGTTAAGGTCGTCGCCGAGCATTTCGGTGAGGATGGTTTTCTGGCCGTCCTTGACCGCGGATTGCACGCGGCGGAAGAGCGCGCTGCGGCTGGCGAGGGCCTCGAAGCAGCCTTTGTTGCCGCAACCGCATTTGGGTCCGCCGACTTGCAGGACCATGTGGCCGACCTCGCCGGCGGTGCGGTTGAAGCCCGAGTACAGTTTGCCATCGAGGATCAGGCCGCCGCCGATCCCGGTGCCGATGAAGATGCCGAAAACGTGGCGGGGCTTGGAATCCAGCTCGGCCTCGTACACGCCGAGGGTGCAGATGTTGCAGTCGTTTTCGAGGAAGACGGGGAGGTCGAGCCGCTTCTGCAATTCCTTGGCCAGCGGCACATCTTCCCAGCGCAGATTGGGAGCGAAAATGACGGTGCCGGTCTCGGGATCGACCGCGCCGGGCGCGCCGAGGCCGATGCCCTTGATTTGTTTGAGGCTCAGGTCGCACTCATCCACGGCGTCCTGCACGCAGCGGGCGATGCGCTCGACGACCGCCTCGGGGCCGCGCTCGGCCTTGGTGCTGGATTTGGCGGTGCCGAGGCAGCGGAGGGAGTTGGTGAAAACGCCGGCGAGGATTTTGGTGCCGCCGAAATCCACGCCGACGAGGTATTCCGTTTTGCTGGAGGATTCAGTCATGGCGACAGGTTGATCCGTGGTTCACCGTCCACGTTGGTTTCAGCCGGGGCGGCCGGCGAGAACGGCGGCGACTTTCTGCCGGAGTTCGAGATGGATTTCCTCGGGGCTGCGGTTGCCGTTGATGATCTCGAATCCGTAGATGGCCTGGAGGCGGTTGAAGCGTTGGGCAACGAGGTCCTGGTACTTCAGGAAGCTGTCGAACAGATCGCGAGAGAAGCCGAGGTCCATGCCGCTCTCCCAGTAGTCGAGGGAGTGGGTCTTGGCGAAGTTGCGCTGGACGAGATGTTCGGGGGAGAGGTTGAGGTAGATGACGGCGTCGGGCACCAGGGCGATGCCATAGAGATTGCGCAGCCAGGCTTCATCCAATTCGCGGACCATCGCGCGGGCCATGAGCGTGTAGATGTAGCGGTCGGCCAGCACGATGAAACCGGCGCGCAGGGAGGGAAGGATGATGTTCTCGAGCTGATCGGCAAAGTCGGTGGCGTAGAAGAGCGCCATGGTCGTGTGGCTGAGAATGTTGCCCTTCTGCGCCTGGTCGAGCTCCTCGCTGACGAGCGTCGAGCGCTTGAGACCGACCTGCACGGTCGCGTGACCGCTGACCTCGAGCCAATCGACGAGCTTGGCGATTTGCGTCGAGCGGCCGGAGCCGTCGGCGCCCTCGATGACGACGAGTTTGCCGGCGAGTTTCTCGAGGTCCACGCCGGTGATGCCGTGGCCGTAGAAGCGCTTGAGCGTGGGCTTGGGCAGGAAGACTTGCGGCGGGACGGGCGCGGGCGCGGGTGCGGATGCTGCGGGACGGGCGGACGGCGCGGATGGCGCAGGTACCACGGCGGAAATTTTTGCGGGGCGGGCGGGGCGTTTCATCGGAGAAAAATACGGCGGAGGTTGGCGGTCAGGCTTTTTTTCCCATGGCGAACGCGCCGAGGTCGATCCGCGCCGCGACCAACTGGCGGACGACGGCCTGCTGCGGCTCGACGGGTTGGTTGGCATCCATGCCGAGAAATTTGAACTCGGTGCTCATGGCGAGGTATTGCTCGAGCATCCGGCCCTGGAAGATGCGGAAGCTTTCGTAGGGATCGCTCGACAGGCCGAGGTCCATGCCGGCCTCGAAATATTTCAGCTCGGGCCGGCCGTCGAGAATGCGCTGGAGCGAGACCTCGAGGCGGGCCTTGAAGAAAAACGTGAGGTCGGGCAGCGCCGCGAAATCGTAGAGGCCGCGGACCCAGTCGCGGGGACAGCCGAGGACAATGTCGCGGGCGTAGGCGGTGAACACGTAGCGGTCGCACAGCACGAGATAACCGGCGCGCAGGAGCGGGACGAGCTGGCGTTCGTAGCGGTCGGCGAAGTCCGTGGCGTGGATCAGGCTGAAGGTGGTCGGCGTGAGGAGCTGGGTCTTTTTACCCTTGCTGGTCGCGCTTTTCACCAGCTCGGAGGAATTCCATTCGCTGAAAAAAACCTTCAGCCCCTGCTGCTCGAGCCAGCGTTTGAGGAGATAGATTTGCGTGGATTTGCCGGAACCATCCAGCCCCTCGACGGCGATCAGGCGCCCGGGAAAACCGAGTTCTGAAAATGTCTTCAACACGCGGTCAAGGTGCGGAAGCGGGAGGGGGGTGACAATCCTTTTTGCGGGAGGCGGGACGGAAAAAGCTCGAAGATTAAAGCTCAAAGCTCAAGGGAAGGGCCAAGCGCCAAAAACGCGCATCTCATTTTTTTCACGGGGTCGGGTTCCCAGCCCCAGCCCGGAGGGCGAAAGACAATAGCCCGGCACTTTAGCGCGGGGTTCGCAGCGGACCGAACCGAGTCCCGGTAGGGACGAAAGAAACCGCGCGCTGTGCCGCCGCTGTCGTCCCTGCCGGGACTTGCCGGTTCACCGGCCGCAGACCCAGCACTGAAGTGCTGGGCTATTTTCGGTCGTCCCTGCGGGACTGCGCCACCGCAGATCAATCGGTGCAAAGAACTGAGCTGCGCCCGCAATCCGCCTGACCGCTCGGGTTGGTCCTTGGACCCGCTTGTCCCTTGGACCTTCCCTTGAGCTTTGAGCTTTATTCTTTGAGCTTTCCCCGCGCCCTACGACTCGCGCGCCACGACGAATGAAGCGTGCTTCGTTTCGAGAAACGCCTCCATGCCTTCGGTGCCCAGTTCGCGGCCCCAGCCGCTTTGTTTCACGCCGCCGAAAGGAGCGTTGCTCGTGGTGGGCACGCCGTCGTTGATGCCGATCATGCCGGCTTCGAGCGACTCGAGGAGGCGGAAGGCGCGGTTCAGATCGCGCGTGAAAACGTAGGCGGCGAGGCCGTAGGTCGAGTCGTTCGCGCGCGCGACGGCCTCGGCTTCGGTGTCGAAGGCGTTCACGTAGGCGACGGGACCGAAGGTTTCGTCGCACATGCCGAGCGCCGCGCCGGGCACGCCGGTGAGCACTGTCGGTTCGAGGAAACTGCCGCGGGTGTCCGCGCCGCGCCGGCCGCCGCAGAGGAGCTGCGCGCCGCGGGATTGCGCGTCGGCGATGTGGCGCAGCGCGGTGTCCACGGCGGCGGGATTGATGAGCGGCCCGATGTCCACTCCGGCATCGAGGCCGTTACCGACCTTGAGCGCCTGCACGCGCGCGACGAGTGCGGGGACGAACCGCTCCCACACGCCGCGCTGCACGTAGATGCGGTTGGCCGCGATGCACGACTGCCCGGTGTTGCGAAACTTCGCGATCATCACGCCCCCGAGCGCGGTGTCGAAATCCGCGTCGTCGAAGACCAGCGCCGGGGAATGCCCGCCGAGTTCGAGCGACAACGGCTTCACACCGGTCGCCGCGCCCGCGATGAGTTTGCGGCCCACTTCGGTCGAGCCGGTGAAGGTGATTTTCCGGCAGAGCGGGTTGTCCAGAAACTCCTGTGCGATCTCGGTGGCGGCACCCGCGACGAGCTGGAACACGCCCGGCGGCAGGCCCGCCGCGTGAACGCACTCGGCGAACTGCACGGCGCACAACGGCGTGGCGCTCGCGGGCTTGAGCACCGCCGTGCAACCGGCGGCCAGCGCCGCCGCGATTTTCCGCACCGCGAGCACCAGCGGGAAATTCCACGGGCTGATCGCCGCGACCACGCCGACGGGCGACTTGATCACGAGATGCCGCTTGCCCTCGGCCTGCGGCGGAATCACGCGTCCATAGCCGCGCCGCGCCTCCTCGGCGAACCAGCGCAAATGGTCGAGGGTCATGGCGACCTCGCCCGCGCTCTGCGCCAGCGGCTTGCCGTTTTCGAGCGTGATGGTGCGGGCGAGTTCGTCTTTGCGACGCTCGATCTCGGCGGCGATGCGCAGCAGAAAATCGCCGCGGGTTCGACCAGCCACACCGCGCCACGACTGAAATGCCGCGTGCGCATCGGCCAGCGCCTGCGCGACCTGCGTGCGCCCGCACACGCTCATCTGCGCGAAAATCTCGCCGGTGGCGGGATTGCGGACGGGGATGGTTTGGTCCGTGATGACGAACTGGCCGTGGAGGTAGAGGGGATGGGGATTCATTATCTGATAGGTGCCGCCACGGGCGCGGTCTTGGAAACAGGCGGAATGTTTGTTTTCAAATACCCAAGAACCCTCGTTGCAGTCTGCCGAACAGTGGGTTCGGGATGCATGGTCAACGACGCTAGCGTGGGCAAAGCTGGTCGGGCGTTCGTGCCAAACCCACTCAGAGAATCAGCCGCACTCCACACCACCATCGCATCCGGATCAGTCGTTGCTTTGATGAGCGCCGGGACCGCTGATACGTACTGCGAAGGAAAGGCTTTCAAGGCTGCCGCTGCAACTACACGAACCCTCGAATCACGATCTTTCAGCCGCGCAATGATATGCGGAACGGCATTTGTCATCGGCTCGCCGATGATTTCGAGCGACAATAGAGCCGAGCAACGGCGGTGGCTGCCTGGAACCGCGAAATACCAAAGATCGAGGTTAAACCTACGCCGACCGGCCTCCATCAGTGGATCAATTACTGGAACATCGGCGGCCTCAAGCCAGCGAATCAAATACGGCATCGCCTCGGGTGCCATCGCCTTGAATGCATCTTCAGTCTTCCCTTGGAAATAAAACCCTCCTAGCTCGCCGGTTCGATACACCCAGTAGCGCAAAGGCATGCCATCGTAATGCGGCTCGAAGGGACGGAAGACAATGTTAAGGCACCCAAACAGCAGGACCAATCCTGTGGCAACCAACACGATGCCTTTAAGTGTTTTCCACCGCATGATTTTCAGAACTCATACAGGTCCACGCCGCGCAAAGCGATCCTTTGCCGCGAAGATGGAAGCCACCGCGCACGGCTTCGGGAGCGCGGCGTTCACGCCGCAGAAACGTCCGAATGGAAACTTCAGCGCAGGTAGTTCCAGCGCTCCCGTGATTTTCCACGCTGCTGCGGCGTGAACGCCGCGCTCCGGCGAGGTAGTTCCGAATCACGCCCTACGTCCGCCATTGCGCTGCCCCGATCACGTCCCTCAACACGCGCTCGACTGTGATCGTTTTCATGCACCGGAAATCAATCGGGCATTCGCGGAGGAAACAGGGCGCGCACGGGACCGCGGACTGCAACAGGCGATGGCGCGGATCGCCGGGCAGGCCGGGGCCGGTGAGCTCGGGCGAGGTGCTGCCGAAGGGGACGACCACGGGCGTGCCGACGGCGGCGGCGACGTGCATCGGGCCGGTGTCGTTGGTGAGGACGACGCGACAGAGCGAGAGGGCGACGACGAGTTCGCGCAGCGTCGTGCGGCCGGCGACGCTGAGGGCGGAGGGTACAGCGGCGCGGATTTGCTCGGCCAGCGCTTGATCGGCGGGGCCGCCGAAGATGACCCAGGCGCAACCGGTTCGCGTGTGAAGTTCGCGGGCGGCGGCGATGAAGTTTTCGACGGGCCAGCGTTTGGCGGGGCCGTATTCCGCGCCGGGGTTGAGGCCGAACCACGTCAGCGGGCGGCCGGCTTGGGCTTCGGTTTTGCCAAACAACGCGGTGCGGACGCGCGCCTGCTCGCCGGCCATGACGCTGAGGCGCGGGGCTTGGGCCGCGGGATTGGCCCCGAGCGCGGCGGCGAGGTGCAGGTATTGGTGAACATGATGCGCCGTGGGGTGCGCGATGCGGCGGGTGAAATCAGCGTCGGGCGCCCGCATGCCGTCTGTGAGGGCGCGCACTTCGGCGGCGGAGCGTTTGTGCATCGCGACGGCGTCCGCACGCGGCCGGACGTGGTGGTTCAACAGGAGCGAGCGGCCGTGCGTGGCGTAGCCGTGGCGGTGCGGGATGCGGGCCAGACACGCCTCGAGTGCGGAGCGAAACGAGTTCGGAAGGAGGAGCGCGGTGTCGAAATTTGCTGCGCGCAGGCGGCGCGCGATCTGCCAGACGTTTTCGCCTTTTGCGAAAGGGATGACTTCGTCGAGGGCGGGGTGTTGTTCCCAGAGGCCGGCGAGTTTTTCGTGGGTGAGCAGCGCGATGTGTGTCTGCGGCAGGGCCTCGCGCAAGCGCAGCAGCGCGGGGGTGGACATGACGGCGTCGCCGAGCCAGTTGACGCCGCGCACGAGGAGGCGCGTGGGGGCGGGTGATGCGTGATGCGTGATGCGTGATCCGTGGGCGGGCACGGGCGGATCGGCGGGGGAAGGCGAGGGGCTGGAGGGGGCCGGCGCCATAATCAGCCGGGGGTTTCGGTTGCCGCGGCCGGAGGTGTGGAGGCGGGTGCGGTGCTGGCGGCGACAGGCGCGGGAGCGGGCGAGGCCGCGGGCGGCGCGGGCGGTTGCGCCTGGAGTTTGTGCCAGGCTTTCCAGCGGTTGTGGACCCAGAACCAGTTGGCGGGATCGCGGCGGATGGCGACCTCGAAGGCGCGGTTGATGTCGAGGGTGATGTCGGCGATGGGGCGGGGCTTGCCGTCACTGTGCGTCGGGATGCGGTCACCGGTCTCCAGCCGCCAGCGGCCGAGGCCGGTGCGGTAGCAGAAGCCCGTAAACAGGGGGCAGTGGTAGCGGAGGGCGAAAACGGCGGGCGCATTGATGGTGGAACAGGGCACGCCGAAAAACGGAATCATCAGGCCGTTGTCGCCGGCGTGCTGGTCAACGAGCAAACCGACGATCAGGCGGGATTGCTGCATCGCGGCGCGCAGGGCGGCGCCGTCGGTGCGGCGTTCGAAGAAGCGGCAGCCGGATTTTTCCCGGAGATTTTGCAGGAGCCGGTTGAGGGATGGCTGGCGCAGCCCGCGATAGGTCGTAGCGGTCGCAAAACCGGGCACGATCTCGCCGAGGCGGGCGTAGAGTTCGAAATTGCCGAAGTGACCGATGGCGACGACGCGGCTCTGCGAGCCGGGTTCGTCGGGCGGGGGGATCAGCTTCTCGGGATTCGAGAACTCGCAGTGGTGGCGCAGTTCGCTCCAGGGCATGCCGGCGGTTTTCACTGCGCAGGCGAAGTTTTCGCCGATGCGGCGGAAGTTCTCTTTGGCGATGGCGTGCAGTTCCGCCGCGGTTTTTTCTTTGCCGAAACAGAGGTGCAGATTTTTCAGGACGACTTTGCGGTGCCGCGCATCGAGCAGGTGGACGAGCGCGCCGATGCCGCGGCCGAGGCGCGCGACCAGCGGCAGCGGCAGCGCTTGCAGGCCGGCGATGACAGCGCGGGCAAAGAGGTAGAGGAGGCGGTCGGCCATGTTAGCAGGGGCTATTCAATCGGGCGGGCGCGGGCGGAGTACCGCGGTTGGCGAACAGGGACGAGTTGCCAGGGGAATTTGGGGCAAAGGAATGGGAGGGGAGGAATTGGCGGCGGGCCGGGCGGGACGTCCCGTGCAACGGTGAAATCCTCGCGACCGGTGAGGAGTTTGCGGCGTTGTTGTGACAGGGCGTACCGCCCCTTCGTCCCGGAGGGACGCCGCAGGAAATTAGCCGGGGGCAAGCCCGCGTGAGCGGGCGCGGCCCCCGGTGGTCACGCCGCACGAGCCGTGCCCCAGCGGGGCATCGGAGAAATTCTTCGGGGCTGTCTTCCTCCAGCATCCCCGCCACAGCCCGTCGCCTCGGGCAGGTCGAGCCGCCAGTGCTCGCCCAACATCGCGGATAATTTCTTCGATGCCCCGCTGGGGCATGGAGCCACTCGTGACCGTTTCCGGGGGCGGCGTCCGCTGCGGCGGACTTGCCCCCGGCTAATCTCCTCCGGCGTCCCTCCGGGACGGCGGAGGTGCGGCCGTGGCCGCACGACGGTGCTGAATACTCGTCGCGCCCCGGCACCGATTTCGCCGCTGCGACCGGAGACCGATCGCGCTCCGCTTGGGCTGCGGCTTCGTCGTTCGGTGTTCTTCTCGGCGGTTTCCCCTGCATAGATAAACACGGTTTAGCGGAAGCAAATCTGCCGCACGCAGTCGTGGAAGTCTTTGGCGCCGGCGAGAATTTTGATTTCGACGCGCATGAAGTACATCGGGAGGTCGCGGCGGTCGATTTTGGGGAAGCGCACGGAGTCTTTCTGGGTGGTGATGATGATCTCGGCCTGCCGCTTTTTGCTGCGGTTGATGACGTTCAAGATTTCCTGCTGCGTGAAGCGGTGGTGGTCGGCGAAGCGTTTGGAGTACACCAGTTCGGCCCCTTGTTTGATGAGGCTTTGCTCGAAGCTCTCGGGCTGCGCGATGCCGCTGAGGGAGGCGACGCGTTTGCCGGTGAGAAATTCCAAGCCCTTCCGTTCGCCGGTGAAGACGTCCTCGAAATAGAGCGGATGGTGAACGCACTCGATGATGCCGGCGGTGGAGTTGTGCTGGGCGATGCGCTGGCGGAGGGCGGCGGTGTTGCCGTCGCTCTTGGTGATGAAGATGGTGCTGGCGCGGGCGAGGTGCGGGGGCGGCTCGCGCAGGGTGCCGCGGGGGAGCATGTACTCGTTGCCGAAGGGCTGCTGGCAGTCGATGAGGACGATGTCGCGCCGGCGGCCGCGGAGTTTCCAATATTGAAAACCGTCGTCGAGCAGGAGGATGTCGCAGCCGAATTTCTCGACGGCGTACCGCCCGCTGCGGACGCGGTCTTTGTCCACGAGGACGATCACGTCCTTGAGGTTGGAGGCGAGCATGTAGGGTTCGTCGCCGGCGGTTTCGGAATCGAGCAGGAGGGATTTGCCATCGGAGACGATGCGCGGGGGCGTGCGGTCTTCGCGCAGCAGGAGCTTGTCGAGGAGGCGGTGGCGCAGGGGCGGCGGCTTGGAGCGATAGCCGCGGGAGAGGATGGCGACCTTGCGGCCCTGGTCTTGAAGTTCGCGGGCGAATTTTTCGACGACGGGAGTTTTCCCCGTGCCACCGACGGTGAGATTGCCGACGGCGATGACCTGCACGCCGAGCGTGGAATCGCGGAGGATGCGGACGTTATAGAGGAAGCGGCGGAGTTTGACGATGACCGCGAAGACTTGGGAAAGCGCCCAGAGCAGCGAGCGGACGACCGCGGCCCGTTTGCCGGGCCGTTGTTCAAAGATGACCTCCAGGATGAAGGTCTCGGTGGTTTCTATCCATCCACGGATGGTCTCGCGCATCGCGGGTGGAGTGTGGCGGCGCGCGGGACGTGGGGCAAGGGCAAGCGTCGGCGCGCGGGCGGGACGGGCGCATCGCAGTTTCCTGCAACCTTCGGCAGGCACGCGCGCGGGCGGGGTGGGGCGGGCATCCTTGCCTGCCAGTTCGGGCGGCATCCCTGCCGTCCGTTTCCATGGCCGAGCACCCCCGCGAAACCGGGAACCCGGGGCAGGGATGCCCCGCCAACTGGCAGGCACGGGTGCCTGCCCCATACGGCTGGCGCGGACGCCAAGCCGCTTGCAAAAAACTGAGCTGCGCCCGGGCGGGACCTTCGCCGTGGCTCGTGGGGCCGACGCGTTCCGGCGCAGCATTTCCAGACTCCGGACCTCCGAGGGCAACCAGGTGCCCATGAGTGGCGGGCGGCACCGGACGCCAAAGCGGCTGAGAGCCTGTTCTGCAACCTCCGCTCGTCGCAGCGCGGTGGCATCCGCTCGGAGCGACGCATTGTGAAGCGGAACAAATCCCGCGCTTCCGGGGCGCGGGGCGGCTTGGCGCTTGCGCGGGGGCGGGGCGCGGGCTACCGATGGCCACGTGTTTGTTGAAGATTTTTCTGATGCTGCGCTGGTTTTGGTCGGGCATGGCTCCACGTTGAACGCGGAGTCCGCGGCGCCCACCTACCAGCATGCGGATGAACTGCGGCGACGCGGGATTTTTGCGCAGGTGGTCGAGGGTTTCTGGAAGCTCGAGCCGGGGATTGCCGGCGTGTTGCGCGGGGTGTTTGCGCCGCGGGTTTTTGTGGTGCCGCTGTTTATCAGCGAGGGCTATTTCACCGAGGAAGTGATCCCGCGCGAACTCGGCTTGTGCGCCAAGGGGCAGCGGGAATTCCCACGCGTCCAGCAGCGCGGCGGGCAGACGCTGCACTACTGCGGCCCGGTCGGCACGCACGACAGCATGACGGAGGTGATCGTGGCGCGCGCGCGCGAAGTGGTCGCGCAGCATCCGTTCCCGCGCGCGCCGCTGTTGGCGGACATTGCGCTGTTCATCGCCGGCCACGGCACGGGCAACAACGAGAACTCACGCAAAGCCATCGAACGCCAGGTGGAGCTGATCCGCGCGCGCGGGCTGTTCGGCGAGGTGCATCCGGCGTTCATGGAAGAGGAGCCGCGCATCGGCGGATGCTACGCGGTCGCGCAGGCGCGGAACATTGTCGTGGTGCCGTTTTTCATCAGCGACGGGCTGCATTCGTTCGAGGACATCCCGGTGCTGCTCGGCGAACCCGAACGGGTGGTGCAGGAGCGTTTGCGGAGCGGCCAGCCGACGTGGCGCAACCCGACGGAGAAGCTCGGCAAACGTGTCTGGTATTCCCCAAGCATCGGGAGCGAGCCGCATCTGCCGGAGGTGATCCTCGAGCGGGTGCGGGAGCTGGCGGGGAGATGAATCAACGCTGCGGAGGGAAACGAGTTTTCTGCGGGAAGCTCAAAGCTCAAAGTTCAAAGCTCAAGGGAAGCAGCAAACAGCAAGGTCCAACGCATCCGGGTGAGTTTGGAACTTTGTAATGGTGTGTGTCGCTGGTCCGCCCGGGCCAATCGCCGAGCGCAGTTTGAAGCTTGATACTTGGTGCTTCCCTTGAGCTTTGAGCTTTGTCCTTGGAGCTTCCGCCCGCGGGCGGCCGCGTCGCCCGCGTTGCCCACCATTCCCGGCGCGGTGGGTTTCTTGGCAAATCCGTGGATTGCCCCTAGCGTGCGTGCCGGGTCAACGCCCCCCTGATGAAACCAACCGCCGACACCAAGTCCGCCGCCCCCGCCTGTCTGGCGCGGTCGGTCGCGGAGGCGTTCACCGAAGATCCCACGCTGGAGGCGGTGACGCTCAACAAACAAAAGAACACCATCTCCGTCGCGAGTCTCGGGCGGACCGATGAGGCGTCGCTGCGGGCGCGCATCGGCGAGACGGTCGCGCGGGCCGAGGCGGCGGGCGCGGAGCACCGGTGCGGCCTGCTGGACGGCAGCACGGATTGCGCGAAATGCGAGATCGGCCTCACCGAGCGCGAGCGCAAGAACATCACCATCCAGCACACCGGCGAGGTGACGACGATCGCGCGGGTGACGTGCCCGACGGCCCCGCGGTTCTGGCGCTGGCGCGATATTCCGTGGCCCAAGGTCGTTCCGCGCACGCTCGAGATCGAGGACGAGGAAAAGCACATCCACGAATGGAAGCAGCAGCTCGTCGCCGCCGGGCTGTGCGGGGCGTTGGGCGTGCTCGCGTACAATTTGCCCGCCGGGCCGCTGGCCATTGGCGCGTATGCGCTGTCGTTCCTGGCCGGCGGCTGGTTCACGGCGGAGGAAGTGTGGGAGCGGTTGCGCGAGCGAATTCTCGATGTGCATTTCCTGATGCTCGCCGTCGCGGTCGGCAGCGCGAGCGTGGGCGCGTGGGCCGAAGGTGCGACGTTGCTGTTTCTCTTCTCGCTCTCGGGCGCGCTCGAGCACTACGCCATGGGGCGCACGCAGCGGGAGATTCGGTCGCTGTTCAAAAACGCGCCCAAGGTCGCGACGCTGCTCGACGCCGGCGGGCACGAGCGCGCAGTGCCGGTCGAATCGCTGGCCGCCGGCATGAAGCTGCTGATCAAACCCGGCGAACAGTTTCCGGTGGATGCCGAGATCACACGCGGCACCACCGCCGCGGACGAATCCAACCTCACGGGCGAGGCGACCCCGGTGGCCAAGGCCGTGGGCGACGGCTTGCTCGCGGGGACGATCAATTTGTGGGGCGTCGTCGAGGCGGTCGTGACGCGGCCCGCGAGCCAGAGCGCGTTGCAGAAGATCATTCATCTGATCAAAGAGGCGCAGCATCTCAAGGCCCCGGCCCAGCGGTTCACGGACAAATTCAGCACGGGCTACACGTACCTGATTCTCGGGCTTTCGCTCGGCATGTTTTTCTTCTGGTGGCTGGTGCAGGGGCGGGCGCCGTTCGTGTCGGGAGATGCCGGGCCGAGTGCGTTTTATCGCTCGATGACGCTGCTGGTCGTGGCGTCGCCGTGCGCGCTGGTGCTGTCGATTCCGTCGGCGGTGCTCGCGGCGATCGCGTGGGGCGCGCGCCGCGGCATTCTTTTTCGCGGCGGTGCGGCGGTGGAAAAATTGGCCGAAGTCACGGTCGTCGCCCTCGACAAAACGGGCACGCTGACCACGGGCGAATTGCAGGTGGAGCGGGTCGAGAGTTTTCCGCCGGGGCGGGAGACGGAAGTCGCAGCGCTGGCGTTTTCGCTCGAGCGTCTCTCGACCCATCCGCTCGCCCGCGCCATCACGCGGCACGGGAAACAGGCCGGCCTGCAACCGCTGCCGCTGGAACACTTCGAATCCGTCACCGGCCTTGGTCTGCGCGCGCAAACCGGCACCGGTGCCGTGGCCCTCGGACGACGCGAGTGGCTCGCGGATGGTCCGCACCGCCCGGCGATCGCGCAGGTGCCCGCGCCGGAGCCGGGGCGCTCGGAAGTCTGGGTGACCGGTGAGAGCCTGGTCGGGAGGCTGCTGTTGCGCGACGAAGTCCGCCCGCAAGCCCGCGAAGTCATCGCCAGCCTGCGGCGATTGGGGCTGCGCTCCATCGTGTTGACCGGCGACCGCCACTCCGCCGCCGAGCATTTGCGCGAGCAAGTCACGGTGGACGAAATCCGCGCCGAACTGAAACCCGAGCAAAAAGTTGCCGCCATCCAGGAACTCTCCCGCGACGGCGTCCGCGTGGCGATGGTCGGCGACGGCGTCAACGACGCCCCCAGCCTCGCCGCCGCGCATGTCGGGGTGGCGATGGGCGCGCGCGGTTCGGACGCCGCGCTCGAGCAGGCCGAGGTCGTCCTCATGCACGACCGGCTCGAAAATTTTCTCACCGCCTTCCTGCTCAGCCAGCGTGCGCGCCGCATCATCCGCCAAAACCTCGTCATCTCGCTCGGCACCGTGGTGGTCTTGGTGACCTTCGCGCTGTTCGGCGGCATTCCGCTGACCGTCGGCGTCGTCGGCCACGAAGGCAGCACGGTCATCGTGGTACTGAACAGCCTCCGGCTCCTCCTCAACGCCTCAGCCCCGGCGGCCACCCCGCGCCCGTCCGCGCCCGCTCCCGGCCCCGCTCCGACCGGCACGACCTGATTAATACGTGTGCGGACAAACATCAACTCGCTGATTTGCAACCAGTTCCGCATTATGAATAGCGCATTTCTAATCCAGTCAGTTAACGCGCATGAAACAACCGGGCGTTCGGCCAACCCCTGAACGCCCGGGGTGTCTCCCACAGCTTGAACTCTGAACCCGCCGTCACGGCGGACTTAAAATGAAAACCAAACTCTCCTTCCGCGCGCAGTGTCTGGCGACCTTGGCCGCCGCCGTCATGGTGGCCGGGTGTGTGCCCGAGGCCCACACCGACAACGCCGACGGCAAACAAATCACCGCGCCCCTCGCCGCCCCGCCCGCTGATCCGGGCGCGCCCCCGGCCGATCCTGCGGTGGCCCAGCCGCCCGGCGCAGCCCAACCCAACAGCGTCGCCGTGATCAAAAAATTCGATCCCGAAGCGGTCAAACTGTCCACCGGGATCCAGGAAATCATGACCCTTGCCCAGGCCGGCGTTAGCGAATCGGTCATCAAAGCGTTCATCGAGAAATCGAACATCCCCTACAACCCAACGGCGGAGGAAATCATCTTCCTCACCGACATTGGCCTGCCGAACACCGTCATCACCGCGATGCTGCAGCAGGGCAACAAGGTGCGCGAACAGACCGCCCGCAGCGCGCCCGCACCCGCCGCCGTGGCGGCTCCCGCGGCCCCGGCCATTTCCAACGCTCCGGTCGTGCCGCCCGCGCCCACGGTCCAGTACGTCGCCGCACCGGCGGCGCCCGCCGTGGTCGTCCAACCGCCGCCGACCTCCGAGGCCACCCAGTTCTATTCGTCGCTCGCGCCCTACGGCACCTGGATGAATGACAGCGAAATGGGCTGGTGCTGGCAGCCGCAGGTGGCGGCGTTTCGCAGCGACTGGCGGCCCTACGGTGACCGCGGCCGGTGGTTGCACTCCGACGTTGGCTGGTATTGGCAATCCGACTACTCGTGGGGCTGGGCGCCGTTCCACTATGGCCGCTGGACGCGGCATCACCGCATCGGCTGGGTATGGACGCCCGGTTCCGTATGGGGTCCGGCGTGGGTGACCTGGCGCTACAACGACGGCTACTGCGGCTGGGCGCCGCTCCCGTATCAAGCCCAGTATCGCTCCGGCCTCGGCTTGTTGTACCGCGGCAGCAGCGTGGCGATCGGCTTCGACTTCGGGTTGAGCTGGAATCACTTCACCTTCATCGCCTCGGACCGTTTCGTGGACAACAGCCCGTATTCGCACTACCTGCCGGCCAGTCGCGTCCAGAACATTTACCAGCAGACCACCGTGATTAATAACTACAACACGATCAACAACACGGTGATCAACAACGGCATTCCCACCAGCCACATCCCCGCCGTCGCGCGTCGGGAAGTACGCAAGGTTGCTGTGCAAGAATGGAACCCCGCCACCCAGACCCACGTCGCTCCCGACCGCATCCAGCAGAGCGGCGCGACCCCGGTCATCTATCGCCCGCAGACACCGAAAGCCATGGCGCAGGCGGCGGAAAATCCCGGCTCGCGCGCCCACACCGAACTGGCCAAACGCGCGATCGTCACCACGGAACAACCCCTCGCCATTCCGGCCAGCAGCATCACCACCACCGGCCAGCGTCTTGGCACGCCGGCCTCCGGCATTACCACCACTGGGCAAAGGCTCGGCACTCCCGCTGGCAGCATCACCACCACGCCCCAGCGCCCGCTCGTCACTCCGGCCGCTGGCGCCGCCCCCACGGGCCAGCACCTCGGCACGCCGGCCTCGGGCATTACCACGACCGGCCAACGACTCGTCACTCCGGCGGGGAGCATCACCACCACGCCCCAGCGGCCGCTCGTCACGCCCGCGACCCCCGCCGCTCCGGGGTCGCCTCACCCGGTCGCCAAGCCCATCACCCCGACGGTCACCGTGAATCCCACGCCGTCCGCCCCGACCGGAGCCGCGACCACGGTCCGGCCATTTGATCAACCCGCGGGACCTCGCCCGGTTGTCACCCCGCGGGCCGCGCCCACGCCCGGCCTGCAACATTCCAACCCCGTCACGCCGCGCTCCGAGTCGCCGCGGCTTCCGATCTACACACCGCAACCGACGCAGCCGAATCCAACGCCGACGCCGACCACTCCGCGCTCCGAGTCCCCGCGGCCCGCGGTCATCACCCCGCAGCCGTCCCCCGCGCCGGCGGGCCGCCCCAGCACTTCCTACACCCCGCCCCCGAGCGTTCCGACGCCCGCGCCGGCTCGCCCGGCTCCGTCCTACACGGTTCCGCCCGCGCGCGAGAGCCAGCCGTTCCAACCCAAACAGGTGGAAGCCCAGCCGCGCATCATCCGCCCGGCACCGACCAGTGACGTGCCGTCCAGCGGCCGCCCCAGCGGCGTGTCGCCGGGCACGGACCGCTCCCGACCCGCACCAGACAAAGACCCGGCCAATCCAAACAAACGGCAGTAATCCGCTCCCCACCCATCCGGGAACGAGCCACGCGCTCCGTTCCCGGATTCGCTTTTTTGCGGGTTCTGAAAAAGCCGGTGGGAACTGATTCACCACGGCTGAACACCGATAAACACGGAGCCAAAACGGCCGCAGCCACCGCATCCGCCGAGTGAACCACGAGCTCCCCCAATTCCCGTTTCCATCCGTGTCCATCCGTTCCCAGCCGTGGTTCAACTTCTGTTTCCAAGTTTATGAAACTCCGCTCCCACCCGCGCTCGACGCCCCTGCCCGCCCGCCTGCTCCTGTGGCTGCTCCTGCTCGCACCTAACTTCATCGCGCCGCGCGCCGCCGCGCAGGTCCCGACGCCGGTCATCCTCTATCGCACCGAGTTTGAATTCGCCGAGGGCTACCGCACGAGCGCTGAACTCGCCGGACAAAACAACTGGGTCGCCGCCGGCTCCGGCGGCAGCGGCATCCTCACCAACGCCTTCCCGGGCCGTGGCCAGCAGGCCTACGTCGGCTTCTCGGCGCCGACCGCACCCGACGATTATGTCGCGCTGTTCCGCCCGCTGAATTTCACGCCCCTCCAGAACGGCCTGCCCGTCGTGCGCTTCACCGTGCTCATGAACGTCAACGACTCGACCACCGGCGGCCGCGACTCCTTTCGCTGGAGCGTTTACAACACCAACGCCACGCGGCTGTTCACCCTCGATTTCGACAACGAAACGCGTGCCATCTGCTACCAGCTCGAGGCTGGCACCAACTTCATAAGCACCGGCTACGCTTTCACCACCAACGCCACCTACCGCCTCGAAGTCATCCTCAATTTCCAGCGCAACCGTTGGAGCGCGCTGCTGGGCGATACGGAAATCGTCACCCTCCAACCCATCACCACCCAGAACACCCCGCTCACCCTCGGCGACATCGACGCCGTCTATTTCGTCCACAACCCCGCGTCGCCCGGCGACAACTACATGATCTTCGACGGCTACACCGTCACCGCCGAAGCCATCGCCAACACCAGTCCGGTGCTCGTGCCCGGGGCTTACGACCGCGCCGGCCCGTTCACCTTCAGCGCCTTCGTCGAACCCCTCGTCCCCTACAACCTCGAAGCCTCCGATGACCTCCGCCAATGGCGTATCCTCCAGACCTACAGCTCGCCCGACGCGTCGTTTGATTTCCGCGACACCACCGCGCTGCCGGGCGACCGCGCGCGGTTCTACCGCATCCGTTTGCCGAACCCGTGAGAGGGGTTTTTTGGGGAAGTAATTAGCCGTGACTATGCAGCAGGAGCGCGGCCTTCAGGCCGCAGAAGCGTGGATACTGTATGGGGCGAGCGAATTTCCAGACTCCTTTTCTGACTCACTATAGGGTGAGTGGAGGTCCGCGTTCGGGTGGTTTGGAACGTTCGCTGCGGATGAACGTTGCTGCGGCCTGAAGGCCGCGCTCCTGTCGCCCTCACTGCAAAGTGATACCCGAGAAAGTCAAAGCCTCCGGGCGCACTCGCGTCCACCACGCGCGTCTTTTCAGGATGCAGGGTCAGCCCCGCCTCGTTCACCCACGCACTGACTTCCGCCAACGCCTTGCGGGCCTCAGCTTCCGTCCGGCACACGATCACGAAGTCGTCCGCGTAGCGCACCAGCTCCCAGCCCGCCGCCGCCATTTGGTGGTCCAACGGATTGCGGTACAGGTTCGCCAGCAGCGGGCTGATGACGCCGCCTTGGGGCGTGCCACACTCGGTCGGTCGCCAATCTTCATTCTCCTCCAACACCCCGGCCCGGAGGAATCGCTCCACCAGCGCCACCACCCGGCCGTCAGCCACGCGCTCCGTCACCAGAGCGAGCAGGCGTTCGTGGGGGATCGTGTCGAAGTAGCTTTTCAGATCGGCGTCCACCGCCCAGACATGGCCCGCCTTCAGCAGCGTGTCCACACGCCGCAGCGCGTCCTTGGACCCGCGCCCCGGTCGGAAGCCGTAGCTATGCTCGGCAAATTCCGCCTCGAAGATCGGTTCCAGAACGTGCCGCAACGCGCCTTGCACGATGCGATCACGCACCGCTGGAATGCCCAGCGGGCGCTTGTCCTTGCTGCCGGGCTTGGCGATCCAAGCCCGCCGTACCGGTTGCGGTTGATACGCCCCGTCGCGCAGTTGTTCGTGCAGCCGCTGAAGTTCTGCTTCAGCACTCCGCCCGAAGTGCGCCACGGTTTGCTCGTCCGCCCCCGCGCTCCCGCCGTTCTTCCAGACCTTGTGAAAGGCACTGGCCAGATTGGCAGGCAGGTAAGTCTTGTCCCACAGTCGGAACCAGACCCGGCCTGCTGACTCACCCGTCGTGAGCCGCGTCAACATGCGCTCGGTCCAGACCGTACGTTCCACCCACCCCCACGGTTCGCGTGGCGGCTGGGCGTCTCCGGCTTGTTGAGGCGTTGCCGCCACTGACGCCGGTTGTGCGTCGTCGTTCTGTCTTTTCACGCATCCACTTTCCTGCGTCCCTTGGCTCCACGGTCGTTACCCGCTTCGCAGCTACTACGGACGCTCTGACTCCCGCCGGGCGGCTCTTCGCACCCTCGCGGGCGGCATGAACACCGCTTGTCCCCGACGGGCCTCCCTGATTATCGCAGGAGGACTTCCGGCCATTCCGTCTCCAACCATCGGTGCGACGACCGGGGATCGCCCGGCTGCTCGACGTTTCGGCTCTGCGCCTCACGTCCGTTTACAGGCTTCGCCACTCGCTCGAAGGCTCGCCCGTCCACACCGACCGAATCGAGTTCACGACGACTGTCCACCGGACAGCCTGTATTACGGACTGGTCGTTCTCGTTCCGTTGCTCTCCACCCCGTGTTGCCACGACGCAGTTACGGTTCGATACCGCACGGTTCTTCACCGCACAGGAGCGGACTTCCACCGCTCTGTCTTCCCGCCTTCTCAGGCGCACGAGCGCGGCCTTCAGGCCGCAGAAACGTTCATCCGCAGCGAACGTTCCAAACAACCCGAACGCGGACCTCCACTCACCCTATGGTGAGTCCGAAAAGGAGTCTGGAAAATCGCTCGCCCCATACAGTTCCCACGCCTCTGCGGCCTGAAGGCCGCGCTCCTGCTGCATAGTCACGGCTAAGCTCAAAGGATAAAGTTTAAAGCTCAAGGGAAGGGACAAGAACCAAGCCGGCCAAGGCGGGGCTGGGGGGCGCGGCGTTTACGCCGCTTCACCGTCCGCACGTCATACCGCGTCCGTCCGCGCCCGGAGCGTTCCACCTTGAAGCGGCAGAAATGCCGCGCTCCCTTCGCGCCGAGGCCCTCCACACCTGCCCGGTCCGTCACCGACCGCTACGGAAAATATTTGATCCTTCGAGCTTGGTCCTTCCCTTGAGCTTTGAGCTTTATTCTTTGAGCTTCTTCGCCCCCGCCCCCACCCGCGCGCGGGCGATGGCGAAATCCACCAGCGCCTGCGAACGGAAGAAGCCCTCGAACATGTTGTGCCCCTGCCCCTCCACCACGATGAGCTTCACCAAATCCTCCGCGCCCGCTTCGCGATAGCGCCGCAACAATTCCGCCGAGTTCTCTTTCAGCGGAACCACCCTGTCCACGTCGCCGTGGATGAGCGCGACGGGCACCTTCGCCTTGGCCAGCACGGCGATGCGCTCGATGGGATTGAACTCGGCGGCGCGCGCGGTGAGTTGTTCGGGTGTCAGCTCGTAGGCACCGGCGGCGCGGGCGATGCCCGGGTAGGTGCGGAAATCATAGACCGGATAGATGCCGATGAGGCCCGCGACGCGCGTCGGATTCGTGATTGCCCAACTGCTCGTCCACAAGCCGCCGCGGCTGCGGCCGAAGAGACACGGCTTCGCAGCAAAACCGCGCTGCTCCGTCAGCTCGCGATAGAGCGCATCGAACACGACGTGGCTCTTCGGGCTGCCATACGCCTCGCCCACGTCCACGCCCGCCACCGCGATGCCCGCGGCGACGAACTGCTCGTGCATCCAGCGCTCGGCCTGGTCGGGGTACGGCGCGAGCGTGGGGCCGTAGAAAATCCACGGCTGCGGCGTGGTGCGCTTCTCCGGTGCGGGCAAATAAATGAAGGCCGGCCGGCCGGCGATCGTGAGGTTCTCCGTGTGCGGCAGCGCGAGTCGGCCCGAGGGCGCAGCAGCCTTGGGCTTCGCGGGCGCGGCGGGCTTCGCGTCAGCGGGCAATTGCGCGGCGAGGAAGCGCGCGGCGTTCTCGACGACGCGCAGATTTTCCGCCTGCTTGAACACAGGAAAAGTCTCGTGACCGGGCCGGTAGTAAAAGACGCCGCCTTTGCCCACGCGCCACAGCGCGCCGCTGCGGAAGTGCTCGCCCTTGTCCCATCGCTCCCCGAACACCACCGCGTCCGGCGTGGGCACGTGGAACGGCTCGTCGTACATTTCCGTTTTGTTGATGTCCCACTTCAGCGGCAAACCGGCGGCGATGGGATGCTCGGGCAGCAGCGTGGTGACATGACTCGGCGCGCCGTCGCCGCGATAGGCGGGGAAGATGCAGCCGGGCAGGGTGAGTTTCCAAACGCCGTTCTCGTGACGCAGCGCCGGCGTCAGCGGCGCGTCCCGGCGCGGCACTTTGCCAAGCGGGTTGTCGTTGAAATACTCGAACTTCGCCGTGGCGCGCTCGGCGGCGGGGATTTGCGCGCGGGCATCATCCTTGGCCCGCTCCTGCATGAGCCGCACGAACGGCCGCGACCAGTGCGCCGAGTGCAACGCGACCAGTGCGAGCCGGCCCTCGCGCACCCGCTGGACGACTGCCTCGACGCGCGATTGCTCGACGAACGCGTGCTTCACATGGCCCCACCAGACGATGACCTGCGCGGCGTCCAGCTCGGCGTCCGAGAGACCCTGGCTCGGCATGGCGAAATTGACGGACGTGACCTTGAGGCCCGGCTGCTTCGCGAGATGCGCCGCGATGGTGTCGCCGAGGAAACCGCCGTCGTAAGCCTGCTTCTGCGCCGGCTGCTGCTCGTCCCAGACGAGCACGCGGATGGGCGGGGCATCGGCCGCAGGGGATTGGCCGCAAAGAACGCAAAAGGACGCAAAGAGGGAGAGCAATCGTTTCATGATCCGATGATGCTGCTAACGCGACGGGTGGCTGGCGAGGGGAATGTGGAATGGGCGGGGCGCAACCGCGCGCTGCCCGCGCGTAGCACAGACTTCCAAGTCTGCTGTGTCGCGGGTTTCCAAACCCGCGGGCCGTCCGTTCAACCGCAACGTCTCGGCTTGCCGCACGCGCCGGAAACCCTGCAACTCTGCTGATTCGGAAATCAGCGACACCGCATGTTTGGAAACCTGCTCGACGGGGGCATGCGCGAATGCGTTCGCCGTCCCGCCAACGTCCGCACTCCTACTTCACCGTCACGCCGCTCACATCGAACACGCGCGTCGTGCGCTCCTGGCCGTCCACGAACAGCAGCGTGCCGGCGGGGTTGAAGGACAGCGTCACCGGCGCGCCGCCGAGGCCGAGAAACGTCGCGAGCGGGCGGCGCAGGTCGCGGAGGGTCCAGAGCTTGACCGAGCCGTCCACCGAGCCGGTGGCGATGATGGGAAGCTTCGGATGGAACGCCACCGCGCCCACATCCGCCTCGTGCGCGCGGAAGACCCAGCCGGTGCTGAAATCATTCGCGCGCAGGACATACACGCGCCGGTCGGTGCTGCCGCAGGCCAGCAGACCCCCATCCGGCGCGAGGGCGAGCGAGGTCAGCGGCACGGCGGAAATCGAGTGGCCGCGCGGCACGCCGGCGACGGTATCAAGGCGCACAATCCGGTGCTCGGCCGGTTTGCTGCCGGGACGGACTTCCAAGGCGAAAAGGTTCGTGCCCGCGCCAAACACAGCCTGGCTGTAACCGCCCGCGAGCCGGAACTGGCTCTGCCCATCGCGCGTGGCGAAGACTTCCAGCGTGCCATCGCGCTGCGTCACGGCGAGCCGCTCCCCCGCGCGGTCGAAGTCGAGGTGTCCCGCCCGACCGGGCAGCGTCAGCGTGATCGGTTCCGTCAAGGGACCGTCCGCGCCGCGATAGATTTTCACCTGACTCGGTTCGTCGCCGATTTTCCGGGCGAGGGCAAACTGCCCCGAGGCCGGATGGCTGGCCGCAAGCTGAAAGGTATTCCACGCCGGCGTACCGGGCATTTCGGTGAGCCGACCATTGTCCACGGTGTAACGCGTCAGGCCGAAATCCTTGCGGGCCACCACAGCGTTGGACGTGAGGAACACGCCCCCCCACGCCTGCTCGGCAACCGCGCTGAACATCGTCGCAGCCTCGCGGTTCACCGGGAAACTCCAGCGTTGCGGCGGGTGCTCCGCGGTGAGCAATTCGCCGTTCTCACCCGCGCTCCAGCCGGGTGCGACCACGCCCTGCTTCAGGCCGAAGAAGCTGCCGCGCGGGGTGAGCGAGGCCCCGTCCCACAGCCGGAACACCCAGCGCTGCTCGGAGAAATTGCCGTCGCTGCCGAGGGTGAGCAGCAGGTTGCCCGTGAGCCAGGCGACGCCCATGAGCCGGCCGGTGTGCAGCCGCCCGCGTTGCAGCACGGCCCCGGAGCGAGGGTTCACCAACAGCACCTCGCCGTTGATCGCACCGATGGCCAGCAACTGCCCGTCCCGCCGGAGGGCTTGCCAGACCGGATACACCGGCACCTGCGCCAACTCGGCGCCGTCGGCGGCGTTGAGCAGGAACCATGAGCGAATCTGTCCGCTACCGGCGAGCAGCACGCGCGTGTCGTCCGGGTGAAGGAGCGCCGAGGTGAACACGCCTTCGATCGCCTTCTCCCACAACGGCCGGCCCGTCGCCGTGTCATGGAGCTGGCAGGTCGTGCTGCGCGGCGCGGGCATGCTGGTGCGCGTTACCGCCACCAGCCGCGTCCCATTGCGATTCAGCGCGAAGTGGATGCCGTTGCCGACCAGCTCCACCGCGCCCTGCGGTGCGCCGGTACCCGCGTGGAACAACTCAACCTTCGGCCGGTTGCCGGCCATCACCCCGAGCACGCGGCCATCGTCGGAGAAGCCCAGTTGCGCGTAGCCGCGCAGGCCGGTGGCGAACCGGCGCAGCAGCTTGCCGCTGCCCAGCGCGACGATGCCGATGTCGCCAGTGGGGTTCAGCAGGGCAAATTCGCCGGGCCGTCCGGGCACCGCCGCGATGCCCGTGAGCACCTCGAAGCCGGGCACCTTCAGTTCGCCGAGCGACTCATCACGCTTGGCATCGAGGTAGCCCCACGGCTGGTCGCGCAAGTCCTCCGGGCACCGCTCCAGCGCGGCCACCATGCCGGGCAGATCGCCCGCCAGCAGCGCGGCATCGGCGAGATTGATGTTCGCGCGGGCGTTCTCGCGGCGCAGCTTTTCGGCATTCTGCCGCGCCTCCTGTTCGCGGTCCCTGGCCTTGGCTTCGCTGCGCCCGGCCTCGGCGGCGTGGCGCTCCGCCAGCTCGGCGCTGCGTTTCGCCAGGTCGCGCTCGTGCGCCAAACTGACGATGAACGCAGCGGTCAGCAGCACGAGGAGCGCGGCGGCGGCGGACAAGGTCTTGTGCCGCCGGAGAAACAGCCACAGCAACGTGAGCGGCCCCGCCCGCTCCGCCGCCGTGGCGAACCCGCCCTGATACGCCGCGACGTCCTGCGCGAACTCCGCCACGCTCTGGTAACGATCACGGCACCGGACGCGCAGCGCCTTCAGGCACACGGCGGACAAAGCCTCGGGCACCAGGCCATCGCGCAGATGCGCGAGCTTCTGGCCCCGCGCCGCCACCGTTGGGGGATCAATGTCGCCCTGCAGGACTTTGTGCAGCAGCTCGTTCACGTCCCTCCCCTCGACCGGTGGACGAAGCGTGAGCAGCGCGTAGAGCACGCCGCCCAGGGAATAAACATCCGACCGCTCGTCGAGGTCGGTGACGCGCCCGTCCGCCTGCTCGGGCGACATGTAATGCGGGCTGCCCATCACCGTGCCGTCGAGCGTGAGCTGCGTGCCGGAGAGTTGCGTCAGCGGCGCGGCTGACGTTGCGGCAACAACCGGCGGGGCGGGGGCGGACGGCGGCTCGTAGCGGACCGTGGCTTGCTCGGCGGCGGTCTTCAGCGTCGGCGCGTCGGCGTCGGCCGTGGTGCCGACGGGCGGGCTTGGGGGACCGGCCGTCACGGGTGTCAAGACCAGCGTGCCCGTCGGCCCCGTGCCAGGCGCGGGGTTGACCGCCGCCTGCGCCACGCTGCCCGGGAGGATTTTCGCCAGGCCCCAGTCCATCACCAGCACTTCGCCGAACTCGCCGACCATGATGTTCTGCGGCTTGAGGTCGCGATGGATGATGCCCTGCGAATGCGCGAAGGCGACGGCGTCGCAAACTTTCTGAAAAATCGTGAGCAGCTCGGTGAGCGGATATTTCTTCACGGTCGCCGCATACCCCGCCTGCAAGCGCCCGAGCAACTCGTGGAGCGTGACGCCCTGCACGAGTTTCATCGTGTAGAAGTGCCGCCCCTGCGCATTGGTGCCGAGATCGTGGATGGGCACGATGTTCGGGTGCGCGAGGCGGCCGAGCACGCGGGCCTCCAGTTCGAAGCGCTGGCGTTCCTCCACGCTGGCGTCGGCGCGCAGCATCACCTTCATCGCGACGGACCGGCCGAGCTTCTGGTCGTGCGCGCTGAGCACCGCGCCCATCCCGCCGCGCGCGATCTCGCGACCGGGGCGGTAGTTGGCGTCCGCCGCCGCGACGCCGAAACCGGGCGTAGTATCGGGCGAGTTGGGCATGAGCTAGGGACTGTTGCCAGCGCCGGAAAAGGAGGCGAGCGGATTTTGGAGTGCGGTGACTTGTCACCGCTTTTGCGCAGGCGATTTGTCGCCGTCGAACTTCCGTGCGGCTCCGATCACGCTGGCGCGAGCCGTGAACGCCCCAGCCCAGCTTCACGCGTCCCGCAGTTTGACGGCGAAAAGTCGCCTTGAAAAAGCGGTGACAAGTCACCGCACTCCACAGGCGCGCCCGGCTGGCTCAAGCTTGGCCGCGCAGAATTTCAATCGCGGCAGGAAGCCGCCTCAGCGCGCGCCGAGCTGCGCCTCCAGCCACGGCGCGACTTTTTCCACCCAGCGCGCGGCGTGTTCGCGCAGGCCGGGGCCGCTGAAATGCACGCCCTTGCCGCCGCGCTCGCGGAGGACGCCTTTGAGCGCGTCACTGTCGGGGCCGGCGAGGGCGAGGCCGTCTTTCCACAGCGACGCCTGTGCGGCGCGGATGTCGGGCGAGGCTTCGTCGCCGGGGACGTGGTAGCTGACTTGCGCGACGAACCACGGCGTGTCCCAGCCCATCGCACGGCGGGAGTCGCGGATGAGTTGCGTGAGAAACTGCGCGTAGAGCGCGCCGGGCAGCGTGCGCGTGGCGTCGCGCTGATTCGCATCGCTTTCGCCCTGATGCCAGAGCACGGCGCGAAAGCCGCGCGGGCCGAGCGACTGGGCACGGGCGACGAAGTTTGAGTAGATGCGGCCCTTGCTTTCCCACTTGCCGGAGGGGAGCTGCGTGACGTGGCCGAGGATCGTGGGCGGGTTCGGGAAGCGCGTGCCAGCGGGCAGCCACTCGCGCACGCTCGTCGCGCCCACGCCGGTGGCGACGAAGCCCACGGGCACCTGGAAACGCTCGACGAGTGCGTCACCGAACGGCGGGAGAAAACTGCCGCCGCCGCCGCTCGCGCCGGGCTGGGGATCGTTGGCGGGCTGCCACGCTTTGCCGTTGAACGCCGCGACTTTGCCCGAGCGGGGCCGTTGTTTTTCCTCGCCGTGATTCGCCGAGTTTGACTGGCCGGCGACGACGAACACCTCGCCCACGCCGACGTGCGCGACGTTGGTTGCGGCCAAGATTTTACCATTCATCAGCGCGCGGACTTCGAGGCCGAACCACCCGCCCGCCGGGGCCTCCAGTTCCGAGCGAAATTCATCAGCGCCAGGCTTGAAGGGCAGCGGTTGCCAGGCTCCGCTCGTACCGGTGCCGGTGAGCCGGGCCTCGAGGGCGGTGGGGGGTGTGTCGGACGCGAGTCTGCCGGTGATCAGAATTTTGCCGCCGGCGCGCGTGGTGCGCTGGGTGACTTGATAGTCCGCCGGCGCGGTGAGCGTGAGGGTGTCGGCGCGCAAGCCGGAGGCCAGCAGACCGAGGAACAGGAGAAACAGCGGGAGTCGTTTCATATTAGGCGTAACTATTTGATCGAGCCGATGCTGATGAACCACCGAGACACAATGCACACCCGGAAGAACAGGATTTCGCCAGTCAGGAGAGGCACTTGCAAAACCTCGGCTTCACCGTTCCGGCGTTTCATCTTTTACCCCTTATCTTTTACCAGATGCTTTGGCCTTGGACGAGTGGACGGGATACAGATGGAAAAAAATGGTGGGTAAAAGATAAACAAGCAGGGGTTTTCCAAGTGGCTCAGGATTGGTTCGCTGATAGGTGCCAGCCATTCCCCCAACGCCGGCGCTGGTTTTCTCTGTACTACAACCCTGCAAAATCCTCGCGCGCCGCGAGGATTCCGGAGCGCGGGCGTCGCGCCCGCAGGAGCGACGTACCCGCGCGGACGCCACAAATTTCCAACGCCCCGGCTCCGAGGTTGCCGCTGCGGCCGGGACGGCCGTGCTCGGTTGGTGGCGGTTGGACCGCGCCGTGTTCATCGTATTTCTGTGGTCATCTCGGCAGTTTCAACCGCACCGTCACGGATTGGTAGTTGCGAAATTTTGTGCGGTATTCGCCCGCCCAACCCCGGAGGGGCTATCCCTGAATAGCCGGGGGTGCGCGAGGCACGAGCGCACCCCCGGAAGGGCACCCGCAATGCCTGCCACCCCGGCGGGCCAGAGCTTCAGTGTGAGCGGCTCAGGCGCGGCGAAACCGGAAGCGACGAGACCGCTGAAAAGGGCGACGCACGCAGCCACGACGCGGATGGATTTCATGGCGCACACGCTGGCAGGAACGAGCGCGGCTGCACACGGGGAAGTTGGCACCCGCATCGGAGTGCGCCCGTCCTCGGGCGCAGCATCGTGGAGCGGAGAGTGCCGTTCGTTGATTTCACAGTGCGGGTGCGGGCCGACATCGCTGCGGCCGGGGACGGCCGCACTCCGATGCGCGGTTCGCCCGTCGCACCGCATCCGCACCAGCCCGGGCGTTCAACGCTGAAGCGGCATGAATGCCGCGCTCCTTCCGACCTGCCGCGCTCCGCCGCGACATGGTCCTTGAGGCGCTCCGACGCGCTCGCTACGGTCCCGCGCATGAATCCACGCCGCCTCCTCATTCCGCTGGCCTTTGGCCTCAGTCTGCTCGCTCAACCCTCCCTCGCTCCCGCCGCTCCGGCGGCGAAAAAGGAAGCCTTCCACCCCGCTCCCGCGGTCGCCGTCGAGGCGGAGGACTTCACGGTCGAGTCCGGCTGGCGCGTGGTGAAAAGCGGCGGCGGCAATTACATGGTCGATATCATCGGCTTCCAGCACATCTCGGGCGAACGCTTGCTCTGCCTCGATTCCACCACTGCCGGCGCGGCGCAGCTCGACATCAAGGTTCCCGTCGCGGGCGATTTCCGCCTGTGGGTGCGCTACGAATATCCGCCGTTCACCGACACGCGCTTCGAGGTCGAAGTCGTTCAAGCCGGCCGCAGCGTCGCGAAGAAGCTCGTCGGCGTGAAAGACAACCCGCGCTACTCCTTCGGGGAGACCAAGCCCAGGGCGCAATACGATCCGTCGTGGGGACCCGAAGGTCTCGTCGAGGAAGCCTTCACCGTGCCCGGTCTCCAGGCCGGCCCGGCGCGCATCCATCTGCGCGGCCAGCCGCAGCCCGCCGTGCCCGGTGTCTCCGCCAGCCGCAATGTTGATCTCATTTACCTCACCAGCGACACGCAGGACGCGTGGCTGCCCGAGTATCACAAGCGCGTGAATCTCTACCCGATCCTCGAGGCGTTCCGCGACTCGCGCGGGCCGCGTTACGAGGCGCGCTTCACCAACCGCGGCGCGAAGCCCGCCAGCTTCGGCATCAATCACATCTACAACCGCCTGCCGTGGTACGTGAACGAACCCAATCTCGCCACCAACATCGCGCCCGGGGCCGCGAGCGCGTGGGTGGGCATCGCGTTGCAGGACACGGCGCATTTCCATCTCGCGACGTTCTCCGGCGGCGGCCAGCCCTTTAACCTCGAACTGCGCCCGACCGGCGGCGCGGTTGAAACCAGCGCCACAGGTAAGACTACCTACTCCTTTTACCTCCCGAGTTATCCCGGCAAAGGCGAGGCGATCACGACGCAGCTCACGCAGCTCGACGCCGTCCTCGCGCATCTCAAGGCGAATCCCGCCGTCGGCAAAGTGCCCACGCAGCCGCTCTGTTACGGCGGCTGGATGCCCCTCGGCCAGACCAACGAACTCGGCCGCAAATACGCCGAACTCTACGCCGCCCTCGGCATGAGATCGTTGCATCCCGCCAACAGCGGCCCCGCGCAAATCGAGAACCTCGCCAAGGTCGGCGTCCCCGCGACGAAGTCCTGGATGGCCATGAGCTATCGCAATCCGCCCACGCCCGAGAACATCGCCAAGGTCAGCGCCGACCTCGCCAAGAGCGGCCTCAAGAAAAATTTCCTCTGGTACGATTACGGCGACGAAATCGGCTTCTCCGAATGGATGGGCCACGTCATCGGCAGCGAAGCCGCGAAAGCCAAGGCCGCCGGCCAGAAAACCACGCCTGCTGAAATCGTCGCGCGCCTCTGGCAGACCTGGCTGAAACTCGAGCGCCCCGGCTTCAACCCCGCCGACTACTGGCTGCCGGCCTGGGGTCCGCTCGATCCCGCCAAGCTCCGTCCCGACAGCTCCGCCGTCGCCGCCGACCCCGCCGCCAACAAGCCGGTGCTCTACGTGGACTCGTGCATTTTCTTCGAGAACACCGCCATCGAGCACGTCGCGCGCGGCGCGGCTGAAGTCCGCAAGGCCCTCGGCGACCACGTCCTCTGCGGCGCGAATTACTCCTGTCATCCGTTTTATTACCCGTCCTCGGTGATGTACATGAAATGGTTCCGCGGGGGCGCGGCGGACCTCGCGCGGCACAGCGAATATTTTTGGCAGGTCGGCCAGCTCGGGCCGATGATCAACGGCTACGTCGTCGAGCATTTCGCCGCCGGCCTGCGCGGCAATCCCAAGGGCGTCATCCGCCAGTACACGATGCCGCATTCGCCCGGCAACACCGACGCGAGCTTCCTGCGCACCGCGTTCTCGCACCTCGCCCACGGCGCGAAGATGCTCGATTTCTTCGGCATCGGGATGAACGAGACGTTCACCGAAAACTACATCGACCACCGGGACAAAGAGCGCTTCCGCAGCGTGCGCGATGTCACCCACGCCGTCGGGTTTGTCGAGGATTTGCTGCCGCAATCGACCGTCGTCCCGAGCCGCGTGGCGCTGCTGGTGAGTGAAAGCACCGAGCGCTGGGACATGGCGGGCATCGCCGCGGCGCAGGCGGGCCACGCGCATTTCGGACCTGACTTCCGCAAGACCCGCATGGTGCATCACCTCGAACGCCTCGGCATCTGGAAGGCGCTCACGTTCCTCGGCTCGACGCCCGACCTGATCACCGAGACCGATGTCCACCCCACGCTGCTGCGCGATTATCAGGTGCTCATCGTGGTCGGTGACAGTTTGCCGCCTGCCACCGCGCAACTCGCGGAGGAATGGGTGAAAAACGGCGGTGTGCTCCTCGCCGTCGCCAGCACTGGCAGCCACGACCAATATCATCGGCCTCAAACAAGATGGGACCAACTCTGCGGCCTTGCCTCCCGCCACAGCATCTACCTCGAAACCTTCTTCCGTCCGCGCCAGGAACTGCCCTTCCTCAAGCCGCACGGGACCGTCGTCGGCGCGGGCTGGGAAATGCCGCAGCTCGCCACCAAAGAACGCATCAAACCCGCAACCGGCACGGACGTGCTCGCGAAATTCAAGGATGACAACTCCGCCGCGTTCATCACGCGCAAGCTCGGCAAAGGCCAGACCTTCTGGTGCGCGGCCCTGCCCGGCGTCGCGTATCTGTGGACCGCCCTCCAGCCGCCCGCCGTGCCCGACCGCGGCCCCGGCACGCACACCGTCCCGACCGGTTTCGACCCCGGCGCACGCGCCGTGCTCGAGACCGTGCTCAAGGCCGCGAAGGTCGAACCGCTCGTGCGCTGCGAGCCGCAGCAACTCGACACCCGCCTGCTGCGCGCCAACCGCGGCTACATTCTCCCCATTGCCAACTTCGAGCCGAAGGTCGGCCAGAAGGCGACGATCTCGCTGAAAGTCACCGGCCAGATTCGCAAGGTCAGCAGCGCCTGGCACGGCGCGCTGCCGCTGCAACGCGACGGCGACCGGCTCCTCATCACGCTCCCCGCGCTGGGCTATGGCGATGTCGTGCGGCTGGATTTTTGAAGCCGCACTCGAGCGCCGCGGCGGTGACGCGCCGCGGACGTTCGTTGCCTCAGCCGTAACGATTCAGTGAGGGCGACAGGAGCGCGGCCTTCAGGCCGCAGAAACGTCCGCTCGCAGCGACCGCGTAATACCTTGCGACCGCGTCCTCCCACTCCGCATTTCGTGGCTTCCAAAAACCGGTTCGGGAGATTCGCTCGCTTGCGACAGAACGCACGTTTCTGCGGCCTGAAGACCGCGCTCCTGTCGCTTTCATTGCATGGTTACGGCTCAGACAACCGGTCGTGCGTGTCCCTCGTCGTCTCCGCTTCGTGCCGGAGGCACGCAAGAAATTAGCCGGTGGTGAAGCGTAGCGGAACCACCGGAGATCGGTCCCACCCAAACCGTGATTGCGTCCCGGAGGGACGCGAGCAGGCGGAACGCGAGCGGAGTGGGGAGGTTATGGGAGGCGGTGTGAAGTCGCGCGTCTTCACGCTTCTCTCGCCCCGCCGGGGCGAGGGGCTTCTACTGGCGATTAGCCCGGTGGTTCCGCTGCGCTTCACCACCGGCTAATATCTTGCGTGCCTCCGGCACGAAGGGGTGCCGAAGTTGACCGCTCAGTGGCGCGGGCTATTTCGCACTGCCGGACACGCCGCTCAGGGGATGCGCGGTCAGGGCGTCCCAGGCGAGTTTCTGGAGGAGCGGGGTGAGGGCGGCGGCGTGGGGGAGATTTTTCAAAAACGTGGGCACGGGTAATCCGACGGGGCTGCGGCGGTAAATGGCGGCGTAGTTGCAATAGGTGACGATGGCTTGCAGCGGCGGCGTGGCATGGCCGATGGGGTCGCGGAACAGATCGGTCTGGCGCGTGAGACCGGGCGCGGTGCCGGCGGCGATGTGTTCGCGCAGCGCGAGGACGGCGGTGCCCGCGGGCACGACGAACACGGCGTCGCGACCGATGGCCTGGTTGAGCGCGCGGATTTGGGCGGAGATTTTTTTGTCCCACTCGTTTTGGTCGGCCCGGAGTTGCGCGAGCGGGGTCTGGTTGTGCTGCTCGGTGGTGAAGGCTTTCGGGTTGGCCGAGCCATCCCACGGGAGCCAGGAGCCTTGCACGAGGACGCGCAGCTTCGGGTTTTTCTCGAGGCCGAGCTTCGTGAAATGGTCGATGCCTTCGTCGGGAATGAGGAGGTGCGGTGAGAGGGTGAGGACATCGACTTCGCCCGCGCGCAGAGCGGCTTTGGCCTTGTTCTTGTCGTCGGGGAGATTCCAGTGCTGGAGCGTGCGCGAGCCGCCGATCATCTGCGTGCCGGCGGTGCGGTGGTCGGTGATGCCCGCGTCCTTGGCGAACTCGGCGAGCGGCGCGGCGACAAAGATGTGGAAACTGTGGCCGGCGACAAACACGCGCTGGCCGGGGATGGGCGGGAGTGCGAGACCAGCCGCGTGGATGGAGGGGAGGGCGGCGAGCAGTAGCAGGGCGGTGAGTGGCCGGAGAATGTTCATGGCGGCGAAGGGAATCAGGAAGGCAGGAAGGCAGGAAGGAAAAGCGGTGGGCAAGCGTGTCATTCTTCTGTTCCTCCTTTCCTGCCTTCCTGATTAATCCGCGTCCCTGATTCAGCCGCCTGCGAGCTTCCTGACCACATGGGCGGCGGCGGCGAAACCAAAGGCGCCGGTGACAAAGGTGGCGGAGCCGAGGCCGGAGTTGCAGTTGAGGCGGAGGGGATCTTCAGCGGCGGCGCTGGCGCGGGCTTCCTTTTTGGTGTCGCAGATGGAGCCGTCTGCGTGGGGGAAGACGGGGGCCTCGGGGGAATACACGCAGTCCACGTCGAGGGCCGCGGGGTCGCGGGGGAAGCCGTGTTCGGCGCGGAGTTGTTTGCGGACTTGGGCAAGCAGGCGGTCGTGGCTGGCGCGCGCGAGGTCGGTGATGCGGACGGCGGTGGGGTCGCGGCGGCCACCGGCCGCGCCGCAGGTGATGAGCGGAATCTGGCGGTCGCGGCAGAGAGCGATGAGGCGGCACTTGTTGCTCAGGCTGTCGATGGCATCGATCACGTAATCGAAGCGCGGGGCGAAGATGCTTTCGGCGCTGGCGGCGGTGAAAAATTCGAGCACGGGGTGGACGCGGATGTCCGGGGCGATGGCGCGGAGGCGTTCGGCGAGGACTTCGACTTTGGGCCGGCCAACGGTGCCGGGCAGGGCGTGGCTCTGGCGGTTGATGTTGGTGATGCAAATGTCGTCGAGGTCCACGAGTGTGAGCGCGCCGACGCCCGAGCGCGCGAGGGCCTCGACACTCCACGAGCCGATGCCGCCAAGGCCGATGACGCAGACGTGCGCGGCGCGCAGGCGGTCGAGGGCCGCGCGGCCGTAGAGGCGGGCGATGCCGCCGAAGCGTTGTTCCAGATCGGTCACGGCGAAAAGTTCGGGGGGAAAGCTCAAAGCATAAAGCTCAAAGCTCAAGGGAAGGTGCAAGGGACAAGGGCCAGACGGGAAAAGCGCGGGTGCGGGTCTTGGTGCGCTCGCTCGGGGGAGTGCCCGCTTGCTCGGTTACAAAACTTTGTTGCATATGCGACAAAGTTTTGTGGGCTGGGTGGCGGTGGGTACCGCAGGCGGTTCGTCTGCGAGTTCCCGCACCGTCTCGGTGCGGGAAGGCGGGGGTGGATACCGCATCGTGCCCCGCCGCGTTTTGCGCGTTCCCGGCTGGTCCTGGCGGCGAGACGCCGCCGGAACTCGCAGGCGGGGACGCCTGCGGTACGGGGGACGGTGTGGCGGGCTTGCGGGTTTCGGCCGGGGGACAGGATGCGGGCGGCGATGCTGCCGAACCGCCCTTGAGGCGTCTGACTCACAGCAGTAGCGCCGCGAGGCTGAAGTAAAACAGCAGGGTGAAAATGTCGGTGAACGCCAGGGTCACCGGGCCGGCGGCAATCTTCGGATCGAGTTTCCACGCGTGCAACAGCGTAGGAACGGTCAGGCCGAAGAAGCAGGCCGCGCACAGCGCGAGGAGAATGCTGGCGCCAATGGCGACGCCCGCGACCCCGGCCCCACGCCAAAACCACACGATCAGCCCGACCACCACGCCGCACGCCGCGCCGAGCAGCAGCGCCGTGCCGGCTTCCCGGCGGAACGTCCGCACATACCAGCCGAGGGTCGGTTGGGTCGCGCGCAGGGCCTGGATCGTGACCGTCATGGACTGAATGCTCACGCTCTCGGCCAACCCCAGCACCATCGTCAGGAAAAAGGACAGGACGATGCTCTTGGCCAGCGTTATTTCATAGGCGCTGGCGAGCAACGCGCAGAGCGTCCCGCTGCCAATCGTCGCCATCAGCCACGGAAAGCGGAAGCGAAACGCCCGCAGTGGCGAGGCATCGCGCACCTGCGACACGCGAAAGCCGATGGACCCAAACAGCGCATCCGTCTGCTCGCGCTCGGCAATATCGAAGGCCTCCTCCGTCAGCAGGCCAACATCCACCACCCCGACAATTCGGCGCTCCTCGTCCACCACGGGAAACGCGAGAAACTTGTGCAAGACGAAGGCCTCGCAGGCCTCCAGCACCGTCGCGGTCCGCGGAATGGCCACCACCCGCGTCACCATGACGTCAGCGAGCCGCTGCTCCAGGGGCGCGGTCAACAATCGGCGGGTGGGCAGCACTCCCGCCAGCCGGCGCTCCGGGTCCACCACGTAAAAATAGACGATCTTCTCCCCGACCCCGCGCTGCCGGATGGCGGCCAGCGCTTCCTGGATGGTGAAATCCTGGGGCAGCGTCGCAACGTCTTTGCGGGCGACGTCCGACACCGGTTGGTGCAGGTGCTCGGTCTCGTGTGTCATCTCGCAAAATTGATAGCGCACTCTGCGGGGCGGCAGAAGCCTCGTCTGTGCCCGCGGCCGGGTCGGTCTTCAGTTCGCAGGGGATGCCGCTCCTCGTTCCCGGAAGGCCGCCGGGGGTTCAAAGCCGCGGCCGGCTGGCGCGGCCTTCGCGAGCCGCCGTCCGCTGGCCTGCGAACCCAAGGTCGCGCGGCGCCGGGTGGTGCCGGGCACGGGGTGCGGTTCAACGCAGGAACCAGAAAAACACCACGGCCATCGCGGTCGGCAGGAGCGCGCCGAGGAACAGGCCCTGCGGGCTGATGCCCTCGTCGCCAAACGCCTTCGCGTCCTGCAGAATCCCCACGCCCGCCGGGTTCGGAGCATTGGCGACGACGGTCAGCTCGCCGCCGCGCGCCAGCCAAAGGTCGCAAACATGAAGGGCGTGTCCCAGTTCCACTTGGCCGCGACCATGATCACGGGCGGCGCGGCGAAATGGGTAAGCGTGCCGCCGATGGTGCGGTTGACGAAGAGCAGGCCGAGCGTGGCGTAGGCCAGCTTGGGCGTGATGCCTCGGTCGAAGTGCCGGCGCTTGAGCACAAGCGCCAGCAAGGTCATCGCCGCCGGCTCGGTGACGAGGGAACCCAGCAGCGGTCCCAAGACCAGCGCGGCCACGTAGAAGGAAGTGCCCGCCGGCCACGGCAGCCAGCGCGCGACGTGGAGGATGAGCGCCTCGGCCAGCCGGACCACCGGCCGCGTGGCGGCTGCGTATTTCTACGGATTTGCCGGGGTCCGGACCAAAATGAATCGCCACTCCGCCGCCGCTCGTTTACACCCTTTGGAATGATGCCGTTGCCCAATTCTGTGCCGGTGAAGTCGCTGCGATACCCGAGCGCACCGCATGGCATGCCGCCGTTCGCCGCCCAACCATGACTGCCGCACCCATCCCTGCCAACGAAGCCGAACGCCTGACCGCGCTGCACGGCTACGCGGTCCTGGACACGCCTGACGAGGCGGAGTTCGATGATTTCACGCAGCTCGCCTCGCAGATTTGCGGCACGCCCATCGCGCTCATCTCGCTGGTGGATGCGCACCGGCAGTGGTTCAAGAGCAAGGTGGGGCTGGCGGCGGCGGAGACGCCCCGGGACATTTCCTTTTGCGGGCACGCCATTCAGGAAGCCGGGCTTTTTGAGGTGCCGAATGCGCTCGAGGATACGCGCTTCCACGACAATCCGCTGGTGACCAGCGATCCCAACATTCGTTTCTATGCCGGCATGCCGCTGACGACGCCGGCGGGCCTGGCGGTGGGGACGCTGTGTGTGATCGACCGGGTGCCGCGGCAGCTCAACGCGGAGCAACGGGACGCGCTGGCCCGGCTCGGGCGGCAGGTGGTGCGGCAACTGGAACTGCGACGCAACTGGCAACTCGTCGAGCAGCAGCGCCGTCGTCATGAGTTGATTTTCGATTCCGTGGCGGACGGCCTGCTGGTGCTGAATTCCGACGGCCGCATCAGCCTGGAGAACCCGGCGGCGGAACGGCTGCTTGGCTATGCCGCGGAAGAATTGCTGGGGCGTCCGGCGCACGCCACGATTCATCATCTTCGTGCCGACGGCTCCGTCCTTCCGGTCGGGGAATGTGCCATTTCCACCGCCTTGCGCGATGGGCGGATTTGCACGGTGGACAGCGACAGCTTCTGGCGCAAAGACGGAACCAGCTTTCCGGTGGAATATGTCGTCTCGCCGGTGCTGGACGAGCAGGGGCGGAGCGCCGGGGCCATCGTGGCGTTCCGCGATCTGACCGCGCGCCGACGGGCCGAAATTGATCTGGCCCGCTTCGCCGCCATCGTCGCCTTCTCCGAGGACGCGATCGCGAGCAAGACGCTGGATGGGATTGTCACCAGTTGGAACGCGGCGGCCGAGCGGCTGTTCGGCTACACGGCGCAGGAGATGATCGGCACCCCGATGTTGCGGCTGCTGCCGCCGGACCGCCGCGACGAGGAAGGGGAGATTCTGGCCCGGCTCGGTGCGGGCGAGAGCATCGAGCATCTGGCGACGGTCCGGGTGCGGAAGGACGGGACCTTGGTGCATGTTTCCGCGACCATTTCGCCGATCCGAGATGCCACAGGAAAAATCGTGGGTGCCTCCAAGATCGTGCGGGACATCACGGAGTTGCGGCGGCTGCAGTTGGTGCAGGCGGAGCAATTGCGGCTGGCGGCGTTTGGTGCGGCGGTGGGCGATGCGACTACGGGCAGAGCGACCCTGGGGGAGATGCTGCAGAAATGTTGCGCCGCGATGGTGGAGCATTTAGGGGCGGCCTTCGCGCGCGTCTGGACGCTGAACGCGGCGGAGCAGGTGCTCGAATTGCGGGCCAGCGCCGGATTTTACACGCATCTCGACGGCCCGCACGGGCGGGTGCCGGTGGGCAAGTTCAAGATCGGGCTTATTGCCGCGGAGCGCTTGCCGCACCTGACCAATGAGGTGCAGATCGACCCGCGCGTGGGTGATCGCGACTGGGCGCGGCGTGAAGGAATGGTGGCCTTCGCCGGGCATCCGCTGCTGGTCGATGGGCGGGTGGTGGGGGTGGTGGCGATGTTCGCGCGTCAGCCGTTGAGCAAGTTCGCCCTGAAGGCGCTGGCGACGACGGCGGACGGCCTGGCGCTGGGCATTCACCGCAAGCAGGTGGAACTGGCGTTGCAGCACGCCAAGGACGCGGCCGAGGCGGCCAACCGCGCCAAGAGCGAGTTCTTGGCGAACATGAGCCACGAAATCCGCACGCCGATGAACGGCATCATCGGCATGACCGAGCTGGCGCTGGACACGACGCTCACGCGCGAGCAGCGCAATTATCTCACCGCGGTGAAAAGCTCGGGCGAATCCCTGCTGCGGATCATCAACGACATCCTGGATTTCTCGAAGATCGAGGCGGGCAAGCTGGAGTTGTGTCCCGAGAATTTCCTGCTGCGCGACGGGCTGGGCGAGAGCCTCAAGACCATCGGTTTCCGGGCGCATGAGAAGGGTTTGGAACTGGCGTTGCACATCAAGTCCGACGTGCCCGATGAACTGGTCGGTGACCTCGGCCGGCTGCGGCAGGTGGTGATCAACCTGGTCGGCAACGCCATCAAGTTCACCGAGCGCGGCGAGGTCACCGTCACCGTCAGCCTTGCGGAGGACGAGCCGGGAGCGGCGGTTGCGACGACGGCGGTGCCCGGCGGTTCGCTGCGGTTGCATTTCTGCGTGGCCGACACCGGCATCGGCATTCCGCGCGAGAAGCAGGGGATGGTTTTCGAGGCGTTTACTCAAGCCGACGGCACGATCACGCGGCAATACGGCGGCACCGGTCTGGGGCTGGCCATTTCGACGCGGCTTGTGCGCCTGATGGGTGGGCGGCTGTGGCTGGAGAGCGAGCCGGGATGCGGGAGCCGCTTTCATTTCACCGCTAATTTCGCCGTGCAGACCGCGCCCGTCGCGCGCCTCACGCCCTCCGACATGGAACACCTCCTGAATCAGCCCGTGCTCGTGGTGGATGACAACGCCACGAACCGCCAGATCCTCACCGAGATACTCGTCAAGTGGCGGATGCACCCGGTCGCCGTCGCCGATGCCCGGGCCGCGCTCGAGGAGTTGCAGCGCGCGGCGGCCACGCGGCAGCCGTATCTGCTGGTGTTGCTGGACGCCAAGATGCCGGGCACGGACGGTTTCACGCTGGCCCAGCAGATGAAGGTGCATCCCGAGTTCGCGCGCACGCTGGTGATGATGCTCTCCTCGGCCGATCGCTCGGCGGATGTGGCGCGTTGCCGCGAGCTGGGCGTGGCGACGTATCTGGTCAAGCCCGTGAGCCAGTCAGAATTGCTCGATGCGATTTTGAACACGCTCGGGAAGCACGGCCAGCCGGCGCCGGGGACAGCGACGGCGAGCGGCACGCCGGAATTGCCGCGCGCCCGCCGCGCGTTGCGCGTACTGCTCGCGGAGGACAATCCGATCAATCGCGAGCTGGCCATGACGTTGTTGGAAAAACTGGGGCACACCGTCGTCTCGGCCCACAACGGCCGCCAGGCGCTGGCCGCGGTGGCGCAGCATCCGCTGGACCTGGTGCTGATGGATGTGCAGATGCCCGAGATGGACGGGTTGGAGGCGGCGACGCGGATTCGCGAACTCGAACAAGGCACCGACCGCCATCTCCCGATCATCGCGCTGACGGCGAACGCGATGAAAGGCGACCGGGAACAATGTCTCGCCGCGGGCATGGATGATTATGTCACCAAGCCGATCCGCCGCCCCGAATTGCTGGCCGCCATCGAGCGGCTTTTCCCCGCCGAGCCGGAACCGTCCGCCGCGCCCGCACCCGCGGCGAACGCCGGTCCGGCGCTGGACCGCGACAAGTTATTGTCCGAACTGGACGGCAACACCGCGCTGCTGCGACGGCTGGCCGAGCTGTTCTTTGAACACACCCCGGCGCTGTTGCGGCAGATTCGCACGGCCGTGCCGGCCGGCGACGCGCGGGCGCTGCTGCTTGCGGCGCACACGTTGAAAGGCTCGCTCCTTCAGTTCGCCGCGCAGCCGGCCGCGACGGTCGCGCACCAGCTCGAGGAAGCGGGCGAGCAGAAAAATTTCACGAGCGGGCCGGCCTTGCTGGCGGCGTTGGAACACGAGTTGGGCCGGTTCGAAACAGAATTGCGCGCTTTGATCCAAACCCCATGAACCCCATGAGAATCCTGATCGCTGAAGACGAACCCGTCACGCGGGAGAAACTCACCGCCCAGCTCGGGCGCTGGGGCTACGAGGTGGTGAGCGCGGTCGATGGCGTGGCGGCGTGGGAGGTCTTACAGCGCGCGGACGCGCCCACACTCATCCTCGCCGACGTGGTCATGCCAGGGATGAGCGGCGATGAATTCTGCCGCCAGGCACGCGCCCAGTTCCGCGAGCGCGGCCTGTACATCATCCTGCTCACGGCCACCATGGTGAGCCGCGGCGATCTCGTGCACGGCCTGGATGCGGGTGCGGACGATTATCTGCACAAACCCTGCGATCCCGCCGAACTCCAAGCCCGCCTGCAAGTGGGCGAACGCGTGCTCGGCTTGCAGGCCGAGCTGCGCCACCGGGTCAGCGAACTGGAGGAAGCACTCGCTCAGATCAAGCAGTTGCAGGGTTTGCTGCCGATCTGCTGCTACTGCAAAAAAGTGCGCGACGATCAGAACTACTGGCACCAGGTCGAGTCCTACCTCGGGAACCACTCGGACCTCAAATTTACCCATGGGATTTGCCCGGGCTGTTTTGCGGAGCAGATGGAGTTGTTGGATCGCGAGGATGAATTGCCTGATGCCACCCCGCCCGGCGCTCCCAAAACCGGCGGGGCGGCGTGACGCTATGAGTCAAGGCAACGATTGGGAGGCAGCGCAAACGCCGGGGCCGAAAGCGCCCCGCGCAGGGGAAGGGGTAAACCAGCTCATGAATAATCCAGTGCAGATACTTTTGGTCGAAGACAATCCGGTGGTGATGCTCGGATTGTCCCAACTGCTCCGAGCGGCGGGCTACGTGGTCGTCGAGGCGCGCACGGGCGCGGAGGGGTTGTGGCTGGCCGGCGAGCGGGTGCCGGATTTGATCCTGCTGGACGTGGTGCTGCCGGACTGCAACGGCGTCGAGCTGTGCCGGCGGATCAAGGCCAGCGCGGCGTTGGGCGGGGCGTTCGTGGTGCTGCTGTCGTCGGTGCAGACGGCTTCCGAGCAGCAGGCGACGGGGCTGGATGCGGGCGCGGACGGCTACATCGCGCGGCCCATCGAGAACCGCGAACTGGTGGCGCGGGTGCAGTCGTTGGTGCGGATTCAGCAGGCCGAACTGGGATTGCGGCGGGCGCAAGCGGAACTGGAGCGGCGGGTGCGGGAGCGCACCGAGGAATTGACGCAGGCCAATGCGGCGTTGCAGGCGGCAGTGGCACGGCAGCGGCGGTATGCCGAGCGGCTGAAGATTTTGCGGAGCATCGACCAGGCGATTCTGGAAATGCAGACGCCGAAGATGATCGCGGAGGTGGCCCTGGCCGGCCTGCACCGCCTGCTGCCGTTCGGGCAGGGCAGCGTGGTGGAACTGACGTCGGGTCACGAGCGTGCGATCGTGCTGGCGACGCATGATCAGGGCGTGGCGGAAGGGGGGAGCTGGGCGTTGACGGAAGAGCAGTTGCGGTTGTCGCGGACGTTGCAGTCGGGACAGCCGCGCCGGGTGCGGCGGACCAGGAATTTGTTTCAGGTGCCCGACCCGCAGCACCATCTGCACGGCAAGACGTGGGAGGGAATCGTGGACCTGCCGTTGATCGCGAAGGGAAAGTTGATCGGGGCGTTGAATCTGGCGAGCGATGCACCGGACGCGTTCACCGAAGAACAACTGGAAATCGCGCACGAACTGGCGTCGCAACTGGCGATCACCATCCAGCACGCGCGGTTGCTGGAGGAGGTGTATCTGGGGCGCGAACGGCTGCGGGCGTTATCGCTGCGACTGGTGGAGGTCCAGGAGGACGAGCGCCGGGCGCTGGCGCTGGAGCTGCACGATCAGTTCGGGCAGTTGCTGACGGGGTTGAAGCTCGGCCTGGAACTGGCGCTGCCCCGCCTGCCGGGGCCGGTGCGGGCCGATTTGGCGGAGAGCAAGGAATTGGTGGATGACCTGATCGGGCGGGTGC